>DMOI01000034.1 GCA_003452395.1 Clostridiales bacterium
TCCGTTTCGGAAGCATTTTGCACTTCTACTATTATTTTTCTTCCATTTTTATCTTTTACTAATAAATCTACTCTGTTAAACTTGTGCTTCGCACTACTTTTATTTGATTCGCTTTCTAAAATTTCTATAACCTGCATATCTTCCTTNNAGCACGTCAAAATTCGCCTTATTTCTAAGTATATGTTTTATCGCCCAATCGAACCTTATTACCTTTACAGGTTTTTCACTTTCATTAATTTCTTTTGCCATCTTAATTACCCCCTATACTTTTATTCATTTCTTTTATTCATTTCTTTTATTCATTTCCTTTATGTCATCTAATTATATCATTTCGACAAAAAAAATCAAGCCTTTCGGCTTAATTTTCTCGATATATACTATTCAACTATTTAATTACTTCAATAACAGAACCAGCACCTACTGTTCTACCACCTTCACGGATAGCAAAACGTAGACCTTTTTCCATAGCTATTGGAGATATAAGTTCTATAGTCATTTCAATATTATCACCAGGCATACACATTTCTACACCTGCTGGTAGGTTAACAACACCTGTAACGTCTGTTGTTCTGAAATAAAATTGTGGTCTGTAGTTTCCGAAGAATGGAGTATGACGTCCGCCCTCTTCTTTTTTAAGAACGTAAACTTGAGCTTTGAAGTTAGTATGTGGAGTTATTGATCCTGGTTTTGCAAGAACTTGCCCTCTTTGGATTTGTTCTCTATCAACACCTCTAAGTAATGCTCCGATATTATCTCCTGCTTGAGCTTGGTCAAGTAGTTTTCTAAACATTTCTACTCCAGTTACTACTACTGATCTCTTTTCTTCTACGATACCGATGATTTCAACTGTATCGGATACTTTAAGTACCCCACTTTCTACTCTACCTGTAGCAACTGTTCCACGTCCTGTTATTGAGAATACATCTTCAACAGGCATTAAGAATGCTTTATCTGTATCTCTTACTGGATCTGGAATGTAGCTATCTATAGCGTCCATCAATTCAGTTACTTTATCAACCCATTTTGGGTCTCCCTCAAGTGCTTTAAGAGCTGAACCTTTTATTACTGGAACATTGTCTCCATCAAAATCTTGAGCTGAAAGTAATTCTCTTATTTCCATTTCTACTAATTCTAATAATTCATCATCATCAACCATATCACACTTATTTAAGAATACTACTATATAAGGTACTCCAACTTGGTGAGAAAGTAGTATATGCTCTCTTGTTTGAGGCATTGCTCCGTCAGTTGCAGCAACAACTAGTATTGCTCCGTCCATTTGAGCTGCTCCTGTTATCATGTTCTTAACGTAGTCAGCATGTCCTGGGCAGTCAACGTGTGCATAGTGTCTTGCAGGAGTTTGATACTCAACGTGAGCTGTAGAAATTGTTATACCCCTTGCTCTCTCTTCTGGTGCCTTATCTATTTGGTCGAATGCAACATTTTCTGCAAGTCCTTTTCCTGCCTGAACCTTAGTTATAGCTGCTGTTAATGTTGTTTTACCGTGGTCAACGTGACCAATAGTACCGATATTAACGTGTGTTTTGCTTCTATCAAATTTAGCTTTTGCCATTTTTATAATCCTCCTCAATCTTATAATATATTTTTTTATTTAGCATAATTTGTATTATATTTTATTTTTTACAAATATGCAAGTATTTTCTATAAATTTTTTTATTGATTTTTTCCTGCCAAAACTTTTTCTTGAATGCTTCTTGGACATTCTTCATAGTGGTGAGGTTCCATAACATAGTTTCCTCTTCCTTGCGTTTTTGAACGTAAGTCAGTTGCATATCCAAACATTTCAGCTAGTGGAACTAATGCATGTATACTTTGAACCCCATGAGCTGATTCCATTCCTTCTATCCTACCACGACGAGAGTTAAGGTCACCTATAACGTCTCCCATATAAGTTTCTGGAACATCTACTTCAACTCTCATTATAGGTTCTAGCAATACTGGATTACCTTTTCTCATAGCTTCTTTGAAAGCCATTGATCCGGCAATCTTGAACGCCATTTCTGAAGAGTCTACATCATGATATGAACCATCGTACACTTCTGCTTGAACCCCAAGTACTGGATATCCTGCAAGCGTTCCACTTTGCGTTGCTTCATGTATACCTTCATCAATCGCTGGTATATATTCTTTAGGAATAGAACCTCCAACTGTACTGTTGATAAATTTATAAGTATGCTCTGCATTTGCATCCATTGGCGTGAATCTTACTTTACAATGCCCGTATTGTCCACGTCCACCTGATTGCTTTATATATTTTCCTTCTACATCAACTGCATTTCTAAATGATTCTTTATAGGCAACTTGTGGATTACCTACATTCGCTTCAACTTTAAACTCACGAAGCATACGGTCAACGATAATTTCAAGATGTAATTCACCCATACCTGATATTATAGTTTGCCCTGTTTCTTTATTTGTATAAGTCCTGAAAGTTGGGTCTTCTTTTGCAAGTCTTTGAAGAGCAACTCCCATTTTTTCTTGTCCCTCTTTTGTTTTTGGCTCTATAGCTAGAGAAATAACTGGTTCTGGGAATTCCATTGCTTCTAGTATTACTGGATTATCCTCATCACATAAAGTATCTCCAGTATTTGTATCTTTTAGTCCAACCGCTGCAGCTATATCTCCTGAAAATACTTTATCAAGCTCTTCACGTGTATTAGCATGCATTTGTAATATACGGCTGATTCTCTCTTTTTTATTTCTTGATGAATTTAAAACATAAGAACCTTTATCAAGTGCACCAGAGTAAACTCTAAAGAATGTTAGTGATCCAACGAATGGATCAGTCATTATCTTAAATGCTAATGCTGCAAAAGGTTCTTCATCTGAAGAATGTCTCTCAACAACTAGGGTCTTGTCATCTACATCGCATCCCTTTATAGCTGGGATTTCTGTTGGTGATGGACAATAATCAACGACTGCATCTATTAATAATTGAACCCCCACATTTTTATATGCTGAACCGCATAAACAAGGAACTATTAAGTTATTAACAACGGCTCTTTTAAGTGCTGCTTTTAATTCAGGTACTAATATCTCTTCACCTTCAAAAAATTTGTTCATTAATGCATCGTCTGTTTCTGCAATAGACTCAACCATTTTTTCTCTATATTCTTTTGCTTGTTTTGCTAAATCAGCAGGTAGAGCAGTATCCTCTTCCACCTTTTTCTTTAACATATCTTGCCCTTTATCTCCTAAGAAATAAACTGCTTCCATAGTCATTAAGTCTATTACTCCAACTAAATCATCTTCTTTACCTATTGGTAATTGGATAGGAACTGCGTTTGCGTGTAATCTGTTCTTTATAGTACCTACTGCATACAAAAAGTCAGCACCAATAATATCCATCTTATTCATAAACGCCATTCTAGGAACACTATATTTGTTTGCTTGACGCCAAACTGTTTCTGATTGTGGCTCAACTCCAACTCTTGAGTTAAATACCGCTATAGAACTGTCAAGAACCTTAAGTGATCTTTGAACTTCAACAGTAAAGTCAACGTGCCCTGGAGTATCTATTATGTTTATTCTATTATTTTGCCAAAAACAAGTAGTCGCAGCAGAAGTTATAGTTATACCTCTTTCTTGCTCCTGTGCCATCCAGTCCATAGTAGCCGCACCTTCATGTACTTCTCCTATTTTATGAGTCCTTCCTGTATAAAACAAAATACGCTCTGTTAATGTTGTTTTCCCGGCATCTATGTGAGCCATAATACCGATATTCCTTGTCTTTTCTAAAGGATAAGCTCTATTCGACACTTGTTACCCTCCTCCTTACCATTTATAATGTGCAAATGCTTTGTTCGCTTCTGCCATTTTATGTGTTTCTTCTTTCTTCTTGACAGATGCACCAGTATTGTTTGCTGCTTCTATTAATTCGGCTGCGAGTCTATCTCTCATAGTCTTTTCTCCGCGTTTGCGGCTGTATAAAGTCAACCATCGTAAACCTAAAGTTTGTCTTCTTGCAGGGTGTACTTCAATTGGTACTTGGTATGTCGCCCCACCGACTCTTCTAGCTTTGACTTCAAGTAGAGGCATTATATTATTTATAGCTTCTTCAAAAACAGCAACTGCTTCTTTTTTAGTCTTTTCTGTTATTATGTCAAAAGCACCATAAACTATTTTTTGAGCTACCCCTTTTTTTCCATCTTCCATAATATTGTTTACCAATTTGGTAACAAGCTTACTATTGTAGATAGGGTCTGGTAGAACATCTCTTTTTGCAACATGACCTTTTCTTGGCATATTTCTTCCCTCCTTTGATTAATTGAAAATTGAAAGTTGAAAGTTGAAAGTTGAAAACATAAATGTATCAATTTCAAATCAAAATCAAAATCATTTTCGTACATTTCTTCGCTAGTTATAAGAACTAGTTACTAGTAGCAGTTTCGGCATGTTTCGCCGGGTACTAATGCCATTAATACCTTAAATTATTTCTTTGCTGCTTTTGGTCTCTTTGTACCATATTTAGAACGAGCTTGTTTTCTGTTATTTACGCCCGCAGTGTCGAGTGTTCCTCTAACGATATGGTAACGTACCCCTGGAAGGTCCTTTACTCTACCGCCTCTTATTAGTACAACACTGTGCTCTTGTAAATTATGTCCCACACCTGGTATATAAGCTGTTACTTCTACACCATTAGTAAGTCTGATTCTAGCTATCTTACGAAGAGCTGAATTAGGCTTTTTAGGAGTATCTGTCTTAACAATAAGACATGTTCCTCTTTTTTGTGGTGACGACATTTCTACATTCTTTTTCTTCAAAGTATTAAAACCTCTCTGAAGAGCTGGTGCAGTTGACTTTTTAGCTACTGTTTTTCTCCCTGCTTTAACTAACTGATTCATCGTTGGCAAAACTTTACACCTCCTTTTTTATAATTCCCGCAACGGCGGTTTTGACTTCAATACTGCATGCATCCCCAAGTAGTTTCATAGAATCCACAAACATTACTTCAATATTTTTTTGTTTCGCTAGTTCAAGTATAGGGTCAGTAACTCGTTTCTCAGCATCTTTCGCCAAGTATAACGCTAAAACCATGTCCTTTTCTAGATATTTTAAAGTTTGTTTTGCTCCCACAACTTTTGGTTCAGTTTTTAATCTTCTCACTTTTAAACCCACCTTTCATCAACTCACTGTGCAAAGTTCCTAATACACATTTTGAATTTCCACACATAGGTCATACTTGTGACATTTTATTTTACAGTATCACTGTTGAATTTTACCATTTATTTTACGTATTGTCAAGGAAATTATGCTAATTTTTCAAAAAAATGAGCCTATTGGCTCTATGATTATTATGGATTATACTCTTATTTAACTGTTTAATCAAGGTTTGGTTACAACATAGGCTCACTATCTTTTTCTATGTTATTATTTTCATTAGATGGAAAAGGATATATTCTAGCGAAAGTATTATATGTAATTGTTGGTTTTATAGGTCTTTTATCCTTATTTACATATATACTCACTAGATTATTTTCTAGATTATTTTCTAGATTATTTTCTAGATTATTTTCTAGATTATTTTCTAGATTATTTTCTAGATTATTTTTTAATTTTTGTTCTTTTTCACTTTCATTAAGATATTCCCCAAGCCCTTCTATATCAACTTCAGGCTCTTTTAAAACATTATAACTAGGTCTTAGTAAAGTACCATATTGATCAGTAGCATCTTCAAATTTTTTATATACAAGCACTCCTGCTGCTACACCTACACCAAGGATTAAGAGTGGATAGGGTGCAAACAAACAACCGCCCATTACTATCCCAATCATTAAATGTTTAAGTGCTTGGCTTATAAAACTAGTTCCATTTTCCCTTGATTCTATATATTCGTTTCTCATATTGTCTAGTTTCATGATTTCCATCTCCTTATACATCTTCATTTATTCTATTGTATCCTGTTTTTTTCCCATTTATCAAATATAGTTATTTCCGCCTAACAAATGTATAGTTAAGTTTGATAAAAAATAGTGAATTTGTACCCTCACTATTCTGTTTGTTTATAGTTTAATTACGCCTGAAGTGATCCATGTTGATCCTCAATATCGTACAATTTGTCTGCCGTCATAGAATATATATTTTCTGTTATTTCTTCAATCTTACCAGTCTCGAGGTCTGCCCATTGATACAACTTTGTTCCATCTGGATTTATTTCTTCTGCGATTTGTATTTTTCTTTCTTTATCAATCACCGATGAGTTAACACACTCGTTATTAATTATGACATCTATTTCTGTAATCAAATTACCTTCGTTCACTACCAACTCTTTTGTTTTTCCATCTATTTGTGCTTGTTCGATATTTTTTATAACTGAATGTATAAATTTAAAAGCTTTTTCTTCTTTCATTAGCTTATTAAGTTCAAAAATTGAAAATGCACACATTACCATTTCACTTGCACCCACCACATAATTAAATAACTCGAGTACCAAGTTTTCTGCCGTTATGCCTTGTGACAAGAAAAATAGTGTGGCTACTCCACAAAAAGCGCCCCATACCTTTTTCCTATGTTGATTTTCTTTATTCTTGTCTATTTTATTTTGTATACCCTCTGATATTAGTCTACCTTCCATTATTCAATCTCTCCTCTTATATTTTATGAATTAATATCACACATTATATCCTATTTTTTCCCATTTGTCAACCATTTTCTCCCAATAAAAAAAATCCGTGCACTTGTATTTGAAAGTAATTAACAGACGTTACCTACGTAGTTCGCTCAAATTAGGCTTCCTCATGGCACATAGTGCATTTGTTTAGTGCTGCTTCCGTCAAGACCTGACACGATTCACAAACTTCTATTGCATAAGACCCGATTCTCATTACCACTTTCGTAAGGCTGGCTCTACCAATTATTCCCTCATACAAGCATCACTCCTGCTATAGCGGATTGCAGGTTACAGGGCACCGCTATCTCCCCAGCTAGCACGGAAAAGTTTAGTCAGCATGAAACTGACACATTCAACATTATATTATAATTACGCAACATTGTCAACTGCTAAATCCTTAAAGTTTGATTACAGATAGAAAAGTCACAAACTCATCAATATCAGAAATTGGTTCCTTACATGAAAAGTTTTGGCACACATAGGCTTTTACATCATCATTCTCTACCTTCTGATTTTTAATAAATGGTATTATTTCATGTAGCCTTCCATCCCCATCATTTAACACACATGTTGTAAATGGTAAAAATCTTTTATTTATCTCATCGATCATTTGTCTGGTTTTTATATTTTCTCTATTACCCGCAATAACAATCTCTGCTACATCAGTGTTGGTATACAAATACGCCATCATAAAATAAGTATAATAATTTGGACTCGCACCTACTGTTCCTCCAAATGTCTCAAATTGTTTCATAGCTTTTTCCTTAAATTCTATATTACCAGTCATACTTGCTAACTTTAACATATTCAGTGTAGTTACTGAGTTTCCAGAGGGTGTAGCACCATCATATATCTCCTTTGTCCTTGTTATAAGCTTCTCACTATCACTACCATATATGAAAAATCCGCCATCTTTTTCGTCCCAAAAGTATTTGATGGTTTCATTTGTAAGCTCTATCGCCTTTTTCAAATAATCTACTTTAAATGTAGTTTCATAAAGCTCTATTAATCCCCAAATTAAAAATGCATAGTCTTCTAAATATGCTAGATTCGATACTTCTCCATCTCTGAATCTTGCAAAAAGCCTTCCATTTTCATTAAATAATTTATCCTCAATAAACGCTACTGCCTTTTCGGAAGCACTGATATATTCTTGATTTTCGAGCATTCTACCTGCTATCGCCAGTGCCGCAATCATGAGACCATTCCACGATGTTAGTATTTTATCATCTTTAAAAGGATGTACCCTTTGTTTTCTATAGTCAAATATCTTTTTAATCATCTTCTGATCATTTTCCAAATCATCTGTAGTTGTTTTTATGAGATTAAGTATATTTTTACCTTCAAAATTACCATTTTCGCTAACATTATAGTGTTTACAAAATAACTTGCCTTCCCCTTCACCTAACACATCTATAAGCTCACTTTTAGTAAATACATAAAACTTACCTTCTACACCCTCCGAGTCTGCATCTTCAGCCGAGTAAAATCCACCTTCGTCTGATGTCATGTCTCGCAAAATATAACTAATTATTTTCTCTGCTACTTCCTTATATAGATTATTTTTAGTTACTTGATATGTCTCTAAATATGCTATTAGTAGCAATGCATTATCATATAACATCTTTTCAAAATGCGGAACAAGCCATTTATTATCCGTCGAATACCTTGAAAATCCAAATCCAATATGATCAAATATACCGCCTTCATACATACTATCTAGCGTTTTTGTGACAATATTTAAAGCATTATCATCCTTACTTGTTATATAATATCTTAATAAGAAAAGTAAATTATGTGGTGTAGGAAATTTAGGAGCGTATCCAAACCCTCCGTACACACTATCAAATGAATAATTCAAATTTGCATAGGTATCGGTAATATCATCCGACGATAAGCTTATATCACTTTCTGCAGAACCCTCAAGTGCCCTCATAATCTCCTCACTAACTTTCTCTAACTCATCTCTTTTATTTTCCCAAGCATAAGTTATCTCTGGCAGTAAATCTATCATTCCACTATATTGACCCTTACTTTCCTTGGGGAAATAAGTCCCCGCAAAAAAAGGCTTCTTATCCTTTGGATTGAGAACTACTGTGAGCGGCCAACCACCGCTCCCCGTTATCATCTGACAAAAGTTCATATATATGTTATCTATATCAGGTCTTTCTTCCCTATCTACCTTGATTGCAACAAAATCCTTATTAAGCAACTCTGCAACTTCATCATCAAGAAAAGACTCTCGCTCCATTACATGACACCAGTGACAGGTCGAATATCCGATACTAAGGAATACTGGCTTATCTTCCGATACAGCCTTGGCAAATGCTTCTTCACACCATGGATACCAATCTACTGGGTTGTAAGCGTGCTGTAATAAATAAGGTGACTTCTCATTTATTAGTCTGTTAGCAACACCCTTTTGTTGAGTTGACATGGGCATCACCCCCTTTGTAAATATATATATTAAATGCAAAAAAGCCTTATATTAGGCTTTTTATTAGTATAACATTATGTACCCTGTTTAATACTTATATTTTTATGCTACATATAATTTTCCAATGTCCGTAATATTCCTTAGGCAACATTTTTAACCCTTAGAATCATGTTCGTTTTTAAATTTTAAAAAGAGTATAGTATCCTTTATTCATGAAATATTCTTTCCAAATATTCCTATGCCTATAAATATCAAGCCCATTACTATTATCATTGTAGGGAAGAACCATAAACTAACTAATGAATTTATCTCTACGTTTCCGTCTTTATGATTATAAAGTATTTTTACTTTTCCACCAATAAGCTTTTTACTACTACTTGAAACATTTGAAGTAAATGTCTTTTTCTCACCATCAGCTATATATTCAACTATGGGTGCATACGTTGTTGGATCACCGATACCATGTACTTCCTTATATCCCAGAATTATTCCTTCTAATTTCTGAGAACTTTTTAAAAAGTTATTCGACCTACTAAACATAAAGAATCCCCCGATAAAGCATAAAATTCCAAACAGCACAAACATTATTGCTCCGACAGTCATGTAAATCCCCCTTTTGAAACCAATATTTTTCTAATTATACTTATTATTATGACATATGTCAACATCTTTTTCAATTTGCGTTTAAGTGAAAATTCTGATAATATCGAGCGTCTATTCTTTTTATATTCAGAGTTTATATTCAAGGTTATATTTGATTTGCCTCTTATTTTTCAGAATCAAAAAAGAGAAGATAGTCGTTTCATCTTCTCTTTTTACTAAGGATTAGTTGGCAGGGCGGCGTATCCTGCATACCTTGTAACTACTTTCGTAGCGTGTCGGGAGCCATTTCCGAACCTCAAGTAATCCCTTACTAATTTATCCTGTTGCTAATGTAATTATACCATCTCTATTAAAATATGTCAAGCGTTAGAACCTAATTTTTATAAAAATCAGTTTTCCCATTTTAATAGCCTTTTACTATTTATTCTATTTTGTAATTTGGGCTCAGAAATATCATATAAACTTGAAGCATACAAATATTTTGTCCCTATATCTTCTGATAAGGTTATGGCTACTAAAATGTTTTTATCAAGTCTTTTAACCAGCTCAATACTATTAGGCTCATTAGGATGAACACCTATATAATCTGGATTACTTATTATATCTGATATTTTAAATATGTATTTTTCACAATGAGGGTGTTTCTTTTTGACATGCTTTTTGAAACCATGATACATACTGATATCATCAGCAGGTAAATTTATATTTAGCATATGAATCATTTCTCTTTTTAATTTACCCACAATAATTCTACCGTCAACTCTAGTATTATCCACCTTACCAAAACCTCCTACATTTCATCTCTAATATTTTGACATTATATCATAAATTATATTGATAATCAATCAAAATGTAGAAACCTAGTCTGATAGTGGTTTTACTACATTACATGGCCTCAGTGACAGGTCGAATAGCCAATTGATAAAAAAACTGGCTTGTCCTCTGCTATTGCCTTCTCAAACGCCTCATCCCCCCAAGGGTACCAATCTACAGGGTTGTAAGCATGTTGCAATAAATATGGTGACTTCTCATTTATTAGTTTATTAGCTACGCTATTAGTTTGATTTGACATGACATCGCTCCATTTTTTTATATTTGTAACAATTTATATTATATTTAATACTTACTTTTTTGCTTTTTCAAAAGCAAATTATCAATTTACTTCTATGTTGTAATGTCAATATATTTTATATTTCTAATACATATATTCTGTAGATACAAGCACATATCCAAATATAAAACATATGATAATATGATCTATATAACAATATGAAAGGAATGAATACTATGAACAATATAAATAGAAGGCATCCCCGTTCCTACGAAAATAACATGCAGGTGTATAAAAACAATCAGCATATTCCTTATACTGATGAGGCAGATTATGAACAAAACAACTATTCATCAAACTCACAAGGTGATAATGGTCCTATTAAATTGAAAGATTATGGTCCAAATCCTTTTGTTGTTGATATCAATAAGGCAACCATACAAAATAAAAATTTTCGTACTGCATTATGGACAGGAGATCATTTACAAGTTACCTTGATGAGCATCAATCCTGGGGAAGAGATAGGTTTAGAAATTCACCCAGACCTTGATCAATTTTTACGTATCGAACAAGGTGAAGGACTTGTTAAAATGGGTGATAGAAAAAATAACTTGGATTTTCAGGCACAAGTTTATGATGATTTCGCGTTTATAATACCTGCTGGTAAATGGCACAATTTAATCAATACGGGTTATGAACCTATTAAATTATACTCTATCTATGCTCCGCCTCAACATCCACATGGTACAGTTCATAAAACTAAAGCAGATTCAGATGCTGCTGAATAAGGTTATGACCACTAGTATCAAAAGTTTTTTAAAAAGGTATGTAAAAATAGCTTTCCGTGGTAAATTAGTTATCATAGAAAGCTATTTTTTATGTTAACCTCTCACTATCAACATATTCTAGGCAACAATTCTCCTTCTAACATATTCAGTATCCTAGTTCCTCCTGATTCTGTTTTTAAGCATACCCTGTTTTTAGCATCACTTATAATCTCCCCAATAATGGTAGCGTCTTTTCCTAACTTGTTTTGTTTCATAACTTCCACGATTTGTTCTGCATCTTCTATTGATGCTATTAGTATAATTTTACCTTCATTTGCAACGTATAGCGGATCAAGTCCCACCATCTTGCACATCCCTCTAACACTATATTTAACAGGTATATTCTTTTCGTAAATAACAACACTCTTACCCGTATTTTCTATTAACTCGTTGAGTGTTGTAGCCACTCCACCTCTTGTGGGGTCTCTTATAATTCTTACTTTATTACTCACATCTAATATATCTGCAACTAGTTTATCTAACAAATTGCAGTCGCTTTTTATGTCACACTCAAAGTCAAATTCAGCCCTTTTACTCATGATGCACATCCCATGATCTCCAATTGTGCCACTTACTATTACTTTATCACCAGTCTCAATATTTCTATTTGATATCTGAAGTTCATTTCTGTCCATAACTCCAATACCTGTTGTATTTATGAATATCTTGTCTACGCTCCCTCTGCCAACTACCTTTGTATCACCAGCTACTATTTTTACATTAGCTTGCCTTGCTGTTTCTGCCATTGATATAACTATCTTCTCCAAAATATCTATATCTAATCCCTCTTCTATGATAAACCCAACTGTGATATATAAAGGCTTTGCACCTGTTACAACTAAATCGTTTACTGTTCCACAAATGGACAGTTTTCCAATATCCCCACCTGGGAAAAAAATTGGGTCTACTACAAATGAATCTGTTGTAACTGCAACTTCTCCATCTATCATACCTAGAATACTTGCATCACTTTGTTGTGACAATATATCATTTTTAAAGTGCTTGTAAAATATATCTTTTATCAGTTCATGTGTCTTTCTCCCACCGTTCCCATGTTCTAATGTAATCATATCCATGCCCTACCTCCCCAAATCATACTTATAATATGCCGCACATGTTCCCTCTTCTGAAACCATACAGGGTCCTAGTGGGTTAGATGGACTACATACTGATTCAAACATTTTACATTCATTTGGAGTGCACTCACCTTTTAGTATATCGCCACATATACATTTGGTTTGTCTTGTGCAATTATTTATGGTTATATTAAACTTCTCCTTTGCATCAAACTCTTTATACTCTTCCCGTATCTGTAACCCTGTGTCTTCTATGATGCCGAGTCCTCTCCAATTACTACTGGAAACCTCAAATATCTTTTCCACTATTTTTTTTACCTTGGTATTTCCTTCATATCCAACTACTTCACTATATAAATTTTTTACTTTTGGTGTTCCACTTTGAATGTTTTTTAATAGTTCATATATCCCATGTAATATGTCTAAAAGTTCAAACCCTGCTACTACTCCTGACATATTATAATCTTCACTTATAAACTCAAAAGGCTTGTATCCTGTTACAGTAACAACATGACCCGGAAGTATGAATCCATCTATATCAACATCTTGGTCTAGTATTAGTTTCTTTATAATATTAGGCATTGTTTTCAAGCTCTGAAATACAGCAAAATTCTTAATGTTATCACTTTTGGCTTTCTCTATTGAGAGCGCTATGATTGGCGTTGTTGTCTCAAAACCTACACCTAAGAATACTACCTCCTTATCTGGATTTTGCTTTGCTATCTCTAGCGACTGTAAAGGTGAGTACACGATCCTAATGTCCTTGCCTAAGGCCCTCTCAGTCTTTAGGGATGTATTTGTCCCTGGTACTTTTATCATATCTCCAAAAGTCGTTATTATCATATTGTGTCTATGTATCAATTCCACTACTGCATCTATGTACCCTTGCGAAGTTACGCACACTGGACAACCTGGCCCCGATATTAATTCTATATTTTTGGGTAGCAACTCCTTTATCCCATATTTCATAATTGCCATAGTATGTGTCCCGCATACTTCCATTATCTTTATATGTCCTGTATCAATATGTTTAATCCTTTTTAATATATTTTGTGCCACCTGTTGATTTATGGCTTCATATTCATAACTCATCTCGCACCCCTATCTGCTTCAATCTAGCATTTGCTTAAATAATTCGAGTGTCTTTTTTGCTTCTACTTCATTTATTTTTTGTATGGCACATCCTGCATGTAGTAGTATGTAATCACCTACCCTTATCCCTTCTACTAAATCTATATTCGCCTTAGTACTCACTCCTTCAAAACATACAACAGCATTATTTTTATCAATTTCTAGAACCTTCGCAGGCACTGCTATACACATAAACATACCTCCTCTATCTCCCCCTTACCAAAGGGGAGAATTTTTGTGTATTATTTCATTTGCAATCACTAATTGTCCTAAACTAATCCCACTATCATTGCATGGTATTAACTTGTGAGTGTATACTTCAAATCCTTTACTAATTAGCTTTTCATAAATTCCTGTGAGTAGTATTTGGTTTTGAAATACTCCTCCACTTAAAACAACTTTCTTAATATGTTTCTTATCATATATCAGTTCACACATATGTACGGAAAAGTCTATTAGGGTATTATGGAATTTTCTAGCTATGATTTCTTTTTTTACATTGACATTTATATCTCCCATTAACTCTTTTACCATATTATCTGTGTTTATGATATACTCATCATCTATGAGCTGTATATTATAATCATAGCTGCTCGTTTCGTTTTGATCACATATGTATTCCAAAAATATAGCTGCTTCTCCCTCATAAGTTACTTCTCCTGTAAATCCCAATATAACCGCTATAGCGTCAAAAAGTCTTCCAACACTAGATGTGTCTATTATGTTCATGCTATGTCTCAGCATGGATTTTAAATTACTTATCTCTTTAACACGTAAACTTTCAGGCAAAATGTTATCTAGTTCGTCACCATATACCTTATACAAATAGCTAACTGCCATTCTCCAAGGTTCTTTTATGACTATTTCCCCTCCTGGCATCCCTAGGTAGTTTAAATGTCCCACTCTTTCAGAAGTAGAATAATTACATATAAAAAACTCTCCACCCCATATCTTCCTATCGGTTCCATATCCACTTCCGTCATATGCTATACCAATAACCTTATCTTCCACTTTATTTTCTACCATACAACTTACAATATGGGCATGGTGATGTTGTACTTCTATATGCCTAATGTTTTGCTCTTTTATGTACTCCGACGACCAATAGTTAGGGTGCATATCTACTGCTATCACTTCAGGCTTTATATAATATATACTTTTAAAATGCTCTATTATTTTACTAACTCTATCGTAGGTTTCTATATTCTCAACATCGCCAATATATTGACTAACAAAAATATTATCCGCCTTTGATAGTGCAATTGAATTTTTCATATGAGAACCACAAGCTAATATTTCATTACTCATATGATGGTTTATATTTATAGGTGCATATCCCCTTGAGTTTCTCAGTACTCTCTCTTCACCCAAAACTACCATACTTACTGAATCGTCAACAGGTATATATATGTCTCTATTATGAATTAGCATATAATCTGCCACATTCTTTAAACTTTCCACTGCATCATCATTCTTATATATGATAGGCATACCACTCTGATTAGCACTAGTCATAACTAATACATCTACTCCCTCATCAAATATTAATTGATGAAGTGGCGTATATGGCAACATAACACCCAACTTATTATTGTTTGGTGCAATGTTATGTAGAAGTAAATCATTTTTCTTATTTAATAAAACAATTGGCTTCCTCTCACTACCGAGTATCTTTTCTTCTATGTTAATCGCGTTACAATATTTCTTTACCGTATATATATCTTTTATCATCACTGCTAACGGTTTAGTTGGCCTATTTTTTCTATCTCTAAGCTTTTCTACTGCTTTCTCGCATTTGGCATCACATGCTAAATGAAAGCCCGAAAGACCCTTGATAGCAATAATAACCCCCTTCTTAAGAAGCCTTACAACTTCCTTTATAATATCTTCCCTTAAAACTTTATTTCCTCTGCTATCTACAAGTTCTATTTTAGGTCCACATATATGACAAGCTGTAGGTTGTGCGTGAAACCTTCTGTCTAAAGGATTTTCATACTCGTTTCCACATTCACTGCACATTACAAACTCACTCATGCTTGTGGCATATCTATCATAGGGCAAGCCCTTTATTATGGTGTATCTGGGTCCACAGTTTGTACAGTTTGTAAAAGGATATTTATATCTTCTATTTTCTATATTTTTTATATCATTTATGCAATCTTCACATATACCTATATCTGGTGAAATCAAAGTTACCCTACCTTCTGCCCCATTACTCTTCTTTATTTCAAACTTTTCGTAATTTGCTAATTCTCTATCTTCAACATATATTTCAGCTACTTTTGATAATTTAGGCGGGTTATTTTTTATCTCAGCTAAAAAATTTTCTACATTAACTTCTTTTCCTTCAACATCTATATATAAACCACCACTAGTATTTTTTACCCACCCCTTTAGGTTGTTTTGCACAGCAAGTCTATATACGTAAGGTCTAAATCCAACTCCCTGAACTATTCCCTTTACTGTTATGTATTTTCTATTTTTATTTTCTATTTTCACCTTCCACTCTTCTTCCTTGCTATCTTTTCTTGTAAGTAATTACAGAGTTCCTGTACTCCTTCACCTGTTGTGCATGATATTTCAAATATATGTATATTAAAGTTTAAAGACCTTACATCCTTATAAAATTCATCTATATCAAAGTTCGTATACTTTATCAAGTCTATCTTGTTTAGTATTAGTGTTTCTGCCTTTTGAAACATTGCTGGATACTTAAGAGGTTTATCATGTCCTTCAGTCACGCTCATAACCAAAACTTTACTGTCTTCACATAAATCAAATTCTGCTGGGCATACTAAGTTACCTACATTTTCTATAACCAAAAAGTCTAGATCATCTGTATCTATATTTTCAAGTGCCTGCCCTACCATTGTTGCATCCAGATGACATGCTCCCTCGGTATTTAACTGCACTACATTAACACCTTGCCTCTCAATTTTTTCTGCATCTTTTGTTGTGTACAAATCCCCTTCTATAACAGCCATATGAGATTTTTCTTTTATATTACATATTATTTGCTCCAGTACTGACGTCTTTCCTGCCCCTGGCGAACCTATCAAATTGATTGCATAGATTCCTTTATCATTTAAGATGTTTCTATTCCTTGCCGCACTTTCATCATTGTTTTTCAGTATACTTTTTTCTATTACTATATTTTTCATTTTCATTCTCCTTCTATTCTCTCTATTATTAATTCATCGCCTGTAGCTCTATCTACTTCTAGTAAAGCATTTTCGCATATCGTATCTTTACATAAACATTCAAATGCAAACCGAATACTGCCTTCGTTTATACATGTAAACTCACCTATTCTCAAGACTATCTTGTTTATACTTTTTATGTTATGTGACTCTGCATTCTCATAAACAATATTTAACATATCCGATACAACTGAAACCTCATGCATTTTTCCCTCCTGACTTGCTATTTATAATTGTTTTAATACCATCTAAAACCCCATTACAAATCTCTTCAAACATATGATTTAGTTCATCAGAAAGACTAGCTCCAAAATCTACTATCGCTACTTCTATACCTATAAAATAAACTTCTATATTATTTTTATAGTCCATTATCATATCAACAAGGCTAATTTGGTGTTGTGAGCTAGTTTTATGAAATTCACCACTACAATCACTTAAACTCTTTACTGTAACGGTTCCTGGCTTTATTTCAAAGTATGAACCATCAACGATTATTATAATGTCATCATCACACACATTATTTAAGCAATACACAAAATCCGTTTCCCCATATATCACTTCTATGCTTGTATTAACTTTTAAAACACTCTTTTCTATCTCCTTTAACACCTTTAATCCTATCCCGTCATCAGTCATTAAAACATTTCCTAATGCCATCACTTTTATCATGTTATTTTTACACTTATATCTTTATATCTATCACTCGTGATATGGGTAGCACATGAAACACAAGGGTCAAATGACCTGATGATTCTTCCTATCTCTACTGGATTTTTTTCATCCTTCACGTATGTACCAATGAGTGCTTCTTCTGCTACTCCTCTCACACCATTTGAATCCATAGGTGATAGGTTCCAAGCAGATGGAGTTATGATTGAATAATTCTTAATTTTCGTGTCCTCTATAGATATCCAGTGTCCGAGTGCCCCTCTTGTCGTATCTGTAAGTCCGATTCCTTTTGCCTGTTCTGTTACTTCATATGCTTTTTGAGATGTAGGTTCAAACTCTATCTTTCCCAAAAGATGCTCTATTATATTGCATACTTTGCTTACCTCTAATACCCTAGCAATGGTTCTATCCATGGTTGAAATACCTCTCGTATATTCCCCACTTAAATACATTCTCGCAAGTGGTCCTACCTCTACTCCATATCCACCATATCTCGGAGCTTTTATAAAACTATATCCTCCTTTTTTATATACATCTGTTTCTACATACTCTCCTTCAGGTTCTATATTTTCTCTATCGCCTATATACCAAGAATAATGTATATTTTCTGTAATTCTATCCTTATTAAATCCATACCTTTGGTTTTTTATTAGTACTCCCGGATCAACATACTTAAATTTCTTGTCAATATACTGGTTATATAATCCATAACTCATAAGGTTTCCGTATCCTTTTCCATTTTCAAAGTAATCGGGATAATATTCTGCTAGTATATTCACATCTGGTACCATTATGTTATCTATAAAGCCCTTGATTGATGATACTATTGATTTTAACTCTATCCATTTATCTGCATCCATATTTACAGTCACTCCCCCAACAAACACACCATGGTTATGAGGGGCCTTCCCACCAAGTATAGCAAGCATCTTGTGAGCAGACCTACTATATTCTATTGATTTCAAGTAATGTACACTCAAAGTCTTATTAATGTTTTCCGGTAGCCTATAATCTCCTACAGATTCTTTGTACAATGGGTTTATATGAGGTCCATTGACATAGTCAGGAAATGTATACTGATAAAAATGTCTTAAATGATTTTGTAGAAACTCACACCCATGTATAATCTGTCTAATCATTGAATCATTGGGCGTTGGAACAACTTTTAGTGCATCCTCAAGTCCTAGGGCTGAAGCAACCGAATGAGCTGTAGAGCAAATACCACAAATCCTTTCTGTAAAGTATATTGCGTCAAGTGGTGGCCTTCCTTGTAGCATTTTTTCAAAGCCCCTATACATCATACCACTACTTTTCGCGTCTACTACTTTATGGTTATCTATCGTAACCTCTATTTCTAAAAAGCCACTTATTCTTGTCAGTGGATTAATAACTATCTTTTCTATTTTAACCACCCCTATCAATATCTCACAAATGGTTCCATAGAATCAGGGAATCCATTTCGTGCACACCCTATACATGGAGTATTATCTCCTATAGGCCAATTCGTACTATTATTCCACCTACGTATTGGGCAATTTGTCTTAGTAATAGGCCCTCTACAACCTAGCTTAAACATGCACTCTGGTTCACCTAGCTTCTTAGCAAATATGCCCCTATCAAAGAACGATCTTCTTTGGCACAAATCATGCACCGTCACACCGTAAAATAATACCGGCCTATTTTCCTTATCAAGCTCTGGTTTGCCCTCAGTTAAAATATGTGCTATCGTTCCTATGACCCACTGTGGGTTACTTGGGCACCCTGGCACCCTTATAACTTCACTTCCTAGAAAATCATATACGCTTTTACTTTCAGACGGGTTAGGTCTAGCTGAAGATGGCCCTCCGTAAGATGCACATGAACCAACCGCTATTACATACTTAGCAGCTTTTCCCGCCATAGCTACTGCGTCCATACCTGTTATGGGTTTCCCCTCGTGTCTAGCTATAACATTATATAATCCATTGTCTCTGGTAGAAACAGCACCTTCTACTACAAGAATAAACTCTGTATTTAAAGTTTCTAAAAATTTATCAAATGCTCTTTCTCCTTCTTCTGCCATTAAACTATTGTTATAAGTCATATTAACCATTTTTCTAAGTAGAAATATTACGTCTGGATCTTCTGCATTTAGTAATGATATTATATTACCTGAACACGTTTGAGCTTCAAGCCATATTAAGTTTATTTTTTTGCTTTGATCTATGTTGTTTACTGCCTTATCAATTATATGTCTAGGAATATTTTGTTTACTACCCGATATTGGACATTTTTCACTTGGCAAATGTATTCCCCCTTATCTTATCAACCTACCCACTACAGGTAAATTCTTTAAAATATCTGCTTGGTGACATCCACTAAATTGCCCAGTCAAATCTTTCCCAGCATATAGCCCAAAGTGAGTCCCACCACCCCATGACCTCGCATTACTTACATCATAAATTACGCCGTTCACTGCAACATATGCAGGCTTGCCTCTAGAGCCATCATATTGTGCTAGTTGTTCTAATGTTAAATCCATTTATACCACCATCCCTTAAGCAATGTATATTAAAGTACAAGACATTTAATACTTTAAGCATCAAAATAAGATATTAGTTTGCCTAATATCTTATACCCATTTTATCTTCTGAGTTATTACTCCTATGTATTGCGGTCTATGTTATGTTTTATGCTCTATTATGTATTTATTAAAAATGTTTACGAATCCAGACTATTCCTTAATCTCTTCAAAAAGGTGAAGACAGTATTTTAAATCTTTATTCCTAAAGAGAATACTCATCCTTTACGTCCAAGGTATGATTTTGATTAGTAGGACCATTGCAAGAAATATCATTTGCAAACATATTATCAATTTCGCTTTTTTCTTCCTCTGTCTGTTTAATAGAATCTACTGTTACATTATTTTATCCCTCTTGTTTATATTATATAGATTATACGTAACAGTTATATATATTGCTTAATTTTGTATACTATCAATAGCGCTTAATTATCTATTCTCATTATTTTCTTTATAAATCTTCCTACTACGTTAAAAATATTACTTTCTTCCATCATCAACTTATACTCTAGTGAATCTATAAATGCTATCTTACTTGCATCTATAATGTCATTTGATACTCCTATTGTTGTCCATACATTTTTTCCGTCAGAAAACTCTATTAATACTCTTACTTTAGCTGCCGTTGTATTTTCTGGTTCTAGAATTCTTACTTTATAGTCTGTAAGTTTTATCTCTTTTAATTTTGGATAAAATTGTTCTAATGATTTTCGGAGAGCTATGTCTAATGCATTTACTACCCCATTTCCTTCGGCTGCAATAATTGTCTCCTTGTTATTAACTGATATTTTAACAACCGCCTCTGACTTTAATGTTTCATCTATCGATGGATATTCATTCATTATATTTAGTTTCTTAACATCAAAATGTTTTTTATACATACCAAGTTGTTTCATTACTATAATTTCAAAAGATGCCTCAGCTCCCTCGAATTGATATCCCTCATGTTCTAATTCTTTCAGTTTGTCTATAATTTCTTGAATTTCCTTTGAGTCTTTTGTTAATTCAGCGTTTATTTTTTGAACCTTCTGTAATATTACGCTACGTCCTGCTACTTCGGAAATTAAGAATCGTCTTTCATTTCCAACTTTTTCTGGGTTGATGTGTTCAAATGCTTCTGGAGCTTTACTTACTGCATCTATATGCATCCCTGCTTTATGAGCAAAGGCACTCGCTCCTACATATGGTAGCTCATCTTTTAGTACCACATTTGATATTTCTGCTATTTGTCTTGCATAATATGTAAGTCCAACTATTTTATCTTCTAATATGCATTTATATCCCTTTTTTAATTGTAAGTTTGGTATTACTGTTGACAAATTGGCATTTCCGCATCTTTCCCCATATCCGATGAACGTGCCTTGTACATGATTTGCACCTCCTTCTATTGCCATAATAGAATTCGCAACTGACATCCCGTTGTCATCATGACAGTGTATTCCTATGGTTATTTTTATCACTTCTTTTACCTTTTTTGTTATTTCATATATTTCACTTGGAAACATACCACCATTTGTATCACATAACACTATACATTCTGCACCAGCTTTTTCTGCTGTCTTCAGTACTTCAATTGAGTACTCTGGATTATTTTTATATCCATCAAAAAAGTGTTCAGCATCAAACAATACTTTTTTGCCATTCTCTATTAAATATTTTGTAGTTTCCTCAATCATTATTAAATTTTCTTCCAAACTAGTTTGTATAATTTCTGTAACATGAAAATCCCAAGCCTTTCCGAATATAGTAACATACTTTGTCCCAGCACCTATGAGCGACTTTAAGTTTGCATCTTCTTCTGGTTTTATACCTTTTTTACGTGTACTCCCAAATGCAACAAGTTCTGAATTCGTAAGTTTCAGTTCCCTCACTCTTTCAAAAAACTCTAAATCTTTTGGGTTTGACCCTGGATTCCCTGCTTCTATGTATTTTATCCCCATTTCACTCAAAGCTCTTACTATTTTTAGTTTATCTTCAACAGTAAATGAGATTCCACTAGCTTGAGCACCATCCCGTAGTGTAGAGTCAAGTATTTCTATGTTTTCCATGATTTATCTCCCCTTTTATTATTTGACTTAAATTCATCTTTATTTAACTATAACATTTTTCGAGTAATTTTTCAATAAAAAAGTTCTTAAAATTTTTTCCATAAAGATTGCTATATAATCATTTTTTCTTTATTTTCTATAAATTTGTGATTTTCATCTAATATTAGTTTTAGTCTCTATAAAACTTTGTCGTTTCTCCTCTGTCCCAGTTTTCGTACACTTGTTTTGATAGCTCTTTATCAAGAGGTAAAGTAACAAGATTGTTTTCTTCTTTTATTTTATAAATATCCTTTGAGTATGCCTCACATAGCCAACAAGTACCTGGGCTTTTAAAAACCTCTCTCATCTTCTTATATATATCCTCAAAGTTTTCCTTTTCTACGTTTCCAAATGATATATTTAGAAACTCACAAGGCTGTAAATCTCCTTTTGCATTTATGTAGAATCTATCTGTCCCACCAGCTGTACACCCAAAATGGTTTTCATCTTCTTCTATAATCTGAGATGATATCGATGGATATTCTTTATACTTTTTATCTAAGTTATATTTATTTACTTTTGACTTTATATGCTCTATATCTTTATGGGTAATTGATTTAACTCCTTTTTCTAACCAGCCTCCTGCAGGCTTTGGTTTTATAAGCTGTATTATGCTCCCTTTCAGGTCTTTGGCTAAATCCATTATAGCTTCATAATTTCCATTATCAAAATCTTCTTTTTGTAAGCATGCATTAAATGCTACTGCTATTCCTGCTTGGTGGCATAGACTAACCCCATTTTTCATTGTATCCCATGCACCTGCGTTACCAAAGAAATGGTTAAACGTCTCTTTGTCACTACTATGTAACGAGAACATTACTGCTGTCACGTTTAACTTTTTTAATTCTTTTAATCTATCTAGTGTCATCCCTTCCCCTGTAGAGTTTATCCATATTTCTGCACTATCTTCTACCTGCTCACATACAGCTCTCAGTCTGTCATAAACCAAGAAAGGCTCTCCTCCTTCTATATTAAAGAAAGCTATTCCTATATCACTCAAATGCTTAACTACCTTTTTCAAACAATCTATGTTTACATCCTTGCCTTTATCATACTTTTGATAACAATGCTCACAGTTATACTTACATGCGGATGTTACTGATATTAATACTGTTTTGCATGGAAGCTTATCATCAAACTCATTAAACTTCATACACGCATTATAAAAAGCTTTTGATGGGAAGCCAGGTACGTATAAGTCCATTCTTGTTTTACCATCAATTTTTACAAACTTATTATCACTTACCATTTTAATAAAGCCCTCTTGTCTCTTGAGATATCGAATAAGATTTGAAGGCTTTATCTTTCCCTTTATCATATCAAAAATAGAATGTATAAATACACTCACCATAACCCAAATAATAAAAATCTTCTTTTTAAAGCCAATAACATTCTTAGTATTTTTCATAACTACCTCCTATAAAAGCTTTTGCTTTTTGTACCACTCTACCGTCCTGCTTATGCCATCTTCTAATGTATATTCAGCTGTGAAATCAAGTAATTTCTCTGCTTTTTTTGTAGAATATTCTATACTATCATAAAGCATATTTACTCTAGCTCTGGTGAGAATTGGTGACTGACGTATTTTGAAAATTGTATAAATAAGTTCTAGCATAAGCCCTATCGGATAAACAATTAGCTTAGGTAACTTTTTAGGTTTTTTTAGTTCTAACTTCTTACAGAATAATGAATATATATTATCCATTGTCTCTACCTTTTCATTTCCTATAATTATTGCATTTATTCCTTTTAGACTTTTTTTATACACAAGATAATATGCTCTTGCTAAGTCTTTAACATATACAACATGAAATTTGTTACGCTTACTACCTGGTAAATATGGTATGCCTTCTTTAACTGTTTTAATATACTCATAAAATCCTGTATTAAACTCCCTCTCCCCATAAACCCACGCAGGTTCAATAATAGTTAAGTTCAGCCCATTTTCCTGTGAATATTTTATTGCTTCTCTCTTGGCGACTGCTTTAGAATCTCGATAATAATTCATCCCTGATGGAAACACTTTATCTAAAAAATAGTTGTAATGTGAGTTTAAAGGACTGTCTTCGTTTTTTACTACATACCCATTTTCTTCACCATACACTGAAATAGATGCAGTAATGATTATGTCATTTATATTCACTTCTTTACATGCTTTTAATACATTCATAGTTCCTGTAACATTAACTTCATAAAACTTCTTCCACTTTTCCCAGTCGGTTGCAAGACCTGCAATATGTATAACCCTATTATATTTAGAAAATATTTCTACAAGTCCATTATAGTCTAGGGTGTCCCCATATTCTAATTCTACATTAAGTTCTTTTATGTTTTCAGTGTTACTGCTTTTTCTGATTAAACACCCTACACTAACACCTTTCTCCAAAAAATATTCAACAACATGACTTCCGATGAATCCTGATGCCCCAGTAATTAAAACCTTTTCCATCACGAGTCACCTACCGACTTTAGTAAAATTCCTGCATTATGTCCTCCAAACCCATATGATGTCGATATAGCATAATTTATGTCAACTTCTATGTTTTCAAGTGGTAGATTTAAATTTTCTATAGGATCAGTAATGAAATTTCCATGAACAATTTTGTTTTTAATTGATAATGCAGTTACACCTATTTCTATGGCACCACTCGCGCCTATACTATGTCCGAGTATTCCTTTTGTTGAATTGATAAGGGGCTGACTATCTTTATCTCCAAAAACATCTCTTATAATTTTTGCTTCTATTCTGTCATTCAGTATTGTCCCGGTTCCATGTGCATTTAAATAATCAATCTTTTTACCACTTGATAGTTCACTCAGTAATTTTTTTATACTATCACCCTGTTCATTCATCTGAACTATATTATGAGCATCACTGTTTGACTGATAATCACATACCTCTGCATAAATAGTTGCTCCTCTATTTATAGCACTTTCTATTTCTTCTAAGATTATAACGCAGCTCGCCCCTTCATTAAATAAAAATCCACTCCGATTATTTGAAAAAGGCATCGGATGTCCGTCCTGCGACTGTGTAAGTGCTAGCAGCATATCAAATCCCCTCATAATTGCTCCATTTTTTTCCCTTAAACACTCACTTCCGCCAGCTATTACTATCTTTTTATATCCGTCTTTTATTCTCCTGTAAGCTTCCCCTATAGCGTGAGTTCCAGATGCACATGAAGCATTCAAAGTATAATTAGTCCCCCCCGCACCGTATAAAATGCTTATCCAGGCTGACACTGAGTTCGGCATTAGCATAGGTACTATCATTCTATTAAAAATAGGTTTTATATCTTCAAAATCACTTTCTTTTATCTGCAAATGTGCTAAATAGGAATTTAGTAGTGTCTCAAAACTGTTCATTCCGAGCCCCATTATAACATCTGCGTTGCGAATAGCTTCTTTATCTAGTCCTGCATCTTCTAAGGCATATTTTGTTGCAGCTACTGAATACCTTGCCGATTGTTCCATTAGATTAACTATTCCCGAATCAACCCCATGTTCACTCATATCTATTTTTGGTGCAGGTACATAGTACCCTGATTTAAATAGATACCTTTTTTTAAACCTCTCTGGTACTTTTTCTATAATCATTTTATTATTCAGAATATTTTTAAATACTGTTTCTTTTTCAAATCCTAATGATGTTATCATGCCAATGCCTGTTATAACAACCCTATTTGCCATATGTATCATCCCTTTTAATTACACGAATAAGTTCCTGTAAATAATCCTCTATGTTCTCATAATCTCTAGCACTGATGTTTATATTGCTAAAATCTATTATCCTTTTACTATCTCTAATAATTTTTGTCCCTGTCTCTACAATTTTTCCAATACGATAAAACCTAAATCCGTTCTTCTTTGCATTTTTTATAAAATTTTCTTCTTCACCTTCGGCAATAGTAAACATTAGCTCATATTCTCCACATTCACCTAAAAAAAGTAGCAATTCTTCCACATTAGCTAATTTTGCAGCTATTTTACCGAGTCTTATGTATGGTACTTTTTCTATTTCATATCCTACATTACTCATCTCTGCAATTGTATTTAGACAGTTATAGCAACCGTCACTAGTATCTATGCAAGCAGTTGCATAACTATTTATAAACCTCGATTCCTTATGTCTGCTGTTAAACATTAGTTTAAATTTATTAATACCTTTTATCTTCAAAAAAGCTTCTAAGTTACCTGTGCCTATTTTTCCAGTTATATATATATTATCGCCTATTTTAGCGCCACTTCGTAATATGCATTTATTATTATTTTCACCAACTACAGTAGCTGTGTACTTCCATTCCTCTGATTTTGAAAAATCTCCACCTAAGAAAGTCATATTATTTAACCTAAGAGCTTCCGCTACTCCCTGTGAAAATGATTTTATGTAGTTCTCATCCCATCTACTCGGTACACACATACTATGTAAATAATATAGCGGTGTTCCTCCAGTTGCAAGTATATCGGATATACTTGCAGTTGCTATATTAAACCCTAAGATACGTGGGTTATGCTCTCTAAACATATCTTCTTTCGAGAACTCATCGATATTAAACAAAAGCTTGCTACCTTTATAGTCTACTATTTCTGAATCGGACTCATATAGCTTATTCATCTGTAGAGGACTTTTGGGCATTACACCTGAAATTAATTTTATAAGATTCTTTTCACTACTCATACTCATCCCTCACAAATCAAATCTAGCTTGTCTCTTGCCATTTCTATCTCACAAGGCAAAAATCCTGCAGCATCCCCATCAAATTCAACTTCAGCTTTTGAATCATATATCTTTAATTTTTCAAAATACTCTAACTGCAGGTTGTCGTCATTATTTATTTGTTCCCCGCTATAAATTTTACTAATGACTTTTATAAGATTTTTTATCCTGATGTTTTTTACAGTTAGACTATAGAACCTATTGTCCTCTATATTAAGTTCATTTTTGACCTTTATTCCTGATGCTATATAAAAGGTCCTACCTATCGAAGTATTATGAACATTTTTCACTGTATGCTCCTTATTATCAATACAAATCTTATAATCACATGTTTTATATTTTGTAAGTACCGATATTAGCGATAAAAAAGTTCCGAGTGTATCACCTAATATACCTCTTATACCACCACCAGCGACTCTTGCTAGAGCTGCTCCGATTCCTATATTAGCACAGCAAGCAAAATAGCTAGTAGTCACTTGTCCCCCAGTAGAAAATTTAATTTGTCCAATACTTATTTTTTTACTATCAGCATTACTTAGTAATAAAATTGCTTTATCCAAATTGAGAGGTATTCCATAACTCTTGCAAAAATCTGGACTCGTACCCGTATATATAACAGCAAACTTGGCATTTGAAATACGATTACCATAGCTATCATAAAAACCGTTGATTACTTTGTTTATAGTACCGTCCCCACCAACCGCAACTATTATGTCATATCCCTCTTTGTTTGCACAAGCAGAAAAATTATATGCGTCATCTAATGACTTTGTATACTTAAAGCTATATTCTATATTATATTTATCTAATAATTTAAATATAGTTCTGAATTTCTTCTTACTTTTGCCAGATTTTGAGCCTGGGTTCATTATAAAAAAGTATTTCATATATTTATCTCACTTTCTTTATTATATTTATTGCTTTATCGATAGTATCTTCTGTAAGATTTGCACCTGCAATTAGTCTTACCCTACCTTCATTATGAGGCACGGATGGCTCAATGAATGGCGTTGTAAGTATTCCATTATCATAAAAGTTTTTTGCACATTCAAGAGTTTCATTAAAACTATTAGTTTTTATAGATGTAATGGGTGCAGCTCCAGTCCCTATTTCAAACCCAGCTTCTATAAGGCTCTTGCTGATTTTATTTTTATAGTCCCACATTTTCTTGCTTATGCTTTCAAATTCATTATCTATTATATCTATAACCGCGCAGGTCCCACCTAATGTCGCTGGTGTTAGTGCTGTAGAGTAAACTAAATGCGGTAAGTAATACCTTAAATAATCTATCATTTCCTTCGTTCCAGATATGATTCCACCTTGATTTGCTAAAGCTTTTCCTAAAGATGCCGTATATATTCCCTCAAAATTCTCTATACCAGCTTCTTCTAATATTCCTTTTCCAGTTTTTCCTATGACTCCTATGCCATGTGAGTCATCTACAATTGGTATACCATTATATTTACTACATAACTCCACGATTTCTCTAAATGGGGCTATACTACCCTCTGTAGAAAATACTGATTCTGTAACAACAAAAGCCTGCTTATACTTTATTGAATTTTTTAATACTTCTTCTAAATGATTCATGTCATTATGTAAAAACGGTCTTATTTTACATCCAACAGCCCTTATTCCACTAATAAGCGATGAGTGTGCATAATGATCAACTATAATTATATCATCTTTAGTAGCTATTGTTTGAAACAACCCATTATTTGCCTGATAGCACGAAGGTAATATTATTGTATCAGGAAGTCCTACAAACTTTGATAGTCTTCTCTCAGTGTTTACAAATAAATCTATATATCCTGTAGCAATAGGAGTACCACATAGCGATACACCATATTTGTCTATCGCTTGCTTTGCTTTCTCTTTAACTCGGGTGTCTGCTGCTAGTCCCAAATAATTATTCGAAGCTAGATTTATGTATTCTTTATCTTCTATACGAATCTTATCACCTAACTCTGTCTCGATTTTAAGGTAATACGGGCTAAAACCTGTTCTCTCTAAAAATGATTTATCTACTTTAAGTCTTTCCATAAATGATTTATTCATTGCTTCCTTCACCTACTATTTTTGATAATTTATTTACTATGTCGTGAACTGTACTTATATCACTAAATTCATCAATATTTATTTCTATATTAAACTCATCCTCAAGACCAGCTATTATCATCATTTTACTAAAAGAATCAACATTTAAATCGTCTATCAACATGCTTTCTAAAGTAACATTATACTTTGTAAAATTTGATTCTATGTTTTTCTCAACTACTTTAACTATTCTTTGTTCTATACTCATATTTACTTTTCTCCTTTTCTATTGTAACATCTTGTTTTACTTCCGAAATCGCACATTACTGAACACAGATTGCAATTTATACATTTTGAAACGTACTCACTATCTGCCTTTATTTTTTCTACTATATCAGCTTCGCATATAAAAGGTCTGCACAAGCTTATTAAATCTGCCTCTTTATTTAGTATAATATTTTTCATATCACTTGCTTTTCTGATTCCACCCACACATATAATAGGAATGCTAGTGATTTGCTTTGCAATTTTAGAAAAGCTCAAATTATAATTGTATGTAAACTTTTTTATTTTCTGCTTCATTATAGGATAAAAAACCGTCTTCCAAATAAACCTATAAAAAGTATTAGTTCCCCTATACATAGGATTTACATTTAATATTGTATTTATAGGGATCGTCCCCCTAAATATGTTAAGTGCATAATCCATAGTTCCATAACTTATTTCTATAGCTTCAACCTTTTTATAGTCTAAAAACTTTATTAGATTAACAAATTGGTTCTTTGTAAATTTATTTATATAGTCATCGCTTCCACTTATCTTTACCAGTATAGGAAAATCTTTACCACATTTTTCTCTTACTCCGTCTATTATTAATTCTAAAAATTTAGTACCAATCTTAGTACTTTTGTCAATTCCAAATTCATCTTTTCTATTGTTTAAGTATGGCAAAATAAACTGATGTATCAAATAACCATGTGCCGCATGAATTTCTACTCCATCAAATCCTGCTTCCTTTACGCGGATAGCTGCATTTACAAAATCACATGCTATGCTATGAGCTTCCCTTGTAGTTAAGACTCTCGGAGTCTGCTTAAAATAAAATGACTTTTTATTTGATACTCCTACAACTTCCTCGTTTATATCAATTTCTCTAGTTTGTCTTCCTGTATGCGCTAGTTGCATATATATCTTACAATTGTGTTTATGTACGATATCTGTAACTCTTTTATAATACTCTGTTTTATCTTCACAGTCTATACCCGCCTGTCCTTTTTGCATAGCATGCCCTTGCTTATTTATGTAAGCGAACCCAGTTATTATTGCACCTACACCTGACTCTGCTAGTTGCCCGTAGAGCTCTACATATTCTTTTTTTGGATATCCATCCTTATCACACATTCCTTCATATGTAGCAGCACGCACTATTCTGTTTTTAAGAATTTCTGTACCTATTTTCACTTCATCAAATAGCACAATATCACCTACGCTTCCCGATTAGAATGTAAGCTGAACAAAAAGCTTATTCCAATATATGTTATTATAAATAATTTAATAGCTAAATCAGGATTATAAAACGCAATTAACACAACTTGTCCCAAAACACATGCCTGAAAATTAACTACAAGTGAATAATATGTTTCTTTGCCAACTGGATGCTTATAATACTGATATCCATTCCAGAACTGCATAAATGCAGCAATACAAAACAAAAACCAAATATCTTTAGTAAACCCTACACTGACATAGCCTGTCGCATACATTATAGCAACTGTAATCAAAGGTACAAATGACATAACAATTGAAATTATTTTTGCTTTTTCGATTCCATACATTACTATTAACGTTCGTTTACCAGCTGCCTTGTCTCCCTCATAATCTTTAAAATATGTATAAAAGGTCATAACCCCATTAAGTATAGCAATAACTATTACACTCGGCATAAAGTCATATATATATTTTATATCATCAATAGGCCCAGATGCTAACAATCCAACAAAAGGACAAGTCGCAATCATAGCTCCAAACACTATATTCCCTAGTATCCCATGTCCTTTGGCATACTCATATAAAATATTTAGGAGTATGCCTATTACTGCTGGTACAATCGCAATAGGTTCTAAGTATATAGCTACTAATATGAATGATAATATCGTTACTATAAATGACAGTAAAATCGCCTTTTTATAATTAAGTTCCCCAGTAACCATTGGTCGCATGGGTGCATTTATTTTATCCTCCTCCATCCCTAAATAATCATTAATTATTTGATTAACACCCCAGCTTAGAAAAAGAATAGCTAGTATTAGTGCCTTTCTTTTGGGTGATGGATCTACATAAATATCACTTGATGAAATCCTCGCAATATACCCGTAAAATTCAATACCTACCCATCCTGCAATACCTGTTATAAATCCATAGTACAATCTCATAGATTTTACATAAGCTTTTATAAATTTCATATCGTCCTCCCATTTGTATTTTGTCTTTTATAGGATAATTATAGCATATCTTGGTTTTTATTTAAAGTTTTATTTCAAAAAACAAACTAAAAAGCCCCTCGAGTATCCGAGAAGCTACAAAACAAGCATCTTTTATGTTCTTTATTCTTTTCGCCTTCTTTCTAATATATTATCCCTTACTATATGTTTTGCTGCAGCTATCATTGAATTGACATTTTGTCGTGCCTTTAGATTCACATCTAGCGTTACATAAAACTCGTAGTTTACCAGTTTGTTTATTTCTCCTTCAATATTTTTCTCTTTTTTGAAGACTTTTTCAGTTGTAGTCATATACATATCATTAATTTTAAATTTCTTGAGGTTATTCCTTGTTTCTTCAGTATTCGGATAAATAAGACATGCTTTACACAGTAAATCATTTAGTTTTTTTTCTCCCATTGATTGCTCCTCTTTTTTTGTTTTTTCTTTATTAAATATAGTTCATTTGCAAATATGTTTGCTTATAAAGATATTTTTCAGGAAAATATTATGATAAATACAGATTAAAAAAGATAGCTTTTTCAATCGCTATCCGCTTATAAAATATAAGGAATTTCTAGAAAATTATACTTTAAAACCTATTTTTAAAAAAATTCATGTTATAACAGAATACTCCTCACTGAAGAACTTGTCAATACCAAATTAGAAATTTCTCCAATTAATTTAAATAATATCTGTATATACTTACAAAAAAGGCTTGAATATTCACATAAGTAAATTTTTCAACCCTTTTATCGTTTACTTTTCTCCTGTAACTGGTAATTTAATTATAAACTTTGTCCCTATACCAACAGCACTCTCTACATCTATCATACCCTTATGTTTATTTACAATAATATCATACGCTATTCCGAGGCCTAACCCGGTACCCTGACCTATTGGTTTGGTTGTAAAGAAAGGATCAAATATTTTGTCTATGACTTCAGGTGGTATTCCTTTTCCATTGTCTTCTATTTCACAAACAATATATCCATCTTCAACATATGTTGTAACCGTTATTAAACCTAATTCTGATATATGATTGTCTTTAACTGCATGAACTGCATTGATTAACATATTAAGAAGTACTTGATTGATTTGTCCACCATCAGCATACAATTTAGGAATTTTACCTAGATTGTATTTTACTTCAGCAAAGTATTTTATTTCATTATTTGCTACTATAATTGTAGTGTCAATACCTTCATTTAAATCGTATTCCGAATGTTCATCCGATTGGTTAACCCTAGAGAATATTTTCATACTGGTAACAATCTTACTTATTCTTTGAATACCTTCGTTTGTATCTTTAAATATATCCTTGGTATCTTCCATTATATAATGAAAGTCAATTTCCTTACGTTTTCTGATAGCCTCCCCTATAATCGATTTCGAGACATTATCATCTGTTTCATATAGTGTTGTATCTAGTGCTAAATAAATTTTCATTATATCGTAATACTTATCAATATATTCACTTAAAGTCTCCATATTACATGAAATAAATCCTAAAGGATTATTTATTTCATGTGCTACACCAGCCGCAAGCTGTCCAATTCCCGCAAGTTTCTCTTGTTGTACAAGTTGACCTTGTGTTTGAGTGAGTTGTACTAAAGCTGACTGAAGCTCTTCATTCCTTTCATTTAACTTCCTTTCAAGTGCTTTTTGAACAGAAATATCCTCTATTGCATCAATAAAACTGTTAAAGAGCGTACCTAGTTGTCCTATTTCATCTGTATTCTTTAATTCTAGCTTTTTAGGTAAAATATTAGGATTTTCTTGAAGTGATTTAAATGTACTTGTTATCATCTTTATAGGGTCGACAATGCTCTTTGACATAATAAATGCAAAAATAATTATCATGGCTAGCGCTATCAAAAGTATTACACTCAAGAAAATTGTTATATATGTACTTTCCTTGTAGATTGTTTTAAAAGGGATTATACTAACAATAGCTAAACCATTTTTAGCTGTCTTTTCAAAAATAATCAAATGTTTTTCATCGTTCATATTAACCACAAATTTTCCGTTTTCTCCAGTAAATTTATTATTAAATTTGTCTGAAAGTTTCTTACCTATATATGCTCTTTCAGAATGATAGACGATATTATTTTCTTTATCTATTACTATATTATATCCATCATAATTTTTTAAATTTTCAAGATAATCATTGAAAACATTAATATTATAACTAACTATAAGAACACCTATAGGCTTTACATTAGAAGTTTTATATTCACTAGAATAAATAACTTTCACAGCATTTATTACGTAATGACTTTTTGAATTCAGATTAATATTCTCTTCAAGTCCACTCCAATAAATATTCCTTTTTGAATCTATTGCTTCTTGTAAGATTTTATCTTTTAGCTCAATATTTATTCTATTTGTATTAAGTGTTTCACCAACATAATAATGCATATTGCTCTCTGAAAATAAATCTATGGACACAAGTCCCTTAAGATTTATATATCCACTAAGAATATAACCTATTTTAGCTTGGGTAGTCAGTTTTTGAAAGACAGAATCATTTAAACTATCTTGTGATAATGTATCTTTTATTTCCTCAATACCTGATATATTTACAATAACACTTTCAACATCATCCATCAAATGCTCAAGATATACCTTTTTTTCTTTTACAACTTCCGAATTAAATCTCTCGGCTTCATCTCTTAAAATATCGTTAAACCCCATTATAGCTAGGACGCCAAAAACAAGCAATGGAATAAGACCAATGATAAGCATGTATATAACAAATTTTACTGTAATACTTTTTGAAATATATTTTTTCAGCATAAGCAACACTTCCATTTTCTATAGCTTTAAAGATTATTCTAAATCCTTTTTTGTTACTACCTTTACTGGAATAAAAGTTTCTAGAGAAACATTCTTGCCTTCTATAAGATCAATTGCTTGCATGACTCCTGTGTATCCTTGAACATCAGCTTGTTGATCTATTGTTACAGTCATAGCTCCATCTAATATAGCTTCTCTTGCATCATCAAGGTTGTCAAATCCTGCTACAAGCACATCTTCCTTGTTATTGTCTCCTAAATATTCTATTACTCCAAGTGCCATCATGTCATTAGCACAAAATATCGCTTTTACATCTGAATTATTTTTATATATAGACGATACCACATCATACGCTTCATCGATTTTCCAATTTGCTGTTTCACTTGCAACTACATTAATATTTTTATTTTCACTAAAAGCTTTCTCCGCACCTTTTTTTCTCTGTTTTGCATTATTAGCTTCTCTCATTCCCTCAATTATCGCTACCTTTGTAGGTGTCTTTATCATATCTGAAATATATTTCGCCGAAAGATAAGCTCCTTCATCATTTTTAACACTTATAAATGGTACATTTACTAAGCCTACTTTTTTAGATAATTCTACATCCAGTCTATTGTCTATATTCACAATTTTCACACCTGCATCTTGTGCTTTCTTCAATACCTGTACAAGTTCTGTTGAGCTTCCCGGTGCTATAACTATTGCATCGACATTTTGTTCTATAAGCTCTTCTACGATTCCTATCTGCTGCTCTATTGATGTTTCTTTTGCTCCTGTTTTAACGATAAGGTTAATTCCTAATTCTTTTTCTGCCCTTCTTGCACCTTCTTCCATCTTAACAAAGAAAGGATTTGTCAAGGTTTTCATAATAAGCGCAACATTATATGACTTATTTTCACTAGTATCTTTATTATTCAGAGTACTTTCGTCCTGAATAAGTCCGTCATTTGAAGGTTTACTCCCACATCCTATGAATAACCCGGTAAATACAATACACATAATAAAAATTAAAATTTTTCTCATGATACTAATCCCCCCCTTTTACAGCTACTTAATTTGCTGTTTATAATATTTTATTGCTTCTTTTATACTAACTTTAAGTTCATCTTCAAGCTTCCATGGCTTATTGATTACCTTAAAAACATCTCCAATCTTAATACTATCTCCAATCTGTGGCATTCCCGAATCTCCAGAAAGCATCATTCTTACAATATGCGGATATTTTTTCTTAACTATATTAAGTAAAGTTAATCCATTCATTTCTGGCATTCCAGCATCTGTTATAATAACATTAATTTCTTCTCTTTCCAATATTTCTAAGGCTTCCTTACCACTTAAAGCAAAGAAAGTTTTATAGCTTTCTTCCCTCACTCCTCGTTTTAATGAATTAAGAACATTAATTTCATCGTCAACAAAAAGTATCGAATATATTACTTCCAATACGTTCACCTCCAAATTGGTTAATACATACCCAGATATCATACATCTACAACAAAATTCTTTAACTCTTCCTCAAACTTGCTCTTTTCTATATTAAGAAAGGTGAATGCTTCCTCGTTAAAATCACACAAACATTTTCTACGAAGAATATCCCATGAATATTTATCCGCAATATGCACAGCACAAACCAATTCTTTGTCTATTATTCTATCATCCATAGGCCTATGATGAAAAAAAGCTGCTTCCACAATTGAATACGGTAGTTCCCACCATTTTAACAGATACCCACCCACTTCCTCATGTGTAATTCCTAGGACATCCTTTTCAAGTTCAAAAATATTAAGATTTTCTTTCTTAGATTTTATATATAAACTATCATATTTTTCTCCAAAATACTTAAAAAGGATTACCTTTCCTATATCATGAAGCAAACCAGCTGTGTTACTTGATTCTCTAAGATTTTTACATAAAAATGCACTATATATAAAGTTCACAAGTTTATTGGTTATAAATGCATGTTTCCATAGAATATCGCTATCCGTTTTCGATAAGCCGTTATTGCTAAGCGCATCAATTACTGAAGTTGATAATATAAGATTATTGATATTTTGATATCCTAAATAGGAAACAGCCTGTTTTATTGATCCTGTTTTAACACCATAATAAGCTGAATTTGCAATATGAAGTACTTTTAAAGCTATTGCCTGATCTTTTTCTATTTCATGTGTTATATCTTCAATATCTGCATCATTTTGAATAAGTGATATTATTCTCTGATAATTTGCATCAATAGTAGGAAGTTCCTCAATATTATTTATATGTGCTAAAAGATTACTATTATTTATAGCGTTTTCAGTTTCAAATATTTGTTCTACAATATTTAGTAGCTTTTCGTTCTTCCATGGCTTAAATACGTATAGTTTGGCTATATTTCTCTGAATTGCTTTAAAAATTAATTTTTCATCAGTATATCCACTTAAAATTACTCTGATTATGTTCGGAAATAACTCCTTAACCTTAGCTAGTAACTCATAACCATCCATAAATGGCATTCTCATATCAGTAATTATTAAATCTATATGCTCTGTCTTAAGTATCTCGAGTGCTGCCTCGCCGTCACTAGCTGTAACTACATCATATTCCGTCATTCTAAAAAGTCGTATTACTGATTTTAATATTTGTTCCTCATCATCTACGAAAAGTATTTTCTTCATATCAGAAATATCCCTCATTTCTAGATTATTTTTTTGTCACTATTACTCTTATATACAGAATTTATGACTGTAAATAAATTATAATGTTTTTTTAACATTATACAAGTGTATTTGTAAAAAAAATTGAATTTTTTTTAAATATCTTCCCATCACATATCTATATGCATGTACATTTTCTTAAGCTAACACATATTATATATTAAAGGTAATCAGATTTTCCGTGTATTACCAATATTAAAATATATTTATCAAGGTCTATTTATTGAATCTTGTTTCACTATTATTTAAAAGGAGGTGATAATATGCCTTACATGAGAGGTTACGGTTACGGCGGTTGTGGTTATGGCGGTTGTGGTTATGGCGGTTGTGGCTACGGTGGTTGTGGCTACGGTGGTTGTGGCTACGGTGGTTATAGTGGTTATGGTAGTTATGGTATTCGACCATATTACAATAGATACCCTTATTATTATGGATATTAACAGATTTACTATAAACTATTCTTACTTATATAATAAAGTCAAACAACATACAAAAAAATGTAAGTTTAACTTACATTTTTTTGTATGTTTCTAATAATTAGTTATTATTCCACTACCTATCTATTATCTACTCCTGCCATATGCTGAATTAAGTCTAATACTTTATTTGAATATCCCCATTCATTATCATACCATGCAATTAATTTTACAAAATTATCGTTTAGTGATATTCCTGCTTTTACATCAAATATTGATGTATTTGGATTGTGAATTATATCTGAAGAAACTACTTCGTCTTCTGTAACTTCAAGTATTCCTTTTAGTTCACCGTTAGCTGCACGTTTCATAGCTTCTACTATTTGTTCGTATGTTGTTGATTTTTCTAATTTACATGTTAAATCAACTACTGATGCGTCTAATGTAGGTACTCTAAACGCCATACCCGTTAGCTTTCCTTTAAGCTCTGGTATAACTTTAGTAACCGCTTTTGCAGCTCCTGTTGATGATGGTATTATGTTGTTTGATGCAGCTCTACCACCTCTCCAGTCTTTATTAGATGGTCCGTCTACTGTTTTTTGGGTTGCTGTAGTTGAGTGAACCGTTGTCATAAGCCCTTCTACTAAACCAAAATTATCGTGTATTACTTTAACAAGTGGTGCTAAGCAGTTTGTTGTACATGATGCATTAGATACAACATTCATGTTTTTTGTATATTCATTGTGATTTACTCCCATAACAAACATTGGTGCATCTGCTGATGGAGCTGATATTATAACTTTCTTTGCTCCACCTTTAAAATGTGCATCACATTTTTCTAAAGTTGTAAATACACCTGTTGATTCTACTATATATTCTGCCCCTGATTCACTCCAAGGTATTTCTGCTGGGTCTTTTGCTCCATAAACAGTTATCTCGTTACCATTCACAACTAACTTTCCATCCTTTACTTCTATGCTTCCAGTAAATTTCCCATGTATAGAATCATATTTTAGCATATATTTCATATACTCTAAATCTATAAATGGATCGTTTATTGCAACTACTTGTATCCCCGGATGCCCTTGCTCTAGGGCTGCTCTAAAAACTAATCTTCCTATTCTTCCAAAACCATTAATACCTACCTTAATCATTATAATTCTCCCCTTTTTTTCATATGTTTTATTATGTTGTGTATTATACCATTTTATACTATAGTACAAGTTTTGGCAAGTGTTTTTTGTAAAATCATGCTGCCTTATCTCTATAATTTATAATAGTTATTTCAGCATGGTTTTCTTTCGCTTGTTCTACAATAATTTCAATTTTCTTCGCCACTTCATTATCAAAAAACACTTCACCACACTGACTACAAACATTGGCAGGAACATTTTTAATTATAATGATTGCTCCATTAATGTCAACCACATGATTTACTATTCCATTTTCTGTACTCCCTTTACACATAAAGCAATTCATCACATCATCTCCTCCTTGTTTTTAAATCTTCTAACCATTCCTCTAAACTTGGGTAATACGCAGTTATCATCCATATTTTATATTCATTAACTCCACAGACAATATGAATTTTATCATTATTAACAGTCATTCCCATAATCAAAAAGCTTGGATGTGGATAATCATTATAATACTCTTCTATTATTTCACCTGTACTGATAGCATTTTCTACATCTTCTATTTTCATACCTCTCTGGCTCATTCTAATTAATATGTGCTGACTCCATATTATTTGACTAGAGGTTATAAGTTCTTTTATTATATTGATATTTATTTCCTTCAATTTGCCCCACCACCTTATTTCTAACATTTCAAACGAAATTTTACATATCCAATCTCATTTTTCAGCAGGTCGGAATATATCATTTCCATTATTATCTTTGAATATAATTCCTATGTGCATTACATCATTACCATCATATCTGTATATATTACTTATTCCTTCATTATTTCCATCATATACTGATATTTCCTTATATTTATCAGATTTATCTATGTCTATGGTATGTCTCCTTATTTACACTTATTTAAGTTTATTTAAATTTATTTAAGTTTATTTTAAGGGGACAGTTCCTAGAAAGAAGGAACCGTCCCCACTCTCATACAAGTTTTGGCAAGTGTTTTTTTATTTATCCCGTATAGCCGCTATCCCTGGTAGTTCTCCGCCTTCCAAAAACTCTAGTGATGCTCCTCCACCAGTTGATATGTGGGTCATCTTATCACCGTATCCTAACTGATTTACAGCTGCTGCAGAGTCTCCTCCACCAATAATCGTTGTAGCATCTAGTTCTGCAAGTGTTTTAGTTATCTCTAGCGTTCCTTTTGCAAAGTTTTCAAACTCGAATACTCCCATTGGTCCGTTCCATACTACTGTTTTTGCATCTTTTAACGCTTTCTTGTATAACTCGATTGTGTCTGTCCCAATATCAAGTGCCATGTAATCCGCTGGGATTTTATCTTCATTTACTACCATATATACTGTGTCATTGTTAAACTCTTTCCCAACTGCAGAGTCAATAGGGAGTAATAGCTCCACGCCTTTTTCTTTTGCGAGGTCTATCATCTTCCTCGCAAAGTTTATACCCTCAGCATCAAGTAATGACTTTCCTATCTCATAACCCTTTGCCTTATCGAAAGTATATGCCATACCGCCACCTATTATGAGCTTGTCTACCTTTGTAAGCAGGTTTTCGATAACTTTTATCTTATCTTTAACCTTTGCGCCACCGAGTATAGCTACGAATGGTCTAGCAGGGTTATTTACTGCATCCCCAAGGTATTTTAGTTCCTTTTTTATTAAATATCCTGCTGCTGTTTCTTTTATATATTTTGTAACCCCTACTGTCGAGCAGTGTGCTCTGTGGGCGCTTCCAAATGCATCATTTACATACATTTCGGCAAGACTAGCCAGTTCCTCGCTGAAATTGTCTTCATTTTTCTCTTCTTCTTTTCTAAATCTTGTATTTTGTAGTAAAACCAAGTCCCCATCTTTCATTTCGGCTATTATTCTCTTAGCATTTTCACCTACTACATTATCATCATTTGCAAATTTTACTTCTTTACTTAGAAGCTCTGAAAGCCTCTTTGCAACTGGTTCTAGTGAAAACTCTGGTGTTGGTCCCTTTGCCTTACCTAAATGCGAGCACATTATAACTCTGCCACCATCGTTTAATAGTTTTTTAATTGTTGGTAATGATTCCACAATACGGTTATCATCTGTTATTCTACCATCCTTCATAGGTACATTAAAGTCACATCTGAGTAGCACTTTCTTACCACTCACATCTAAATCATCTATTGTCATCTTTGGCATGTTTAATCTTCCTCCTTTTTATTTTTTTTGCTAGCTTCTTCCAGTGGTATAGTCCCTCTACATCTAATCCAAGATATATTACATACATTGTAAGCAACGCATAATTTTTTGTTGCGATTCCTATTATTCCCCACAACACACATCCTATAATCCAATAATAATATGCACTTACCTGTTTTCTGTTTATCAATACTTGTCCCAATATGGATAATATAGTACCCGCCCAGCTAATAATGTCTATATATATTTTGTCCATGTCTAGTTCTCCATTTCTTGAAATCTCTTTATCATCTTGCCCTCTACCTCTTTATATCCTATAAATGTCCTACATTGTGAACTTCGCTGACACGTATTCTGTGAGGTCTACTATTCTGTTTGCGTGTCCCCATTCGTTGTCATACCATACTATTATCTTCACCATGTTACCACCCAAGACCATAGTTGATAACCCGTCTACTATAGCTGACCTAGAATCTTTTTTGAAATCAACTGAAACAAGTGGTTCATCTGTGTACCCAAGTATTTTATCATCTGCTGATTGTTTTAGTATCCTATTTACTTCTTCTATCGTAACATTTTTATTAAATTCTACAGTTAAGTCAATTACTGATACATTAGGCGTAGGAACTCTGAGTGCCATACCTATTAATTTACCATTCATATCCGGAATAATATTACCAATCGCTTCTGCTGCTACTGTAGTTGTAGGTATTATTGATTCTATTGCAGACCTTGCTCTCCTTAAATCTTGATGTGGACAGTCAAGTAGTTTTTGATCATTTGTATATGAGTGTACTGTTGTAAATATACCTCTTTTTATACCAAAGCTATCATTTAACACTTTTATAACTGGAGCTAAACAATTAGTGGTACAAGAGGCGTTATCAATTATGTCATCCTTATCTGGATCGTAGCTTTCTTCGTTAACTCCCATAACTATAGACTTTATTTCTGTTTGTATAGAATCAGCTGATATTATGACTTGCTTTGCCCCTGCAAGTAAGTGCAATGCAGCTTTTCCTCTGCTTTTATATTCCCCTGTGGCTTCTATTACTATGTCTATACCTAGATCTCTCCAAGGTAATTCAGCTGGATTTTTAATTGCTAATACTTTCACTTCTCTACCATTTACTATTAGTGCATCTTCTTTTGCCTCTATCATACCATTAAATTTCCCGTAACCCGTATCATATTTAAGCAAATGTGCCAATGTAGATGAGTCCGTCAAGTCATTAACCGCTACAATATCAAATCCCCTTTTCATTGCAATTTTAAAAGCATTTCTTCCTATTCTACCAAATCCATTAATAGCTATCCTTGCCATAATACTCCCCTTTCGAACCACAAGCTCAAACTTTACTTTCAATACGATTTTCAAATAATAAGCATATATTAGTATTTTATATTATTACCATTTTTTTTGCAAGTATATTTAAAAAAAATATTAAATGTCCAAAATTAAAAATCCAGTCTTTCTTTGAAATAACCTTCTAGCTCTTCTATTTTTATTCTTTCTTGCAACATACTATCTCTATGCCTTACTGTTACGCATTTATCATTTTCAGATTCAAAGTCATATGTTATACAAAAAGGCGTTCCTATTTCGTCTTGTCTTCTATATCTTTTACCTATACTTCCTGTATCATCATATTCTACATTATACAATGCACTCATTTTTTCAAATACATTTTTTGTCCCTTCTTCTAGCTTCTTAGATAATGGAAATATACCTATTTTAATTGGTGCAAGAAATGGGTGCAGTCTAAGTACAGTTCGTACATCCCCCTCTAAAACCAGTTCCTCATCATACGCATTACATAAAAACGCAAGTGTCACTCTATCAGCTCCAAGCGAAGGCTCAATGCAGTAAGGTATATATTTTTCTTTAGTCTCTTGATCAAAATATGACATATCCTCTCCAGAATTTTCAGCATGATTTTTCAAATCAAAATCTGTTCTGTCAGCTATACCCCATATTTCATCCCAACCAAATGGAAATCTAAATTCAATATCTGATGTTGCTTTGCTATAATGAGTTAGCTCCTCTTTTGATTGGTCATAGAACCTTACATTATCTGTTTTCATCCCCAAATCAAATAGCCATTTCATGCAAAACTCTTTCCAGTAGCTAAACCATGTCAAATCTTCTTCTGCCTTACAAAAAAATTCTAATTCCATCTGCTCAAATTCACGAGTTCTAAATATAAAATTTCCTGGAGTTATCTCATTTCTAAACGCTTTACCTATTTGACCAATACCAAAAGGTATTTTCTTTCTTGCTGACCTCTGCACATTTTTGAAATTTACAAATATGCCTTGTGCTGTTTCTGGTCTTAAATATACAGTGTTTTTATTGTCTTCCGTAACTCCTTGAAAAGTTTTAAACATTATATTAAATTGTCGTATATTTGTAAAATTCGTTGCAGCACATGACGGACATTTAATCTGGTTTTCCTTAATAAAATCCTCTAATTCTTTTTCTGTCCATGCGTCTGGGCTCTTTTCTACTTTAATATCATTTTCATTCAAGTATTGTTTCACGAGTTTATCAGCTCTAAATCTTTCATGGCATTCTTTACAATCCATAAGAGGATCTGTAGCTTTGTTTACATGACCTGACGCTACCCATACCTCAGGGTTCATAAGTATAGCTGCATCCATCCCCACGTTATATTGATTTTGTTGTATAAATTTCTTCCACCATGCTTTTTTTATATTGTTTTTAAGCTCCACTCCCAGCGGACCATAATCCCAAGTATTTGCAAGCCCTCCATATATATCACTTCCTGGATATACAAACCCTCTGTTTTTAGCAAGTGCAACTAACTTATCCATTGTCATCTCAACTTTAAATTTTTCTTCTTCAACTATTATTTCTTTTGATTCTACTTTTTCCATTATAAGTTCCTCCCTTATCAGTGCAGACATGCCTGAACCTTCTTTTGATGTATTTTGTTTATTCTAAACTTTATTATATAATAAAAAATCTCGTCTCATGCAATATAAATAAATTATATTATCATGGGACGAGATTTTTCGTGGTTCCACCCTTTTTTAAATTGAAAATTGAAAATTGAAAGTTGAAAATCAAGAGATACTGCTTCTTAATTTTTCATTTTCAATTTTAAATTTTTAATTTTCTCTTTTTCCCTTTAACGCTGGTGCGGTTCTATTCAAAAAGTTCCTTTCATTAATCCGATTAATTAGGCTTACACTACCCCTAACTCGCTTTATAATCTAGTACTAATTACTATTCTTTTATCATTATAGCTATGTATTAAGTAGATATTACCACATTGATATTAAA
>DMOI01000028.1 GCA_003452395.1 Clostridiales bacterium
CCGTACCTACCCCAGGGTACGTTGAAGCCCATCCAGCTTCCGCCGAATCCTTCACCCCATTTATCTTTATCTGTTATAATCCAACTACCGTAGGGGGAGCGTGTTGAGTCCTTCCCACCTGATAACGGGTATTTCTTAATGAGCTCATTATTTTTAAAAACATACATTTTACATTCATCTAAATCACAGTGAATAAAGTATGGAGTCTTGGATTTCAGATTGATGAAGGCGCTATGTAATTGAGTGTTATTAAAGTTAGAATACGCAAAAAAGAGGACTAAAGTAAAACAAATTAAAAGTAAAACCTGATATATTTTTTTTCCCATACGTCAAACTCCTTATTTATAATATCTATAGAAATATATGTTAGTGATAGGTTTAATATTAATATTTAAACCAAATATTTTAATTTTAAAAAAGCAAAATATTGACAAATAAATTATAATACTGTATAATAATGGAAGAAGAATAAACAAAGGGGAGTTTTTATGTTAAAAGAATTTATTGGAGCAACAGAAGAGGAAATTCATGATTTGATAATTATGATGAAAAAGTTAAATATTCTTGAAGATTTTTTACATATTTTTAGTGACAATAAGCAAATAGAATTAGGTAAAATACACAAAGGGCTATCATTTGAGAATATAAAGGTAAGAGATGCAGGAACAGGTATAACAGAGGTTATTGATGTATATGAAATTGATGGTGGAGTGTATGTTGCCAACTTTTCAAATAGCCAAATGATTAAAGAGATAAACATTGGAGTGGATGAGTCTTTGTCTAATGGAGATTTACATAAAGATCAAGTTAGTAAAGTAGTTACAAGGTATAAAGATGGGGAAGTAGTAATTGGACTTGAAGAGGTAGGAAGTTTGATGGAACCATGTATTTTAGAATCGACAATACAAACAATAGAAGTTGAAACAAACCAAAAACAAGTTGAATTATGATATAGCATACAAAAGAAGTTAGCAAAAAGCTAACTTCTTTTGTATTTATCAACTAATGCAGCCAATGTAGTAGCATAATTATTTTTAAGTATATCAGAAGTAAATCGCCAAGCCCAGTTGCCTTCTGTAGTACTTGGCGTATTCATTCTATGTGTTGCATCAAGTTCCAATATATCTTGAAGTGGAACGATGACGGTATTTGCATTTGTGCTATAAGCAGCTTCTATAAAAGAATATGCTAAGTTGCTTTTGTCAACGTGTATATGTTTTTTCACTATGTCAAGTGTATGTTTATCTAGTTCATTATACCAACCTATAGTGGTATTGTTATCATGAGTTCCAGTATAGACTACTTTGTTTTCTTCTATATTATCAGGTAAATATGAGTTATCAGGTGAGCCATCAAATGCGAAATGCAAAACGCATATACCAGGCATATTAAAAAGATCTCTTAAAAGCTCAACTTCAGGAGTTATAATACCTAAGTCCTCTGCTATTAGTGGTAGATGACCAAGCTCTTGTTCTATGTGATAGAAGAAGTCTTTATCGGGACCTTTCACCCATCTACCGCTTTTAGCTGTCTTTTCACCACACTTAGTTTCCCAATATGCTTCAAAACCTCTAAAGTGGTCAATTCTTATGGCATCAACAAGCCGTAAAGTGTTTTTTATACGAGCAGTCCACCAAGCAAAACAAGTTTGCTTGTGATATTCCCAGTTATATATAGGATCACCCCAAAGTTGTCCATCTTCGCTGAAATAATCGGGTGGTACACCTGATATCACTGTAGGATAACCATCTGCATCCATATAGAATAATTCTTGGTTAGTCCATACATCCACGCTATCGTATGATACAAATATGGGAATGTCCCCTATGATTTTAATTCCTTTATCATTTGCATAAGATTTCAATTCATACCATTGTATAGAGAAAATGAATTCACAGAACTTATGAAATTCTATTTCATCATGTAGCAAATCTTTATAATAGGTAATTGTCTCAGGATCGTGTTCTATAAGCTTCTTATCCCAAGAACTCCATACAGCATTGTAGTAATACTCGCTTGCTGTTTTTGCATCTAAATGTTGACTGGTAGATTCTATATATTTTTTAAGTTCTAAAGAAATAGTCAAATCGTTTTTTGAGTGCTTGCGTGTTTTGATGAAAAAATATTTTAGTGACATGAAAAGTGCATAATCTTCAAGCCACTCATCGTTTTGATGACAGAAATTTTTAAAGTTTAGTATAAGCTCATCAGCTTTTTCTTTTTTAAAATTTGAAAATGCAGATGTTAGTAGCTTGATTTTACGTTGCAAGATATTATCAAAATCAACACGACTATTGTCTTTAACAACAGACTGTTTTAATGTTGAAGCAGAAATAAGCCCCATTTTGTAAAGTTTTTCTGGACTAATCATCATGTAATTATTGGCAAAGGCTGAGTAACCTTTATAAGGTGAATAAGTGGTAGCAGTTAAGGGTAATATTTGCCAAAAAGATTGCTTGGCACTGTAGAGGAAATCTGCAAATTTGTATGCACTTGAACCCAAGTCTCCTATACCATATTCGTTTGGTAAACAAGTGGGATGGAGTAAGACTCCGGCTTTTCTTTCAGTAAACATTAAAATAACACCTCCGAATTAATTATCTGATAGTATATACCCATTTTACCAAATTTATTTTAAAAAATCCACATTAAAAAAATAAAATACCAAAAATTATATACAGATTATATACATTAAAAAACTTATTATGTAAAAACTATAATTGATAAATCAATAAATGAGGAGGTTTAAATATGAAATTTAGAATTGAATATTTGCTGTTTGCTACGGCAATATGTGTGGGTATATTGACAGGATGTGATGGTAATACAACTGCGGTGAACCCTCCTGGAACTCCAGATTATGAGATGTCGGAGAGGATAACAACAAGAACACCTACAACAAATGGAATAATGGGTGGAACAACAAGAAACAATAATGATTTAGGAACAGATCTAAATACATTAACAAATGATGGTTTTGGAACTGCAACTGATGGACTTTTTGGCGAAAATCCTGATAATGGCTATGGAAACAATAATAATGGAACAACAGGAACTACAGCAGGGCCAACAACAGGAACTACAACGGACGGTACAACAGGGACAACAACTGCACAAGCAAACGATATTAACAGTTTGCAGACGCTTGCAAATCAATGTGAAACTAGATTGGATAACGTAGCGGGAGTACAAGATAGTGAAGTTGTTCTAATAGGTAATGAAGCATATGTAGCGTGCAAATTAAACAATAATGCAACAACTGTTCCAGAAAGCGTAAAAAACAGCATACTTGATACAGTTAAAAGTGTAAATCCTAATATAACAAGATGTTACGTACTTACTCAAGATACACAATTTAATCAAATAAAAGCATTCGGAGATAATTTAAACAACTTAGGTAATATAACTACAAATGCAGCTCCAGTAACTTCAGGTTATTAAACAAAAGTCAAATTTGTTTTAAAAC
>DMOI01000006.1 GCA_003452395.1 Clostridiales bacterium
TGCGTTACTCGACTAGTAATACTCGCAGCAATAGCAACGATAGCAATACCTATATTCACAAATAAAAGTACAACATCAAAACAAATAGCAAATAATGAAAATGTAAGAACACTGCAAGAACAAGGAAATGCCTATTTATTGTCACTAACTACAATGCCAGCGGATGGGGAAGAACTTATAGACGATTTAGAAACGAATGGTTACATAAAACAAATACCTACAAACCCGCTAACAGGTCTCAAGGATTATAGCGTGAAATATCATGCTGCAACAGGAGCGGTGCTAGTAACATTAGTAGGAAGTAGCCCACCAGCAGAGGAGCCAGAGCCGTTTCATGAAACAGAAGTACCAGATGGATATGTAGGTATATATAAGATAGAGGATTTGTATAATGTAAGAAATACTTTAACAGCCAATTATATAGTAATGGCTTATTTGGATTTTACTCTAGATAGTAGTTACACCAATCCAAATGATACAAGTTTTGGGGATATAAATGGAAATGGAACGACGGAAGGGATAAAGATAGAACTAACAACAGGAGCTGGGTGGCTTCCTGTAGGAAATATTAGTGAGTATTTTATAGGAATATTCAACGGAAATGGATATGTAATAAAGAATTTATATATAAATAGTACTATTGCTAATTGTACAGGACTGTTTGGAAATAACAGAGGAACAATAAAGCAGTTGGGATTAGAAAATGTGAATGTAACAGGAACGGGAGATGGTACAGGTGGATTGGTTGGATATAACAGTACTGCCGTAGGTAAGATACAAGATTGTTATGTAAGCGGACAAGTAACTGGGCAAAGATTTGAGGGAGGAATAGTAGGATATAATTATAATAGTGGAGTAATAGAAAGATGTTATTCTTTATGTAATGTAATAGGAACAGGAAATTTTGCAGGTGGGTTAGTGGGAAATAATAATAGTGGTGCGATAATAAGGAATTGTTATGCTACAGGAAATGCTACATCAACTGCGTATGTGGGAGTAATAGGATATAACGAAGGCGGTACTTATACGAATAATTATAGATTAGATACAGCAACAGCAACAGCACCAGGAGGTGGGGTAGATTCATCTAGTACAGTAATAACACAAGTAGAACTACAATCAGAGATATTTACAGTAGATGTATTAGGTTGGGATTTAACAACAACATGGAAAGTTGTTGAAAATGGATACCAAACGTTAGGGGGGATAGGAACAAGTCTGACGTCTGTGCCAAAATATCAAATTTATAAAGTAGAAGATTTATATACCATTAGATTGGATATCGCAGGAAGTTATGAGTTAATGAATGATTTAGATTTTAATAATCAAAGTGATTATATAAACGTTAATAATAAGGGACTTTTTACAACAGGAGCTGGTTGGTTACCTGTAGGGACTATTAGTACATATTTTACAGGAATATTCAATGGAAATGGACATGTAATAAAGAATTTATATATAAATAGAAATAGTATTAATTGTATAGGACTGTTTGGAAATAACAGAGGAACAATAAAGCAGTTGGGATTAGAAAATGTGAATGTAACAGGAACAGGAGATGGTACAGGTGGATTGGTTGGATATAACAGTACTGTCGCAGGTAAGATACAAGATTGTTACGTAAGTGGACAAGTAAATGGGCAAAGATTTGAGGGAGGAATAGTAGGATATAATTATAATAGTGGAGTAATAGAAAGATGTTATTCTTTATGTAATGTAATAGGAACAGGAAATTTTGCAGGTGGGTTAGTGGGAGATAATAATAGTGGTGCGATAATAAGGAATTGTTATGCTATAGGAAATGCTACATCAACTGCGTATGTGGGAGTAATAGGATATAACGAAGGCGGTACTTATACGAATAATTATAGATTAGATACAGCAACAGCAACAGCACCAGGAGGTGGGGTAGATTCATCAGGTATAGTTGCAACACAAGCAGATTTACAATCAGTAGCTTTCCTATCTACCACACTTACATGGGATATGACGACTATATGGCAAGAGAATGTAGGTTGGCCCGTATTGAGATAAATTATAATATTACAAAACTAAAAAAATCCCTCGCAGTACTAGAAAGTACCGTGAGGAATTTTTTGGTTTTGTAGAAATTTAGAAAAGAATTTTATTTATCTGATTTACTTGAAATTAATTTTGCTAAAACGCAATGTACATCATTAAGGGATTCATTTAGTAATTGTAGATCCTCATTTGATAATAAGGATAGTTTTGATTGTATATTATGTAACATGTTTTTTGTGATGCCATCTAAAAATATACGTCCATCAGAAGTAAGGGAAATATTTATAATTCTTCTGTCAGAAATAGAAGGGGTTCTTTCTATAAGATTTTCTTTGATTAGTTTATTTATTAGTGGAGTCATATTTGGTTTTGAAACACATAAAATCCTACCTATTTCAGATACGGAAAGCGTTCCTAACTCCCGCAAGGTGATGAGTGTATATACATGCGAGGGGGATATGTTTTTATATGATGTCAGATTATTAGGAGGTCCAAAAACATTTTTAAATAATGGCAACATGGCTAGTAAGTTTTTAGAAATGTCTTCTTTGTTTTGATTGTTCATGTATATTCCTCCTCGTAAATGATATAAATAATATATTCAAAATATATTGTTTTTTATATGCTTTTATGTTACAATAGTTATGTAATAATAACCATTATAAAAACATAACAATATATGTACATAATACATCATAAATTATAAAAAAGCAATATATATATGAAAAATATAAAGATGAATAGAAAAGAACCTTAATAAACTCTCGTGCTGTCATTGCGAGGAACGTACTTTGTGACGAAGCAATCTCATTTTTAAGTTATATAAATGATGTAGAGATAAGATTGCTTCGTCGAAAGAACCTTCTCGCAATGACAGGCCACTAGAAAGTGGAGAGGGCTACAAATTAGCAGAAAAGGAGGGATTATGTGCAGATTATATTAAAATTTATCATAAAAAACATACAAGAAAATAAATTTAGAAGCTTTCTAATATTGCTGGCTATTGTACTATCTATAGCTTTATATTTTGCATCAAATGCTGTATCTTATTCCTTTTCGAAAACGATAGTAGCACAGTTAAAGAGTACATATGGGCAAACGGATATTGTGGTAAAGCCAAATAAAGATAGTAAATCACGCTTCATATCAGAGTATTTAGTGAAGAATCAGCCTAACATAGAAACAGTTATGGGGGTAAATACTTCGAGTGGTGTGTATAAAATTGAGGATGAAGATGATGTAAGCTTTAGCTTGTTTGGAGCAGACATTGATAAGCTAAAGAAAATAAACCCATTCGAATTGGTAGAGAAATCTGATAACGAGGTGTTCTCAGGTTACGAGATAATTATATCGAGCAATGCAGCAGAGGAATACCACTTGCGACTAGGAGACAAAATAAAGCTTTCTATAAAGAATATTAATTATAAGTTTAAAATTACAGGAATTGCTTCACCGAGTACGTTATTTGGAAGCGAGGAACAAAGTCGATTTGCTCTAGTGCCTAAAAAGACACTGGATAATATTTTAAATACAAACGGCAGGTCATCACAAGTATACATAAAAGTAACACAGGGTAGTGATGTCGGAGAAGTTATTGATTTACTTAAAAATGATCTTAAAATATATAAAGTAGATGTAGATGAAGCAGTTAATAAGGCAGACATAGAGTCAAGGTTGAGCAATATAAAAATACCATTTATGTCAATTTCTATTTTAGTTTTAATTATGAGTATTTTTATTATATACACGAGTTTTAAAGTAATAATGGCTGAAAGGCTCCCTATTATAGGGACATTTAGAAGTATAGGTGCTACAGAGAAAAAGACACGAAATATTATGCTATGCGAGAGTCTGGCTTATGGAGTCATAGGGGGATGTATTGGTATTCCACTCGGGATAGCAATACTAGCAGCGATGTTAGGAATAATTTCTGCATCAAACCCACGTGGACTGAGTATTGAGTTAGGTATACAGATGAGTAATGTTATTTATAGTTTTATGGTAGCGGTAGGTATTTCGTTCTTTAGTGCGTATATTCCGATAAAAAAGGCCAGTAAGCTTCCACTAAAGGATGTAATATTCGGAAAACTAGAAGAGGATAGTGAAGGCAAGAAGAAAAAGTATAAAGTAAAGCTTGCAATTTTAATTTGTGCTATTATTATTCCTTATGTTGTACCGAGTAGCCTTATTATACCTGTGGGAGTATTATCAATACTTTTAATTATAATTATGCTACTGCAAATCGTACCTGTTTTACTTAGGGTAGTGACCTTTCTACTTGAGGGAGTATATGAGCGATTGTTTGGAAGTCAGGGAGTCCTAGCAATCAAAGAGATTAAAGGAAATGATAATATTAGTCAAAATATAGGACTTCTTGCACTGAGTATATCAACAATGCTATTTGTATATATACTTAGTGGTACGATGGAAGGGCTTATAACTAATATCTCGCAGGGTGCGAAGTATGAAATCACTACGGTATCAATGGAACAAGAAATGAATAAGGATTTATTAAAGCGTCTGAAAACGATAAAAGGGGTGAAAGAAGTATCACCAATATATCAAGCGAGTGCCAAAGATAAGGATAGTCAGCAAGCTATGGGAATGATGGCAGGGATTAATGCAAATGAAGAATTGGACTTTTATGATACGAGAGTTAGGGACGTAAAAGATGTGAAACCTTTACTTAATAGACTACATGAAGGCAGAAACATCTTAGTAAATGAAACGGTTTTATCAAAGCTAAATTTGAAGGTAGGAGATACAGTAAACATAGAAGTGAAAAAAGGATACAAACCATATAAAATTATAGGTATTTTAACATCAGGAACAGGAGATATATTGGCTGGTTACAATTACGTAAAATCAGATTTTGACCAATCAAGTTATGCAGGCATACGTATAAAATCTGATACACCTGATGAGACAATTAAAGCGATAAAGGAAATGTACGAAGATAAGAGAAATTTCACAGCGACATTAGAAGAAGCAGTGAAAAATATGAAGAGTATGTTCGGTATACTATTTGGGATTCTAAAAGGATTCGCCGCTGTACTACTGATAATAGGTGTATTTGGGATAATAAATAATCTAGTAATTGATTTCTTGCAAAGGCGAAGAGTTATAGCTATGTATAAATCGGTAGGTATGAGTAAAACGCAACTCACAAATATAATGATAATAAAAGCTTTCACATCTGGACTTGTTGGTGGATTATTTGGAATATGTACTACAATTTTAGAGTTAAAGGTATTAGAAAAGATTATGTCAGCAAGTGTAGGGATTGTGCCAATAGATTATTCTATACCCCTATTTATTGCAGCATTTGTAGCAGGGGTTGTTATTACTCTGATTGGAACTATTGCACCTCTACTAAGGGGACAAAAATTACAGATTATCGAGGCAATTAAGTATGAATGATTAAAGTTCGAGGAGGTACGCATATGAGTAGTGTTATTGAAGGAAAAAATATTATAAAAGAGTTCACGCTAGGAGATACAGTGTCAAGGATATTAGATCAGATTCATGTTGAAGTTCTAGAAGGGGAGTTTGTATCTATTATGGGACCATCAGGCTCTGGAAAGAGCACCTTGCTATATCTTTTGGGGGGACTAGATAAGCCTACCAGCGGAGAAATCTTGCTAAAGGGAAAGAATATAGCTATAATGGATGATGAGGAAAAAAGTATAATGAGAAGAAGGGATATAGGATTTGTATTTCAATTCTATAATCTTATTCCAAATTTAAATGTTGAAGAAAACATACTTCTTCCAGTTCTATTAGATGGAAAGAGTGCAAAGGAGTTTGCGAGTGAGCTAGACGAGATATTACATATAGTAGGGCTAAACGAAAGAAGAAAGCACACACCTCGAGAACTCTCAGGAGGACAACAACAAAGGGTGGCTATCGCAAGGGCTCTCATAAATAGTCCAGATCTAATACTTGCAGATGAGCCAATAGGAAACTTGGACAGTAAAACAGGGAAAGAGATTATGGAATTATTTAAAAAGATTAACATCGAAAAGAAAAAAACTATCATACAAGTGACTCACTCTCTGGAAGCCGCAAAGTATGGCAATAGAGTAATACAACTTATGGATGGGAGGGTAATATAATGAAGAAGAAAAAAGGTTTAATAATAAGTATTGTAATAGTAATAATATTAGCGATAATAATATTACCAGCAATTTTAAAAGGAAAGCCAAAACAAGAAAGTACTTCGCAAACGACAACAACAGAAACAAAACAGGTTGTAGAGGCTTCGGGACTCGTGAAAGTAAACAAAAGTAAAGATGTTATACTTGATTTTACATCGGATGTGGTAAATGTTTCAGTTAAGGAAGGGCAAAAATTAAAAAAAGGTGATATTATTATGACCCTTGACCTTGGCGATATAAAAAAAGAAATCGCAGATAAAGTAAGAGTATTAAAAATTGAAAAGCTAGAGCTTGAAAAACTACAAAAAAATACTGTTCAGAGCACTCATAACAGTATAGATTCAAAAGAGCAAGAACTGGGGAGAATAAAAGGCGACTTACAAGTAAAAGAAAACTACATAAAAAATAATAATGAACCAGATATAGAAAAGATAGTTAATAGCATAAAGATACTTGAAGATGATTACTCACAGGCACAAAAAGACTATAAACAAAATCAAGAACTTTTTGCTTTAGGAACAATCTCAAAAAATGAATTAGATAATTTGAAAAGTAGCTTAGACAAGGTAGAAAAATCTCTTAAAGAAGCGACATTGTCTTTGGAAAGTGCCAAGTATAGTAAGCAAACGGAAGTAGATAAATTAAAATCTAGTATAAAACAATCTACAACAGAAATTGCTAATCTAAAATTAGATTTAGCACAAAGCAGAACAAATATAGACATTAAAAAGGAAAATGTAAGTAAGCTAGAGGTAGAATTGCAGCAACTAAAGGATAAACTAAACAAATCACATATTTCAGAAAACAGCTTAATTTGTGATGTGGAAAATGGAGTCGTAACTGACCTAAATGCTACTAATGGTGCGCTTATACAATCTAACACGAAAGTGTATACGCTACTTGATTTAGACAGCTTGGTTGCAGAAGTCGAGATACCTGAAGAATATGTGAGCACCATTAAACTAGGAGCAGTAGTAAAAATACTACCTACAGCAGACCCATCAAAAGAATATAAAGGCAAAGTTATAAGCATTGCAGAACAAGCGATAGAATCAAATGGAAACACAGTAGTAAAGGCACAAGTATCTATAGATAACAATGACGGATTACTAAAGCCTAACTTTAATGTAGATGTTGAGATAGCGGAGTAAGATAGTGTTGAAGAAAATAACATTATTCTAAGTCAAAATATTTACAGAAAAAATTCTTGACTAAGCACTTAAAAAATGATAATATGAGATAAAACAAGACAGCAAATGAGGAGATGTAAAATATGGAAAAAACTACCATACCATACCATACCATACCATACGGATACGGCTGATTTTATATGAAGTCATAAGGTGTAGTTCGAGAAACAAGCTACATAATGTATTTGGGTATACGTAAAATGAAGTTTATAGATTATTATAAGAGACTAAAAGAAAAGTATATAAACCATATACTAATCATCCAAAGGGGAAACTTCTACGTAGCAATAAACACAGATGCAGAGATAATACATGATATACTAAGATTCAAGCTTAGACTACAAAAAACAGGAGATTATGAAGTAGGATTTCCACTAAACTCACTAGAGAAAAATAAAAAGAACATCGAAGTGGCAAATTATAGATTAGCAATCGTAAATGAAACAGAAAAATATGATGAGGAAACAGGTGCAAAGAAACGTGAAGTAGCGGAAGTACAAAGAATAGAAAGAGAAAACAAACAGGTCTCGGACTATAAAAAGGTACAAAGCAATTTAATTGTAGGGGTCGTACCTTGTGTCGACCCGTGCTAAAATTAAAACAAAAAAACAATGATAAGTAAAATGGAAGAAGGCGTAAGCTACATAGGATATAAGTTTTACTTAACAAACACAGGTAAAATAATAATGAAACTAAGCAAAAGAAATAAAAAACAAACAAAAAAGAAAATAAAAAAATATGCGGAAGAACTAAAAAAAGGCGAGAAAGACATAAAACAAATATCAGAAAAGATAAAAAGCTGGATAAATCATGAAAAGCAAGGAAATACATACAAACTAAGGAAGAATATAATAGACATGTTTAACAAAAGGAGTGGAAGGAAAAATGCAAAAGAAAAATGACAAAAAAGGGTTTACGTTACTGGAATGTGCGTACTGATAAGTTGT
>DMOI01000065.1 GCA_003452395.1 Clostridiales bacterium
ACACCGAACTGTCGCACCACCTATCCCTTGCTTAATCAATTTTACCCCCTTCTATTATTCTAAAAACTTCATGGGGTTTGTGTTCTGGTTCTTTAATATTCTTAAGTAAAGAAAGTTTACTAGCATACTCTTGTAAAGTACTTATACAACCTTTCTGATCAGTTTGTGAAAGTTCTATAATCTTCATAAATTCTGTCTCAAGTGTTACATATTCGTTTTTCATATAATTATACAAATTTTCCACTTCTTCTATTTCTTTTTTTACATCTTGAATGGTTCTAGTAGCTCTTTCTGTTTGTCTTTTTACATCATCGTATTCAATCAATACTCTATCGATTTCTGTCTTATATTGCTCTATTATACCTTTGTACTTTTCTACTTCAGTATGTAACTTTTCTATTTCTTCCGTTAGTCGTCGCTTTTCTGTATCCATTTTACCACCTCAAAATTAATTTAACTTATTAATGTATATTTTATCATTTTCTACAGAATTTAGCAATAAAAAAACAAATTTATATTAAAATTTGTTTTTTTATTGCTAAATCCGGTCACCCAATTGCCCTGTTTTACTAGTTTTCTAATTAATTACCCTACCACATTTCTTTCAAACATCAATATTAGGGTATTATATCCATGTACTGCTTGAATATGTTTTATTTCTGCATCTTGCACTTTTAACTCGGCATCTATAACCTCTAGTTCTGTTGACATTCCTAAAGTGCTTTTTAGTTTTGTTATTTCCGAGATTGTTTTTGTAAATACAATCGCTGCTAGAGATGCATTTATACTTTCTTCTAATACACTTATTGCCATAATATCAGCTTTTAACTTATACTCTATTTCAAATTCTTGCTTTTTTATACTTAGCTCATTCTTGCGTATTTTGTTTGCCACTTGCTTATATTCTAGTGCTCGCATACCATAATACGCTTGTGCCATTTTATTTTCTTTTTCTATCATAGCTTTGTCAAACAACAATTGAGCATATGTTAAATCTTCATTTTTTCTGTCTTCAAGTTTTTTATTGTAATCTGGCATAATGTACTTTTCGTAAATAACCTTTGACGTAAGGTTTACTTTTGTATCAAGAGGTAATCCAATGATTTTATTAAATCCCATCAAAGCTCTACTATAATCGGCCTCAGCAGTAGTATATTCTATCTCCGCTCCAGTTTTTTCAAGTAAAACTGTTTTATAAACCAAATCTGAAACATTTCCGAGTGCCAATTTATTTTCACAAACTTTAACTTGATCATTTATCAAATCTAAGGTACTCTTTTTTTGTTCTCTTAAAAGTGTCTTCTCTGATAAAGCGTAGTATGCTGCTAAAACAGCTACTTCTGTTGACTTTTCTTGAAATAAATTTGCTTTTTCTAACATTTTCTCTGCGTTTTTTGTAACCTGCAAAGTATAACCATTTCTAACTTTATAATTATCAAAGTTATCACCTGCACCTTTAGTTACAGCATATGCGTCTTTTAATGTATCTTGAAGATCTTCCATAATCCTTTTAGATAATTCTATATTTTCCTTATCTATTTTAGAAATAAGCAAATCATAGTTATGTTCACTTGAATAAGCCGTAGCCTCTTCAAGCGAAAAATTCATAACCTTCTCTGTTACTACTGTTTCATCAGCAGCAAATACACTTGTTATAGCCACTAGTACACTCATCACAAGTGCCACCACAAGTATCCAAGCAATAATTATAACAGTTTTCTTACCCATCCACATAATGTTTCCTCCTCTATTTTTTATTATTCAAAAACCTTGTTTTTCAATATTTTAAATGCTGCATCTAACTGTTTATCTTCTAACTTTAGCTTTTTGTATAATACTTCATTGAGTGAAGCTTGTGTAGTATAATCTGCTACCCCATAAACAAATAATTTATTGTCTTCTTGAAATTTAGCAATTGCGTCATTAGTATCTTGCTCATAATTCTTATCTATGTTTTTTATTTCATACCCCAAATATATAAGTGCTTTTTCAATTTTCTCAACTTCTTCTGATTGATCCCCTAACTTGTATTTTCCTTTCATATAAGTAACAAAATCTGGAGTTTCAACAATTATATCAGGTGTTATTCCTACTTTATTTATTGATGTACCGTTTCTAGTCAAATACTCTTGAACTGTAAGCTTGAAATAATTACCGTATATATCTCTAAAAACTTTTTGAACAACACCTTTTCCAAAAGTTTTTTCTCCAACTATTATTCCCACCTTAGAATCTTTAATTGCTCCTGTGAGTATTTCAGAAGCGCTAGCCGTGTTTTCATTAACAATAACAACTATGCTAAAAGGAGCCTCCTTTAGTTCTGAGCTTGATGTTTCTTTACTGCCCTCCTTATCAATAGTATGGACTATCGGTCCTTCTGGGACAACTAATTTACAAATTTTAATTACTTGATCAAGATAACCACCCGGATTATTTCTTAAGTCTATTATTAGTCCTTTTACACGCTTATCTTTCATTTCTTCTATAGCTTTTCGAAATTCACTATAAACGCTAGAGTTAAATTCTGATATGCTTATATACCTCATTTTTTTTATTTCTTTATCCGTAGCATTTGGAAATAGCTCGTTAATTCGTTTAACTTTTATGGCGTTAATCTGTATTTTATCTCTTATTACTTGTTTCTCTAAAATATCCGCTCCTCTTTTTATAGTCAACGTCACCTTTGTATCCTGCACTCCCTTTATCTTAGAAAGAGCCTCATCCAAAGTCATGTCTTTTACATCTTCTCCATCGACCATTGTTATTACATCGCCAGGCAACATTTCGCTTTTTTCTGCAGGCGTTTTTTCTAACACTTCATCGACCAAAATATAGGCATCTTTCTTTTTTACCTTTACCCCTATACCAACAAATTCTCCCGACACTGATTCTATAAAATCATCGTATTCATCCTTAGTATAATATGTACTATAAGCATCTAGTTTAGAATACATTCCTTTAAGTGCTCCTTCAACTAACTCTTCCCTGCTTACTTGTCCTCCAACATAATTTTCAAGTATGGTATCCATCATATCTTTTATTTCATAAACAGCCTTCAGTTCTTCTTCGTCAGTTGTATATTTCACCTCTTCCGAATATACAACTGAAGTAAATATAAAGAACATTATACATATGCTAATACCTATGCCACCTATATTTTTTTTCATTCAACCATTCCTTTCAATAATCTATTATCGTTATTACAGATTAATACTCTATTAATTTTTCTACATAATCGTTTTCTATATCTTTTCTTAGGTAATTTATTAACCTGTTAATTATTGCTGCACCTTCTGCTTTTGTTATTTCTGATTTTGGTCTTAAATTTCCTGTTACATCCCCTTTAATAATTCCTAGATTATATAAACCATAAATATCTTTCTTTGCCCAGCTTGATATTTGTTCGTCGTCTATAAATGGTGTAGTAGGAGTTATATCTTGTCCTAGCCTTGAAAGTCCTAATGCTCTCATGTATATAACAAATGCTTCTTCCCTTTTTATAGAATTATCTGGTCCGAAATTTCCTTTATTTGTACCCTTTACAAGTTCCACCTGTGCTGCAATTTCTATATTTCTAAAATGCGGATGATAAATATCTACATCCCCAAATATTGCTACTGGTTTATACCCTTTTGGCTGTGAATACTTTTTGTCAAGCCCTAAAGCTTTTATAAGTAACGTCACATATTGAGCTCTAGTTATTTTTTGATTTGGTATAAATTCAAACCGGCTATCTAATACTTCTAGACTATAAAGTTTTTTTATATCCTCTTCTGCAAAGCTACCTTTTAAGTAGTCAGTATTTTCTGGTGCTACAAGATGTTCAAACGTATTATATGACGGCACTGATATGCTGCCTTCTACATCGTTATAATCCATATTTGCAGGTTTATTAGTTACTTTATATGTAATTCCACTTTGATTTTGTGTAACTTGAAGATAGTTACCTCCAAAAGCTATAGCAGTTGGCATATTTGAATCGTACTGCATTGTTTTATTTACAGTAATTGATGGCTTCACTTCCGCTTCTAGTTTCCAGGTATTTAAGTCAGAACCCGCAATGGCTTCCACATACACTTTCAAAAGTTGTGTTTCTGTTTTCCCCCATGCCTGATCATATCCATAAATTCCATTGTCACCAGTTACATTTACAGTTACAACTTGATCATCGTTTTTATATATCGCTCTATACCCTATGCTTCCTTTATAATATTTAATCCCTGGCGAATTATACTCAATGATGGTATTATTAAATAAAGAATTTGTATTATCTAATGTATATTTGGTTTCACCAATAATTATTGTTTCTTTCCATGATTTTAATTCGTAATTTTTAAGAACTTGTTTTTCTACCTTCCTATAATTTATATTAAATACTATCGTCCGTTTTATTTCAATATCCTGAATTATTGGTTCTTTATAAGGTTCGAGAGAGTACGTTATACTGTATGATCCCGATTCTGCATTCGCATCCACATCACCAGACCTTGTGATAGTTAGTAATCCCTCAAATATTTCCGGCTTTCCTCTTAAAAAAACCATTTCTTTATATCTTAACTCTTTCTTGTTGCTTTGTATTGCATTTGAAACATAACTATCCATTACCTTTGGAAGCTTTACACCCTCAGACACTCCACAGAAAAAGCCCATCTCTCCTACATCTGCATTTGAAATAGACACGTTTGATATTATCATTATAATTACTAATAATAAATATTTGTATGCTTTCATATAACTTCCCCTAACATCCGACATCTTATAACTGATACCTACATATATTTTATCACACTTTCATTAATTTTTAAAGCGTTTTAAAAAAATTACTTATTTTTTTGTTTAAAAGCTTTTGCTTAACTTCATTGTTTTTAAACATATAATACATTTTTATATCTTTCTAGATAAAAATGTTGATTTTTGACACGAAAAATGATATTATATGTAAAAAAACTATATACATATCTAAGGGGGATTTTTTTATGGATGTTAATTTTTGGATTGGGTTATCTTTTAATTTAATTTCATGTATCATGTATTCATTCTTCATTTTAGAAATAATTAAAACTCTTTATAATGTAAAAATTAGCACAAAATATTATTTACTATTTGCTACAATATCGCTAATAAATACTCCTTTTGTTTACCTACCACAAGACTTTGCTATTATTCGTTTTTTAGGACCATTAATAATGTACGTTATTTTACTTATACTAATACTACATATTAATTATATCTTTTCTGTTATAGCAACTGTGACATATTTTATAATTATGTTTCTATCTGACATTATAGCAACAACTATATTTAATCTTACTAATGCTCCTACCGAGTCTGTTCGAAGTAACCCTATATTACTATTTTTCTATTTTACCATTTCTTTTAGTATATCATTCCTCGCACTATATATATTTAAATACATAAAACATAAAAATGATAATATTCAAATTAATAATAATAAATTATTTTTAACTATAATGTATTTGTTTATAACTCTTATATATATGATAACCAATCTATATTTTTACGCGACAATTATAGATACAATATTTCCTATAGTTATTATTGTAAATTTTATTGTTATTTTCATATACTTTATTTTGACTTTTTATACCATATATAATTCTCAAAAATTATTTAATTACACAGAAGAAAATATCTACCTTAATTCCTATATAAATGCTATAAATAATTTACAGGATGAATTAAAAAGATTTAGACACAATTATTCAAATGTACTCATGGGATTGCAAGGATATACAGATGCAAAAGATATTGATGGACTAAAGAATTATTTAAGTGAACTTATAGAAAAGAATCAAAATATCAAGAATATAGATACTTTTGATTTTTCGCAAATATCTAATCCTGCTATAAAAAGTGTTTTTCTATCTAAAATATCAACTGCATTAAGTAAAAATATTAAAGTAATATTTGAATACACCGAAGATATTATAAATATAGATATGAATATTTCTGATTTATGTGAAGTATTAGGAGTGTTTTTAGATAATGCTATAGAAGAATCTGAAAAATCACCTGTATCTAGTAGACGTATTGAAGTCCTAATAGATAAACAAGATAGTATTTTTAGTATTATAATAGCAAACTCTTTTAAAGATAAACCAGAAATAAATAAAATATTCAAAAAAGATTTTTCTACAAAAATCGGTGATAACAGAGGAATAGGATTATATAGTGTAAAAAATATATTAAATTCTTATAATAATGTCATATTAAATACATTAATAGAATCAAACTCTTTTATACAAGAGCTTCAAATAAAAACAAGATAGAAGCTCTTTCTTAAAACTTCTATCTTGTTTTTATTTCAATTTAGCTATTAATCAATTAAGCAATCTGGGCATGAAGGCTCTTCAAAACTTGCAGTCCAACATGCTCCCGTTGATGTTACAGCTATAATTGTTGCTAAACTAGCTAAAAGTGTTGCTATCATTAATTTGAATTTCATTTCACATATCCCCCCTTATGATTTATTGATATTCATATTTATATTATACATATCAAATATTAAATGTCAACGTTGTAGTGAACTGCATTACTTTCGTAATTAACGGTAATATAAAAAAATTTTATACCATTCACTCTCAAAACAATACACTTAATTCAATCTTTGTAGACAATGAGCATTTTTTATTATATAATTTTTTTATAATATGTTTTAGAAGGAGGAATTTTTATAAAACTAGTCGAAAAAATAAGCGTAAAAACTACAGATTTTATAGGCACCTACTGTAGTTTATCCGAAGAAGAATTGCAAAAAGTAAAATATGGCATTGATATTTTAATATTAAACAGTTATAAACTGGTTATTGTTTTTTTCCTTGCTTACCTTCTAGGCATATTACTTCAAACCTTTTTATTTATGTTGTCGTACGGATTTATAAGGCTTTTTGCTTTTGGTATGCACGCTCGACATGGTACTACTTGCTTATTATTAACTACCATAATATTCATAGGTTTAACATATTATTCCCCTTTAATATTGTTAAACCATTTTCAAATAAGCGTACTTTTTATAATAAATATAACTGCAATTATACTGTTTGCTCCAGCTGATACTGAAAAGAAACCTATCGTTAATCCCCAAAAACGAAAGAGTTTAAAATTCAAATCAATAACCGCCTTAACATTCTTATACTTAATAGCCATATTTTACTGCAATCCTACTATCGCAACAATTATATCATTGTCTACAACTGTTGCATGTATTATGATCAATCCAATTATTTATATTGTATCTGGTCAAACATATAACAACTATAGATTCTACAAAAAAAAGGAAGCTTTATAAAAAGTTCCTTTTTTATTTTAATATTCTATTTATAAACTAGAGTTTGTTGGTGTAGAGATATTAGCTTTAGGGAAGTTTCCTGAAGCCATTTGTTCTTCTTGTTGTGCTATCATTTTCTTAACCATATATCCACCTACTGAACCAGCTTCTTTTGTTGTTAAGTCTCCATTATATCCTTGCTTTAAGTTTACACCTATTTCATTAGCTATTTCAAATTTAAATTGGTCAAGAGCTGCTTTTGCTTCTTTTTTTAGTACTCTATTAGAGCTACCTGAATTATTGTTTTGTGACATTTATATCACCTCCATCACTAATAGTATGTGATGGATTTTCAAATATATTAGATGTAAAAAATGAGAGCTTTCTATATTATTTGATTTTTATGCAATATTTGTATTTTTTAAAATTATTAACTTTTGTCCTGGATAAATAAGATTAGCATTATCAATGTCATTTAACTCCGCAATTTGTTTGCTTGTTGTATTATATCTTTTTGAAACATTCCATAAAGTGTCACCTGTTTTTACAAAATAAATTATCATACTTGGGTATATCATATAATCAATATCATCACTTTCTACTATATCAACTATAAACTCTTGGCTCTTCTTTTCAGCGACTATAGCATCAAAATACAATATTGCCTTAACTTCTAACTCATTTTTAGATATCATATTAAATGCTATATGCTCTATGTTAGCATCTAGTTTCACCTTCATGTTCTCATCTGCACCATTTGCATCTATCGTTTGTACAAAATATAAAATTTGAGAGCTTGATTTTATTGGAATATTGTCATCAGCCACTATATATAATATTTTGCAGTCAATATGTCCTTCTAAAACAATTGCATCTTTCTTTACTGTAATATTATCTGTCTTTATCTTGCCATCTATACTATACACTTGCAGTATTACATCACTTTTATCAATGCTAAATGTATCTTTTATTGTAGACTTATTTTTGTTTTTAAATACGATTTTGTCATAATTATAAATTTCTTTTTGAGGTTTTATTTTTTTTGTTATCCCATATATATCTTTGAGGACTGTCTTTTTTTCCTCAGCTATTATCTCAAACTTTGCTTCAGCAACCATTTCAATAGAGATAATCCTTTCATCTCCATTTTCGTCAGAACTAACTTCTATATATTTGTCTTGAATATCCATTTTTCCATCAACGATCATGCTTTCATCACAATTTACATTGTCTATTGTTTGACTAATATCAATATCATATTCTATTAGCTCTACAGAATTCTCGTAATTATTATATACCACTAATATACTTAGATTTCCTTTTAATACAACTTTCTCATCAATTGGCTTGAAATCAATGTTTTTCAAGGACATACTACATTTAAGTATATCCTTGACATTTGGTTTATTCAAAGGAAGCTCAATCGTTTCTTTTATAAATACTTTTTCGCTTTTACTATCGCTTTTTACATCAAAATCAATATCTTCATATAAAGTTTGATACTCAAAATCATTTTCAGATGTAATTATGTCCTTTTCAATGTTTTTCTCTGATTTTATTTTCATGTTTATAACAACCTTTAAATTTAACTTCCTACTGTTAATAACCAAATGCTTAAAATACTCTATTTCTGCCTCTATAGTTAAATCCTCATGTCTTATATTTTCCATATTTAATGTGTCATTAATTTTTATTTCTCCAATTATACTATTTATAGTTTTCTCTTGTTCATCGCTTACATATAAAATATTGTACTCAATGCAACCATCGTAATTTAATTTATTTAAGTTAAACGAGAAACTCTTTATATGTACTTGACTATCAACTTGGATTATATTGCCTATGTCCGCTTTTACGTCAGGTACGATAATATCTTCTTCGAATACAATTTGTGTTACATTTTCTTCTGGTAATACCTTTAATTTTACTTTTTCTTTTTCTATATTTAACATAAAAATACCTCCTATAATACATGTTTATTAATGTATATTACAGAGAGGTATCAAATTATTCTCAATATTAAAATTTTTTAAAAACTATCTCTAAGAATCGAAAACTCGACTGACTTAGTAAGTAAATCCGTATAACTATATGATGTCCTATGATAGGTCTCATCTAGTTGATTGTTATATCTTACAACAAAAACGTTTGAGTGCGTACTTTCTAAAACTCCTTGATTCACTGTCGTGCGTCTTTTTCCCCTATTACACTTCACGACAACCTTGCTTCCTACATGATCTTGTAACCCTTCTCTAACCCTTTTAATAGAATCTCCACTTATCATATACATAACCTCTTTCATTTTGATTAGCATAGAGTCAAAATATCTAGTATTATAATAATACCATATATCCCTTAATTTGTAAATGGTTAAATGAAAAAAAGGTTAAATTTATCTGAAAATAAATTTAACCTTTTTAAATTATGAGCCATCCGGGGGTCGAACCCGGGACAACTAGATTAAAAGTCTAGTGCTCTACCAACTGAGCTAATGACCCATACTCTGCCCAGAGCTGGAATCGAACCAGCGACACAAGGATTTTCAGTCCTTTGCTCTACCGACTGAGCTATCTGGGCACACTTTTTTTTACTTATAATTTGTTATTGTTTCATTCATTTTAGATATTCTACGGACTAAGCGATTCACTCAAAATACAAACTACATATTTTGGTTCTCTGCTTATACCGACTGAGCTATCTGGGCTTAAATAAGTTGAAAGTGTAAAGTTAAGAATTGAAAGTTGTATTTATTGTTTTTTAACTTTCCATTTTTAATTGTTTTTCTCTGGAGGGAGAAGGATTCGGACCTTCGAAGTCACTGACAACAGATTTACAGTCTGCCCCCTTTGGCCGCTCGGGAATCCCTCCAAATAAAAATAGTCCATAGGGGAATCGAACCCCTGTTACCGCCGTGAAAGGGCGATGTCTTGACCGCTTGACCAATGGACCATAAACAGCAACCGACTTTGCAAGTATACCACAATTTTATAGATTTGTAAATACTTTACGCAAAAAAGTTTATTTTTCATTGTTATTTCTTATTATCCACTATTATATTTAAGACATCATCCCTAAAAACAACAAACATTAAACTATTATAGTCTACATTTAAAAATAAGTTTAATAAGGTTTTTGAACCTGCTCTTCTGATAATCATAATGAATGCATGAATTTTAAGTTTACTAAAATTTATGCATTCTCATAATGATATTCATGTTAAACCAATAAGTAATTTTCAATTTTATAAATAACTAAGTTTTCTTACTCAAATGTAAATAATAACAGTCTCATTTAGTTATTACTACTACTACCATTTTTACAAAAAATTCGTTGATAACTGGTGCTTTAGCTAATAACCCAACTATACTTCTAAGCGGAATTTCTTTATAATATTCTAATCTATGATTCACTGTTTTTAATATTCTTAGAAATCTTTTAATTGTCATTTTATTTATATACGAAAAGTACTCTTTACCATTTTCGTCTTTACTAATTCTAAATTCTATTCTTTCTTTCCCGTCTGGCAAATCTTTTACTGCATCTTTGTATACATTTATCAATGTCTTATCTCCAAACATCACATGAACCCAAGGAATTGATATTGCATCGCTTAAATGTGCTCCATACGGGTGATTATATGGTGGGAAATTTATATATAGCTTTCCCGCAGGCTTTAATACCCTTATACATTCTACAAGCACTTCTTCTGGATTATCAACATGCTCCATTGCATCATTCATTATTATTGTATCAAAATAGTTATCTTCAAAATCCATCTTACTTGCATCTTTTGCTATAAATTGAAATTTGTCCCCAACACCTTTTATTACTGCTAGTGTTTCCGCCTCTTCTTTGTACTTTTCAAGTATTTCTAATCCGTATATTTTTTTAACTCCTTTTTTTGCATAATAAATAGTCTTCCCCGCAGCTCCGCATCCAATATCCAAAACAACTTTATCTTTAAACATTTCATCTACTGTCGAATAATTTAAATAAAACTTTATAGTATCTTGCCCTTTTAAGTATTGCCATTCGGCATAAGTCATCTTTCCATCGTTACTTAAATTAAAAGGATGTACTGGCATCGGAAATATCTTATTTACTGCTTTGCAAATTCTCTCGCTTATCATGTTTTTCCTCCTACTTGTAGCACTTTCTTTAATAAATCAATTTATATCTTACTTTTTAAATATCTTTTTTAAAACTATTACTATTATTGGCGCAAAAGAAAATATTATTATACCTATTATTATAAAACTAAAATACTCAATAAAGTAAGGAACTTCTCCTAAAAAGAAACCCGCAAATAGGAATGTTGCAACCCATATAAAAGCACCAGCAATGCTATAAAGTAAAAATCTCACATATGGCATCTCTGCTACTCCTGATACGAATGGTGTAAATGTGCGAACTACTGGTACAAATCTAGCAATAATTATAGTCTTTCCCCCATGTTTTTCAAAAAACTTATTTGTCTTTTCTAAATGTTCTTTCTTTATAAACGATATTTTCTCATTTCTAGCTATTTTATGTCTTAACAAATATCCGATTCTATAATTTACATTATCTCCAATTACAGCTGCTGTCGGTATCATAAAGAAAATTACCCACAAGTTCAAGTCGCCTTTCGCTGCCAAAACTCCAGTTAAAAAAACAAGAGAATCTCCAGGTAAAAACGGTGTTATTACAAGACCAGTTTCACAAAAAATTGTAAGAAATATTATAATATACGCATATACTCCATAATCATGTGCAATCATGCTCAAGTATTCATCCAACTTAAAAATTACATCTACAAATGTATCCATAAAATTATCTTCTCCTGTCTATTACACTTTCTATTTCTAGGTTCTCTCTTGTTTCCAACATTATACAATACGGCTATGCTTTTCAGAATTTATTTCATTTTATCTAAATAAAATAAGTGTATAGCATTGTAGTAATGATATAGAATCTTATAGGCAACTTTTTGAATTCAATCACTAATATAAAGATTCCACTAACGTTACTAATTATATACTATTAAATACATTTTGTCTATAATTATAACTAAAAAGTAGTAAATATTCGACCTTGTTTTGTAAATAGAGTGCAAAAAAAGAAACTTGGCTAGCAAATTTCTGTAGGAATTAATGATCTTATTTTATAAGAATCAATCAACTAAATAGTGTAAGAGAGAAGTTTGTATATATTGGTCAAACCTTCGAC
>DMOI01000042.1 GCA_003452395.1 Clostridiales bacterium
CAGTACGCACGTTCAAGTAATGTGAAGCCTTTCTTTGTATTTCTTTTCACTTTCAACTTTCCACTTTCTATTTTCAACTTTATTCCCTCCTCTGTCTGATTGTTCGCTTTTTATACATATTATCATTTTATTTTTCTTTTTTCAAGTGTTTTGAGTTTTTTTATTTTAAGGTTTTATTTTATCTGCTATCAACCTAGAAATATCAAACTAACCGCCATCACTGCCATGCCAAACACCAAGCCTCGTATAGCTAAATGATGCTCTCCATATTTTTCAGCTGCTGGTAAAAGTTCATCGAGTGATATATATACCATTATCCCAGCAATCACAGCAAACATAGAAGCCATTAGTTCCTCACTCATAAAAGAATATAATACAACATAACCAAGTAATGCTCCTATTGACTCAGCTAGTCCTGCTAAAAAAGATAATGCTATAGCTTTTGTTTTGCTTTTTGTCGAATAGTATATAGGTATTGCTATAGCCATACCTTCAGGTATATTATGTATTAGTATAGCTATCATCATAAAAATACCTAGATTTATGTCTTGTATAGTTGCAAAGAAAGTGACAAGACCTTCGGGAACATTATGTATAAATATTACAATAGCCGAAAACATAGATTACATTTTACATTATTTTTTGCAAATTTTCAAGTTTATTTTTATTTCTAATTGACAATCCTTTGCATATATTATATTATTGCATTATACTAAAATATTCTATACAGAAAGGTTGTGAAATAATGAACAAAGGTTACGTTGCAATAATAATATCTATTATCATCTCTCTTGCATTAGTGGTGTCTACTTTAACGCTTTCAGATGCTATAAAGTCAATAAACAAAGATACTACTATCGCTGTTACTGGTTCTGCACAGGAAGATATCAAATCTGACTATGCAGTATGGACAGGGAGTTTCGGATCACGTGCTGTCATCCAAAAGGATGCTTACACAGCAATAATTGCAAATAAGGAAGTCGTACTTGATTTCATAAAATCTTTAAATGTAAAAGAAGATGAAATTGAGTTTTCTGCAATTAATACAAATCTAGTTTACAAAAGAGATTACAACGGAAACTATACTAACGAACTTGAAGGATATGACTTATATCAAACGGTTACAATAAAGTCTCCTGATGTGACACTAGTTGATAATGTTTCTAAACAATCAACCGATTTAATTGCTCAAGGAATCAACTTTACTTCTAACCCAGCACAGTTCTACTGTAAAGACCTATCTGCAGCAAAAATCAGAATGGTTGGAAAAGCAACAGCAGATTGTAAGGAAAGAGCCAATCAAATAGTGAGTAATGCAGGTGGAAAGCTTGGAGGTATACTTTCTTCTAAGACTGGAGTATTTCAAATAACTCCACAAAACTCTACTGAAATATCTGACTACGGCATAAACGATACAAGTTCAATTAACAAACAAATTACAGCCGTTGTAAAATCTACATTCAGCGTTAATTAGATATCTAGTACATAAAAAGATACTGNNCAGTATCTTTTTATGTACTAGATTATTCTGCAATTACTCCATCTGTAGGTGCCACAGGAGTTACATCTTGTATTGCTCCTGGTTGTTGTCCCATCATAAATGGCATAATAGTTTTTTGTATTGAAGGGCTTTGCATTGCTTTTCCTGTAATACTCAAGTATATTTGTGTACCAATTTCCCTATATTGTTCATCTGTTAATTCTGCTAAGTTTACTGCATCTTTTAGGTCTGGTGCAACTACCTTTATTTCTTTATTTGGATTAGCTGTTGTTGCTGACATTAGCATCTTTAGTGTAATTTCATCTGTCTTTGTAATTTGTTCAGCATTTATCTTTCTTATATTATGATCTCCATCAACTGCAAAATTATATTTTATTTTGTTTTCATCTGATATTTGTGCAGTTGATTCTGTCAACATTTTTTCAAATCCTTCATTAAAGCCTTTTGCAAACTCTTCATAGTTTTTATCGTAATCTTTGTTAAAATCTTCTTTAGCTTTAGTTATTTCTTCTAATGTTGAATTTAATAATTTATAGTCCTCTGTTTTTACTAGTATATCAAAAATTTCATTCATCTTATCCTTTGCAAATAGTTTTACCTTTTCATCAGAAATTAATTTATTTAATACCTCTTTTGTGGTTTCTAACATTTGCTTTTGATTCAATGTTAATTCATAATTTTCACAGCTATACGCTCTTTCTTTACCGTTTTCTATTATTGCAACATTTGCTTTTCCTTCATTTTTAAAACCATCTTTTAGTTTGTTCTTTAAAAGTTTATAATAGCTCAGTGCATCTACTTCTTTTAATTTACCTAAATTTTCATAAGCAAACAGTTCTCTATAGTCGTCTATATTTATTTCTTCTGTTATACTTGGGTCTATTTTCTTCAATATTTTATTTATGTCAGTATATTTTATATACATTTTTTTAGTATATATACCTGGCATATCTAGTACTAGCATATCATTATCTACATATGCATCTAGTTTCACAAATGATGTATTATCAAGCATTAAATCAAGATTCATATTATATTTGTCATCTTGTGATTTTATCGTTTTTACATTTAGCTTGAAACCTGCTATTAAATTTTTTATATCCTCATTTGATGGCATACCTTCTGATGCTTGTTCTTTCATACTTACTACTTCATACTTTAGTTCTTGATTTACTTCATATGATTTTAATAACATAGTAGAAATATATGCATTCCCTAATTTATCAAAATCATCCTCAATCTTTATATACGTCTTCCCACCTTGAAACATAGCATAACTTCCATAGATAGCTATTCCAAGTAATACTACTAGCAATAATACCTTTAACCCTTTTTCCTTTTTCATCCGTCTCTCTCCTTTTATATTTTCTATTAGTTTTTAAGTTACCTACATATTATATAAAGCTATGTCCAATTTGTCAATGCATTTATGTTTTATTTATAAAACTATTTTTATATGCTAAGATGATATTCAGGGTAAAACTCTTTCAAATAGCAAAAAAGTGCTATCGCACTTTCTTATCTCATAAAATCAACTAAACTTAACTGTATTATTTTAGCTCCAGCTGAAAGAGAAGCTTCGTATATAGTCTGTTGAGTTTTTAGTTTTGTTATAGTTTCTGCCAAGTCTGCATCTTCGTTGTCAGACTTGAGTTGTGTATAATTGATCTTATCATTTTCAAGTCTTGCTGTTATCAGATCGAGTCTATTCATTTTACTACCTAGGCCTGCTTGACACTTTAATGCATTCTTGCTATGATTATCTATCTTAGTTAACATACTACTTAATTCTTCTGTTAAGTTCTGCTGATCCATATTACCTATATTATGTACTAACCTATCTATATCACCTATCATGTCTACAGTTATTAAATTCCTAGCCTGTGTATTTATAGTCATTTTAGTATTTTTACTTACCTCATAATCTATGTTTTCATCTTCTATCCTATTTATCTTTTCATAATAGTCTATGTCTACAGACGCTCCTACCGCAAAGCCTGGACCTGCTGTTATCATCCCAGTATCCATATCTATCTTTACTTCATTTAGAACAGGTGATATACCGTCCGTAGATTTTCCATAAATTACAGCTCCTGGCACTGCCCCACCTATTGTAATCGTGTTTATTGAGTCTTCTTTTATATCTATATTGCCTAAGCTTACTTGGTTACTTGCATCTAATACACCCACACTTCCACCTATAGTCACTGTATCTACTGTGTCAAAATAATGTATCGGATTTAACTCTCCCGGTTTGAATCCGTCCTTTTCATATTCAACTTCTATCGGATCAGTAATTGTTGTATATTGCGCTTCATTAAATACCAACTCTCCTGTTTCTTTTATTAGATGTATGGTTTTCATTGCACCTGGCACTGGTGGATCATATGCATCGGAATCACTACTACTCTTTTCTACTATATTGTAAACTAGACCACCAACAGAATAATCTTCTGCACCTATTTTAACTTTTATTGTATTCTCAATATTTGAATATGGTAATTTATAAAAATAATTGTCATTAACCTTTAGTTGTTCCATTTCTTTTGTTCCGAATTCATCCATTATTTTAGTTTTTTGATTTACATTAGCATCAAACATTATTTTCTTATCCGTTTTATATCCAGCAAAAACGTATCTACCTGCATTTGTAGCATTTGATTCTTGGACCAATTGTTCTCTTAATTGTTTTATTTCTTCTCCTACTTTTTCTCTTTCGCTTTTCCCTAATGTTTCTGAAGACCCTGTAACACAAAGGTCTCTCATTCTTGCCATGATACCATTTACATTATCAATAGCACTCTCAGTTATGCTCATCCATGATTCTGCATCATCTACATTTGTTTTATATTGTCCGTTTTCGTATAAATTTGTTCTAAGCTTTAAAGATTTTCCTGCCACGATAGGATTATCAGAAGGAAGCTGTATTTTCTTTCCGGTAGCAAAAGTATTCTCAAGAGAATTTAACTTCTTAAGGTTTTTATTCATATTAAGCAACATATTATTAGAAAGCATTGAATTAGTTACACGCATGTGCTACACCCCCGTTATCTCGCTCCCATATTGTTTATAGTGGTATCGTAAATTTCATCTATTACAGATATCATTCTAGCTGCTGCACTGTATGCAGATTGGAACTTTACCATATTGGTCATTTCTTCATTTAGGTCTACACCAGACACAGACATCCTCTGATTAGTTATCGAATTAATAATATTGGCTTGTATATCTTGATAATTTCCCGAATACTTTGCATCTACTGCCATCTCACCTATTATAGAAGCTACAAAATCTAAAACCTTACCTTCTTTAAATAAACTTCCGTTATCTTTTATTGTTAAAAACTCATTAATAAGTTCGTTATTACTCTCCCCTGAATCTAATGTCTTAGATATCGCTAATGCTTTAGGATTTTGACTGAATTCTTTGGATAAAGAAAAGTTTCCTGCTGTAATTTTATTGTAATCTGTAAAAGTTCCCTTTCCTGTTTGGTTATATGTAAACACATAATTTCCAGTGCTACCATCTGCACTATATCCATTTACATTTCCTGTTACTCCATCTATTTTTGTTCCATCGGAGTATGCTCCTTCATTGAAAGCACTTGCAAAAGTTCTAACAAATTTGTTCAATTTATTTAAATAATGTGGTATTCCTTTGTAATCTGTTTCCGAACCTATACTTACGCCATCTCCTGGGACTACTCCAGTAGCATCTATTAGCTCGAATGTTATCTCATTCGTTGTTTCGTCATATGTATATGAAGTATACTCTTTATATGTATTACCTACCTTTAACATACCTGTATTTTGTATATCAGCTCTAGATATATTATTAACCGTTATTTGATTAGTCATTATGTTTACTGCACTTGCGTCCCCTGTAAATATATCGCCATTATTTCCATCCCTTAAATCTACACAACCCCTGAGTTCACCTTCTAGATCCTTTATGTTAAGTGCAAGACCAGTGCTCCACTCTATATCATACAATCCCACTGCATCTTCTGGATTGTTCTTATAATCTCTTGGAACTACCGAAAGTTGGCTTACATTATAGTGATCTACAAGCGTCTGCCCATTTATCTTAACTATAAAATGCTTATTGCTTTTTACCTGATCCGCTTCCGAATACGCACTATCTTTCAAACTAGAATTTTTTTCGACTTCATCTACTTCTATATTTACTATTTTTGATAATTCATCTGCTAATAACGCCCTTTGATCTCGCAAATCATTAGCAGTACTTCCATCTATCTCAAATTTATATATTTGCTCATTTAATGATTTTATTTGAGATGCTATAGAGTTTACTTGATTTACTTTAATCTTTATCTCATCATTTAATTCTTGTTGATAAGTTGTAAGTGAGCTAGCTGTTTCATTAAAAAAACCAACCAATGTTGTAGATGCTTCTTTTACACTACTATAATAAGCTTCATCCGATGTATCCTTACTAACATCTGATAAAGAACTAAAGAAATCATTTATAGCCGAATTTATACCATTATCAGATGGCTCATTAAAAAGCATCTGTATTTTTGTAAGCATATTGTTTTTGATTTCTGAATCTCCTAGCTTCGAATTCTGACTCCAATATTTAGCATCTAAGTATATATCCCTTATTTGTTTTATATCTATAATTTCTGTACCAGTTCCGGTCATTCCGCGGCCGTTATTACTTGACATCGGAGTGGTAGCTTTTTGCTTAACCACTTGTCTACTATAACCCGCCGTATTTGCATTTGATATATTGTTGCTAACAACACTAAGGGCCTTCTGTGATGCGAACAAACCAGAAGCTGCTATATTGAATTCCAAAAACGAAGATCTCATATTCTTTCACCCCCGTAGGTAGAGTACAAAGTACAGAGAACAAAGTACAATAAAAATATAAAATTAAATATACTTTTATTCTTTTATTCTTTTATTCTTTTATTCTTTTATTCTTTTATTTGTTATTTGTACTTTGTTATTTGTACTTTATAATCACATTTTATTAATTATCGTATCTAACATACCGTCTATCATGGTTACAACCCTTGCAGAAGCATTGTACGCATGTTGATATTTCATAATATTTGTCATCTCTTCATCTATTGATACTCCAGCTATTTCATTTCTTTTATTCTCTATCTGATTTACTAGTACTTCTTGATTTTCCGCATATTGTATTGACTCATTTCCTTTAGTACCTATTTCTGTTATAAACTGTGAATAATAATCGCTGTAATTAAGTTTTAATTCACCGTTATTTAATGTTATTCTATCTTCATCCCATCTTGATATTATTTCTTCTACAATACTATTATCTCCCACATCTCCATTTGCTGAAAGACAAATTTTATTATAATCTGTAACTATCTTCGAGTTTATCTCTATATTTCTTGATGTATACAGCGTTTTAGGATTTAATGCATCTTCTGGAATATAAACTCCTGAAGAATCATATCTATCCACGTTTTTCCTAGAGAATATTTCTATGTTTTGACTTCCATCGAGACCTGTAGGTCCTCCCACTCCACTTTGTGGCGCTATTATATCATTAACCATTGTTACTATGTCATGTACCAAAGTGTCAAATTGCTTTTGTATTTTAGGTATAGTAAAGTTTTCTATGTCCGCTTCATTTGTAGTCCAGTTTGCTTCTCCTTCACCTCTTAGATACATTAGGCTTTTGAGCTGCCCGCTATCATTACCATTTAACGAGTCTATTACTTTATCCGTATTTATGACATCTCTCTTACTTTCTTGCCATACTGCCTTAATTAGTGGACTCATAGGTGACACTTGTGCATATTCCATTATACTTGTACTTGAACTTGTTATTAATGGATATCCTTCCGCAAGAATTTCTATTTTTCCATCTGGTTTTTCTTTATATGATATCTGAATAAGTCCTGACAACTGATCAACTAATAAATTTCTCTGGTCCCTATAGTCATTCGCATGATCTCCACTCATTTCATTTAATGAAATTTTTTCATTTAAGTTATATATTTCTTTTGTTATTCCATTTATACTTTTAATTGTCTCTTTTATTTTTGTATTCAAATTCGTTTGATACTCATATAATTGCTCTGATATCTTATTTGCTTCACTAACTAGCAAAACCGCATTTTGAACAAATGACGCTCTAGTTTCTAGTCCCTCTGGATTCTTCGATAATTCATTTAGAGAACTCCAATAGTTAGATAATGTTGACCCAAAACCTTCATCCGAGTCTGAAGAAAAAATATTTTCTATTTCTGTTATAGCATTGTATTGTTGTTCGTAAAAACTATACCTTCCGAATTCAGTCCTATACGATGCATCTAAAAACTGATCTCGGATTTGCCTTATTTCATCAACATCTGCACCAGTTCCAACTTGCATAGTCGTAGTTCCAATATTTATACATTTTTTTTCTTGTATAGTAACTTGTTGTCTTGTATATCCTGCTGTACTAACATTTGATATATTTTGACCTGTAACTTGCAATCCCTTTTGACTTACATATAATCCAGATGATGCACTTATTAGACTTGCTATTCCCACATTGCCCACCCGCCCTCAAGGTTATTGTTTTGCATCAAAGAAGCTGTTTCCTCTTTCGTTATCTATTAGTTTGCCACCATATTTGTAATCGTTATTTACCCATTCACGTTTACTATTAATCGCATTCAATGTAAAATTTACTAATCCTAGCGCCTGCGCAACCAACAATTTATTTTTTTCATTTGATTTTTTTAAGTCATTTACTTTATGTATGATTTCCCTTTTTATCTCAATTAATCTCTTCTGTTCATTCTCTGAATTATCAAGTTTTTCTATAAGCTTCGTAATTGTAAAGTTCTTCTTATTCGCATTAAGTACTAAACATATATCACTAATTATACATTCTCTCTGTTTTTCAAGCCTCATAACTTTAGAAGCCATCATTTGCTCTTCATTCGTAACTTCGCTAATCTTATCTACATCATTTTCTATGATAATTCGAGTTTTTTCCTTAGATTTGGTCAAAAGTTCAGAATAATACTCAGATTCTTTTTCTAATATATCGATTAAATCATATATCAAGCCAGGCACTTTAGAACACCACCTTAATAAGTTGAAAGTTGAAAGTCGAAAGTTGAAAGTGAAAGACATAAAATGCAGTGTGTTTATTCATTAGTTTTCAATTTTCAATTTTCAACTTAATAATATAAGGGAGACATAGCTCCCTATATATTATTTTTTATTAATTATTTTGTCTACCAAAGCATCAGTGTCCACGTAGTCTTTATCATCAATTCTCTGTTTTATATCACTTACAAGATCTTCTCTTACATCTTCTGCTTTCATAGCAGATGTGAATGCAGTTTGAAATTCTTTAGCTTCTGGTGATATATTCACTGCATCTTTGACATTAGACGCTTTTTCTGTCTTTTCTGCCTTAGCTATACTTGTGTTTTTGTACACTTGGTAGATCTGATTAATACTTTTGATATTCATTGTCATCACCCTCTCTAGAACGTATTGAATATCTCATAATATATATCGACAGATATTCATAAATGTTTATAAGTTTCATATTGTTTTTAAAATTATTTTAAGATTTGTTTTTTCTTAATGTTTCAAAAAAAACCTTCATTAGTTCACTACATTCCTTTTCCATTACTCCTGCTAAAACTTCAACTTGATGATTAAATTTAGGTTCACAAGCTATATTTAATATGCTTCCACAACAACCTGCTTTTTTATTGTCACAACCGTATACTAACCTTTTTATCCTTGATTGCACTATAGCACCCGCACACATTGGACACGGTTCAACAGTTACATATATGGTACACTTCTCTAGTCGCCAATCATCAATATATTTCGAGGCTTTCCTTATAGCTATAAGTTCCGCATGCCCTAAAGGATTTTTCTTTAAGTTTCTACTATTATATCCTCTACCTATAATTTTACCATCATACACAATAATAGCTCCTATGGGTATTTCCTCTAATTTATAAGCCTTATTAGCTTGATCTAATGCTTTTTTCATATAATATATATCGTCACTTGTCATAAAATCCACCATCTTTTTGCCAAATATTTTATTAATAATACAATTTTATAATATTATTTTCTTAAAGTCAATAAAAAACAGATATTTTTTTCCATTTTATTCCTATGTTTTTCACTCAAACTATTGACATAACTCTCTATTAGTAGTATAATAACAGTTAAGCATAGAGATATGCATAGCATCGGTTCGAAATTATATTTGGAGGCTTATGCCGCCACCTAATAGCTTACTTTCTTTGTAAGCTATTAGGACTTCAACCCCGGCCAGGGTTGATCTGGATTAATTTCTGATTTTGTCTTTTTTAGACAAAATAGCTAGACTTGAGAGGACATATTTTGGGCGGTCTTTCTTGGATTTCAGATTCAAACTTCGCGCGGGTTTCTTTTTGACTTTCAAGTCTTTTTTTTTGCAAAAAAAGGCTATAGAAATTTAAATTTCTATAGCCTTTTTATTATAATTCACTACTATCTACTAGTTTCTAAGTTTTTTATCTCTTCGGTCACCTTATCTAACATATTCTTATATCCAACTCGTTTTTCCTTCTCTTCTTCTATAACCTTAGCCGGTGCTTTGGCTACAAAGCCTTCATTTGATAACTTGCTGTCTATTCTTTCTATTTCTTTTTCTAGTTTTTCCTTCTCTTTTGAAAGCCTCTCTAACTCTTGCTCAAAATCTATAAGTCCTTTAAGTGGCAAGTAAACTATTGCGTTTTTTACTATTATAGATATTGCATTGCCTATCTCGCTATCTTTTTGTGTTGTAACACTTATTTCATTGGTATTTACAAGTATATTAAATACATCTTTTTGTTTCTCTATTATATCCATAAGAGTTTTATTTTCTGTCACTATTACTGCTTTTATTTTTTTTGATGGAACTATATTCTTTTCTAGTCTTGCATTTCTAATACCTCTCACCATTTCTTTTATGCTTTCTGTTTGTTCTTCTTCACTTGCAAAGTTCCATTCTGTTTTATATTCTGGCCATTTAGCATGTACTATCGTTTCTTCAGCATCTTGTAAGGTAGTAAATATTTCTTCTGTGATGAAAGGCATATATGGATGTAATAATTTTAATGAATTTATTAATACAGTCTTTAGCGTCCAAAGTGCTGCACCACGTGTTTCATCTTCTTTATTATATAGTCTTGGTTTTACCATTTCTACGTACCAATCGCAGTACTCACTCCACAAGAAGTCTTGTATTTTCTGTGCTCCAATCCCTAGATCATATTTCTCCATATTTTCTGTTACTTCTTTTGCAAGTGTGTTAACTTTAGATAAAATCCACTTATCAGTTATAGTGAGATCTTCTGGTTTTACGTTTGATATTTCTACATCCATGTTCATCATAATAAATCTAGTTGCATTCCATATCTTGTTTGCAAAATTACGACTTGCTTCAACCTTATCCCAGTAGAATCTCATATCATTTCCTGGCGTATTATTACTAACCAACATAAACCTCATAGCATCAGCGCCATATTTTTCTATAACATCCATCGGATCAATACCATTCCCTAAACTTTTACTCATCTTACGCCCTTCTGAGTCCCGAACAATACCATTTATAAGCACGTCTTTATATGGTATTTTCCCTGTGTACTCAAGGCCAGAAAATACCATTCTTATAACCCACGGAAGTATTATGTCATATGCCGTTACTACAACACTAGTAGGATAGAAAAATTCTAGTTCTTCTGTTTTATCTGGCCATCCCATCGTAGAAAAAGGCCATAGTGCAGAGCTGAACCATGTATCCAGAACATCATCATCTTGTCTTAAATTATTACCACTACATTTATTACACTTGCTCGGCATATCCATAGATACGATAATTTCTCCACAGTCATCGCAATAATATGCAGGTATCCTGTGTCCCCACCAAAGTTGTCTTGATATACACCAGTCTCTTATATTTTCTAACCAATGCAAATACACCTTTTCATATTTCTCTGTTACAAAATGTACTTCATCCGTTTTTACTACTTTTATTGCTGGCTTTGCAAGCTCTTCCATTGCTACAAACCATTGCATCTTAACGATTGGCTCGATAACAATTTTGCATCTATCGTGAGTCCCTACATTATGTATGTGATCCTCAGCTTTCACTAATAATCCTTGTGTTTCAAGGTCTCGCGCAACTTGTTTTCTACACTCATATCTATCCATACCCTCGTATTTCATAGCATTTTTGTTCATTGTACCATCGTCACTAATACATATAATTATAGGTAATTTATTTCTTTTCCCTACTTCAAAATCATTAATATCATGTCCCGGAGTTATTTTAACAACTCCAGTTCCAAACTCCATATCTGCATGTTCATCAGCAACTATTGGTATTACTTTGTTTATAATAGGTAATATTACGTTTTTACCAACATACTTTTTGTATCTTGTGTCATTTGGATTTACAGCTACGGCAGTATCCCCAAACATAGTCTCAGGTCTTGTTGTAGCTACTTCTAGATATTCATCACTACCCTCTATCATATATTTTATATGATAAAACTTGCCCTGAACCTCTTCGTGCTCCACCTCTGCATCAGAAATGGTTGTTTTACAGTGTGGACACCAATTTGTTATTCTTTCTCCTCTGTATATGTACCCTTTTTCATAAAGCTTAACAAATGATTCAAGTACAGCTTTACTACACATCTCATCCATAGTAAATCTTTCACGAGACCAGTCACTAGATACTCCCAATTTTTTTAATTGACTAACTATAGTGCCACCATACTTATGAGTCCAATCCCAAGCTTCCTTCAAAAATTCTTCTCTTGTTATGTCAGTTTTCTTTATTCCTTCCTTTAAAAGCTTATCAACAACCTTCACCTCTGTTGATATAGCTGCATGGTCAGTTCCAGGTACCCAAAGCACCGAATATCCCTGCATTCTTTTCCATCTTATAAGTATGTCTTGCAAGGAATTATTTAGTGCATGCCCTATATGTAAAACCCCCGTTACATTTGGTGGTGGCATTACTATGCTGTAGGGCTTTTTGCTCTTGTCAACAATTGCCTCAAAATACCTTTTCTCTTGCCAGTTCTTATATATCCTATCCTCCATCTCCTGTGGATTATACTTTGTTTCTAACTCTTTTTTCATGTCCTTTTCCCCTTTCTATTCATTAGCCAATTTTTCTTCATCAATTAAAACCAATATACATTCTTCGCAAACATTTCTATAAGTTTTAACTGTTCGTTTGTTTCCTCTTTGTTTGCTTTATCAAACCTGTATGACTCGTAACCATATCCCCAAAACTCATAAGCAAGTAAATTGAATTTATGATTTGCCTTTCTTTGTCCTATTTCATAAACTAGATTCTCAACTCTTTTTATCTCCTCATTATTTAACTTTTTTAATTTTTCATACTTTTGCTTATCGACTAAAATTTCTATATCTTTTATTATCCTCATTCGATATTCGTCTTTATTATCTTCGTAATTATTTATTCTTTTATAATTATCAAGGTTTTCCTTAAGGAGCCTATACATCAAAATCACCCCTAAATTGTGCTACATTTAAAGCAAAATGTTCTCTAACCTTTTCACTAAAATCTTTCCGACTTAATACATTTTCAATAAGGCTATTTATAAGCTTCTTATCTAAATTTTTAACAAGTTTACTTATATCTTCTTTGTCTTTCTCATTGTACCGTCCAAGTTTGGTTATTATGATGTCTTCCCTAGATAGTATGTATACTTGTATATTTTCTACCTCTTTCACTAGCTTTGCCCTTTCTTTAAATCCATCAGCTATACTGGTGACATACAAATCTAACATATCATACTGTCCTAGCATATTAAATAATCTTCCCATCTTTGCTGGGTATTCGAGATCCAAGATATCTATGTCTATCGTCATTCTATCAAGGTAATTCCCAACTATGCACGCTGAACCACCCGCTAAATATAATGGCAAACATTCTAGTTTTTTTATAGTAGCAATGCCGGCCATATCATTTAATATTTCTAATAATCTTTCACGATTATTCATGCCAAAACCTCCTTTCTTTCTACGGTATTATGCCCTTTGCCTAGAAAAAAACTCGTCCTAAACCAAAGTCAGCTCATAATATCTGATTTCTAGTTTAGGACGAGTTTCTACCCGTGGTACCACCTTTGTTTAGTTGAAAATTGAAAGTTGAAAGTTGAAAGTTAAAAAGAATTTATTCATTTTAATTTTCCATCTCCCATTTTCTATTTTCCGTTCTCATTTTCCTTTAACGCAGGTTTACGTTTGGTTCTACTAGTCACGTTCTTCCAAATACTCCTTAGCTACCTTCAGTTAACCTTTTACTAGGAAACCTTACAGACAAACTGGGCTTCCCTCTCTAAAATAAGTATTAACCTACTCCTCTAATTCACAGTTTTTATTATTGATATTTTATAACAATATACAACATTTGTCAATCACTATTTTTCAATTTCTATAACCCTTCGCCCTTTTTTAGTCTCTCCTTTAATTTTTAATATCCTACATCTACCATAACCTCTGACAGATATCATATCCTCTGCTTCCATTTCTTTATGTTTTCGGCCCTCTAGCCTATGGTTTAGCTTTACTCTTCCCTGCTCCACAAGCTCTCCTGCTACTGTTCTTGATATTCCAAATGCACTTGATATTACATTGTCCATCCTGAGAGATGTCGAGATTATTGTCTCTTCTTTCATATCTCTTTTTATTTTCAGTATTTCTATATTCAAGTCATCTATTTTCTTAATAATTATATGCTCTCTTCCTACTCTACTTGTATTCTCTAGCAAATATTGTGCTATACCTTTTGTTACGAATATATATGCATCGTTATCCTCTGTTAGTATTATATCCCCTATTTGCTCACGAGTTACTCCACATCCAAGTATGGTGCCTAACAAATCCCTATGTTTTAGCTCTCGGGTGAATTTATTTGACTCTATCTTTAAAGTTTCTATTTCAAAGTCAGTATCTATATATGCAAGTATTTCAGGTACTAATGCTACACGTACTCTTTCAGCCTGAGTATATCCACCTGATATGTTTAAATTTATATCTTTATAAATACCTGCTATGTATTTGAGTAAATACACCTGCCCTGGATCTAGAAAGTTTGTTAATTGTACATATCCCTTCTCTAAGACTCTTTCAAATATGTCTATAATTTTTTTCATGAATATTTTTTCATCTTCATCTTTTGCAATTTTGATTAAATTTTCTATATTCATATTTACACCTTCTTTTTATTTTTTCTAACCTTATGACCCCCTCTAGCTCCCCACCCAAAGACCCAGAGCTACCGCATATCAATCCCGCATATATCCCTATACTCGCAGTAGTCACATGCTTTTGTGTTTCCCTTTTTATATGGCTTTGCTTCTACATTTCCGTCTAACATTTCTTTTCCAATCTGAGTTATGTTTTCTTTCATATGCTCCATTATTTTATGAAATTCTTCAACGTTCATTACACTTGATTTTTTTGCAAACTCTCCATCTTTTTTAAGTTCTGCCGGTATTATGTTAGATTTCGTTTCCATTCCTTTATCCATAGACTTCGCGGTTTGTTTATCTCCGATAATAAGTCCAGACATTTTATATTTTTTCTTTAGTAACTCTTCTATATTGTCCCCATTCGAATCTTCTAGCTTTATTTTTTTATTACCTAGTTTAAAGTAAAATACGCCCGCAGGTAATACTTCTCTGCCATTTGCGAACTCTTTATCTTCAAGTATTGCCATCATATATAACACGAGTTGCATGTTAACATTGTCACTTACGTCCTCTATATCAAATTTCATATTCCCTGATTTATAGTCAATAATTTTTACATATATCTTTCCATCTGTTTTTAGCAAATCGACTCTATCTATTTTACCATTAATGATTATCTGTTTTTCACTATCTACATCTATCTTAACTGGTTTTAGTATACCATCTATACTAAAACCAAGTTCAAAATAAGTAGGAGTGAAATCTCCGGCTTTTATATGATTTATCATCACATCTATTGATTTTATTAGTATGTTTTTCAAGCTTGATGTTATAAACTTATACTTAGAGTTTGCACTGAAAATATTATTTTCCACTATGTATTCACAGATTAGCTCATCTAAGATAATTTTGATTTTTTCTCCGTCCATATTAGCTATATCTATGGCATCTGACTTTATTTTTTCAAAAAACATATTTAGTATCGCATGATAAAGTTTTCCAATATCGAGATTTTGCAGCCTATATATTTGTTTTTCTTGTGCCTTTAAATTATACTTTGTAAAAAATTTAAAAGGGCACATAGCATAATCCTGTAGACTTGTTGCGCTCATCTTTATATCCCCTGGATAAAGCATTCCTACTACCTCACTTGAAAGCTTATGTTCTCCTCTACATGTATTTATTTTATCTACACTATTCTCAATCTTTTCGTATTTTAATATAATAAGCTTTTCAAACATTTTGTTCAGCTTATTTATAAACATTGCTGGATTTATACTTTTTCCTTCTGTGTCTTGCAAAGCGTATGAAAAATATATTTTTCCCTCAGCTTTCATAACGGTATTATATAAATGTAACTGCTCCTCAACTATTTTGCTTTCACCATATCTCTCTATATTTATTCCTGTTTCATAAAGCAAATCTCGTTCGTCCCTGTTTAGTAGTCCTGTGCAAGAGTTTTTTTCAGGTATATATCCGTCATTTACCCCTGCTAAAAATAGTACTTTCCTATCAGATACCATGATTTTCTTGACATCTTCCACCAAAATAGCATCTATCAAATCATTTTTCTCATCATCAGTTATATTATTTATTGCAATATCGAGTATACATAGATATTTTTCTAGTGTAACCTCTTCTTTTCCTAACATTGTAACTATAATATTTAAAGACTGTACAAGTCGATTCCAAACCTCCACTAGCTTTATGTTGAATTCTCCATATGTTTCGTGACCATATTTATCTTTTATTTTCTCTGTCACCCTTATATCTTCTAAAAACTCATACAAATATAATGTGTACTTTTCAACTGTCTCGACCTCATTTGCTTCAAGCCTATTCTTTAAACTTACAAAAGACTCTATAACCTTATTTTTAATAATATTTATGCCCTCACATTCTTTATTATCATTATGCATATTCATATGCCCATAATTCCACTCGTCTTTTATCCATGTGTCATAACCTTTTATGCCATACTCACGTATATATTTGTCTAATTGCGAGGCATCATCCTCTGATATGTTAGCATAGTTAGCTTTTAAATATTTATTTACACTTTCATAATCAAAGTCATTTTTTAAAACTTCATAAACAGTCAAAATAAACCTTACGAGGGAATAATTCGTAATATTATCTTTATAAACGGACGAAACAGGTACGCCAGTATCTGCTAAAATCTTTAAGAGCTCCTCTTTATATGAACCCTGATTGCTATACGCAATAGCTATATCCTTATACATATAATTTTCACTCTGCACAAGCTTTAAAACTTCAGTTACTACATATTCTACTTCCTCATAAACGTTTGAGGCCGTAGCACAACACACACTACTTGGCTCACCATTAAACTTTTCAACCTTATCCCTCAAAAAATTTTTCTCAAGGTGTGCCATATCTTGTATTTTTTCATACCTCTTATTTTGTTTTAAATAAATATCATCTTCAACCTTTATATTTTGGGTGATACAAAAATACTTTAAGTCTCCTACTGTTTTCACTGTGTTGTCAAACTTTTTCTTGAAACTTGCATCCATAGGCAATGTCATATACATATGTTTACTAACTTTTACTAATGATTTTATTATTTCAAGTTGAAACGGTGAAAAATTATAAAACTCATCTATACAAAACACTGCATTACTCAGAATCTCCGTTTCTTTTATTTTATCTATTATGAGTTCAATATTTTGTTCAGGTATCATATTCAGATTACCAGTATGACTCAAATAACTGCCATATATTTTCTTTATCTCGCTCATTTTATAAAATAATTCTTGATTTAAATCCTTTAAATCCCCTATCTTGTTTTCTAAAAATTCTAGCCCTATATTATACTTAATAAACTCTGAAATTATTTTGCACATTTCATCTACATAATTTTTATTGATATTGGACTTTTTATTTTCAAGTAAGATTTTTGTAACCAGCATACTGTTTTGAAGCTTATCTATTTTATTTTCTATATATATCCCAGTCTCCCCAAAAACTCTATAAATCAGTTTTTCAAAGCTTACAACTTCTATATTAATCAAACCCTTTGACTTCTTCTTTACTATAATTCTCCTTTGCACACAAATAACTTCTGGCTCAGGAACAATATAAAAAATCTTTTGCTCGCTGTTAGAATTAGTGATTTTATCTATTAGATACTCCGTTTTCCCAGTCCCTGAAAGTCCAAAAACAAATTGTATGCTCATAAACACTTGGAATCAGGCTTGACAAGTTAATCTATCATTAAAAGTTAATTTGTCAAGCCTGATCCCTCCACCTCCCTGGTTAAAAAAAATGCAAGCTCGCTGCTTGCATTTTCCTTTATCATTCCATTACCTTTTTTATAGCTTGTAAAACTCTCGATTTTTCAAATGGTTTTGTTACAAAATCTTTTGCTCCCTTTTTAATTGCATCTATGACCATACCTTGTTGTCCCATAGCAGATACCATTATTATCTTAGTATTTGGACTAACCTCTAGTATCCTCGATATAGCACTTATACCATCAAGCTCTGGCATTGTTATATCAAGTGTCATGATATCTGGCTGTTCTTTCATAGCCAGATCAATTGCTTCTAGCCCATTACTTCCTTCTGCTATAACTTCTATATTCTCTTCTAATAATAAGTTCTTAAGCACTGTTCTCATAAATATCGCATCATCTACTATTACTACCTTTAACTCTGCCATCTAAATCTCCCCCATACTATACATTATAATAGCAAGTATCACTGTACTGACTGTCTCTGTTCTAAGTATTCTGTTTCCCAGAGTTATTACCTTTATATCGTTTTCTTTGGCTTTTTTTACTTCAAATTCTTGTAATCCGCCCTCTGGACCAATAAAAACACCTATATTCCTGTACTCTCTATTTATACCAAAGATTTGATGAATTGTCAACTTTTTTTCGTTTTCATATAATAAAATTTTCAAATCGTTATCTTTATTATCTTCAATTGCTTCATCTAAAGTCATGATTCTGTCAACCTTTGGTATTATCCCTCTTCCTGTTTGTTTAGCAGCTGCTTCAGATATTTTATTCCATCTTTCTATTTTCTTTTCTTCTTTCTTAATATCATCTATCTTTACTACTGTATTTTTCGTTATTAAAGGCACAATTCTATTTACACCTAGCTCTACAGCTTTTTGTATAATATACTCCATTTTGTCACCCTTTGCAAGTCCTTGATATATTGTAATATTTACCCCAGGCTCGGAGTTAATTTCCTTTTTGCTCACTATCTTTGCTATCACTTTTTCTGAATCAATTTGAACAATTTTGCATTCGTAATCATATTTTTTCATCTGGCACAGAGTAATGATATCATCTATTTTACATCTAAATACCTTTATATGTTTTACATCTTCTCCTATAATTACAATATTATCTCCGTTTATCTGATTTTCATCTATAAAAAACTTCGGCATAAACATCTACTCCTTCCTAAACAGAATTATTTTATCATATAAAAATAAAATTTAAAAGCCTTTTGTATAAATAAATGTAAAACTGTCGCTTTTTTAAAAATTACTTTGCTTTCTATTGACTTATTTGAAAAAGTATAATAAAATCTAAATATATCTTTAATCTAGTTGTGCACTATACATTGTGCACCGTTAACTTATAAATGGAGGTGTGTAGAATTGGCATATTGTATTAATGAAGATTGCATAAGCTGTGGAGCTTGTTCAGGTGAATGTCCAGTTAGTTGCATAGCAGAAGGTAAAGAGAAATATGTTATAGATGCTAGTCAATGCATAGAATGTGGAGCTTGTGCTGATGTTTGCCCTGTAGATGCACCAAAAAAGGCTGAATAAATATAATTTTAAAAATGTCTAATACTTGGTCAAGTATTAGACATTTTTTTATTATTTCTTTTTTAAATTTGCAAATTTACTCATTAGTTTCTTCACTCCTAGGGTTTCAAAGCTTATCGTAAGTTCATAATCTGCTCCAGCAGGTCTTGCGGCATCTATTACCCCAAGTCCGAATCTATCATGTTCTACATTATCCCCTACTTTAAAATCTATATCAACATTCGTTGGTGTAACTAATATATTATAATTGGTTGTCGAAAAGTTAGTATATTTTTTGACTTCTTTCTTTGGTTTCTTCAACTTTTCTTTAGGTTCTTCTCTCTTAACACTTAAATCATTTTTATACTGATCTGGTATTTCAGCAAGAAATCTAGATGGAGTATTAAATACAGTTTTCCCAAACTGTCTTCTTGCATTAGCATAGGTTATATATAACTGCTTTCTAGCCCTCGTTATACCAACATAACAAATTCTTCTCTCTTCTTCTTGTTCATCCTCATCGTCACTACTTAGACTCATATAGCTTGGAAATATTCCCTCCTCTACCCCTGAAATAAATACATGGGGGAATTCAAGTCCTTTTGCACTATGTAAAGTCATGAGTTTTATAGAGTTATTCTTCTCCTCATAGTTATCTATGTCAGCTACAAGCGATACTTCTTCTAAAAAGTTAGCTAGAGTTCCTTCTTCTCTAGTTTCATCATATTCCTGGGCTTTTGCAATAAATTGATATATGTTTTCTATTCTATCTCTTGCTTCATCTGTTCCTTCAGCCTTTAGAACATTTATATATGTTGTTTTATCTATTATCATTTCAACTATATCTGCTATTTTTTTGTTTTCCATACTATCTTTTATATTTTCAATAATATCGGTAAATGCTGAAATTTTAGCAGCAGCATTTCTTAACTCGTTAATTTCATATATTACAAGTAAGGCCTCATACATACTCTTTTTATTCTCATTCGCATATGCCGATATCCTATCTATACTTGTGTCTCCTATTCCTCTTCTAGGTACATTTATAATTCTATCTAATGCTATATTATCTTTCGGATTTATTAATAATTTTAAGTACGCCAAAATATCCTTTATCTCTTTTCTTTCATAGAATTTGACTCCCCCAAAAAGCTGATAAGGTATGTTTTTATTTATACATGCCTCTTCTAAAACACGTGACTGCGCATTAGTTCTGTAAAGTATAGCAAAGTTGTTATAATCTTCATTACCCGCCTCTACTTCCTTTATTATGGTATTTGCAATAAAATTAGCCTCATCCCTATCATCATTCGCATTGTATATTATTATTTTTTCCCCTTCATCATTCATAGTCCATAAACTTTTTTCTCTTCTATTACAATTATTTTTTATTACTTCATTCGCAGCATCAAGTATTACCTTAGTACATCTATAATTCTCCTCGAGTTTTATTGTTTTTGATTCCTTAAAATTCTTTTCAAAATCTAAAATGTTTTTTATATTTGCACCTCTCCATTTATAAATACTTTGATCTGGGTCCCCTACCACACAAACATTTCTATACTTTAATCCCAATGTTTCTATTAAAATAAATTGTGAATTATTTGTATCTTGATATTCATCAACAAGTATATACTTGAATTTTTCTTGATAATATTCTCCAACTTCGGGATATTCCTTTAGAACTTGTATTGTTTTGAAAATCAAATCATCAAAATCCAAGCTATTATTCCTCTCTAGCTTTTCTTGGTATAATCTATATATATTAGCATATTTAGTTCCAACAAAATCTCCAAGCATCTGATTTTCATACTGCTCTGGAGTTATAAAATCATTTTTTTGTGCGCTTATCATATTTAATGCTTTTTTTGCAGGATATATTTTTTCATCATATCCTAGCTCTTTTATTACTTCGGTTACCAACTTCTTTTGATCATCCGCATCATATATAGTAAATTGATTACTATATCCTGCCTTATGTATAGTTTGCCTTAATATTCTAACGCACATTGAGTGAAAAGTACTAATCCATATATTTTTTGAATCTTTACCAACTAATTTTTCTACTCTTTCTTTCATCTCACTTGCTGCTTTATTTGTAAAAGTAATTGCCAAGATATCAGCTGGCAATACCTTTTTCTCTTGTATAAGGTACGCTATCCTATTCGTCAAAACCTTTGTCTTCCCGCTCCCTGCACCTGCTAGTATCAAAAGTGATCCATTCGTATGTAGTACCGCTTCTTTTTGTTTATCATTAAGTCCTTTTAACAAATCCATTATATTTTCTCCTTTTCTTTTATTATTTCTTGGTCATTTTATTCAACCCGCAGTATCTATATCTTATACACCACCGTCTGGTTTCTTCCTGATTCTTTTGCTTTGTAAAGTGCTTTGTCAGCAGAATCTATTAATCCTTTCATAGAATCACTTACCGTAGGAAATTCAGCTATACCAAAGCTTGCTGTTACTTTAGTTAAATGCCCTTCATCAGTATAAACTTCCATATTTGATATACCTTCTCGAATAATATCTATCTGCTTTAAGGCATCACTTGACCATAGATTCGGCATGTCTATTATAAATTCCTCTCCACCGTATCTATATACAGTATCTATTTCTCTTATATGGTCTTTAATGAATTGTGCAACTGCTCTTAAAACTTTATCTCCATGCAAATGTCCATAAGTATCATTAAATATTTTAAAATGATCAATATCAACCATGGCTATTGAAAATATTCCTGTTTTCTCTGAAAATATCTCTATTTGTTTACTTAAATGTGCATTTAGATAATATCTATTATATATACTTGTAAGTCCGTCAATATTGGAATTTTCTATAATTTGCTTAAAATATAATAAATTCTGAATTATTATAGATATATTATCTACAACAACTTGAAAAAATTCATATTCTAGTTCCTCCATATTATTAGAAGTATTTTCTATCATTATACCACCTAATACCTGATCAAGTATAAGTGGTATAAACATCATATGAACAATTTCTCTTGCCTCCGCTGTATCGTATTGTAAACCCCTATCAGACTTAATTATATATGCATCTATATCTTCCTTTTCATCAAAAAACTTCTCATGATACAATTCATTTACGAATTTTTCTATCTCGTATTGGTACCTTTCCTCTATATTTGTATAACAAATATTCATTTTGCCTGCATTATATAAAAACAAACTACAATACTCTATATTATAGTATTTTGATAATATCTCCGTTACTATCTTTGTGGCCTCTGTTAGATCCTTGGTTTTAAAAGCAATTCTATTTATTTCCTGCAGTATATCACTTTCTCTAGAATAACTGAGTTCCATTATTTGAGTCTTAGTTTTATTTTGATTCGTAAAACCAAACATACGGTGCACCTCCGAATTAGCAATTAAATCAGCATATACCTATTTTTACTACTCGTGTCTAAATTTAAAACCATACCAATAGCTATCATGTTTGTTATCATAGAGCTACCTCCATAACTTATAAAAGGCAATGGCATACCTGTGCTAGGTAGCATACCACTAACAACACCTATATTTACAAAAGCTTGAAAAGCAATCATAGACGCAACTCCAACTACAAGATACTTTTTAAATTTATCAGACACTCTTAAAGCTACGTCGACAATTCTATATATTAAGACTGCATAAATAATAACTATCAGTGCACACATCAAAAATCCAGATTCTTCAGCTATTATCGAAAATACAAAATCAGTGTGTGGTTCTGGCAAGTATTCAGCTTTATTTAAGTTTCCTTTATATATACCTTTACCAGCAAGCTTACCTGAACCTATAGCCTCCACTGACTTTCTAGTTTGATACGCTTCCTCTTTTTGATATTTATCCGGCTCAAAAAGGGCTAATATTCTTTTTGCTTGATATTCCCTTAAAAATATTGGGTCTGCCTGCTTCGCATCAAGTCGGAGACCTAAAAGCAATATAAATATCACCACTACGCCAAAAATTATATATTTATAATTTATCTTTGCAACAAATACTTGTGCAACAAAGATTGCTATAAACACAAGGCTTGTCGATAAAGACGGTTGCATTATAATTAGTACCATAGGTATTGCGAGTACCACTACATTTATGGCCAAAACCCATATTTTATTTATATGCTCAGCACTCTTACTCAAAAAAACAGCAATACAAAAAATCATAATTACCTTTGCAAATTCTGATGGTTGGAATCTAAACCCTACTATTTCAATCCACCTTTCAGCGCCCTTTGCTGTTGTCCCTATAAATAAAACAAACACCAGTAGAGCTGCGTTTAAAAAATATAGCACTATAGCTCCAAACATTCTAAAGTTTTCATCAAATTGACTGAAATCGTATACAATGATAAATAACATCGCTACAAATCCTATTCCGAACCACAGACCTTGTTTAATAACATATGAATAATCTCCTGTTATATTTGCTCTCGTGGCACTAGTTATTGCAATTATACCCATACCAACTAAAAAAAGTATTAATCCAAGTATAACTTTATCTATATATTTTATCCTTTGAAACATCATATTCTACTCAATCCTTCCTGTGTGTTAATACTCTGCTATTCAACTTATATTTTACCCTATTTTGCCATTAATTACAAGTGCAATATCAAAAAATATTTGTAAACCTAAAAACAACTCACAAATGTTTTGCGAGTTGCTTTTTATTATTCTTCTAATTTTCTCATCCCTCTAATAGGAATATTAGCATAAAGTACTGGAACATTTCTATCATTTTGAGTGCTTTTCGTTTCACTTATTTGAATATCTAGACCTTCCGTATCTATATCCATGTATTTTGATATTACTTCCATAATATCAGCCCTTATTTTGTCTAATATCTCAGAAGAGCAGTTCGAACGATCATGAACCAAAACAAGTTTTAACCTATCCTTTGCTACACTACCAGAAGATTTTTCTTTCCTTGTACTGAAAGAGTTTAAAAATTTTACAATATCAAACATTAGCTATACTCCTTTCTATCTACTTATTTTAAAAAATTTTTTTAGTTTATTTATAAACTTATTAGTATTTTCAAGATCCATTAATGGTACATCATTACCAAGTAGTCTTTGAACTATATTTCTATATGCTTGTCCTGCTAAAGAATTCTTATCTGAAATAGCTGGTTCACCTTGGTTTGTAGAAACAACTATGTACTCGTCATCTGGGACTACCCCTATAATACCTATTGCAAGTATCTCCATAACATCTTCTATAGACATCATTTCGCCTTTTTTAACCATGTTCATTCTTATTCTATTTATTATTAGCGAAGGTGCTTTTATTTCATTTGCTTCGAGCAAACCTATTATTCTGTCAGCATCTCTTACTGCAGATACTTCTGGTGTAGTCACCACTATAGCTCTGTCAGCACCAGCAATTGCATTTTTAAACCCCTGCTCAATACCTGCTGGACAGTCCACAATTACATAATCAAACTCTTCTTTAAGTTCTGCCGTAAGCTTCTTCATTTGATCTGGATTTACCGCTGTCTTATCACGTGTTTGTGCAGACGGTAATAAATATAAATTAGGACATCTTTTATCTTTTATTAGAGCTTGCTTAGTCTTACAACGACCTTCGACAACATCTACCAAATCATATACTATTCTGTTCTCCAGCCCCATTACAACGTCTAGATTTCTGAGTCCTATGTCCGCATCAATAAGAACCACTTTTTTATCTGATTGTGCGAGTCCCATACCTAAATTAGCAGATGTCGTAGTCTTTCCTACTCCACCTTTACCTGAAGTTATAACTATTACTTCACCCATCTTTGTCCTCCTATCTTTATTTTAAAATTTTCCCTTACTTTTTAATAATAATTAATCACTAATTATTATTTTATTTCTATATAATACCAAATAAATCAAAAAAAAGCAATATATAGATATTATTTTTTATAAAAATATTGCAAAATTAAAACTGTCCTATGCTCAGAGTGTATGAGCAAAGCTCATAAGATGTCTCGTTGAGTACAGGACAGTTTATTTTATTCTTCTACGAAACTAAGTAACGCCATTATCCTAGCTCTTTTAATCGCCGTTGTAACTAGTCTTTGATGTTTAGCACAATTTCCAGTAACTCTTCTAGGTAATATTTTACCTCTTTCAGATATAAATTTCTTTATTTTATTTAAGTCCTTATAATCTAAACTATTTGTCTCATTTAAGCAAAAATTACAAATCTTTTTCCTTTTTTTCATCATTCTTTTTTGCTGTTGTTTTTGTTCCATGTTATTTAGAACCTCCTTCCTACTTTAACTTCACTAAAACTAGAATGGTAAATTATCATCTTCTATGTTTTCATCTGTTGGATAAAATCCATTATCATTTTCTGCTTTATTATTATTTGAATTTCCTGAATCATTTCTTCTAGAATCTGAAGAACCTTTGCTTTCAGCAAAATATTGATCTTCTACAATTACTTCTGTAGAAACTCTTTTATTTCCTGTCTGATCTTCCCAGTTTCTAACTTGAAGTCTTCCAGAAACAGCAATCATTTGCCCTTTTTTTAAATATTTCTCAGCAAATTCTCCATTAGCACCGAAAGCGACAATATTTATAAAGTCAACATCCTGTGCACCATCTTTTTTGTATCTTCTACTCACCGCCAAAGAGTATCTTGCCACTGCTACAGGTTCCGCAGCACTTGAATATCTAACTTCAGGGTCTTTTGATAATCTTCCTAGTAACATTACTTTATTCATTATCTACACCTCCAAGCCAATCATATTATTCTTGAATTTCTGTTATTTCAGCTTTAGCTTCAGTTGCTACAACTTTAGTTTCAGTTGCTACAGTTTTAGCTTCAGTTCTAACAGGTCTGTCAGTTCTAACTGGTCTATCGTTTCTATCGTTTTTATCTCTTCTCACAAAAGGCTTCTTAAATTCTGATCTAGGTTTTCTTGGTGGTCTCTTTTTTGCTTTTTCTTCTACCAAGTCATCTACAACTATCATATGTCTTATAACAACATCTGATAATTTACATTCGTTTTCTATTTTTGCTATTACGTCTTTTTCGCTAGTAAATCTAACAAAAACATAATAACCTTCTTTAAACTTTTTGATTTCGTATGCCATTATTCTTTTACCCCAGTCCTCAACGTTTGTTATAACGCCCTCAACTTTTGTAATAAATGACTTTACTTTTTCAACTTGTTCAACTTTTTCTTCTGCTGATAAATTTGGTCTTAGGATAACCCCTAATTCGTATTTGTTCATCTTTTACACCTCCTTTTGGTCTCATGGCCCTTTTCACTCTAGAAAAGAGCAAGGAACTACATAACTTTGACATTATACCATAATTTTCTAAACTTGACAAGTATTTTTGGGGAAATATTTTTCTAAGTTTTCATTTTTCCAAACCAAAAGCACACACGTTACAAAACGTGTGTGCTTTTGGTTATGCAAATTGTTCTTCTATGTCTCTTTCTATCTCATCTACGACACTAACCATTACTTTTACATCGCTAATCCCTTTTGAAAGTATAACATATTTTCTCAAGTCTTCAAGTGTGTACTCATCATGAAAACCATATTTTTTTATGTAATCTTTATTTTGCAACAAAAATAAATCTTTCCTTTGACATTCCGATAAAGGTAATACTTTCATAATTTTCCTGTTTAGTTCTTCCATCCTGTCGCATACTTCAACTTGAATAACACTTAAAGCTGATGTTGTTCCTGCATCTATTATATCTGTTTTTTTATCATATCCAAAGCCTTCACTCTTAAACGGCTCATTCCAACCAGTTGTTGCAAAAAGCTCTTTGTACTTTAGCGTTTCCCAACCCATCATTTCTAGTTTTACGCTATCGAGTATGGACATACTCAAATCATACTGTAAATTTTCACTAAGTACTTCGAGTACTGTTTTTTCGCCTATATTTTTTTCGATTTGTTCTTTATTTATGATTTCATTAGTGCATTGTCTAACTATCTCATTAAATAAATGTTTTATTGCCTTCTCCTTTACATCATAACTTCCTAAAGGCATTATCTCATTTATATACAGCAATCCAATCTTTGCAAACTCCTCATTTAACATCATAACTTCTGTATCTTTTGGCACTACTTTAGACTTGATTTCTAAAATATTTACTACATTTTCTATTGTTATGCATTCATTTATTTTAATATCATTCAGATAGTTTTCTTCTTGTTCTATAATTGCCTTTTCTTTTAGACTATCAAGTTCCTCATTTTTTTCTGCCAACTCCATTTCCATTCTCAACTTTTCTGTATTTAACGCATTGTGATTGTTAATAAGATTAACCAAATTCATTAATACTCCTAGACTTTTTTCTTTTTTACCTCTGTTCTTTTTAGAAAACCCACTAAATAGTTTTTCCACAAAATTAGTATTCAACTCTTCATTTAATGTTGTTATCATATCTTCTATATCTGTTTTTGTTATTCTGAGCACTTTTTCAGTGTCACGTTCTAGTATAATATTCATTTTAGCAATTTCTCTTTGCAGTTCTAAAATGTTAATTGCAAAATTACCATATAAATCAACTTGTGAAAGCATCTATCTATATCCCCCATCTCTATCAACTTTTTAAAAACATATAACTTAATATACCCTATTTTACCATCAAAGTCAACATTTTTGGAGAAAATTTTTACATTAAAATCGTTTTCTTCAAAAAATAAAAAACCAAACATTAATTGCTTCTATGTTCGGCTTATTATTATATGCCTTCTTTATTTCATTTACTTAGGTTATCATTATTTGTACTAACTCTCAAAATATAATTTTAATTTACAATTTTTATATCTAAAAATTGCTGTATTTCGTCATCTTCTATACTTTTTTCTACTGCTTTAAGCTCAACAACATATATCTCTTCTGGACTAATTTCTGTTATTGCATATTCTTCTTTCACTTTTGTTTCCTGGCTATAACCAATAACAGAATATGTTAGTTTTACTTTTGTATATTCTCGTCCATCCTTACTTATGAACTTGGTTGGTTCTGACATTTGTACATCCTTGTAGTATTTTTTATCACTTACCAAATATCCAAGACTTGATTTCAAGCTTTCAGATATATAAGATTCAACATTATAATATGAATAATAATTCAACACAACTTCATAGTTTTCATCTTCGTTATACATACTTACATAAGTATCACTTTCATAATTTTTTTCAAATACACCTGTCCACTCTACATTAATCTTACTCTTCTCGCCTACCAAAATCACTGCATTAGTGGAGCTGTTTTGTTTTACTGTACTTTGTGTTACTGTGCTTTGTTTATTTACATTTTCATTAAAAAACTCTTGTCCCAACTCTTTTTGTAATTCATTAATTTCATATATCTGACTTGCATAAAAAGTCAAAGCAGCTATGAGAATTATTATATAAGTTACAGCCGCGGCTTTACTTATTCCGCCTTTTCTTCTTGCCATTTCGATTAATTCATTTTTACTTTTTAGTATGTTTTGGTCTTTTATTTTTCGGACTTTTCTCTTTACATCATGAATATAAATCATATTTGCAAAAAATGCATATAATATTACCTTTATCGGTAATAATCCCTCATTATTACCCTCTGGTAGAACAAACCCTACACCTATAGATGCTGCTAAAATTATGAGACCATATAAGTAACACTTTCTATAAAAGAACCATACAGGTCCAAATAGTCCACACACTATTCCCGCCCCAATATTCACACTTGATTTTTTCAAGTCAGGTTTATAAATTTTTTCTGCTTCTTTTCCAATATATGCATTAATTAGTTGATCTTCTTCTGTCAAATAACTTTGTGTGTTTATGTAGCTTTGTTTCATTTCAACTTTGCCAGCTCTATAATTTTTTCCTAAACCTCTAATATAATCTTCCAGCACCGCTATACAATTATTTTCAGCATCGTTATAATCAACATCTGGGGCAATATCATAATTCAAATAAGTTTCATTGCTATGGCATTCTCCTATAAAATTCATAGTTTCTTTTGTTACCTCGTCAAGAGTTAATTCTCCCATACCATTTAGTACCTTGCAAAATATAAATTCCTGATCAATTTCTCGTTCTTTAAATCTGACTATAAATTTAGGCGCAAGTTTATTTAAATCTCCATCCGTAAACTTATCAGTTACGAAAGTTGTGTATTCTTTCTTTTGAAAACCAGTGCTATTTTCCATTTCAAATTTCCCCCGTCTCTAAGTTATTTATTAACTGATTTTATTCTACCATAATATACATAAAAGTCAATTAATTTATATACAAAAAAAACACCTCCAAATTTTATTATTGAATACTTACACAATAAAATTTGAAGATGTCCGTGATTCATTCATTAAATATTAGTTAGTTTTCCTTTTTTATGATTTATATCTATACCAATAGTTGCAAAAATTCTCATTTGCCAGTCCATATATCATACTTATATCAGTAGGAATTATGTATTCAACATTTGTCCCAACAATAAACGCTTCAATACACGCTCTCGCAGCACGGGCTCCATCCCACCATCCTTTATTATCTGGTGTTGTCTCTTTTAATTTATCTAAAGAGTATACATTAAATAATTTTTCATCATATTCATATGCATCTTTGGAAGTTATCATATGCTTTTGATTTATATTATCATAAAAAACATTTTTCTCAATTGGATATTTCGCTATATCCGAAAACATCATATGTTGTCCACCTGCAAGTACTAATATATTGGTGTCTATCATAGGTATATCCACATTTTGTTTGATAAATTTTATTACATTTTCAAGCTTGATTTCAGTACGATCTTGTGAAAGTTCCTTAAAATTCCTAATGATATCTTCTATCCCATAATCAATATGATGACTACTTATAATACTGCCGTTTATACATTTTGATAATTCTGTAGAACCACCCCCTGTAATAAGCACAGTCACTTCATTTTTTATATTTGATATAACCCCATAGGTTGTATATTTATTTTCATCTTCTTGACTTATAACTTCAAAACTTGTCCCCGTATGTTTTTCTATTTCATCTTTAAATTTACTTTTTTGTTCTTGTGTGATTTTTCTAAATATACTAGTTCCATATTCCTTAATCTCTAAGTTATATTTATGTTTCAAGCTATTAATATGATTTTTCAAAGCATCTACGTCATCTTGATAAAATCCCGTTTCTATAGTATAATTTGACTTAAAGGGTATGTATTTTAATGGTAATATATCAATTCTTCCGTCCTCATAGGCCATATATGTTTTTGTATTTGTAGATCCAACTTCAATAATAATAATTCTCTTCATGCAATAATCCCCATCCTTTACTTTTTTCAAAATTAATGTAGAAAATCTTTGTCTTTCGTAATTGTTTATAACTTTTTTGTTTTTCCTATAGCTACTTGGTGTAATCCCAAAATATCTTTTAAAAGACCTTAAAAATGTTTCATGAGACTCAAACCTAAACTCATATGAAATATCTATTATACTTTTATTAGTCGTAAGAAGCTCTTCTAAAGAATGAGTAAGCCTTCTTCTATTTAGATACCTCATTACTGTGTCCCCTACAACATATGAAAATATTCTATGGAAGTGAAATGGTGATAAAAACGCAGATTTAGATATGTCATGTAGACTAATATCATTTTTAACGTTTTCCTCAATGAACTCAAGAGCGCTCTCGATATTTTTATAATATTCCATAATCATCCTCCTCGATATTATCATTATAACATAACTTTATATTATTTTATTGATTATTTTTGCTATATTTCTTGAAAATTTGATATAACGATTTATGATATTTATACTAATTAGCTTTTCAATTGTCTGTTTTGCAAAACTACCCCGTCAAGTTTATATTTTTATGCTTTGACATTTATTTTCATAGATGTCAATTAGTTTGTATATCACGCTTTTTTTATAATAAAAAACACCTTCAATTTAAACTGAAGATGTTTATATATTATTAAATAAAATATTTATAGGTTTTTTAACTGTTTATTGATTTTGTAAAATCCTTAACAATACAAAATAAGATTGCTTCGTACTTCGCAATGACAGGATTCTAGCTTGCCTTAAGCTCCAGTCTCAACTTATCACTAATCAAAGCAATAAATTCGCTATTTATTTTGGCTATTATCAATATACAAGCCATTTTACAAGGTTTTCTCGTTCAAACTTTATCATACTTCTATATGATTTATAGGTTTAAATTTCGTAGGTTTATTATACTATAGTTTCATAATTTTGTAAATGGCTTCAGAAAGAAAAAACGCCGATTTTCAGCGTTATTCATCTTATTTTTATATGGTAGAAACTATTTAAATTATTACAATATCTAACAAGCATTTACAGGATAAAAGTCGAGTTTTATTTAGTTCTAGAATTGCTATAATATAGCAGTGCGACACCTATCATTATAACACTCTACGGTAATGATACAAGCTCATCGTAACGTTTTTATGATATGGGTAAAATCCATACCCTCAAAATCAGAAGGGCTAGAATCGAGCCGTATGAAATGAAGTTATCTATAATTTCAAAATGACAAAGCCACCCTACCAGAGGGCGATAGCCCCTCTGGGAATTAATCTTTTATTCTTTTTGCTTTAGTGGGTTCCAGCTTGTCTGGAACCCACTTGTCTCTAAAGTGATAGCAGTTAATACAGTTTGATTCCATCAAGAGCCTGCAAGTGAGAGTACTGTGTGCATATTTACAAACTCTACATCTCTGTATTTGTAAAATACCACCCTATGACTAAAAAAGCTAACCTATCGTTACAATAGATTAGCTTTCTGTTTCGTCTGCTCTTTACTTGGATTGGTTTAGAGCAGTGTTGTATGGATATTATAGGATTGCTTTGTATAATTCTATTTTACAAAATCAGTCTTGAATTGATGTTACTATACCATCTTCTAAATAAATATATTTATTTCCTGAATAACACCATTGTTCATGAACTCCATAAGCTGTGGTTGTTCTGTTTATATCCTTAGGACTTCCCCACTTAGAACTTCTAGCTTCACTTGCTGTCATCCCTATGGCTGGTTCTTTGTCCCTTAATTCCCACCTTTTCATATCTTCTTCTCTATGTTTTTCCATTGCTTTATTGTAGCTTTCCATATTCTCTTCCATTTTTCTATATGGCTCATACTCTTTTTCAATTTTTTCTTTAAACCCAATAATATCATTCCTAAAATATTCATTGTTTTTATAATCTCTATCAGATATATTATCTAATGATTTTATAGCTTCTTTTACATCCTTTTTAGCATAACTTATTTTAGCATCTACATAATATGCCAAAGCAGTTTCCCCTATTAACATATATTTATCTGCTTCGTCCCATTTCTGTTCTTTAACTAATTGAAGTCCTTTTTCATATCTGTTTCTTTGTTCTATGTAATTTTCAATATTGGGATATGACAAAATTCCTATAATATATACTACTCCCACTATTAGTAATATATTTAACAAATAATCCATCTTACTTGTTTTACTTTTAATAATATTTGTACTTGATTCTTCACTTTCTTTAGTTTTATTAAATCTAAACATTTCATATTACCTCCCAAAGTTTATTTTGTTTCTGTAGATTATATCATAATATAACTAAAAGTACAATATGTATATTCTAAATTTATTTAACTATAAGTATATCTACTATATAATTATGTTTGGGGTGATAATAAATGTTGAATTACATAGAATTAGGAAAAAACATTCAAAAATATAGGCTAGAGAAAAAGGTAACACAGGCTCAATTAGCCGAAGCAATTAATGTTAGCACAGTTTTCATAAGTCACATTGAAACTTCATCTACCAAGCCATCACTTGAGACTATAGTAAATATAGCTAATGAGTTGAATGTTACGGTTGATGAATTATTAAAAGATTCTCTATTGCAATCTTCTAAAATAAAAATCACGAATATTAATAATTTGTTATCTTCTATAAGCGATGATAAGCTGGAATTAGCTGAAAAGATTATCAAAGTTATATCTAATCATTAATATAAATGCAGTTAATTCTGCTTTTTTATTGCTCAAGTTTTCAATACTACAAACTGATTTATAACCTTACTCCGATTGCATACGCTTTGATGTAGCTCGTTTCTATCTTCCAATACACGAACTTATCCATCCAATATTATCTTTCGTCTATCGTCACGCTATGAGAATAAAAAATATTATCCATTATATTTACTATTTCAAACCACTTCTTTGTGTCTTACCAAGAGTGCTAGTAGCTTTATATGATAACTGTAGCCATGCCATTTGTAAACTATGGGGGTACATACAATAAAACAGAGTGCCATCTCTGACACTCCATCTATTTACTTACTTGCTTTATATTCTTGTATCACTTTATAGAAACTATTTCTTTTCAAATCTAGTAAATTCATAAATTCTTCTGCCGTTAATGTTCTATCTTTTCTATCTCCATCAAACCTATCAAAATTATCTTCTAGTATCTTTCTTTGAGTTTCTGTAAGTGTTTCTAAGTTCAAATTTGGTCTTCCTAAAGCAATGCCTTTTTGTTTTGCTACTGCAATTCCCTCCGCTTGTCTTTGCCTAATTTTCAAACGTTCTTTTTCAGCCATGTAACTAAGTAGTTCAAATATTATATTCGATATTAAAGTCTTTTCTAAATCTGTTTTATTTGTTGTGTTTAGTATCTCATTATCTATTATGATAATGTCAATTCCTGCTTTTATTAACTCTTGCCACTCGTCCTTAATCATTTCCATATTTCTTCCTAGCCTGTCTAGTTCCTTGATAATCAATGTATCCCCTTGACGGAGATTGAGTTTTAATGCTTTATAACTATCTCTGTTGAAGTCTTTACCACTTGCTTTATCAGTATATATATCCCTTTCCTCTAACTTTAAATTATGCGATTTACAATACTCTTTAATTGACTCTATTTGTCTATCTGTATTTTGTTCACGACTTGAAACACGAATGTACGAAAATATTTTGTTTATCATAATGTAACCCCTCCAATTAATTTTTATTTTATCTATCCATTAATTAGATTATACACATTCTGTTTATAAATGTCAATGGTATTATATAAACATTTATAAATATATTTTTATACTTTTATAAACACTAAAACATATCATATTTTATTGTTTGCAAAAGTTTACATTTATAAACAACTAGCCACTCAATTTATATTCTTCGTCAAACTTATTAAAAATCAATGTTCTTTTAACATTTTGTCTTTCCTAACATTATCTATTCAGCCAATATTGCCTGAAAATCAATGGTTTTTATCGTGTTTCAAAAACGTCTCTTTCGTGAAAGTTGTTTGTATATAGACATTCTTTCACAAATCTTATTTTTGGAAAGTATTTGCTCCCACAAAGTCCTTATATTACAGGCTTTTCAACTTACTCTAGAAATGTAACTTTTTATCGTCATAACACCTTGTTTATTAGTGAAAGTGTTTTTTACTGCATATAAGCTGTACTTCAACAACTAATACTTAATCAAATTTTATTTTTATGATGAAGAAGTCTTTACAATTGTCGAAAACAATAGTAAAATGGTATTATTATGGAAAAGGGTATTTGAATTTATTTTTTACTTGAATTTTGATTATTTATACCGAAGGAGAAACGTATATGGATAAGTATTATAAAGAACCTGATATAAAATGTCCGCAGTGTGATTATGATTTTAAAAACGAGTCAATTGTCTATATTCTGAATAAAGGATTTGTTATGTGTCCTAGCTGTGATAAGAGGTTTAAACCTGAATTTAAATCATTGGATAAACCACAAGGATGTATGAAATGTGGAGATTTTGGAACTTTTAAACAATTTGAAATATGTGATAAATGTAAATCAGAAGAAAACGGTTTATAAAAGGTAGCTATAATTTCCATTAATTATAATGGGGGTATTTTACAAAAATATAGTTGTGAATATGGATAATTGCGGCTTTGTACTTCTACTCTCAGACAACCATTAGCTATAGGATTTTTGGTCAGCTTTAAGGAATAAAAATTTTTCGAGATAAAATATCGTTAAAATATCGTGTAAATACACTGATTATGGTATAATTAGAGTATGGTGTACGATATTTTTTTCGAGCAGCCGAAGGCATAAAACGTAGGGTGCGGTACTAGCGCAAGCGTTCACTCAGGAGTAGGCAGTCGACTAAGCTTCAAAAAGATTAAGCTAAGTCTTGTGCACTGTCCGCCCGTCTCACGAAGCCTGAATAAAACAATAAATAATATTACTAACTTTTCTTCAAAGAAAAGTTACAAAAGAACACAACTCTCCCTAACCCTCTCAGCCTTGAGAGGGAATCTCGCAAACTTAGCTATTCCAGCTATCGCTGTCACACGCACGATTGCGAGTAAGGTGTAGATTAGCACATTATT
>DMOI01000026.1 GCA_003452395.1 Clostridiales bacterium
CTATAGCTTGACAGCATTGAGGCAAGCCGGCGCGCTACATTATGCCTTTCCTGCCTTTCCTGACTTCCTGACTTCCTGACTTCCTGACTTCCTGACTTCCTGACTTCCTGACTTCCTGACTTCCTAAACATTGTACATCTCCCCCTTGAATTGTCAATCTTTTATCAAATTGTATGTTGCAAATATTGTTTTATCATGTTTATAAATTCTTCTGCATTTTTTATTTGTTCCTCTGCATCATCTTTTGTTGCTATATAAAAATCCTGATAATCACTATGTGTTCTTATCATTTCTGCTGATTTAAGTATTTTAAAGTATTTCTCATCTATCCTTTTATCTTTTCATTTTTTCATAAACTATACCACTACTTCATATATTCTCTTTCCTTCTACTTCCATCCATTTATCCGTGTATTCTTTTCCCTTCCTAAAGTCGAATACTAGCATATATCCCTCATTAAGTTGCTTTATTTCTGGATACTCGGCTAACTGTTTGTGACCTACTTCCTCGTATTTTTGCCCTCTCCATATTTTAAGTTCACTTATACTATTACCTCGTATATCTTCTTTCCTTCCTCTTCTATCCACCCTTTTTTGTATTCTTTTTTTTCTTTCCTGAAGTCAAATATGACCATGTAGGCTTCGTCTGCTCTTTTTATGTCCATGTAATCCATTAGCTGAATGTAGCCTCTTTCTTCATAGTCTTTGCCGTACCATTTCTTTAGTTCTATTATGTATAACTTTTTGTTATAGGTTATGACGATATCCATTCTTCTGTTTGTTCTTGTTTCTGTTTCTACAAAATAAAAACCTGTGCCGTTTATTATTGGTTTTATGAAGGCTAGAAATATTAGTCTCCCTTCTTTTTCTATAAATTTTTCTGTTTTCTCTCGGTATTCTTCGTACATTAGTTCCTGAAATTTGTCTAATGCTTTTGACATGTCTAGGTCTCCATTTGACTTTATAAATTGATTTCTTACTTCATATTTTTTTATTTCCATACTTTCTCTTTCTTTTTTTATTGACATGTGATTGTATAGTAATATTTCAAATATTTTATTGTGCATTTTTACTTTTCCTTCGTTACTTTCTTTAAATATCCCATACATTGCTCCTATGCTTATTATTTCATCTGTTTGTACATAGCTATATAGTATCCCATCTATTATTATATCGTTTACCATCTCCATTAGTTTTTTGTTATTTTCTATGTTTTTTATCAGGTCATCAAACAATGTGTTGTTTTCCTTCAGTATCATTCTTATAGCTTCCTGCACTCCGGATACACTCCACTCTTTACTATCTTCATCTATTACCTTACATATCTTGCTTACTAAAAATGGGTATCCGCTTGTATAATCGTAGATTTCATTACTTATCTCGTCTATGTTCATGCCTGTGTGGTAGTCTGCTTCATACTCTACTAGCATTGTGGCTATCTCTTCTGGATTAAAGCTCATGTCTAATTTGAATTCTTCTGCTACATTCCATGGGCTGTTGTAAGTTGTTTTGTCTATTAACTTTGCTTCTTCTTCTGTTAGCATTCGTCTTTCTTTTATGTGTACTTTTAAGTTTTTTACATCATGTACTCCGGCTAATATTATTGATTTAAAGGTTTGGTCTAGTCCATCTTTTTGTTTTATATATTTGTCTCTTAGCATTGCTAGGAAGTCTAGAAATATTATGTTACTTCCTGCTTTATCCACTTCGTCTACCATTAATACTATTTCTTTTTCACTTTCCATGCATATATCGGTTATTTTCTCTGATAATTCTTCAAAGCTTTTTGCATTATTTTTACTTATTATATATTCTGCTAGTTTTTTATCTTGGAATTTTATAATTTTTTGTAGCATATTTAAAAATGCTTTGGCAAATCTTTCTTCACTTTTGTATGGCTCAGACCCAAAGTCTTCTAGACTTCCTCTTATCATTATATATTTCTCTTTTAGTGTATGAAATAGCTTACTCATTGTGGTGGTCTTTCCGTACTGTCTTGCTCGGTTTATTGTAAAGTATAATCCTTCATCTATCATTTTTTCTATTTTTGCTAGCTTTTTTCTTGCGTCTACCATGTAGTGTTGTTCTTTTATACATGTTGTTGTTATGTTAAACTTTTTCATATTTGTTACAACCACCTTTCTCTATTCTGCTTTTCTATCTATTTTTAATTATACCAAACTTACCAAAAAAAGCAAGCTAATTTTGCTTGCTTTTATGTATTATACTAGTATTTATCATTAATTAATATTTCTTTATTTTTCCCTCTCTGTCTATATAATATATCCCAACTTTATATTTATGGTTTTCGTCTAATATGTCATCTCTACCAAACGTCTGCATTACTGCATCCCCACTGTTTCCTGCTACTAGCATTGCTTTTGTTATTCCATTTTCGTCTTTACCTAAGTAATACTTAAACCACTTACGATCACCTGCCACCGTCCCGAGTGAGTAGCCTGGGCTAGTGACTATCGTTGTCATTAGCACAGTTATCGGTGTAGCCCCATTGTTAGTATTACTTGCCGCATCTTCACAAACACCGGCAGCAACCGTTACTATTTGATCTCCATCTGCTATTTTATCTACTTCTATTGTATATGTGTTACCATCTACTTCCGTGAATGTTGCATCTTTACGCGTTCCATTTGTGACACCTACATCACCCGCTATAAATCCAGTTACATCTTCGCTGAACTGGAAGGTGTATGTTATAGTGGTGGCATTTGTTGGGGTCTCTGGGTTTGATGTTATTGTTAGAGATGGTGGTGTGGTGTCTGGTGGTATTATTGCGTATACTCCCGTTTGTACCTCATTTACAATAGTGGATTCCAGTATCTGTAAAGCAGGGCGCACACTATACTTATCCCATGCAGTGCCGGTATACACAAGACCATCGCCATACAAAAGGCGAACACCTGCAGGGTTAGCTAATTTAGGCGTTATCAACCACCAATAAGAGTCATCCCCACCACTAGGAAATACTCCTGCTGCTTTTGCTGAATTGTATTCACTTTCTCTAAGTAGCCCTATATGTGCTGGTACACTACTAGCTGTTTCATTAGTTTCATTTCCTGTGTACCATGTACCATTTTTTATTAATGCCGTTTCTTCTGCTGTAAATGTATTATAATATGTATTATTTAAATAATACCCTATGTTATTACTATCATACTGATTGTATCCATTTGTATTATCAGGGTCAAATGCCCTTTCCTCTAATACCCTATCTGTCACCACTAATCCCGTAGATGGAGTTACTACCCTCCACGCCTCACCGTGGAACATTACCGTATCTCCTATATTCAATGTACTAATCGCTTTATTATTTCCCAATGTCCCGGGATAATAATACATACCTGAATAAGTATCATATTCAAAATTAGTAGATTCTACGATTCTGAAAGCAGGACGCACACCAAGCGTAATGTTAGCGTTAAAAATGTTGACCATGCTCTCTAGCATCAAACAATAAACATCCGTAACGTTACCGGAATACGGAGTTATCAGCCACCAATAAGCATATTCTCCATCACCACTTGGAAATATTCCTGCTGCTTTTGCAGAAACATATTCACTTTTTCTAAGTAGCCCTATACGCGTTGTTACACTACTAGCTGTTTCATTAGTTTCATTTCCTGTGTACCATGTACCATTTTTTATTAATGCCTTTTCCCCTGCTGTAAATGTATTATAGTATGTATTATTTAGGTAATATCCTATGTTGTTACTATCACTAGGATTATATACTTGCGTGTTATCTGGGTCAAATGCCCTTCGTTCTATATTCTTCAAACTCACGACCGTCCCATCACTCGGATTCACTACTGCAAACTGCCTGCCTCCAAACATTATTTTTGCCCCAACTGGCAAATCAGATAGAGCAGTAGCGGCATGTGCTGTAGGCATTGGTGTTAATAAAGTAATGAGTATGGCCATTATTAAAATATACGAAACTATACGATTTACACTAGCTTTTCTTGAGTGGGCGCAGGCAGGCCGGCGCGCTACATTATGCCTTTCCTGACTTCCTGACTTCCTGACTTCCTGACTTCCTGACTTCCTGACTTCCTGACTTCCTAAACATTGTACATCTCCCCCTTGAATTGTCAATCTTTTATCAATTTATATCTTGCTAATATTGTTTTATCATGTTTATAAATTCTTCTGCATTTTTTATTTATTAAATTGGTTATAATTTTGTGATATTATTGATACTTCTGTACCATATTTAATTATAAACAAGCTCATACGATTACACAACTACTTCATATATTCTCTTTCCATTCACTTCTCTTACATCATTTGTATATTTCTTATCTTTATTCAAATTAAATATAATTAAGTAACCTTCTTCTACCCCTTGGCTCGTTATATATCTTTCTAGCTGTTCTAGTCCTTTTTTATGATATTCTTCTCCATACCATTTTTTAAGCTCAATTACATACTTTTTCTTCCCATATGTTACTAATATATCTAGTCTTTGCTCTTGTGATATTTGTACTTCCTTTAGTGCAAATCCTACTCCATTTATTACTGGTCGTAAAAATGCTATAAATAAAAGTCTTCCTTGTCTTTCTAAGAAGGTTTTATCCCTGTCACTATATTCTTCTTTCATCATTAACTGAAATCTTTCTAGTATTCTCTCTACATTTAGTTCACCTTTTTCAGTTATAAAATTATCTCTAAAATTATATCCATCCATATTCTCTTTTTCTTCTAAGTTGGAACTTAAATACGCATATATTCTTTGCTCAAATATTTTATTATGTATTACTCTCTTTCCATTTTGTTGTCTAAATATTCCAAACATACTTCCTATGCTTGTTGTTGAATTATCTATATTAAATGTATATTCCTGCCCTAGTATTAATTGGTTATATACGCTATCGTACAGTTCTTTATTGTTTTCCAAGTTTTTTATCAAGTCATCAAATAAGGTGTTTTTTTCATTAAGTATAGTTTTCACTGCTTCCTGTAATCCTTCGCTTGTAAATTTCTTATCTAGATTTTCATCCATGAGCTTACATATTTTACTTGCCAAGAATGGATATCCACTTGTATATGAATATATCTCCTCACTAATACCTCCTATATTCATTCCTGTATTGTGGTCTTTTTCGTATTCTACTAGCATTGTGCTTATTTCTTTCGGATTAAAACTCATATCTACATTAAAGTCTACTGCTATGTTCCATGGGCTGTTGTATTTTCTTTCTTCATCTGGACGTAGCTTTAATTTTAGATTTTTCACATCATGAACTCCTGCGAGTATTACGCTGTAAAATGTATAGTCCTTTTTCATATTTCTATCTAAATATTTATTCCTAAGCATTCCTATAAAATGTAAAAATATTTGATTATCACTACTTTTGTCTACCTTATCTATCATTAATACTATCTTTTTCTTGCTATTTAAGCATAGCTCTGTTATTGCATTTGATAAATCCCCTAGACTTGTGATATTTTGATTTACCCTTTTTATTTCTTCTGCTAATTCTTTATCTACAAATCTCGTGTCATCTGAAAATGTTTTAAGTACTTGACTGCTAAATTCTCTTTCTTCTTTAAATATATCTCCACCTATTCCTTCAAAGCTAGTAGATATAACCGCATACTCGTTTGTAAGTTCCTTTTGCAGCATGAACATAGTAGTGGTTTTACCGTACTGTCTTGCTCTATTTATTGTAAAGTATTTTCCCCCATCTACTAGTTTTTTTATTGTTTTTATTTTATCACTTATCTCTACCATATAATGCATATCTGGTATACATACACCTGCTATATTAAACTCTCTCATTAACTTCACCCCACATTTTTTTATCTCTATCTGTATTGTATACTATTACATAAAAAAAGTCTAGCCCCTTGCTCAAAAAACTTGAACTATGAGGCTGGACTTTTACATCATTTTATAATTGTTAGTTATTCTCTCTAAAATTTTAATTATATAGCTGTATCTTACCTTCTCTATCCATTCACTAGAAGTCGAAGGTTAGAAGTCAGAGGTCAGAAAACTACTCTATTTCATATTTCTGTATTTTTCCCTCTGGGTCTATATAATATATCCCATCTTTATATTTATGGTTTTCGTCCAGTATGTCATCTCTATCAAATACCTGCATTACTGTGCCCCCGCCATTGCCTGCAACTATCATTACCTTTGTCACTCCACTTACTGCATCTTTACCCAGATAATACTTAAACCATTTTCTATCACCTTTTACTGTACCAATTGAGTAGCCTGGGCTAGTGACTATCGTTGTCATTAGCACAGTTATCGGTGTAGCCCCATTGTTAGTATTACTTGCCGCATCTTCACAAACACCGTCAGCAACCGTTACTATTTGATCTCCATCTGCTATTTTGTCTACTTCTATTGTATATGTGTTACCATCTACTTCCGTGAATGTTCCATCTTTACGCGTTCCATTTGTGACACCTACATCACCCGCTATAAATCCAGTTACATCTTCGCTGAACTGGAAGGTGTATGTTATGGTGGTAGCATTTGTCGGGCTAGTTGGATTTGATGTAATAGTTACATCTGGTGATGTAGTGTCTGGTGGCGTTATAGCATATACTCCTGTTTGTACCTCGTTTACAACGGTTGATTCCAAGATTCGCAGGGCGGGACGTATACCATAAACTTGGTTAGCATAGTAATTAGACACACTTCCATCTGTGAATGCAACACGAGCATATGAAGAGTCACCAGAATATGGCGTTATCAGCCACCAAATATCCCAACCTCCAGCACTAGGAAATATTCCTGCTGTTTTTGCTGAGTTGTATTCAGTTTGTCTAAGTAGTCCTATAAATGTTGTTACACTACTAGCTGTTTCATTAGTTTCGTTTCCCCTATACCATATACTATCCTTTATTAATGCCTTCTCTTCTACTGTAAATGTATTGTAGTATGTATTATTTAAATAATATCCCAGATTATTACTATCAGTCGGATCATATAATTGCGTATTATTTGGGTCAAATTCCCTCTTTTCTATTATCCTATCTGCCACTACTAGTCCTGTAGATGGAGTTACTACCCTCCACGCCTCGCCGTGAAACATTATTGTATTTCCTACACTTAAGTTATTTATTGTTTTATTAGCTCCCAATGTTCCTGGATAATAATACATTCCTGCATAAATATCATATTCAAAATTAGTAGATTCTAAGATTCGAAAAGCGGGACGCACACCGAGTGAATTACTAGCACCGTTAATGCTCATGTTGGCTGTATCATCTACATAACGAACAGCCGAAGAGTTAGCAGAATATGGTGTTATTAGCCACCAATAAGAATATTCTCTAGTGTTTGAAAATATTCCTGCTGCTTTTGCTGCATTAAACTCACTTTCTCTAAGTAGCCCTATACGCGTTGTTACACTAGTAGCTGTTTCATTAGTTTCAATTCCCGTGTACCATGTACCACTCTTTATTAATGCCTTTTCTTCTGCTGTAAATGTATTGTAGTATGTATTGTTTAAGTAATATCCCAAGTTGTTACTATCACTAGGATTATATACTTGCGTATTATCGTAATCAAATACTCTATTAATTATATTCTTCAGACTCACAACAGTCCCATCACTCGGATTCACTACTGCAAACTGTCTACCTCCGAACATTATTTTGGTACCAATTGGCAAACTAGATAGTGGCGTAGCAGCATGTGTTGTCGGTATTGGTATTAATAATGTAAATAATATAGTAAGTACAAGTGCATATGCAATATACTTTCGGGCGTCGTTTCCTACTTTATGCTTGTTGTTTTTCATGCTTTTCTCCCCTTTTTTAATTTTTATATTACTCTGTTGTAGATTTCCTTCAATAATTATATCATACGTATATCAACTTATCAATCGTTTTTTGATGTTTTGTGACATATTTTGTCGAATAAACATAAAAAAGCAAAGCTGAAATCTTATTTCAATTTTGCTTTTTTTATTCAACTCCCTATTAGTACGTCAAGTTCTCCTTCATTTATTGTTTCCTTCAATAAAAGTGCACTTGCTACTGCCTTTAGATGATGTATATTTCCATTCATAAGTTCCTTTGTCTCTTTATACAGTTCATTTATACTTATGATACACTCCCTCATAATATCCTTCTCTACTCCAGAGTTTACATATTCATTTCCAGCAATAACGTCTAAATTTACAAGTCCAAACTTTTCACTCATTCCAAATTTTCTTATATAATCCATCATCATTTTTGTAGCTCTTTCTATATCGTTACTCGCACCTGTTGTTATGTTTTCATAACCAAATGTAATTTCTTCTGCTACGCGTCCACTCAAGTATATTTGAATCTGTTTTCTTATATCAGCCTTTGTTGCATACATTTTATCTGGTGGTATGTTCATCGTAAACCCACCTGTTCCTCTGGTACTTGGTATTATTGTAACCTTAGAAACTTTATTTTCAGGACATAAAATTTTTGTTATAAGAGCATGTCCAGCTTCATGATAAGCGGTTATTTCTTTATCTCTTTCGAGTATATGACTCTTATCCTTTTTCTCTTCTCCTGCTATTACTGTGTAGAATGCTTTGTCTATATCTAGTTCCATTATTTTTTTTGCATTCCTCTTAGCTGCGTTTATTGCTGCTTCATTTAGTAAATTTTCAAGCATTGCACCTGTAAAATAAACAGTTTGCGACGCTACCTTTTCTAGCTTTATTTTTCTTTCCAGAGGCTTGTTTTTTGCATGAAGCTTCAAAATCATTTCTCTTGCATTTTTATCAGGATATCCTATCTCTATCTGTCTGTCAAAACGTCCTGGCCTTAGTATCGCATCATCTAAAACATCTATTCTATTTGTAGCTGCTATAACTATTATACCTTCATTTTCAGTAAACCCCGACATTTCCGTAAGTAGGGCATTTAGAGTTTGATCTCTTTCCTCATTACCAGAATTCATCTTTGCTGCTCTCTTTTTAGCAAGTCCATCTATTTCATCAATGAAAATAACTGCTTTTCCTTTTTCACGTGCTTTAGTAAATAGTTCTCTTATACGACTAGCTCCGACTCCAACATACATCTGAACAAAATCCGAACCACTAACTACAAAAAATGAAACCTTTGCTTCTGTTGCTATGGCTTTTGCCATTAGAGTTTTACCTGTGCCTGGTGGACCGTAAAACAGTATTCCTCTAGGTATCCTTGCACCGTAGTATGCAAATTTGTCTGGATTTTTTATAAATTCTATTATATCTCTAACACTTTCCTTTGCCTCAGTATTACCAGCTATATCTGCAAAACAAACTCTTTTTTCTGAATTAATAGAAACTTCTTCAAAACTTACATCATATGCCTTTCCTTTTTTTGCACTAAAATTTCCGCTTTTCATTAATTTATAACCTATAAAGATAAATATAGCTAAAAGTATTAGTGTACTTATACTAGTTGAATAGTTTTTCTCCTCTATAACCTTTATTTTATTTTTAAGTAAACTTTCTTTAAAATCAAGTTTTCTCGGATTATCCGTATAATATATATTTTTACTATCATCATTTAATTTTATCTTAATCATAGACCCTTCACTTAAAAAAACTTGTTCAACCTTTCCACTTTCCATTTTAGTCAAAAAATCATTGTATGATATATCTACTTTATTTACATCAGATCCAGTATATATGACGAATCCAGCAACTCCTAAAAATACTAAAACTACTATCAATATCTTATACCACTTTTTCAAAACTATCGTCACCCCCTTAAATATAGATAACAGAGGACAGATAACAGATAACAAAATACAAAGCACAAAAACTATAAACTATAAACTTTATTTACACTTCTCAGTCAGTTGTTCTCTATCCACTGTTCTCTGTACTCTGTACTCTGTTATCTGTTCCTCCATACATTATAACATAAAAAAACCTCCATTTTCTATGGAAGTTTTTGTGACTCTTGCAAGCAATTAACAGTATTTAATAATATTTCTCGTTTGTTACTATAAAATCATGTACATCCTCAACCTCTAGTCGTAGTATATTGCCTTTCGAGTCTTCTGTCAAATCCCAAAAATACAGGTTTAATTTCTTTTGAAAAGTTTCTTCATCTTTTCTTTCATCAAACTCAACTAATATGCATTTTTTTGAAAAAATCAGTTCGTCTATTTTATATTTCAGACAAACAATGTTCTGACTTGCTTTTGCTCGATCAAATACATCTTTTACATAAATACTACAGTACACTTAGCAACCAAACCTACCTTTCTAAATAAATCTCACACATATAAAATATTTTTTAGTTTGACATTTAGGCTATTTGTGATAAAATTAGTATGAGCTGATATAACAATAACAAATTTATTAAAACTTGTCAAATACTTTACATAGATTTTAATTAAATTGTAATACATTGTAATATTATAGAAATGATATATACCTAACACATAATCCCAAGGAGGTTTTTATATGAAAATAGGTTCACATGTATCTATGAGTGGCGGACTAATTGGAGCTGCAAAGGAAGCTTACTCTTATGGTGCAAATACATTTATGATATATACAGGAGCACCCCAAAATACAATAAGAAAGCCCATATCAGATTTAAAAATAGATGAGGGTCTCATTTTTATGAAAGAGCATGATATTTCTGATATAGTGGTACATGCCCCATATATAATAAATCTTGCTTCATTCAAGCCTCAAATTTTCGATCTTGCTGTCACATTTTTAGCTAAGGAGATTGAACGCGCTAAAGCAGTGAAATCAAATTATTTGGTGCTTCATCCTGGCTCATATACCGAAATGGACTCTGCTTACGGCATATCACGCATTGTAGAAGGATTAAATGAAGTTTTGACTCGTGACTTAGGTATATATATATGTTTAGAAACCATGTCTGGCAAAGGTTCTGAGATAGGTAGAACTTTTGAAGAACTTGCAAATATTATTGAAAAGGTTAAATATAATGAAAATATTGGTATTTGTTTCGATACATGCCATACACATGATTCTGGATATGATATAATAAATGATTTTGATGGAGTTATTAATAATTTTGATAAAATCATTGGTGTAGACAGAATAAAAACTTTTCACATAAATGGTTCTCTTAATCCAAGAGGATCAAGCAAAGATCGTCATGCAAACATTGGAGCTGGTGTTAATAATCCAAAGGGTAAAGACTACCTTGGAAAAGATGCTATACTGAGAATAACTCACCATAGTGTTGTAGGTGAAAAAACTCTTATCCTTGAAACTCCTTGGATAGATGATAAAACAAATTTATATAAACAAGAAATAGAGGTGATAAGAAATGGAATTTAAAAATAAAACGGTCTTAGTAACTGGTGGAGCACGAGGCATTGGTCGTGAGCTTGTCAATACTTTTGCCAAAAAAGGTGCAACAGTAATTTTCATATACAACAAAAGTCAAAGTCTAGCCGAAAGTCTCATGGGAGAAATAAGAAGTCACAATATAGATATCATTGGCATACAATGTGACATCTCTGACTATGTTCAGGTTGAAAAAGTATTTAGAGACATAAAAATTTCATTTCCTAGCATTGATGTTCTTATCAATAATGTGGGAATAGCTCACTATGGACTTATTACAGATATGTCAGTAGGTGAGTGGAATACTGTTATAAATACAAATTTAAATTCTGCATTTTATGTTACTCGTGAAATACTGCCTACAATGATAAAAAATAAAAATGGAGTAATTATAAACTTATCATCTATATGGGGAGAACTCGGAGCTTCATGTGAAGTTGCTTATTCTACATCAAAAGGCGGCATAAATGCTTTCACCAAAGCACTTTCTAAAGAAGTGGGTCCATCAAATATTAGAGTAAATGCAGTGTCTTGTGGTTTCATAGAAACTGATATGAACTCTTACTTATCACAAGATGAAAAGACTGAATTTTTAAACACCACATCTCTAATGAGGTGTGGCACTCCTAAAGATGTAGCTGAACTCTGTATGTACATAGCATCAGACAAATCAAAATATATGACTGGACAAGTGATTAGACTCGATGGCGGTGTGTAAATTAATATGCATAGATTACTGTAAAATTTTATATACTAGTATTGACATGTATGACATGTCATGATATAATAATATCACAAAGCAAAGTTCAACCAACAACAAAAAAACAGTAGCTGTTACTACTGTTTTTTCTTGCATTCATTTTTTGATTACTCGTATTATTTCTAATACTGCTACCAAAAGAAGCAATTCACTAATCATTGCAAAATTCACTCCAACACCTCCTTTCTTGCATGGAGGCTTTTTTATTATACGATATTATTTTCTGTTTTACAATAAAATAACATAAAATTACTGAAACATTTTAAACTTTACCTTTACATCTACCTTTTTATTTTCTGTTATCCTCCTATACTCTTCATAAGTCAATGTATCCTTCAATTTTTTATTTGACTTAGCATCTACTATTGCATATGATTCGTCTACGAAGCATAGTGGAGGAAACATTACGCACCACCAGTTCTTGCCAGCACCTTCCCCTATTATTACCCTTAGAGCCTCATATTTACCTGCTGGCATTACTATGTCACCATACTCTTTAACTGGAAAGCTTACATTCTCCTCTAACTTAACTTCCACTTTATAATCTTTGCCTTCACTCGCTATTACACTTTCAGCGATTTGCTGTATATTATCTATATTTTCTAGCATGATTTTTCTTGTAGCATTTACATCTTTTGCTTCACTCATTTTACTTTTCATTTTATTTAATATCTCATCTCTAACTTTTAGCTTCAATTCTTGATCTTCTTTACTATCGCTATTTGCTATACAATGAAACCTTATTATCTTACTTGCAATACCTTCTTGTAAATCTCTCGTATAAAAATTTGCTGTAGCCGTAACATATGAAAAGGTAATAATCACTCCAATTATTAAAGATAGTATTAATATATTTCTTTCTTTTTTCAAGATAGATAACATAAAAACCACTCTCCCTTTTAAACGATTGTAAATCATTTTATTTCATATTTAATTTATTGCCAGTTTTTATATTTTTTATACAATAAACAATTAGCAAAACTACAGGTAATATAAGTCCATATGTAAAAATACATGGGAACCAAACATTTGTATCCCAATCAATTTCATATGGAACGCTATCATAAACAAAATTTGATATTACAGCCATTATTAACCCAAGTGGCAAGAGGATTTTTTTATAATCCTTCAATTTTAACAACTGAGATAGTCCTAAGAAACCCGCATAAAAATAAAATAATGTATTATTAAAAATAGTAAGTATCCAAACAATAACAATCAATGCTTCTAATCTTGTAAATATAATACCGACATTAATTTCTTTGGTAAGAAAAACCACAGGATATCGTACGTCTGCAGTAATTGTACTTCCTAGAACAAAAATACACATTACAATTGAAATAAATGTAATAGACATTCCTATTATATATCCTTTTAGCATAGATTTTTTTGCATCTTTAATGTCATTTACATTTATATTAACAGGATAAATCATATTTAAAATTATTAACGGCAGCACTGTAAAAGCAAGTAATGGCAAAGAACCTTTTAATACCGGCACTATTCCTTTTTCTAAAACCGGAAATATATTATCAATATTTATATTAGGCATAACCAAAAACATAGACAATATAAACATAGCAATAATAATATAGAAAAATATTTCAGATGCACGAGCTATTGCTTCTAATCCGTAGAATATCGCAATAACGATTACAATTACAAATAATACATCTATAATATACGTAGGTGTTTCAGTCATATATTGAGTTGTAAAAAAATCTCCGACATACCATACAAACTGTGCTGCACCACCGATACAAACAAAAACAAAGGTAGCAACAACAAACCCTCCAAGCCATTTTCCAAGTAGCAACTGGATAACCTCAACATATGTCTTGTCAGGATACAGTCCGCCCAAATATGTATTGAGCCATATTACAATTAGACCAAATAAAGCTGCAACAACTGCAGATATCCATGCATCCTGTTTAGCAAGTGACGCAGCACTAGAAGCAATTATTATAGTAGATGCTCCACACACATATGTCATGGTAATTGCCATTAATTGATGACTTGTTATTTTAATTTTTTCCATGTAATCACCCTCTTGTGTCCATTTTAAATATCCATTTTTTTATTATAAAAACCAAAAATAATAAAACAGGTAAAATCAATCCATACGTGATAACATATGGTGGCCAAACAAGATTCACCCAATTTGCTTGATATATAGCATCTGGAAAAACAACACCTGACATTACTAATGTAATAAGCCCTAATGGCATAACTATCCTTTTATGATCTTTTAACCCAAGTAACTCTGAAAGCCCTATCACACCTGCATAAAAAAATAATATTCCTATCATAAATTGTGTAACAAACCATACAGCAGTAATTAAAAATTCAACCCTTGTAAATATAATACCAACATTTATTTCTTTGGCAAGTAAATATGTGGGATACTGCGAATTAGCAGTTATTGTGCTACCCAGTACCAGTATTGACATAAAGATTGTAATGAAGATTATAAAACCAGCCCATAAATAACCCTTGAAAATTGACTTTTTAGCTTCTGATATATTAGTAAGATTTATTGGATATATCATCATCAAAGTAATTAAAGGAAATGTTAAAAAACATGACAAAAAGACCGAACTCTTCAAAATTGGAATAATACCTTTTTCAAATACAGGCTGTATATTCTCTATTTTTGCATTTGGTAAAACAAGAATCATTGCTAAAAAGAATAAAATTGAAGCAAAATATATGAACAGTTCAGAAGCTCGTGCAATTGTTTCTATTCCATATAATACAGCTATCACAAATGCTATCACAAATAATGAATTTATAGCATATGCCGGTGTTTCGGGCATAGTTTGTGTAGTCATAAAATTGCTAATATACCATGGTAGATGAGAAGAGATTATTACGCATAAAAATACAAAACAAGCTGCAACAATCAAGCCAATCCATTTTCCAAATATATTCTTTATTATTCCAACGAATGTTATACCATGATACTGACTACCTAAAAACCAATATATCCATATTATAAGCATGCCAAATGCAGGAGTAACGAGTGCCGCAATCCATGCGTCCTGTTTTGCTATACTTGTTACTACAGCAGCAATAACAATAACCGAACCTCCAATTGCACCATTGGCTGTCAGTGAAAACAACTGATGGTTTGTTATTTTTATTTTATCCATATCCTATACCTCACTTTAGCAACCCTTTCATAACTCCTTCAACTGGTGAATATACCCACGCTATAAAGTCTGAAGGGTTTGGTATATCTACATTAAGGCTTTTGAGTATCGCAAGTATAGTGCCGAGTCCAAGCAATATAGAAAATGTCCACAATTCTCTATATTGCCTATCTTGTAGCATTTTAGGTATTTCTATAACACACAGTACTATACTAAATACTAATACCAATAATATAACTACTATACCCATCTCACTCCTTCTCCTTTATAAAAAACGGTTTTGTAATTTGCCCTAGTTGATTTATTTTAACATCTACTGTGATTTTCACTGGGATATTTACAAATTCATTATTCCAGTCATCCTTAATTTTTTCCCATACTTTTGGATACTCTCTGTGTATTACCTCTCCAAATTCAAAAATATCAGTTTTCAAGTCTTTCTGTGTTTTGTTTAGTACTTTCTTGCATATTAGTTTTACCTTTTTTTCTGCTATATCACTTAATATTTTTTCGTTTTCTTTCTTAGAAACATCAAACTCACCATCTACTGTCCCAATGTTTGCAATTATATCAATTTTCACATTCATTGTAGGTTTGCCGTTTACTAAATCTGCCTTTATTTCTGATTTTGCACTTATAACTTCATATGTGATTTTCACTTTTTGACCATATTCTGCATATCCTACTGTTTCTTTCACATTTCCTATAATATAGTTATATCCTTTACTTTCATCCTCATCGAGCCAGCCTACAAGCTTATCTTTTTTAAAAGCTCCAAGTCCAAAATACTTTGTTCTATTAGTTACTTGCGTTTGCTTTAGGGCGTCTATAGAAGTCGTCGCCATTTTATTATCTGTAATCTCGTCGGTAACTTCGACACCAGTAATCACAGGATTTTTACCATCAGCAAGAATATCGTTAACTAGTTCAACAATTCTAATAGATTTTGTAGAGGCCCATGTATCCTCAGAGTTCTTGAGAGAATCAAACATTTTCATTCCTGGCACTCCTTCAAATGGGGTCAAAATACTTAAGACTCTATTTGCTGTTGTATCTTTAGTAATAACAAAGAAAAAGTCTGTACGAAATTCATGCCCTCGTGCAAAAAAATCAAGTATGTCCTTTATTCCATCTTTTGCAACATCTTCACCAATCACAACAATTCTTAAGTGTGCGTTATATAATATACTGCTTGTCTTTGTAGTAAATCTTCTCATTATTTCTTCTAGATTTTTTCCTTCCTCTGAATATAATATAACTGAAGGTTCATCTACTGGTTTCTTAGAAGCTATTGCTTTTTGATTAAGTACTTGCACCGTAACCAAATAACCGCTCTCAGTCTTATCAATACCAATGCCTATGACTATCGCCATTGTATTTATTTCGCGGCTACTCCAGCATCCAGAAAGGAATATAATCGGTACTATACTTAAAATAGCTAACAACTTTTTCATTTTCAAACTTATCACCTAAATTCTTGTTTTTCTTTTTGGCTTGGGGTTACAGTTTCATCCCCATCCACTCTTGCCGCACTTGTTCCACTAATACCTGCTGGTCTATATTTCATACTCCAAAATGGAAATCTAAAAATCGTATCCTTATTTCCTCCATTTATTTTTGGTGCAACAGGTGTAAGATATGGAACTCCTATTGATTTTAGCTTACACACATGAAGTACCAAGACAATCAATCCCATAAATACACCATACAAACCTAGCATTCCTGCCATAAACATAAGTGCAAATCTTATCAGCCTTATAGTATTTGACATTTCATAGCTTGGTATACCAAAGCCTGCTATAGCCGTTATTGCCACAATAATAACCATAACAGACGATATAATACCTGCCTCTACTGCCGCTTGCCCTAGAACTAAGGCACCAATTATTCCCATAGCAGGACCTATTGCCTTAGGCATCCGTATTCCAGCCTCCCTTAGTAGTTCAAATGTTGTCTCCATAAGTAGAGCCTCTATCAAAGCTGGAAATGGGATACCTTCACGTTGAGCTGCTATACTAATTAGTAATGCTGTGGGTATCATTTCCTGATGAAATGTTATTAATGCTACGAATGTTCCTGGTACTAAGAGTGTAAGTATTAAAGCAACAGCTCTTAAAAGCCTAAGCATTGAAGTTATAATGAAATTATGATAATAATCTTCACTTACTTGAAAAAACTCTACAAAAAGTGCAGGTGCGGTTAGTACATAAGGCGTACCATCTACCAAAATCGCCACTCTACCTTCGAGCAATGCTCCAGCAACCGCATCAGGTTTTTCCGAATTCATAAAAGTAGGGAAAATCGAATATCTATCATCCTTAATCATTTCTTCAATATATCCACCATCAAATATCCCATCTATTTTTATTTTGCTTATCCTATTTTTAATCTCCTGCAGTATCTCATCCTTGACTATCCCTTCAATGTAAACTAGGCTAACTGTCGTATTAGTTACACTTCCTACAGATAAATTTTCTACTCTTAAATCCCTACTCTTTATTTTTTTTCTAATCAAACCAATATTAATATCTATCCGCTCGGTAAAGCCTTCTTTTGGTCCTCTTATTATCGTTTGCGAAGTCGGTTCTTCTATAGCTCGTGCTTGAACAGCTTTCATTTTTATTGATAAGAACTTGCTACATCCTTCAACAAATATTACTACGCTGCCAGATATTAATTCATTACAAACATCAGCAATCTCCGAACCTTGAGAGCAACTTCTAAACCCAGAGAAATAATCAAATAATGTATCACCATAGTCCTCTGGTTTACTAATATTAGGCTTTAACTTAAGAATTTCCTTTAATTCTATAGACAAATCGCTCATAATATTTGAATCTACCATAGTATTTATATATATCATTACATATCCTAAACCCTCGTTATCATTTGTCTTTGAAAAATTAATAAAAAGATCACTAGCGTCACCAAGTTCATTTTTTATCTTCGTAACATTCTCGTCTATATTTTTGCTAATATTCTTAACTGACACAGGTTCATCTACTTTTTTCTTTTTTAGAGTTATATTTTCCAGAAATTTCATACACTCACCCTCTTATAAACAAAAAACTTTTTATTACTAGTCTTAACAATAGACCCCAGTATATTCAATAATTTATGAAATTAAAATAAAACACATAGATGGTATTTTATTGGTAAAACTTAAAAAACACAAACATGTATATTTGTGTTTTTTATTTTTGTACAATTTTTATATTTTCACATCCAACAAGCTTTTCAAGTACTTCTTCCCATATTCTATGTTGCATAGTCCTTCTTTTTCTTGGTTTTGTTAAATACCTCATTATTAATTTTATTCCATCATCTTCTAGTTTTGTGTATACTACAGGTGTTAAATATTTAAAATTAGATATCATATATTTCTTATTAGCTTGCTTTATATTTTCTTTTGCTTTTTTACTTCTGTGCTCTGTGTATTTTAGTATAATATTATTCAATATATACTTTGCCTCTTTCCAATCACTCTCGAGTGTGACTTTGACTGAAATTTCATCCCAAATATATTTATACCCTCTAGAATAGTTGGTTATCTCATTTATAATTACTTTTCCATTAGGTACATGAATAATTCTTCCTGTGCTTTGTTCTGATTCCACCCAATTCCCGATCTCAAGCATCGTAAATCTTGATAGTCTTATATCTATAACGTCACCAGAAAACTCTCCTATCTTTATCCTATCTCCAACTTCAAAAGGCTTTGTTCCAAATATATAAAACCACGCTGCAATATTTAATATAGGTTCCCTCAGTGCGATCGCGATACCGGCTGTTAAAAACCCAAGTAGTGTACCTAAATATTTGTAATATCTAAAATATACATAAAAAAATATTGCAGTCCCTACAAATATCATTATATAAGAAAGGAACTTTTTTATAGTATATCCTAGCTTGGCATCTTTTGTTTTTCTATAAACAATAAAAGAAAAGATATCTTTTATCATATATATAACTAACACAATGCCAATAAGTATCAATATATTTTCTACATCAGTATTTGCATAATCATTAAAATATTTTTGAATATTTTCTAACATAAACTCAACTCCATTCACTCGTAATTGAAAACAGCTCCCTAAGGAGCTATTTCTCTTACATCATTCCGCCCATTCCACCCATTCCTGGCATTCCATGGTCATGACCTTCTTCTTTCTTATCAGCTACTATTGCTTCAGTTGTTAGAAGTGTTGATGCAACGCTTGTTGCGTTTTCAAGTGCACTTCTTGTTACCTTAGCAGGGTCTATTATTCCCTTGCCTACCATATCTACATACTGTTCAGTAAGTGCATCATAACCTGTTTTTTCATCAGATTCTTTGACTTTATTTACAATTACAGATGCTTCAAGACCTGCATTTGCAACTATTTGTCTTAGTGGTGATTCAAGAGCTTTTATTACTAGCATCGCACCTGTTTTTTCATCACCTTCTAAAGTTGTAGCTATTTTCAAGGCTTCTTTTGTAGCATGGACATATGTAGCTCCACCTCCAGCAACTATACCCTCTTCTATTGCTGCACGCGTTGCTGCTAGCGCATCTTCTATTTTCAGTTTTATTTCTTTCATTTCTGTTTCTGTAGCTGCTCCAACTTTTATAACTGCTACTCCACCTGATAATTTTGCAAGTCTTTCTTGCAACTTTTCTTTGTCAAATTCAGAAGTTGTATTTTCCATTTGTTCCTTAATTTGATTTACCCTCTTTGTTATTTCGGCCTTATCTCCTGCGCCACTTACTATAATAGTATTTTCTTTTTCTATTCTTACACTTTGTGCTCTTCCCAACATATCTATGGTTGTTTCTTTAAGCTCTAATCCTAACTCATCAGTTATTAAAGTACCGCCTGTAAGGATTGCTATATCCATCAACATTTCTTTTCTTCTGTCCCCAAATCCTGGTGCTTTTACAGCTACACAGTTGAAAGTTCCTCTTAGCTTGTTTAACACTAGTGTCGTAAGTGCTTCTCCTTCAACATCTTCCGCTATTATAAGGAGTCTTGCTCCTGTTTGAACTATTTGTTCAAGAAGCGGTAATATTTCTTGAATATTTGATATTTTCTTATCTGTTATTAATATATATGGATTTTCTAAAACTGCAACCATTTTTTCCATATCTGTCGCCATGTATGGTGATAAGTACCCTCTATCAAATTGCATTCCTTCTACAACTTCAACTTCTGGATTCATCCCTTTTCCTTCTTCTATAGTGATTACTCCATTTTCTCCTACCTTTTCCATAGCTTCTGCAATGAGCTTTCCTGTTGCTTTATCTCCTGAAGAAATCGAAGCAACCTCTGCTATTTGGTCATTACCTGTTACTTTTGTACTCTTTTGCTTAATGTATTTTACTATCACATCAGTCACTTTGTGCATACCATTTCTTAAAATGATAGGATTTGCACCTGCTGCTATATTTTTAAGTCCCTCTTGTATCATCGCTTGTGCTAGAACTGTAGCTGTAGTCGTACCGTCCCCTGCAACATCATTTGTTTTAGTTGCTACCTCTTTTACTATTTGTGCCCCTATGTTTTCAAATGCATCTTCAAGCTCTATTTCCTTTGCAATTGTAACCCCATCATTTGTTATAAGTGGCGTGCCAAACTTTTTATCAAGCACTACATTCCTTCCCTTTGGTCCTAGTGTTACTTTCACAGTATCTGCTAAAGCATTAACCCCTTTAAGTAGTGATTCTCTAGCCTCTGTTCCAAATTTAGTCATTTTAGCCATATTTTCGTTCCTCCTTCAATTTAATTTAACATATACATACTATTCAACAATAGCTAATATCTCACTTTGACTCACTATTATGTACTTCTCTTCACCCTTCTTTACTTCTGTTCCTGAATATTTTGCGTATAGTACTTTCTCTCCAACTTTTACTTCCATTTTTACTTCTTTACCATCTACAAACCCACCTGGTCCCACCGCTATTACTTCAGCTTCCTGTGGTTTTTCTTGTGATTTTGTAGGTAATACTATCCCTGACACTGTCTTTTCTTCGGCTTCCAGTTGTTTTAAAACTACCTTATCCCCTAATGGTCTAAGTTTCATGCATATTCCTCCCTTTTTCTACTTTTTATTAGCACTCTATAACACAGAGTGCTAAGCAAGATATATTTTACTAACTTTGGTTGATTTTTGCAAGAGCTATTTTGGTGCGTTTTTGACTGTTTAGCTCAGTTTATAGCTATTATCTCGTTTTTACTCCGTATTGCTGTGTTTTCCTTTTATTTAATTCAATTATACTCAGGTTTTATATTCATGTTCTTTTTACTAAACTATTAACATTTACAAATTATTCTCAGCGTGGCAGAAAATAAATATAGTCTCTTATACTCCATTCTATCTCAGTTCAGGCCAATTATCTGCAAGTGCTTGCCATATAGTAGTTATATCCCATGTAAGTGTGTTAAATAAGAAAGTACCTGATTGCAGTTCAGCTTGTGTTGCTGCTGTACCATACGAGCCATCTCCTGTTGCTGTGTCTAATCTATAATTGTTTGTAAAAACACCTGCTTGATATCCAACTACTACTCCTATATTACTTCCTGTTCCTGTTATATTTCCTCCTGCATAGCAGTTCCTTATTGTTGCATAGTAATTATTAACGTTACTGTTTTCTCCTACTAGTCCTCCTACACTCGATGTCCCACTTACATTACATACAGCATAACTCTTTTCCACTAATGCATAATAATAGTTATACCCTACTAGACCTCCTACACGACTTCCTGTTGCCGTAACATTTCCTGTTGCATAGCAATTTCTTATTATTACATCGCTATACCCGTTATAACCTGCTAGTCCTCCTACATATGATGCCCCACTTACATTACTTGTTGCATAGCATGTTTCTATTATTCCACCACCATAATTGTACCCTATTAGTCCTCCCGTATAGTTTCTTCCTGTTACACTTGCATTTTCTAATCCTATTTGCCTTATTGTCCCTTTGTTATT
>DMOI01000021.1 GCA_003452395.1 Clostridiales bacterium
AAAAAATTTACTCCTTGGAGCTGATTTTTGGTAAAAAGTCTTGCTAATTGTAAATTTTACTGATATAATAAATTTGTATAAGCCTTATGTATAGACATGAGGGAGCAGTATTATCTTTGTCAAGGGAAATTTGATAATTAATTGCGAAATATTATTAACAATGATTACCAAACGAACTAGAGCAAAGAAACATCGTGCAATGATTATGAATTTATAAACTAATGAAGTAAACATTGACACACCTCCAATAATATCTAAGAATATTATAACACAGAATATTAGCAGTGTGGAGAGCAATAAATGGCAGTGAAGAGTATGGCTGCGAAGTCATATATGTTTGTAATCCCTAATCATGGCTACTGCCTGCTTGGTTAGGGATTATCGCTTTTAAGGGGAGAAATATGAAAACTGAACCTAACTACAAGAACAAAAAGTATGCACACTTTGATAGAAGGGCTGATGTTAATAGTTTGAAGACACTTATTGAAAGCCCAAAATGGGTAGCCAAACACGGATTTTATCCGTTTATTCATTATGTGATAGAATTTAAAAAGTTCAATAATAAAACAAAGAAACTAAAACCCAAAAAACGTCATGTATATTATTCATCTCATATAGATAGGTACATATATGAGCTATATGCTCATAAGTTAAATGAAGTTTATAATGAAAGATTGAAGAGGGACTGTACCAATAAATGTTCAATTGCATATCGAAATAATTTTGATAAGAAAAGCAATATACACTTTGCTAAAGAAGTTTTCGATTACATAAAACAGATTGAATCATCATATGTTATAATTGGAGATTTTACTAGCTTTTTTGATAAGCTAGACCATAGGTATCTTAAGGAAAGATTATGTGATTTATTGAATGTAGAAGAATTACCAGAAGATTATTACGCTGTATACAAAAATATTACCAAGTTTTCCTATTTTGAATTAGACTATTTAACTAAAGCAAATAATATAAAATACAAAAGCCTTAATAAAAGGGAAAGAGTATTGGAACTGAATGATTTCAGAGAAAAGAAATATAAGAATATTAAGAAAAACACTAAATCTTATGGTATTCCACAGGGTTCGCCAATCAGTGCAGTTTTATCAAATGTATATATGATAGATTTTGATAGAAAAATAAATAACCTGATAACTACCATCAAAGGGATTTACAGAAGATATAGTGATGACTTTGTAATGGTTATACCTAAGAATGAGTGTTCTAATATAATTGAATTATGGAAAATTGTAAGCAATATCATAAATGATATTCAGGGCTTAGAATTGCAAAACGAAAAAACACAAGTTTATTCTGTAGAAAATGAAAAATTGACAAATTGTAATGATTTATTATTCGAAGAATGTCCAAATGAAAATAGCATTATTAATTACTTAGGATTCTCTTTTAATGGAATGAATATAAGAATAAGAGATAAAACGATAATAAAATATTATTACAGAATGAGAAGGCGAATAAGAAAATTGAATCAAACAACCAATAGGTCAAAAGCAATTGCATTATTACATCAGGTTTATGAAAAGTATTCAACAACAGGGTTCAATAGACGAAGAGATAAAAAAATTCGTGGAAATTTTCTGACTTATGTAAATAGAGCTCAAGAAGTCTTTGGAGAAAATGAACCTATTAGTAGTAAAACAGACAACCATTTGGAAATCATTAATAGAAAAATTGACAAGGATAGGCTTAAACGCATATTGGCTCAAAAAAGTTAACCAAATTCCTATCACCTGATTCTAGACACTCTAATTTCCTAGACACACATTTATATACCCATATCATAAAAACGTTACGATGAGCTTGTATCATTACCGTAGAGTGTTATAATGATAGGTGTCGCACTGCTATATTATAGCAATTCTAGAACTAAATAAAACTCGACTTTTATCCTGTAAATGCTTGTTAGATATTGTAATAATTTAAATAGTTTCTACCATATAAAAATAAGATGAATAACGCTGAAAATCGGCGTTTTTTCTTTCTGAAGCCATTTACAAAATTATGAAACTATAGTATAATAAACCTACGAAATTTAAACCTATAAATCATATAGAAGTATGATAAAGTTTGAACGAGAAAACCTTGTAAAATGGCTTGTATATTGATAATAGCCAAAATAAATAGCGAATTTATTGCACTCATTTCGGATAAGCTTAGACTTGAGTTGAAGGTTAGCTAGACAAGGGTTTGAGGTACATTTTAGTAGTTTGTTGTAAACCTATAAACTATCAAATAAGCCGATAAACATTTTCGAGAACACAAGCAGAGCGGGCTCTTAAAGCCCGCTCTGCTACTTATATAAGCTTTTGACGTAATTCATTTATTCCTAGACTACAAGCAAGGGGAGTTGGGCACCAAAGCCCAACTCCCCCACTGCGTACAATAACTTAATTATGTAAATCCCTTTTTTCTGAATTTCTATCACATTAAATAAAACCACAAAAACATTTTCTTCTTATTGGGGGGCTTAGACCAACCTTATTAGGTTTGGTCGCACTACGTGCTCTTCCAAACCTAATACCTACGCCCGCCCCCCAAACCCCCTGACGTCGCTCATAGATTTAAAATTTTCCTCATTCGAAAAGTATACAATTATTGTATATAGAGATAATCTGTATACTTTCACGTTTTCTTCTTATATTTAAAGCTAATTTTGCTATTTGCTTATAATTATATTGTTGTTATTTTTACTTATTTTCTCCTGTTTCATATACTCAACAATTTCGCTAATTTTTAATAATCTCGTAAGCTCGGATACTCTCTCCATCTTTAATCTTTCCCGAATACTTTTCTTTGAAATCTCTTTTTTGTCCAATATACTATTACTAAGTTGGCTAATTTCATATTCCATCAATTCCTTAAAACAAGTAGCTAGCTCAGCTGTTCTAGTTTTAGGCTTATCAGCCTTCTCTCCCCACTCTGTTTTTATAGATTCTACTTCTAGCGGTTCCATTTCCTCATACTTTATATTTCTCATTTGATTTCGTAATTTATCTACAACTTGACTATCAATTGTAAACAAATGTATCTCTTTCTGTTTTTCAGATTCATTTCTGCCTATTCTACTTATTCCTTGATAGATGACTTTTGTCAAATATTCTACTTTAAATTTCTCAATATCTTTATTTGCAAATTTCCTAGTACCATTTGTCTTAGAAACCTTTAAATTTGTCTTATTCGTTATTTCTTTTCTAAAATGGTTGTAGTACATTATATAATCTGCTTCGCTTATATTAGGGGTTGATATAACATAAACGAGATTATACTCACTATAATCGTTGCTACCATTCAAATTGCCCCAATAATCTATACTAATGTTGCCTCTGACTTTATATATCTCCCTTAACTCAGTACATTCGTCTTTATTTGTAATTATTAAGATTTCATCATTTTCCTTTTTATAGATTTGTTCAAATACCTTTTCAGTAAAGTCTAAATATTTTTCCTTTTTAGACTTGCTTGTGTTCTGTTCATACCAGTAAAGAGTCCAATCTTCATAGCTTTTAATATCATAGCTTTTCATTATACGATATTTTTCTTGATTACTATAGATATTATAAAACCTTGCATTTGCATCTAGAATTACATTTGTCTTAGGTAGTTTCCATAAATCACATACTTTAGCGTTATACAATACATCATTTTCCTTATAACATTTCGTACTAAGAATATTATTTATTTCTGCTAGTTTTTCTAGTATGTAGCTTTTTTCACCCATACTTGCATCATTCAAATCATTATTTTCTTTAAATGCTATTAGATATTTCTTATTCATTTTGTTGTAATCTTTATCTATGCTTTTTTCTAGATGCATTCTGAGCTCTTGATACAATCTATCTGACTTATTCGTACTCAGGTTTTTAAAATCAATAACTTGCTGTTCTAAATCTATGTATTTCATAATAGGATAAATAAATTTCCCATATTTATCGCAGAGTTCATAAGGAATAAGTTTTGCAAACTCTTTAAAAAAGTTCTTTTTGTAACGATTTATCTTAATATACTGTATCTCTTCATCAATAACAAGAATACTCCTATCCTTTTGCAACAAGTTTCTCATAGCACTATTTTCAATTGAATCTAAGTATCTCCTGTGAGTTATTATAAGTATAGGAATCTCTCTCAAATTTGTTTGATACTCCTCATAGTTTGAACTTTCTACAAATACAGCCAATTTAGCTTTTACTTCATCATTTATAATCTTCTCATTTTTATAGCCTTCCTTATTTCTTTCCACAACAAAAAGGCTTTTTTCTTGTTTATATTTATATGCTTTTATCATACCATTGCAAGCCTCGACAGTTTTACCAATTCCACACGAGGTAGCAACCACTTCAAACTTATCTTCGGTATTTGTTTTTGCTATTGTATTTTGTATGAAATTCCTTATTATCCGTTTGACTCCATCTGGCTTTTGTAATTCTTCCATTTGCCTCAACTCCATATTTTACATTTTCACATATTTTGCCATTCCATCAAGCTGAACTGCATTTGGTAATGAAAGCAATGTTGAACTTGGTATTGATAATTTTGACTTTTTGAATCCTCCACCAATAATGATACGTTCATTCTTTAAAACAAGCGGATCAATAAATAACATCCAATCCTTTGGAAGTCCTATTGGCGTTATACTACCATACTCCATTTGAGATTGTTCTAGAACAAATTCAAGAGGTGCAACAGAAACTGTCCTTGCATTCATTGCCTTACGTACTACTCCCGACATATCATATCTATATCCTACTGGAACTAAACATGATGCATAGGTTATCTTATCCCCACGTCTACCCTCAACTACTAAACAGTTTGCTCCACTCATAGGATTTACATTATACTTATTACATAACTCAACCCCTCCTGCAAATTCAGGGTCTATCTCTGCTACTAAAAATTCCTCTTTCGCACATATTCCTACCCATTCCGTAACAGCATTAAATATTGTTGTTGTTACTAATTCAGGATTTTCTACCACTGGCTTAAACTTTAGTAATGTACCTTCCATATAATAACTTTCTCCTTATCCTTAGATTCTTACTATTCATTTATCGATTTATTTTGTTATTTTTTCTTTTAGATAAGAAGCAAAATAATCATAATATTTTTTTTGTAATTCTTCTATTTTCCAGTCAAATCCTGTTACAATACCTCTGCAGTTTTTAGAACCACAGTTACATTTAAAAGAGTATTCTTCATTGTCGAGTAACCCATAATCCTGAGTAATCTCTTCACCTTTTTTAATATCTCTCATAGCAACTAAAGTAATTTCACCACGAATACCACAATTAGCATCGCACGAATGGTTTACATAAACTTTTTGCAATTTAAATTCATCTTCATTTGTTGCAGCAAGTACATAGTCATCCGTAATTGGCCAGTAACCATCAGCTGTTTTATAATAAAATGCTTCTTTTTTCGTCATTAGTGTTCCACTTCTAATGTAAATCATTTCACCTTTTTTTATATCCTCTCTCGCAAAAGTTCCAACACCTTCAGTTTCACTTCTTCTTATTTCAGTTTTATCTGATAAAATTGATTTCATTCTTTTTATCCCTCCAAATAGAATTTATCGTTCAATATAACAATCCTTTAATTTTTAGTTATAAGCCTTTCATATCATTTATAAAACCATCAACTGCTTCTTCTTTTGTCGCCCATGATGTAACTAGTCTAATCGCTGAGTTATTATCATCTATCTTGCACCATATATAAAATAAATACTTTGGACTTAATTTTTCTATGACACTATTAGGTAATATCGGGAATATTTGATTTGATTCACAGGGTGTTAAAAATTGATAGCCTTGTTTTCCTATCTCTCCTCCTAGTTTATCTGCCATTTCATTAGCATGCTTGGCCAGTTTAAAATATAACTCGTCTTTAAACAATTCATAAAACTGTATTCCCAGTATTCTTCCTTTTGCAAGCAATGCCCCTTTCTGCTTTAAAAAGAATCTAAAATCTTGTTTTAACATAGGGTTATTTATAACGATTGCCTCTCCAAGTAAAGCCCCATTCTTTGTGCCACCTATGTAAAAAACATCAACCATCTTCGAAATTTTAGGTAATGATAAATTGTTATTTTTAGAGCATAATGCTGACCCCAGTCTTGCTCCATCCATATACAATATTAGTCCATTTGTTTTGCAAGATATAGAAAGCTCCTCTAGCTCTTTTTTTGTGTATACAGTACCAATTTCCGTGGAGTTTGATATAAACACCATTTTAGGTCTAACCATATGCTCATCAGTATGTGATTCTATGACTACTTTTATATCTTTAGGCGTTAATTTACCATCTTTTGTTTCTACAATATTAATTTTATGTCCTGTTGCCTCAATTGCTCCAGCTTCATGAACATTTATATGACCCTGTATAGCCGCTATTACTGATTCATGTGGCTTTAATAGTGACGATATAACTATCATATTTGCTTGCGTACCACCTGATACAAAGTGTATGTCTACCTCCTCATCTTGAATAACCTTTTTCAGTATATCAATTGCTTTTTTAGAATATATATCATACCCGTAACCATCTTGTTGTTCTAAATTCGTCTTCAGCAATGCTTCCAAAATATTATTATGTGTTCCCTCGCTATAATCATTTTTAAAACTATATACTTTTTCATTTTCCTGAATATTCAACATTTTCTATACTCCTTTCAATTAATTTTATCTATTTGTAGATTATAGTCTTAATTTTAAATATAATTCATACGTTTTACATATATAACCCCTTTTTATAATATACTATTTTTAAAGCTTTTTTTCAAGTCAATCGCTATAAATTTTTTTAAATTCAAAAGTAGGTCAACCATTATCAGTTTCCCTACTCCCTATTTGCATATTTCAGCTTAAATTTTTTAATATCACACGTAAACCAAACTTAAAATATTCCTTATTTTGCTCTACCATCAAATCAACAAATATACCTTTATATCTGGTAATCAAATCTTTGCTTCCCTTATCCATATCTTTAGTTATTTGTTCTTCTATCCCCTCTAAATCTACATTATATTCTTTAAAATTACCCTTTTTTTGCAATATGTAATCATATTTGTATACTATATTATCCATAAATTCATTAAATGCTTCCTTCAATATTTCTTCCTCATTCATTCTCATCAATCTCCTTTTCATATGCTCCAGTTCTCTAACGGGCTGTGTTTTATATATTTTTTGCGTATCTCGTCATTGGTCAAGTCCATATAGCACGTTTCAGTTACCTGTATACTACTATGCCCAAGTATTTTACTAAGTGTATATATATCCCCACCATTGAGCATGTAGTAGCGGGCAAAATTATTACGGAGTTGATGAGGATGGACTTCCAACCCAACCCTTCTACCAGTATCTTTCAGCTGTTTTTCAAAAGATGTGACTAATATATGTGTCCCTCTATTCGTAGGAAACAACAATTCACTTTGAACATATCGGTCTTTATAATTCATCCATCTTCGTAGCTTACTCGCCGTTTTAAAGCTGAAGTACACATTTCTTGGCTTGTTATTTTTCACATTGCGTTTTAAAGTTACTACTCTATTCATCAAATCGATGTCCTCAACCATTAAAGCCAAACATTCCCCTAGACGACATCCTGTATCCAGTAGTAAAATCGTTACAATTTGATTCCTGTACTCGTAGAACTTTGTATTATCGAATGCCTTGATTAATTGTTTAAATTCATCACTTGTAATCGTTGCTTTCATCTTTCTTTCAGCCTTTACATATTCAATTCTCTTTACTGGATTGTTCAGTATTTCATTTTCTTCATAAAGAAAGTTGATGAAAACCTTGATATTTCTTATGTAATTATTGATTGTGGCAGGGCTAATCTCTTTTTTATAATCTGTTCGCCCTGTTGGATTATTGGTTTTTACATTCTCGTTACTGCTCCAGATTGTATATTTACCTCTCTCTTTTAGATATTTGATATATTGGCGAATATGCCCTGTTTCTATCTCCTCCGCTTTCTCAACTTTGAATTGCTCCTTCATGTAAAGAATAAATAATTTTAGCGTCTGCTCATAGCTCTTCATTGTACCCTTGCTTAAGTTCTTGCTTGTGCAATACAGCATGAAATTGTCTATCTTAAATTCTAAATTATTCATAAACAAAAAACATCTCCTTTCTACTACTCTAGTTTTACAAAATCTAAAGCAATAAATCAGAAATGTTTATCGGTTTATCTCGAAAATGTTTATCGGCTTATTTGATAGTTTATAGGTTTACAACAAACTACTAAAATGTACCTCAAACCCTTGTCTAGCTAGCCTTCAACTCAAGTCTAAGCTTATCCGAAATGAGTGCAATAAATTCGCTATTCGTCGGTTTCCCTTTTCTATGATTCACTGTATATCCAAATAACTTGTCTATATAATCTGTGCTTCCTCTTTCCCATGCTACTTCTATAGCATGTCGTATAGCACGTTCTACTCTACTTGGTGTAGTATTATATTTTTTAGCTATTGTTGGGTATAATTCTTTTGTGATGTAATCTAGTATTTCCATATTTTCTACCGACATCATTATTGAGTCACGAAGATATTGATATCCTTTTATATGAGCAGGAACTCCTATTTCGTGGATTATTGTAGTTACTTCTGTTTCCAAGTCCCTATTTACATTGCGTTCTTTTTTTAGGAGGGTTCCTCCTCCGTTTTCTCTTACATAGATATTATCATCATCTATTTCTCTTATCCTTGTTACTAATGCTTCAATATCAAATGGTTTTATTATATAATATTCTGCACCCAAGTTTAAAGATTTACTAGTTATTTTTTCTTGACCCACTGCTGAAAGCATAATGATTGTAGGTTTTTTTTCAAGTTTTATCTCATTTAATTTTTCTAAGACACCTATCCCATCTAGATGTGGCATTATAACATCTAGAATAACAACATCTGGTTTCTTAGTTTTTATTAGTTCAATAGCCTCAAGTCCATTATGTCCTACACCTGTTATTTGCATATCAGGTTGTTTTTTAAAATAATCCTGTAAAATTTGACAGAAATCTAGATTGTCATCCACTATAACAATCTGAGTAAGCTTTTTTTCCATTTTAAAATCCTCCTTATCATTTGTATTTTAGTATTGTGTAGTATTTTTATAATAAAATGTAAAAATTTTACTATAAAAACAATTATAAGTTTTTATTATTATAAAGTCAATAGTTTTTTTAAACTTTTTTGTTTTTTGTTATATATTTTTTTCTTCTTTTAACATATTTTCAATAAAAATACCATATCCTTTGCCAGGATCATTAACAAAAACATGTGTTACAGCCCCTATTATCTTATCATTTTGAATTATTGGGCTACCACTCATACCTTGTATGATTCCATTTGTTGTATCAAGAAGTTTTTTATCCGTTATTTTTAATATTACACCTTTAGCAATATCATAATTCAGAGTATTTATTCTTTCTATCTCTACTTCATATTTTTCAGTACCTTTACCTAGTATATCACTGTATATATATGCTTTACCTGTTTTTATTTCTTCTTTCAATGCTATATTAAATTCACTATTTTCTATTAAATCTTTATTTTCATCTTTTAGTTTTCCAAATATTCCATATTCAGTGTTTTTTGTTACACTGCCAAAATTTGTTTTTAATGTATCTATTATTATTCCCATCAGCTCACCTGGAGTTCCTTTTTCACCTTTTTTTATGCAGCTTATATTGGCTTTAAGAAGTTTCCCCGATTTTACAGTCATAAGATCGTTTGTATCTACATCCAATATTCCATGTCCAAGTGCTCCATAATATCCTGTAGATGGGTTATAATATGTTATTGTCCCAATTCCTTGTGTGCTATCTCTAACCCAAATCCCTATTTTATACTCATCATCTTCATTACTCATTATTGGATAAATTTTTTCATATAATATATTACCTTTTCTATTTATTTTTAATTTTATTTCTTTACCATCTTCTTGTACAATCTTAGTAAGTAGATTTTTATCAGTTATTTCTGTATCATTTGCCTCAAGAATTAAATCCCCTGTTTTTAATACTCCTTTACTTGGTTCATATATTTTACCATCTTTTCCATTTACATATCCTGTACCCAGAACCATTATACCATCAGTAAATATCCTTATACCCATCACCTTACCAACGGGAATGAGTTTTTGATTGGGTATAGTGTCAATCTTAGCTTTCTTTAGTGATACACCAAATACATTAAAATCTATATCACTTATATTTTTGTCTACAAATCTTAGGCTAAATGGCTGTTTTAAATCAATACTTATTTCGCTTTCCTTTACCTTTTCATTATTTAAATACATTACACCTTTTTTTTCAGAATTAATTTTTGCTTCTATTGGTAAGTTAAAACTAAAAAGATGTTTTTCCCCTTCTATAATATTTATTTCTTCTGGAAGATAAATATAAATAGAAGTAAATATTATGGCAATACAAAAAAATAATGAAAATAAAATTTTAAAAAGTTTTTTTTCCACGCTTCCCACCTTCCCTACTACAATTGAAAGTTGAAAATTGAAAGTTGAAAGTTAAAAAAATTTATTTTTGCTAAAATTTTGGCGTAACGTTTGCAATTTAAACGCTACGCCTAATCAATTAACTGTTATTCTTTAATTTTCTGTTTTCAATTTACAATTTATTCGATCCCCCGTGCTCGCTCTCGGATTCCATCGAAAAAAGTTAGTCCATAAATACCTGATATACCTACTATACCATATATCAGCCTACTTAAAGTGGAGTCTGCTCCTCCAAACAATGTAGCAACTATATCTAAATTTAAAAAAGCTATAAGTCCCCAATTGAGCGCTCCTACTATAACAAATAGCAATGCAAGCCAATCAATAACCCTTGCTGTTCTCATAATAGCCTCCCAACTCAAAATTTTGAGTTAATTTATTTTTTGTGAAGCGAATCATTTAACTTCAATATTATTATACCTCGATATATCTTTAATATTCTCCCTACATTTTGGCATTAGATATTTTAATTTTCAGCTTTCATCTTTCAATTGTCCTGTCAGCTTCCTACCGTAATAAGTATGGCAATAGATATTACAAAGCTAAGACCAACAGCCAGAACACAGGCGAAAACCACTCCTATATTATTTGCAAATTCTGAAAAACATTTTACAATCCTAGTTTCTGCTATAGGCTGCATTATAGCGGCTACAAGTTTATATGTTATTATAACTGCCAAAATTTTCAAAAGTGGAATAAAACAAATAATGATTAATCCTATTACAGCTACTATACCAACCGAGTTTTTAATAAGTACAGTACAATTTATAAAAGTATCAACTGCACTGTTCATTACATCTCCAAGCACTGGAACTACAGTTTTTGTTGTGAGTGCGACACCTTTCTTTGTTATACCATCTAAAACAGGCGCAGTAAACCTTTGAATAGCTGATAATCCCAAGAAAATCATTACCATACCTTTTAATCCCCACATTACAGATTTTCTCATTAAATCTGTTAATTCCTTTAATATTTCTTTTTCTGATAAAAAGTTTATAATTTGTAATATACTAAGATATGTAACCACAGGTAAAAACATGGTCTTTACAAGAATGGCAATATAATTTATACTTGCAAATATTACAGCATTTGCAGTGGTTGCCGTTGTTATATTGCCAGTGGTAAATATCGTTGATATAAAAACAGGTATTATTACCTTCATTAGTGATAAAATATTATCTATAGTCATCGTTGCAACATCAATAGTTATTTTAAAAGTTTTAATTACAGAAATTATTATTATAACATAGCATACGTAAAAAGCAGTTTCGGAAGCTTCTTTATTTTCAAATGAATTAGTCAAATTTTTAATAATAGCACTAAAGATAACTAAAAGTAAAATCTGTGCCATAAGTATAAAATTGCTCTTCACCTCTTTTATTAGAGCAGTTACACATATATCTACAATATTTTCAATGTTAAAATTAGTTTCTCCTGTTATCAGTTTTTTAACCTCAGCTAAAAAATCAAAGTTTCCAAGTGCTTCGTTATTATCTTTTATACTTATATCATCTATTTCATGCTGTATTTCACCAAAATTTATATGGTTTAGTTGCTCATCCATTACCTCATTTGCGTATGCAATATTAGTAAACATAATAAGGTATAAAATTATCAAAAACATTTTTTTCATAAGTAACCTCCTAAACACCTACACAAAGAAATTCGATACCTCATCTAAAATTGCTGTTATAATCGGCATTGCTATTAGCATTATTAGTATCTTACCTGCAAATTCAATTTTAGTGGCAAAAGCAGTTTCGCTTGCATCCTTACATATTTGACTGCCAAATTCTGAAAGATATGCTATTCCTATTATTTTTAGTATTATTCCTACATATGTACTTGATAAATTTGTTTTGTTTATTATACTTGTAAATTGCTCCGCAACCGAAGCTAGTTTCATAAAAATGGCAGCAAATACTATAACTCCTATTACTATCCTTATATATGTTCCATATTCTTTATTGTTTTGACCTAATATCGCGATCATTATCACACCAATAAAGCATATAACTATTATCTGTGTTATCTCCATGTGCGTACCTCCAGCTACATCTTTTCCTTCTACAAATCAAACAACGTCTGTACTGTATTAAATAAATCACTTATATAATTTATAACCCAGTATAGCACAACAACAAGTCCAGCTAGAGTTACCAGCATAGCTTGCTCGTCCCTACCCGAGCGACTAAGTACTTGATTTATAACAGTTACTAGTATCCCTACCGCCGCAATTTTAAATATTATTTGCACGTCCATAATTATAACCTCCTTCGTATTCTAACTTACAGCATCACTATCGCTACCATCAAACCGACAAGTATGCCCATTCTACTATACAACTTACTGTGTTTTTCGTGGTTTTCTTTGTGCTTTAATATGATTTCATCTAAGCCTTCTACTAAAAAATCTATATTTCTAAGTTGCTGTTCTTTATCTAAGTAACCTAACGAATTACCAAAAGTTTTTATATGTCTTGCTTCACTTTCATTTATTTTTTCTTTATATAAGAGATCATTAACACCTTTTTCCCATATGTTTTTTAAACTAATACCATCTTTGTTTTGTAGATGCTCGTACATATCATAAAAAAACTGCTTTACATATTGATTACTTGCTTTTTCCTGTATATTAAAAAAACTGACCACAATAGTATTTACAGCATAATTTATCTCGTTTTTTAACAAACAAAAGCTTTGCCTAATATCCATCAGAAATTCTATCTTATTTTTATGTAATCTCGGTATATAAAATCCCACTCCCGTTGATGTAACTATAACTATCAACATCCCTATTATCTTAAGCACATATTTCACCCCTCACTCACCGCCCCTTTGGGGCATGTTCTTTATCTTTCCACTTTCAACTTTCAACTATCCCTAACCTCCCACCTCCTGCCTACCACGTTCCATACAGAATCAAGAGTACCTATACCTTTTTTATTACTTAGGAAAACTATCTTTTCAAATGCTTTTTCATTTATAAGGTCTGCTACATATTTTTTATTTTTTATATCTTCAAGATCAGCCGCGTGTAGGCTACAAATAATCTTTATTCCTGCATTTAGTATATCTCTTATTGCCCCTACATCTTCTTCTCCACCTATCTCATCTACAACTACGACATCTGGGGACATCGCTCTAAGTAGTATCCTCATACCCCATACTTTAGGACATCCATCGAGTACATCCGTCCGAATACCTACATCATTTTGTGGCGTTCCATTAAAACAAGCTGCTATCTCCGAACGTTCATCCACTATTGATACATTTAACCCCTTAAACTCTAAATACCCATCACTTATTTGTCTCGCCACATCCCTTAGTATAGTAGTTTTACCACATTTAGGTGGTGAAACAATTAAAGTATTATAAATCGAGGGACTGTTTAAAATATAGTGTAGTATTTTATCTGCACATCCCGTCATTTGATGCGAAATTCTTATATTTAAGCCGCTTATATTTTTCAAGGTTTTTATTTTATTATCTTCTATGACAGCCTTACCTACTATCCCTACTCTATGTCCACCTTTTATAGTTATATATCCATTTTTGAGTTCCTCTTCATATGAATATAAAGAATACTCACTCATTAGCACAAGCGTATCTGCTATGTCTTTAGGCAATATAATCATTGGCGAAATGCTATCTTTTGAAATTTCACCATGTATAGATAAAAAATACTCTTCATTATCTATATAGATAATTACAGGCTTATATACACGTAGCCGTATCTCCTGCAACATTTTTCCTTCCAAATTTAAGTTTTGCATCCTTTCCCTTAATGAATTGCTAAAAAAATTCATAACTTGATTCATTTTTTCACTCCTCTTTTGTAAGTTTTAGTTTCAAAATATTATTTATGTTTTTTGCTTTTTCACCTTCGATACTTCTAATATATCATACGCTCGTCTCTCTTTTTTAGAACAAAAAAACACCATCAAATTTTAATTGTTTCAAATTTGATGGTGTTTTTTATGGTCGTGCTTTAATATTTAAATAAAAGAGCTCCGCCAAGCCGTCGGAAAAGTATTTGTATCTAATTCCACCTGTTATGGTTGTCTTCCTTTATACGTTGTATGTCCACCCCTTACTCTTTGTGGCGTATACTGTGTATAAAGAGATTAGATTCCCTTTTTGCAATTCTTGCGTTAGGTAGAAAATACTTTTCCATTTCGAACTCAGCAGAACTTGTTTTTGTTAAGTTGTTTTTCCTTTTTTCACTATCCTTATTATACATCAAAGTACAGTTTTTGTCAATATATTTTTGTAAATTATTTACATTTTGTTTGCAATTTTTGTTACAATTTAGACCCCTTGATAGATACCCTGCCCTTGCTTGTCATTGCGAGGAGGGTGTTCTTCCTGACGTGGCAATCTCATTTTTATTATAAAATTATATTATTACTATTTAAAAAATGAGATTGCTTCGTCGAAAGAACCTTCTCGCAATGACAGACTATAGGTTTACTTGATAGTGTCTGAACGTAACCAACTTTTTAATACCTTCAAACCTTGACAAATAGAGGTTTGTGTAGTAATATATATACTATATATTACTATCAATCTAAGCATCGGGGGTGTATCTATGATTAACGACCTTACTATAAATAAACTTATACTTTTATATATTTTAACTAGAGTAAATGCACCAATTGACAATTCTGAATTAATTGATTTTATGATTAAAAACGAATATTCCGATTACTTTAATATTCAGCAATACATGGCTGACCTTTTAAAGTCAAGACTTGTACACAAGATAAATCAAAACAGAAAATCTCTATACATGATTACCCCTGATGGTTCTACCGCACTCCAATACTTTACAAATAGAATACCTAAAGATTATGTAGATGTTATGGATGCTTTTTGTTCTAACATTATGAATAAATATGCTGATTTTACTTTATATAACTCAAAAGTTTCCGAATATACAAAAGATAAGTATCAATTAGAATGCTTTATTACTAAAAACGAAATTGAGATTTTAAATATAAAAATCCCCGAGCTTTCAAAAGAAAAAGCAAAATACATATCTGAACATTGGAAAAATAATGCTAAGGAAATATATGAATGCATAAAAAACAAGATGGATTTATAAATCCATCTTTGTTTTTATGTACGCCGATAACTCTCTTGCTGCAACAGCCCTACATATCATCCCATCTCTTTCATCTAATGTTAATTCTGATATCATTCTACCGTCTGATAACTTAAATATGTAATCATATGCATACCCAGTACCTTCTTTTATCTCAGTTGATATTACTCCGTGATTAAAGCCTTCAAAAAACAAACATTTTTCTTCGTCCTTATAACATAGTACCGTTTTATAATGTATATTTCTATTTTCTTCATTTTCCATTATTTCTAATAACTTTTTATTTCTATCCATGGGAGTTCCTTTATGCCACCTGTTAGCTTTCTCTCCAATAAGTTCTAGAAAGGCTTCAACAAAGATTCCCGTATCATCTGAAACAACCGCCGCTATATCTAGTTCTTTTTCCTTTATTTCAGCCCAAAATTCCTCTGCTTTTATTCTTGCATTTTCCTCAGGAGTTTTGCCACTTTCATCAGGATCTATATTTATTTCAACTTCATTTGGTGTTAATAACGTTACTTCCGTATAAGGTAACATTTTTTTTAATTCTCTTAATTTTTCCTTATTATTAGATGCTATTAAAATATTCATGTGCATTCGCTCCTATTGTCTTTATATTAAACCCTTAAGCCCTTCTTCATCTCTATAATGCAAATCCTGTCTTTCTACATCTATCTTATTCTCATCAAATTCTTCCCCTGCATGTGTATACAAAGCTTCAACTAATAGTTCTATCTTTAGATTTTGCATACTCCCGGTGCTTATTGTAGCGTGTAAGACATTATCCTGTATCCTTACTTCTACTATATCTTTTTTTATATCAGCTTTTTTGATCCCTGACTTTGTTTCTTTGTCTACCTCTATTGTATCTCGGGATGCAAAGCTTTTTGTTACCTCGTCACTTATATTTTTATCAAGTACCACCTTATAACTACCGTACTCCACAAGAGCAGCTACTTTCTTTTCTCCATCTTTAAGCTTTCTTACCTCTATAATTTTTATTCCCTCTGGTGATACATCATTGAACCTTTGTTTTACTTCATTTTCTAGTATGTCATTTTCAAGTTCAAAATCCATGTATTCTCCCACACTTGTATGCCCTACAGCCAAAGGCTGTGCAATACTGAATACTTGATGTGGATTGAATCCTTGAGAATATTTAACCCCTAGCTCTGCTCTATTTATCACACGCTGAATGGAACGCAACAGGTCTAGATGTCCCACAAACTTTACATTATCACCTTTTGTATACTTAGCTCTATATTTCATTTTATCACATCCTATTCTAGTTTTTATTTTTCATCTCACAAACACTATCTCCGTCATCTGTTTTCCAATCTCCACAGCCTGCACACATTTGTTTGCAGTTTTTGGTTACTTCTTCAAGCTGTGATTTTACTTTTTCACGTAATAGAAATTTCTTACTCACCCCTACATTTATATGATCCCATGGCATTATCTCATCATCTTCACGTTTTCTGGTGTTATAAAATTCTATAGTCATATTGTTTTCACTAAAAGCTTCTAGCCATTTCTTATAATCAAAATACTCCGACCAAGCCTCCATTTTCACTCCACTTTTCCACACATCAAATATTACTTTACCTACTTTTCTATCTGCTCTTGTCAATATTCCTTCTATCACGCTCGTCTTTGCATCGTGGTATCTGTAGGTAGCTTGTTTCACTTGTCTCAGTGCACCTTTTAGTATTCTTTGCTTTCTTTCAAACTCTTCGTACGTATTTTGGCTTTCCCACTGAAATGCAGTATTGTGTTTTGGAACGAAGCAAGATGCGCTTACATTCACGCTTATCCCATTTGCACGTTTATCTTTGGGTACTTTGAAATATTCACCCACTATCTTTTTGGTAAGCTCTGCAATACCTACTATATCCTCATCCGTCTCACCCGGTAGCCCCATCATAAAATATAGTTTTACCCTATTCCATCCGCCTTCAAACGCTAGTCTACATCCTGATAGTATTTCTTCCTCAGATATACCTTTATTTATTATATCTCTCATTCTTTGTGTTCCTGCCTCAGGTGCAAATGTTAGTCCACTTTTTCTTACTTCCTGTAATCTATTCATAAGTTCGAGTGAAAACTCATCTACCCTAAGTGAAGGTAATGAAAGGCTTATATGATCTTTACTATACTTGTCCATTATTCTATTTGTAAGTTCATTAAGACCTTCATAATCACTCGTGCTCAGCGAAACAAGTGATATCTCTTCAAAACCTGTATTTCTCACCTGTACCTCAAGCTGCTTCATCAAAGTGTCTACTGTCTTACTCCTAATCGGCCTATACATAAGCCCTGGGTTACAAAACCTACATCCCCTTATACATCCTCTAAAAACTTCTAGTGTTACCCTATTATGTACTGTTTCTAAAAAAGGTACGATAGGTTTATCTGAAAAATATGATGTGTTGAGATCAGCTACAAACACCCTATTTACAACTGGCTTTGCATTTTCATTTATTACATTTATACTTTTTACCGTACCGTCTACATTATAATCCACATCATAAAAAGCTGGCACGTATATTCCATCTATATTAGCTATTTTCTCTAAAAATTCTTTTCGCTTCCCACCATTTTTTTTATGTTTTTTATACATATCAAATATTTCATTATATTTTACTTCTCCATCGCCTATATAAAAATAATCTATAAAATCAGCCATAGGTTCAGGATTATTGACACAAGGCCCACCCGCACATACTATCGGCTCATCTTCTCCCCTATCCTTGCTATATAATGAAACACCAGACAAATCAAGTATATTTAAAACATTTGTATAACACATTTCATACAGAAAGCTAAACCCAAGAAAATCGAAGTTTCTCACTTCATCTTGAGTCTCGAGTGTACATAATTTTATATCATTCTCTCTCATTTTCGCTTCCATATCAGTCCATGGTGCAAACACTCGCTCACAATATATATCTTTTCGTGCATTATACATCCCATATAATATTTGTAATCCTAGATGTGACATGCCTATGTCATAAACATCTGGAAAACACAAAGCAAAACGTATATCCACATCCTCCGGATTTTTCACAACCATATTGTACTCGCCACCCGTATATCTCACTGGCTTTTCTACTTGTTTTAATATATAATCAGGTACCATTCTTTTTTTCATACATTTCTCCTTTAAAATAAAAAATACTTGTGTTTATTATAACAGATATTATAATAAACACAAGTATTTTTCAAGATAGATTATCTCTTTTTGTTTTACACACAATTTTCACACATTTTTATTGTTCAAAGTATGCCTTAACATCTTCCATTGCTTGCTCAAAAGACCCGTCTTCTTCCATATCCTTTAGCTTAACCGCATCTCTTAGCACATCTATTTTTTCTATATCACACTCAGGCTCATTTTGATTTCTAACAAATGCTAACATTATATCAATATTTTCAGGGAGCTTCTGTGTGTTACGCAAATTGTAAAGAATATAATTTGTTATTAACTCATCGGCTTTTAAATCAATCTTGCCATAAATTTCTACTTCCTTCAAATTTTCTTTTATTTCTTCAAAATATTCAGCAATTACTTCAGACAAACTACTATACTGGGAGTTTGTCTGACCAGTACCCTTCACATTTATAAATATTTCAAGTGTCTCATTTGTATATAGTTTTAATATTATACTTCTTTCTTTCGTATTCTGTTTTATCATTCCATTTTCTCTTAAAAATTTATAGTTAATATCCATTTTATCACCCCTCATGTAGGTAGATGTTTTTTAGCTCTAACTACTTGGTAAACTTAGCATACATATCCTATTCCATGATAGTCACAAGCTATATCGGTTGGTATTTGGTATGTAGCATCAACATCTTCTTGCATTTTTTCTTTATCAGACGTTTCTAAACACTCTTCACCACTTAACACTCCGTAAAAATTATTTATTAATCCTTCTGTTTCATTTTTACCGATATTATAAGGATTTTTCAAATAGCTATTTAGTAATTCTACAACTACATCGTATGGAACAGCATCACCTGGAATGACAAACTTATATCCCGTTGCGCTACCATCATTTCCATGTCTATTTACTCCTGTATCATTATCTGAATTAGGTATAAGTCCCTCATTGCCATTTAAATTCCCGCCCTTGCTTTTATGGTACATTCTACCTGCAACATCTCTTGCTTCAAATACTTTCCCAATATGTCCCAGACAAACTTCTTTACCATCATAATCGGCTGAATCTGGATTTATACAAATACTTGATATATGTTGAGTAATTCTATTATTTCCTCGCTCATTCACTGCTGAATTATACATGATACCATCATAACCATGCATACTTGCCCACATATTTAAGAACATCGGTTTTTTTCCATTTAACTTGCCTAAATCCAGAATGTTAAATTCCTTTTTCGATAATTTAGTTATATCACTTGATAATGGTAATCTAAGTGCTTTAACATCTGCTTCTGTGTATTTTTCTACTAATGCTATATATTTTCTAAGATCATCTTTTATAAATTCTACCTGTGTTTTATATGGGTGGTCCACTTCAAATATCCTAGGATCTTCCCAGGAAATCTTCTCACCTGTGAATTTCTCTATCTTATAAATTCTTTCACTTACATATTCTATTAACTTAAACCCATTTTCTAAAATCTTAAGATTTTTGTCTTCACCCTTTTTAAAATTAAGTGTTTTAGAAAAAACAGACATTATGAGACTTACACTATCTAAGTTATTAATATCGTATTTTATCTTTGCTTGGTCAACCTTACCAACATAATCCACCATACTTTCACAATTTGGCGGTAATTTACCATACTTAGCTATATATTGTACCATATATATACTTGCAATACAGTCTGGATCTGGATTTTCATGTCCTTGTACAGTTATCTCTTCAAATCCATCTATATAATTTTTTAACTCTTCAAATTTTTCCTGTATAATTGAAGCTGCACAAGAATACTTTATTGCATCTTCTCCGCACAATTGATGATGATCACATAATCCTTCTGCTACATTTAATTTATTACCTGTATCTACAACTACTACACCCTTTTTAGGTCCCAAGGTTTCGCCTTTTTTAATGCATTCACAATTAACATTAATTTCCTTGCTAGCTTCCTGGGTATTATCGTAATGTCTGATAGATTGCCCCATAGTAATCATCACCTTTCGGCTCTTTTCAATATATTATATACCATTTTTTTACATTTGTCAATTTTTTTTGCAATTTTATATATAATTACATATAATCTGTTATTAACTAATCCTCTTTTAAATCAGTATGCATAAATAACTGCTTTTAAACTACACATTCATCATATTCCACACCTACATCTATTGGTTCATTACAACATGGTATATCTTCTAAATCATTAGCGTACGTTGGTATTTGTTCAACCAATTCTAAATAGTTTTCGACACTATGTCCTTCCTTAAGTATCTCTAGTGATGTTTCTGCTTCTACCTCATCTATAATATAAGGTGATTTCCAATATATTTTCATGCATCGTGTAAGAATATCATATGGCACAACATTACCTGGAATAACAATGTTATGCCCAGTTGCACTACCATCATTCCCTTTTCTGGCGTATCCTGTGAAGTAATTTAAATCAGGAATAAGTTCCTCACCTTTTTTAAATTCCCCTTTATTTTCTGCATGTTGGAGTCTCAAATAAACATCTATTATTTCTACTAGCCTCCCCAAATGTCCAAAGCAAACATCCTTTCCATTATAATCCTTTGCATCTGGGTTTAGGTAAATACCTGAAACATGTTTATCCAGTCTCTTTTTGTTTCCTCGGCGCTTCTCTACAAGATTATAAACAATTCCATCCCATTTTTCCATGTATGCCCACATACTTAGAAACATTGGGCTTTCTCCAGTGATCTTTCCTAGATCCAGAATACTAAACTCTTTTTCAGACAATTGAGCAATATCATCCGATAAAGGCAACCTAAACTTTTTCACTGCGTTGTTTTGTTCCATAGCCTTTGCCGTTAATAATTTATACTTTTCATAATCTTTTTTTATAAATTCTACTTGTTTTGTATACGGGTGTTCTCCTGCAAATATTCTAGGATCATCCCATGAAATCTCATCATTTGTAGATTGTTCTAGCTCTGCAACCCTTTTATTTACATATTCTATTAATCCACAACCACTCTCTAAGATTTGAAGATCCTTATCATTATTGTTATCAAAATCAAGAGTTTGTGAAAAAGCAGACATTATGGAACTTATATTTGCGATGTTTTCAAGCTTATACTTTAACTTTCCCTGATCAACTATGCTAGCATAATCCACCATTTTTTCACATTTTGGAGGCAACTCACCATGTTCAAGCATATACTTCATCATATATATACTTATAATACAATCTGTATCTGGGTTTTTATGTCCATTAATTATTACTTTTTTTGCTCCTTCTACATATCTAAGAAACTTTTTGTAATTTTTCATTATTATTTTAGCTGCACAGGGATTTTCCTCTATATCCTCTTTACTTATATATTGATGATGATCAAAGTATCCAGAATCCGGATCACATCTATTACCTGTATCTGCAAATACCGTTACAGTTCCATCTTTTCCTATTCCTCCATCTTCTGCTTTTATTGTGTAGCCCCTTTTAGCAAATGTGACTTCGCAATCATTATATGTAATAAATGACATTTGATCACCACCCTTCTTTTCTTTATAATTTATTATATACTATCTTTTTATATTTGTTAAATACGTTAATTATGTTAACTTTTTACATTATTTTTATCTTATATGATTGTAAGTGGATATTTCTGTTCTTATTTTATTGCCTCAAATTGAATATTATTAATTTTAAAATAACAAAAAAATCCAATCTAAAAAAGTCTGTTACGACTCCAAGATTGGATTTTCCAAGTTTGTGTAGCTTTTTGCCTGTACCGCTAATTTTTGTTTAGGTACACTCGTAAATTTATTGTTTACATTATACTATATAATTTTATAATTGTCAATACCCAAATATAATTTATTACTTTTTTGTAATATTATGTAGTATTTTTTGTACGGTCAAGCATAGCTTATTTAATATTTAGTGTTCTTTATAATGTATCTTATTTTTCTAGCCACTAAGTTTACCTCATACACTTTACTTTATCTTATCCATATAATCCTTAGCCATTTGTTCTAGCTTATTTCCACCATATTCATAATAAACCACATCTTTAATTATATCCGGTAAATATTGTTGCTCTATATAATTATTAGAGTACGCATGAGGATATTTATACTTTGGCTCTATAAAATTGGTATTTTTCAGATGTCTTGGTATCTCCCCAATTTCTTTAGTATCCAAATCTGCCATAGCTTTATCTAGTGCCATATAGGCTGAGTTTGATTTTGGGGCAGTAGCTAGGAGTATCGTAGCCTCAGCTAATGGTATTCGTGCCTCTGGAAAACCAAGCTCCTTGGCTGAATCAGTGCACGCTTTAACGACTGTTATTGCACTAGGGTATGCGAGACCTATGTCTTCACAGGCTATGACTTGTAATCTCCTACATATAGATAGTAAATCCTCTGCTTTTATAAGTCTAGCGAGATAGTGAATAGCAGCATTTGAATCAGAACCTCTTATCGATTTTTGGAATGCACTTAATATATCGTAGTGACTATCTCCGTTTTTATCGTAGTTAAGATATTTTTTGTTTACATAGTCTTCAAGTATGCTCACATTTAGATTCACGTTACCTATTTCATCTTTTGCACAAAGGCATGCAAGCTCTATTATATTTATAGCTCGCCTTGCATCTCCCCCACTCATATCTGCTATGTAGCCTATAACGTCCTCATTATATGAAACTTGTTTATACATGTCTTTTTCTTGTAGCTTCGCAAACATTAGTTTTGCAAGCTTTTCAATGTCAATTTTGTTCAGGTTCTTAAATTCAAAAACCATAGAACGACTAAGTATTGCCTTATATACGTACTGATACGGGTTTTCTGTAGTACTTGCTATCAGTGTTATCTTACCATTTTCTATATATTCAAGTAAAGATTGTTGTTGTTTCTTATTAAAATTTTGAATTTCATCTAAATAAAGTAATATTCCATTCATAGTATGTAAGCTATCCATGTCATCCACTATAGCCCTTATGTCTTTTACTGATGCATTTGTAGCATTCAACTTATATAATTTTTTATTAGTTCTACTAGCAATTATATTAGCAATTGTAGTCTTACCTACCCCTGGAGGTCCATAAAAAATCATATTCACTTCTCTACCCGCCTCAATTATACGTCTCAGCGGTTTACCATTTGCTATCAGGTGTTCTTGCCCTACCACATCTGAAAGACTCTCAGGTCTAAATTTATCTGCTAACGGTTGCATATGAATCAACTCCTGTTTTATTATCCAAGGTTACAACTAGTAGATTTTAGTTCCACTCTCTGCATTTTTTCTCTAGAACCTTAAAATCACAACATCTAGACTTTAGTCCACTATCTGCTTTATCAGTTATTATCAGTTCATGTAGTCTGAAAGCAATCTTTTCTAAATGTTCTCTTTTAGAATTACACCAAGACAATTGATTTCTAAGCAAATCTTTATATGCGCTATCTTCTATGTTATTTATTTCTATTTCTCTACAACAATCTATATGTACAGGTATCATATTATTAAAATTAATTGCTCCCCACTTACCATTATTAATTTTTATAAAGTCTTGCTTGTTCTTCATTCTTATGTGTTTTAGTTTTGGCGAGGATAGTGGTGCAAAATAATTTATGCTATCTACTAATAAAATTACCCCCACATAAGGTCTATGTTCCTTGCCATCCTTTAGATAACTTACCCTGCTATCAAAACCTCTTAAAAACTCAGCATACTCTAAGTTTATATAATAAAATTCTAGTCTTATCATCGTGTTATCCTCCGTAATATAAAAGGTAACTCTTTCGAGTTACCCAACTTTTTCCGTTCCCACTCTTGGTAGGGTACACCGCTTTTTCCGTTCCCACTCTTGGTAGGGTACACCGCTTTTTCCGTTCCCACTCTTGGTAGGGTACACCGCTTTTTATACTTCCATTATACTATTATACTAGCTAACTGTCAACTAGTATTGCAGAAAATTTTTATAATTTTTATAATCTTCTACTATATTATTATATGCAAAATCTAGATTTTTATATTTTTTGCTGCCTAATATTTTTTATGAGGACAGTTCCTAAAAAGAAGGAACCGTCCCCTTTTTCAACTCTCAACTCTCAACTTTCACCTTTCAACTTAACAAGCACCACACTACTAAACGGAGCTAGTTTTATATACAGCCCACTCTTTTCTACTCTATATTTTTTCTCTTCTGTACAGTAATTCGCGATATCGGTTTTCATTACTCGTGAAAATACATCACTTTCTCTTGCTCCTAGTATCCATACAGGTAACTCCATTTCTTCTTCTATATCGTTATTATTAAATGCAGAAATTATTATATTTTTCTTGTCCCATCTAGCGTAAGCCAACATATTGAAGTTCTTGTATATAATCTTTACAGAACCAGTTTTAAATGTATCATAGCTTTTATGCATTTTTATAGCTTCTTTGTAAAAGGACAAGAGTTCTAAATCTTCTCTCTCCCATGGGTATGTCCTTCTATTATCTGGGTCTGTCCAGCCAGTGAGACCAGCCTCATCACCATAGTATATAGTTGGTGCACCAGGCCACGTCATCTGCATAATTATCGCCTCTTTAAATATTCCTTTATTTACACCTATCGCGGCTGCTTCTGGTCCTTTATCATATATTCGTCCAACTATTTTATTTGTTCTAGTTAAAAATCTTGAATGATCATGATTTGATAATTCATTCATTGACACCTGTAATGACTCTGTATGCATAGTTGCCATATTATACCTCATAGCATCATCAAAGCTTTCAGCATTCCCGATTAGCCCTGAATTCGAATCATCACTATGCTTTTCCATTCCTGTTAGAAACCAGCTTATCGGCTCCATAAAAGCATCATAATTCATTACTGTATCCCACTCATCTCCCATAAGCCAATCTTTAGGATTCCCATAATGTTCAGCTATTATTATTGCACTCGGGTTAGCTTCCTTTACTACCTTTCGAAATTTTTTCCAAAACAAATGGTTAAATTCTTTGCTATAACCAAGATCTGCAGCTACATCAAGCCTCCAACCATCTGCATTATATGGAGGTGACACCCACTCACGAGCTACATTCAATATATATTCTTCTAACTCACTTGAACCCTCATAATTCAGTTTTGGCAGGGTTTTATGTCCCCACCACCCATCATAGCCATCATTTTCCGGCCATTCATCCTTTGACCATTTAAAATATTTGTTATACATACTGTTTTTATCATTATATGCCCCACTCGGATAGTTCTTTGCCTTTTGATAAAACTCTTCGCGATCCATCCATTTATTAAAAGAACCGCAATGATTAAATACACCATCAAGTATAACTTTTATACCACGCGCATGAGCCATTTCTATCAGTTTTCTCATAAGTTCATTACTTGCTTTCAGGTTTTCAAGGTCAGTGGTTCTTTTTATATACATTTCTGCATATTTGTTATCCTGCTTATCCACTGATAATGGCTTATTTATGTCATTTATGATTACTCCTAAATGCGGATCGATATAGTCATAGTCTTGTACATCATATTTATGATTACTCGGCGAAACAAATAAGGGATTAAAATAAATCGCATCTATACCCAAATCTTTTAAATAATCCATTTTATCAATAACTCCCTGTAAATCACCACCATAAAATTCTCTTACATCATCAACATTAGGGTACTGATACCAGTTACTCACCTTACTAACTGGTTTATCAAGATATATATATTCATTGTCTACCACATCATTTTTAGGATCACCGTTACAAAACCGATCAACTAATATTTGATACATTACAGCCCCTTTCGCCCAGACTGGTGTCTCAAAATTTAATCTTATTTTAAAATTATACTGCATGTCTAGATTTATGTTAAATCCTATTTTATTAAAATAATACTCTATATCACCCTTTACTAAAGAAAAATAATACTCTATGTCTTTAGTGAGCTTTTTTATTTCTACTTCATATACATCTAGCAGATCTGTAGTTTCATGTATATACATTTTAACGTTTTTATCATTATAATGAATATCTACACTATCGAAAACGCCTTTTGCTGTTTGTATTCTTATCTTGATACTATCCCCTATCTTAGGCGATGCAGGTGTTCTATATGTATCTGTCTCATCACTAAATATCGCTTCCACTTTTAGGCTTTCATCCATTGTAATACCTCCATATTGATTACTTATTTATTGTATTCTAATCTTATCTACTATTTACAAATTCTATTCTTCTATTCTATCCCAACTTAAATAAAAAAGCAAGCGAATTTTGCCTGCTTTTAGTTCGAGTTAATATTTTTTATTTATTCATCATTCACCGTAAAGCTGTATCTTCCCTTCCCGATCTATATAGTATATTTGTCCTGACAAAAACTTATATTGGTTCGGTCCTGCATTTATATCTATTATCTCCCCTTTGGTAAATGTTCCTCGTTTTACTCCATCCCCATCCTTTGGAGCTACTAGCATTGCTTTTGTCACTCCACTTACTGCAGCCTTACCTAGATAATACTTAAACCACTTTTTATCCCCTATTACTGTTCCGAGCGAATAACCTGGGCTAGTGATTATCGTTGTCATTAGCACGGTTATCGTTCCTTCTGTGTTTAGATTGCCTGCTGCATCTTGGCAAGCCCCTGCTGCTACTGTTATTATTTGGTCTCCATCTGCTACTTTGTTTACTACTAATGTATATGTATCACCATCTGTAGCGTTGAATGCTCCTTTATCTCCATTTCCTACTGTTATATCCCCTATATCGAAATTTTCTACATTCTCTGTAAATTCAAATGTATATGTAACACTACTTTCTGTTGTTGGGCTGACTGGTGATGAAGTTATTGTGACATCTGGAGATGTAGAATCTACATTGAAAAATCCTACACCTTCCTCACCTACTATTAGGGCTGGAATAGTTCTTGATATTATTGTATTATCTCCTAGTTTCCCCCATTCATTGTTTCCCCACGCATATACTGTCCCATCGTTTTTTATTGCTACTGTATGATCAATTCCCGCAGATATTTGACTTATATCTATTAAACCATCTACTTGTAATGGTGTGCGGTTCGGAGTATCTGTTCCACTATTAGTTGCATTTCCTAATTGTCCATGATTATTCCTTCCCCAAGCCCATACTGTCCCATCTGCCTTTAATGCTACTGTATAATAACCACCTGCAATCACTTGAATTACCCCCATAAATTCTGTTACTTGCAATGGTGTTGGGGTTGGAGTATTTGTTCCACTATTAGTTGCATTCCCTAGTTGCCCATATCTATTATACCCCCATGCATATACTGTTCCGTCATCTTTTAATGCCACTGTATGTGCCCCATTTGTTGACACTTGAACTACTCCCGTTAAGCCTTCTACTTCTAATGGTGTCGGATTTGGGTCATCTGTTCCACAATTAGTTACATTTCCTAATTGCCCATATTGATTCCGTCCCCATGCATATACTGTACCATTGTTCATTAGGGCTATTGTTTGAGTATTTACTGCTGATATCTGACTTACTCCTGTTAATCCTTCTACTTTTACTGGTATAGGATTGGGATTATCTGTTCCAATGTTGTTTATGTTTCCTAATTGTCCATAAGCATTATATCCCCATGCATATATCGTCCCATCATTCATTAATGCTACTGTATGACATTGACCTGCAGATATCTGAATTACCCCTTCTAAGCTTTCTATCTGCATTGGTATTGGATTTGCGGTATTCACTCCATTATTAATTGTATTTCCTAATTGCCCATATTTATTCCATCCCCATACACATACTGTTCCATTTGACCTTAATGCTACTGTATGAGCAGTTCCAGTGAATACTTGACTTACATCTGTTAAAAAACCCATATCATTTACTCCGTGTACTTGCACCGGTGTATGTCTTTCTGTATTTGTCCCATCGCCTAAATTTCCATACCCGTTATACCCCCACGCCCATACCGTACCATCTGACCTTAATACTACTGTATGAATGCTTCCTGCACTTACCATCTCTACTCCGCTTGCAAATACCTTCTCAAACTCCGCCTTCTGTTCATCCGTCAACTGATCCGTCCCATACTCCGCTTTCCCTAATATATCTGCCGTCTTTAAATTATACCTCGCGGTATTCTCCTTATTATCCCCCTCAAGCACATCCCCATTTATCCTCTTTATTACTTTCTTTCTACCCACATCTGCTACCACCACGTCACCGTCGTTGTAGCTTTCTTGTTTCTCTACTTTCACTATATCCCCATCTTTATACGTAGGATACATAGAGTTTCCTGATACTATGTAGTATATGGCTTGGGCGTAAGACGTAGTTATGAATGTTAGTAGGAGTATTATTGAGATTATGGTTGTTAAAGACTTTACTACCCTCACCCTAGCCCTCTCCCTACAACAAAGGTAGAGGGAACTTTTGTTCGCTTCGCTCTTGTAATCACTAACAAGCTGGTGGGTTATACTATAATTTTCCTGACTTTCTGACTTCTTAAACATTATACATTTCCCCCTTAAATTATCAAACTTTTATCATATTGTATGTTGCAAATATTGTTTTATCATTTTCATAAATTCTTCTATATTTTATATTTATTAACTTGGTTATAATTTTGTGATATTATTGATACTTTTGTACCATATTAGATTAATAAACAAGCTTCTAAGACTAAACTACTACTTCATATATATTCTTCCCTTCTACCTCTATCCATTCTCTTGTATACTTTTTACCTTTGTTGAAATTAAATAGTACTAAATACCCTTGCTGTTCGCTTTGACTCTCTAGGTATTTTGCTAGCTGGTCTAGACCTTTTTCTTCTTTTATTTTGCCACGCCATATTTTAAGTTCTATTATGTATTGTTTTTTATTGTATGTTATGACTACATCCATCCTATTATCTTGTCTTGTTTGGGGTTCTACGTAGTAGAAGCCTGTTCCGTTTATTATTGGTCTTATGAAACACAAGAATAGTAGCCGGCCTTCTTTTTCTATGAATTTTTCATCTGATTGTCTATATTCTTGTTTCATTAGTAGCTGAAATTTTTCTAGTACTAACTCAAGCTTTATATCTCCATTGTCGTCAATAAAGTTAGTTCTGTAGTCGTAGCTTAGTAGTTCTCCTGTTTTTTCTTCTTCCTTTGATATCATATATTCATATATCACTTTTTCAAATATTTTATTATGTATTATCAGTTTTCCCTTTTCATTTTCTCTAAATATTCCATACATTATCCCTTTTTCATAGCTATAAACGTTATAGCTTTTTTCTTTTCCTTCTATCGCTATTCCATATACTGTATCATACAACTCCTTATTGTTCTCTATATTTTTTATCAAGTCATCAAATAATGTATTTTTTTCTTTTATCATGAGTTTCATAGCTTCTTGCAAGCCCTCACTTGTAAATTCCTTGTTTAAGTTTTCATCCATGAGTTTACAAAGCTTGCTAACTAAAAACGGATATCCGCTCGTGTACGAGTGTATCTCCTCACTAATACTTTCAATGTTCATTCCTGTTTTATGGTCTTTTTCGTATTCTACTAGCATTGTGCTTATTTCCTTTGGATTAAAGCTCATATCTACATTAAAATCTACTGCTATGTTCCATGGGCTGTTATACTTTTTTTCGTCTTCTGGTCTTAATTTTAATTTTAGATTTTTAACATCATGTACACCTGCAAGTATTACGCTATGAAATGTATAATCTTTCTCTGCATTTCTGTCTAAGTATTTATTTCTAAGCATTCCTATAAAGTGCAGAAACATTTGATTGTCGCTACTCTTGTCTACCTCGTCTATCATTAGTACTATCTTTTTCTTACTATTTAAGCATAAATCTGTTATTGCATTTGATAAATCTTCTATACTTATAATGTTTTGATTTACTTTTTTTATTTCTTCTTCTATATCCTTATCTACAAATTTCATGTCGTCTGAAAATATTTTAAGTACTCGGCTACTAAATTCTTTTTCTTCTTTAAATACGTCTCCACCTATTCCTTCAAAGCTTGTTGATATAACTGTATACTCACTTGCGAGTTCCTTTTGAAGCATAAACATAGTCGTTGTTTTACCGTATTGCCTTGCCCTATTTATTGTGAAATATTTGCCACCATCTACTAGTTTTTTTATTGCTTTTAGTTTACCATATACATCTACCATGTAGTGCATTTTAGGATTACACAAACCTGCTATATTAAATTCTCTCATTAACTTCACCCCACATTTTTTTAACTCTATCTGTATTATATACTATTACATAAAAAAAGTCTAGACCCTTACTCAAAAAACTTGAGCCATGGGGCTAGACTTTTATATCATTTTATAATTGTAGTTATTACCACTAAAATTTTAATTATAAAGCTCTATCTTTCCTTCTCTATTTATATAATATATTTGTCCTGATATAAACTTGTGTGTATCAGGGTCAAGTATATCCGCTCTTATAAATGTTCCTTGTCTTACTCCAATCCCATCTTTTGGAGCAACTAGCATTGCTTTTATTACTCCACTTACTGCATCCATACCTAGATAATACTTAAACCACTTGCGGTCACCTGCTACCGTGCCTTCTGAATAGCCTGGGCTTGTCACTATATTTGTCATTACCACAGTTATCGTTCCTTCAGTGTTTAAATTACCTGCTACATCCTGACAAGCCTCTGCTGCTACTGCTACTATTTGCTCCCCATCTGCTAGTTTATCTACTTCTATTGTATATGTATCTCCATCTACTTCATCGAATGTACCGTCTTTTCGAGTTCCATTTGTAACGTTAATATCATCCACAGTAAATCCGGTTACATTTTTACTGAATTCGAAGGTGTAGGTTACGGTTGTGGCGTTTGTTGGGCTGATTGGAGATGCGCTTATTTCTACATCTGGTGGTGTTGTGTCTACGCTAAAAATTCCCGCTCCCCCTACTCCCAGTACTTGTACAGGGGTATGTCTCTCTATTATTGTATTATCACCCAATTGTCCTGCACCATTACTTCCCCATGCGTATACTGTTCCATCACTCTTTATCGCAGACAACTGACCTCCGCTTGTTGAACCAATTGAAATACTTGTTATACCTTCTAAATATTCAAAATCATTCACCCCATGTACTTGCACTGGCGTTTTTCTTTGTATTATTGTATTATCTCCCAAGCTTCCAACACCATTATACCCCCATGTCCATACTGTTCCATTATTTTTTAATACAATTGAAAATACATTCCCCCCAGATACTTGTGTTATTTCTGATAGCCCTGAAACCTGCACTGGAGTCCATCTGTTTATTATTGTATTATCACCTAACTGTCCAGATGAGTTATCACCCCAAGTATATACTGTTCCATCGTTTTTAAGTGCAATGGAAAAATTATTCCCCGCAGATAATTGTGTAATTCCTGATAGCCCAGAAACTTGCACTGGTGTCCATCTATTTACCGTCGAATTATCTCCTAACTGCCCTACTACATTCCTACCCCAAGCATATACTGTTCCACTTGTAGCGTTCAATGCCAAAAAGAATGCCTCACCCGAAGCTATATGACTTATATTGGATAAGTCTCCGACATTATTCACTCCATGTACTTGCACTGGTGTTTTTCTTTGTATTGTTGTATTATCTCCTACTTCACCAAAAGCATTCCACCCCCATGCCCATACTTTCCCATTAGATTCTAATGCAATCGCACCATAACATCCGGCAGATATTTGTGTAATTCCTGATAAACCCGCAACAAACACTGGAATTACTCTAGTGGAAGTTGAATTGTCACCTAATTATCCAAGATCATTGCATCCCCATGACACCACTGTTCCATCAGATTTTAAAGCAAGTGTAAAATCAGTTCCCGCATCTATTTTCGTTATTCCCGTTAAATAACCACCCCCGCCTACTTCTAATACTTGAACTGGCGTTCTTCCTTGAGCAACTCCACCATCTCCTAATTTACCATATGTATTATTTCCCCATGCCCATACAGTCCCGTCAGGTTTTAGTGCAACTGTATGAGATCCTCCTGCAGATATCATTTCTACTCCACTTGCAAATACCTTTTCAAATTCTGCAATCTCTTCATGTATCAATTTATCTGTCCCATACTCCACTTTCCCCACTATATCTGCTATACCCAAGTCATACCTCGCGGTATTCCCTTTATTATCTCCTTCAAGTACATCCCCATTTATTCTCTTTATTACCTTCTTCCCACCCACGTCAGCTACTACAATGTCACCATCATTATAGCTTTCTTGTTTTTCTACTTTTACGATGTCTCCATCTTTGTATGTAGGATACATAGAGTTTCCTGATACTATATAGTATATAGCTTGTGCGTAGGATGTAGTTATGAATGTAAGTAGGATGATTATTGAGATTATGGTTGTTAAAGACTTTACTACCCTCACCCTAGCCCTCTCCCTACAACAAAGGTAGAGGGGACTTTTGCTTTCTTCGCTCTTGTAGGCACTACTAAGTTGGTGGGTTATACTATAATTTTCCTGACTTCCTGACTTCCTAAACATTGTACATCTCCCCCTTAAATTGTCAAGTGCTTTCATTTTTTCTTTCTAGCACTTATACTACTACCTCATATATCTTCTTTCCTTCCACTTCCATCCATTTATCAGTATATTCCTTCCCCTTCCTAAAATCGAATACTAGCATATATCCCTCGTCAAGTTGCTTTATTTCTAGGTACTCGGCTAACTGTTTGTGCCCTGCTTCCTCGTATTTTTGCCCTCTCCATATTTTAAGTTCAATGACATACCTTGCTTTTCCGTATGTTACTACTATGTCCATTCGTTGGCTATTTCTAGTTTCTGTTTCTACATCATAGAATCCTATTCCATTTATTATTGGTTTTAGAAATGTTAAGAATAGTAGTCTACCTTCTCTTTCTATGAATTTTTCATCCTTTTGCCTATATTCTTGGTACATTAGCTCTTGAAATTTTTCTAATATCCTTTCCATATATAATGTTCCATCTTCTTTTATAAATTGACTTTCACTCGCATAGTTATGTATCATGTTACTAGTTTGCTTCTTTGATATCATGTAGTTATATATTCTTGCTTCAAATATTTTGTTATGTATTTTTGTTCTATTCTTAACATCTTTTATTATGCTAAACATTATTGCCTTATTTAAAACTGGATTATCTATACTATAATCTATATTTTCTCCTTCAACAAGTATCTTATATATTGCATTGTATAGATCTTCATTATTTTCAAGATTTTTTATCAAGTCATCAAATAGTGTATTGCTTTCTTTTAACATCATTTTTACAGCTTCTTGTAATCCTTCTTTTGTAAATCTTTTATCTAAGTTTTCATCCATAAGTTTGCAAAGCTTACTAACCAAAAACGGATACCCGCTTGTGTAGTAGTATAAATCTTCACTCATCTGTGCAATATTCATTCCTGTTTTATGGTCATTCTCGTATTCCACTAGCATCGTGCTTATTTCTTTTGGATTAAAGCTCATATCTACATTAAAGTCTACTGCTATGTTCCATGGGCTGTTGTATTTTCTTTCATCCTCTGGACGTAGTTTTAATTTTAGATTTTTCACATCATGAACTCCTGCAAGTATTACGCTATGGAATGTATAATCCTTCTCTGCATTTCTATCTAGATATTTATTTCTAAGCATCCCTATAAAGTGTAGAAACATTTGGTTGTCACTACTTTTGTCTACCTCGTCTATCATTAGTACTATCTTTTTTTTGCTATTTAAGCATAGCTCTGTTATTGCATTCGACAAATCTTCTATACTTTCAATATTTTGATTTACTTTTTTTATTTCTTCTACCAGTTCTTTATCTTGAAACCTCATATCGTCTGAGAATATTTTAAATACCCGACTACTAAATTCTTTTTCTTCTTTAAATACGTCTCCACCTATTCCTTCAAAACTAGTAGATATAACTGTATATTCGTTTATAAGTTCTTTCTGTAGCATGTACATAATCGTAGTTTTACCGTACTGCCTTGCTCTATTTATTGTGAAATATTTGCCACCATCTACTAGTTTTTTTATTGTTTTTATTTTGTCACTTATCTCTACCATATAATGCATCTTAGGATTACATAAACCCGCTATATTAAACTCCCTCATTAACTTCACTCCCCATTATTTTTATCTCTATCTGTATTGTATACTATTACATAAAAAAAGTCTAGACCCTTACTCAAAAAACTTGAGCCAGGGGCTGGACTTTTATATCATTTTATAATTGTAGTTATTACCACTAATATTTTAATTATAAAACTCTATCTTTCCTTCTCTATTTATAAAATATATTTGTCCTGATATAAACTTGTGTGTATCAGGGTCAAGTATATCTGTTCTTATAAATGTTCCTTGCATTACTCCTGTCCCATCTTTTGGAGCTACCAGCATTGCTTTTGTAATTCCGTTTGCATCCTTACCTAGATAGTACTTAAACCACTTGCGGTCAACTGCTACTGTGCCGAGTGAGTAGCCTGGGCTAGTAACTAATGCTGTCATTAGTACAGTTATCGTGCCTTCTGTGTTTAGATTGGCTGCCGCATCTTGACAAGTGTTTGCTGCTACTGTTGCCACCTGATTTCCGTCTGCTACTTTGGTTACTGTGATTGTATAGGTATCTCCATCTACCGCCGTAAATGTTCCGTCGTTACGTGTTCCATTTGTGACAGATATATCGCTTGCTGTAAAGCCTGTTACTGCTTCGCTAAACTGGAATGTGTAGGTTACTGTTGTTGCGGTTGTTGGGCTTTCCGGGGATGAGGTTATTGTGAGGGATGGTGATGTAGTATCTGGTGGAACTATCGCATACACTCCCGTCTGTACCTCATTTACAATAGTGGATTCTAAAATTCGGAGAGCGGGACGAATACCAAATATATTGGTAGCATTATCAAAATACACATTGCCATCATCATGCACATTACGAACATCCGTAGAGTTACCAGTATATGGCGTTATAAGCCACGAAAAAACATATTCTCCAGCATTTAGAAATATTCCTGCTGCTTTTGCTGAATTATACTCAGTCTCTCTAAGTAACCCTATAAATGTTGATACGCTACTAAGTGTTTCATTTGTATTTAAATTTCCATTATCACCCGTATACCATGTACTATTCTTTATTAGTGCCTTTTCTTCTGCTGTATATGTATCGTAATATGTATTATTTAGATAATATCCTACGTTATTACTATCACTCGGATTATATACTTTCGTATTATTGGGATCAAATGCCCTTCGTTCTATTATCCTATCTGCCACCAACAATCCTGTAGATGGAGTTACTACTCTCCATGCCTCACCGTGAAACATTATCGTATTTCCTGTATTCAAAGTACTTATTGCTTGATTAGCTCCCAATGTTCCAGAATAATAATACATACCTGAATAAGTATCATATTCAAAATTAGTAGATTCTAAGATTCTGAAAGCAGGACGCACACCATACAATTCGTTGGGGTAATTTTGACTTATGCCACCAGTTCGATCCACATTATACATTCTGTCACCAGAATACGGTGTTATCAGCCACCACATAGCGTATTCTCCAGCACTTGGAAATATTCCTGCTGCATTTGCCGATGCGTACTCAGTTTTTCTAAGTAGACCTATTTTTATATTTGTTACACTAGTAGCTGTTTCATTAGTAGCATTTCCTGTGTACCATGTACTATTCTTTATTAGTGCCTTCTCTTCTGCTGTAAATGTGTTGTAGTATGTATTATTTAGATAATATCCTACGTTATTACTATCACTCGGATTATATAATGCTATATTACTGGTGTAAAATTGTTTTTGCGCTATACTCTTTAGGCTCACAACCGTCCCATCACTCGGGTTCATCACTGCAAACTGCCTGCCTCCGAACATTATCCTTGCCCCAACTGGCAAATCAGATAGTGGCGTAGCCGCATGTGTTATTTGCATTGGTGTTAATAAAGTAATGAGTATGGACATTATTAAAATATACGAAACTATACGATTTACCCTAGCTTTGCTTGAGTGGGCGCAGGCAAGTGGGCGCGCTACATTATGCCTTTCCTGACTTCCTGACTTCCTGACTTCCTGACTTCCTGACTTCCTGACTTCCTGACTTCCTGACTTCCTGAACATTGTACCTCTCCCCCTTGAATTGTCAAGCTTTTATCAAATACTGTCTTGCAAATATTGTTTTATCAAGTTTATAAATTCTTCTGCATTTTTTATTTGTTTTTTAATACCATACCAACATAATCTAATATTTTATTTATTATTAGGTTTTAAAATGTCCCAAATATGTCTCACACTTATACCACTACCTCATATATTCTCTTTCCTTGTACTTCCATCCATTTATCCGTATATTCTTTCCCCTTCCTAAAGTCGAATACTAGCATATATCCCTCATCAAGTTGCTTTATTTCTAAGTACTCAGCTAACTGTTTGTGACCTGTTTCTTCGTATTTTTGCCCTCTCCATATTTTAAGTTCAATTACATACCTTGCCTTTCCGTATGTTACTACTATGTCCATTCGTTGACTATTTCTAGTTTCTGTCTCTACATCATAAAATCCTATTCCATTTATTATTGGTTTTAGAAATGTTAAGAATAGTAGTCTACCTTCTCTCTCTATAAATTTTTCATCCTTTTGTCTATATTCTTGGTACATTAGCTCTTGAAATTTTTCCAGTATCCTTTCCATATATAATGTTCCATCTTCTTTTATGAACTGACTTTCACTTCCATAATTCTGTATCATGTTACCCGTTTGTTTTTTTGATATCATATAGTTGTATATATATATTTCAAATATTTTGTTATGTATTTTTGTTCTATTATCTTTCTCATTTATTATGCTAAACATTATGGCTTTATTTAAAACTGGATTTGCTATACTATAATCTACCTTTTCACCTTCTATTAGTATCTTATATATTACATTGTACAGGTCTTCATTATTTTCAAGATTTTTTATCAAATCATCAAATAGTGTATTGCTTTCCTTTAACATTGTTTTTACTGCTGCTTCTAATCCTTCTTTTGTAAATCTTTTATCTAGATTTTCATCCATAAGCTTACAAAGCTTACTCACCAAAAAAGGATATCCACTAGTATAGTAGTATAAATCTTCACTTATCTCATTTATATTCATTCCTGTTTTATGGTCCTTTTCGTACTCTACTAACATCGTGCTTATTTCTTTTGAGTTAAAGCTCAAATCTACATTAAAATCTACTGCTATATTCCATGGACTGTTGTATTTTCGTTCATCATCTGGACGTAGCTTTAATTTTAGATTTTTTACATCGTGGACTCCTGCAAGTATTACGCTATGAAATGTATAGTCCTTCTCTGCATTTCTATCTAAATATTTATTTCTAAGCATCCCTATAAAGTGCAGAAACATTTGATTGTCACTACTTTTGTCTACCTCATCTATCATTAGTACTATCTTTTTTTTGCTATTTAAGCATAGCTCTGTTATTGCATTTGACAAATCTTCTATACTTTCAATATTTTGATTTACTTTTTTTATTTCTTCTACTAGTTCTTTATCTTGAAATCTCATATCGTCTGAGAATATTTTAAATACCCGACTGCTAAATTCTTTTTCTTCTTTAAATATATCTCCGCCTATTCCTTCAAAGCTAGTAGATATGACTGTATATTCGTTTATAAGTTCTTTCTGTAGCATGTACATAGTCGTAGTTTTACCGTACTGCCTTGCCCTATTTATTGTGAAATATTTGCCACCATCTACTAGTTTTTTTATTGTTTTTATTTTGTCACTTATCTCTACCATATAATGCATCTTAGGATTACATAAACCCGCTATATTAAACTCCCTCATTAACTTCACTCCCCATTATTTTTATCTCTATCTGTATTGTATACTATTACATAAAAAAAGTCTAGACCCTTGCTCAAAAAAAACTTGAACCATGAGACTGGACTTTTACATTATTCTATAATTGCTAGTTATTCTCACCAAAATTTTTAATTATATAGCTCTATCTTTCCTTCTCTATTTATATAATATATTTGTCCTGATATAAACTTGTGTGTATCAGGGTCAAGTATATCCGCTCTTATAAATGTTCCTTGCATTACTCCATCTCCATCTTTTGGAGCTACCAACATTGCTTTTGTAATTCCGTTTGCATCCTTACCGAGATAATACTTAAACCACTTGCGGTCGCCTGCTACTGTGCCGAGTGAGTAGCCTGGGGTTGTGACTAGTTCTGTCATTACTACAGTTATAGTTTCTTCTTGGGTATTTAAATTAGCTGCTGCATCTTGATAAGTCCCTACGCCGACCGTTACTATCTGATTTCCATCTGCTACTTTGTCGACTTCTATTGTATATGTGTTTCCATCTACTTCATCAAATGTTTCATCTTTACGTGTTCCATTTATGACACCTACATCACCCGCTGTAAATCCGGTTACATCTTCACTAAACTGGAAGGTGTATGTTAAAGTGGTGGCTGTAGTTGGACTCTCCAGATTTGATGTAATTGTTAGGGATGGCGGAGTGGTATCTGGTGGAGTTATTGCATATACTCCAGTTTGTACCTCATTTACAATAATAGATTCTAAAATTTGCAAAGCTGGGCGCACACCAAGTGCATCATTCGCAAGGAAGTTGCCCACAATACCATCATAGCACCGAACACTCGTAGTGTTACCAGAATACGGCGTTATCAACCAAGAACCAGCATTTTCTCCGCCGCTTGGGTATATTCCTGCTGTTCTTGCCAAATTGTACTCGGTCTCTCTAAGTAGCCCTATATGTGTTGATACACTACTTGATAATTCGTTAGTTTGATTTCCTATATACCATGTACTATTTTTTATTAGCATCTTTTCTTCCTCTGTATATGTATCATAATATGCATTATTTAAATAATATCCAATATTATTACTATCACTTGGATCATATACTTGCGTATTATCAGGATCGAAAACTCTATTTTCTATTGTTCTATCTAACACCACTAACCCCGTAGATGGAGTTATTATCCTCCATGCCTCACCGTGGAACATTATTGTATCTCCTATATTTAATGCACTTATTGTTTTGTTAGCTCCCAATGCTCCAGAATAATAATACATTCCTGAATATGAATCATATTCAAAATTAGTATCTTCCAAAATTCGAAAAGCAGGACGCACACCACGCACGTTATTGGCCCAATAATTTGTCTGAGTCCCATATGAATATACACAAGCAACACCCTTAGTGTCAATATGATCCGGCGTTATTAACCACCACAAATTACGTTCTCCAGTACTTGGAAATATTCCTGCTGTTTTTGCTGCATTGTACTCACTTATTCTAAGTAGTCCTATATGCGTTGTTAAACTACTAGCCATTTCATTTTCATCATTTCCTGTATACCATATACTATTCTTTATTAGCGTCTTTTCCTCTGCTGTAAATGTATTGAAGTATGTATTATTTAGATACCATCCTATATTATCACTATCATTCGGATTATATACCTGCGTATTATCAGGATCGAATGCCATCTGCGTTATATTTTTCAGACTCACAACCGTCCCATCACTCGGATTCACTACTGCAAACTGCCTGCCCCCAAACATTATCTTTGCCCCTACTGGCAAATCAGATAGAGCAGTAGTGGCATGTGCTGTAGGCATTGGTGTTAATAAAGTAATGAGTATGGCCATTATTAAAATATACGAAACTATACGATTTACACTAGCTTTGCTTGAGTGGGCGCAGGCAAGCCGCAATGCTGTCAAGTCATCGTGT
>DMOI01000055.1 GCA_003452395.1 Clostridiales bacterium
ACGATGACTTGACAGCATTGAGGTTAGGTGGGGTCACATTTGTTTATCTATTATTCTGTGACCCCCTCTAGCTCCCCCTTCGCAGGGGGAGGACTTAAGTGCCTTACCATTCTATTTCTATTGCACTTATCGGATTTTCATTTATGTAATTTTCGATAATCTTACCGTTTCTGGTTTTTATAACTCTATCAGCCATTTTTGCTATACCTGCATTATGAGTTATTACAATGACTGTTTTCTTGAATTCTTTATTTACTTTACTGAGAAGCTCTAGTATAGAAATACCAGTCTCAAAATCTAATGCTCCCGTAGGCTCATCACAAAGAAGGATCTCCGGGTTTTTAGAAACTGCACGAGCAATAGCAACTCTTTGTTGCTGTCCCCCACTCATTTGTGACGGAAAATAATCTATTCTTTCTGACAAATCTACTGCATTAAATACTTCTTCAATATTAAGCGAGTTTTTCGTTACTTCTGTTGCAAGCTCTACATTTTCTCGTGCTGTAAGATTAGGTATAAGGTTGTAGAATTGAAATACAAAGCCTATGTCATTTCGTCTATAATATGTAAGTTCTTTTTCATTATAATTTGTTATATCTCTATCCTTAAATGTGACTGTCCCGTCAGTAGGATTATCCATACCACCTATTATATTAAGCAATGTACTCTTCCCTGAGCCGCTAGGTCCTAGTATAACCACAAACTCCCCACTATGTATATCAAAAGAAATGCCATCAAGTGCACGTACCTCTACATCTCCCATTTGATAATATTTTTTTATATTATTTACTGACAAAATTTTCGCCATTATATCACACCTCCGTGCTAAATATTCTAATACCTATTCTACTCTATATTTATAAACAATTCAACTATTTTCACAAAAAATTCTATCGTATACTCACATCATTTCATCAAACTTCACAAGTTTAACGTTCTTATTTTTACCTGCATTTTTTATACATCTTTCTGTAAATCCATTTTTAGAAAACACATAAAAGTGCATATTTTTATTAAGATTATCTAGTTCTCTTTCTCTCCCACAAACAACACAAACACCTCAAAGTACAAACTCTAAATTATCAAACTTATGAGTTTGTTATACTATTTGTTTTTATTTTTGTCAAGAAGCTTTCATAATTTTTTTCTTATGTATCTCTTTATAGTCTTATCAAGCAAAAAAAACAGCTACATAAACTGTTTTATTTGTTCCTATCTTTATTAAACCTGTACAACCAATTTCACATCTGGTATTCGCCTTGAGCACCTTGCATCTCTTTTTCTTCATCTATTTTAGGCCCGTATACCATATCTACATATTTTTCCCATTCCTCATCAGTTAATTGTTTCATATTATCTTGGCATCTTTTTTCTACTTCTTCTTTGTTTTCTTCTTCTCCTGTTGGTACAAAAAGGTAATAATATTTTTCATCATATACTCTTTCGTCATTAGTTTCCAACATATTTAACACAGTTGCCAGCTCTCTATTATATTCATTAAGTTCTCCATCTGTATAACCACATAACCTATAGTAATGTTTTTGTGACTTGTGTTCTCTTGCTTCTCCCCTAAATAATATAGTAACTTCACTAAGTATATCATCCATATAATAAGAACGTATTTTTTCATCAATTAATAAGTCTGTTATAAATTCCTTGTTTATTACTCCATTATTTCCTTGTATTTCATTATCAAACAACATCCTAGCAATACTTTTTCTCACAACCTTTTTGCTTGAAACTAAATCTCTTAAAATGTCCTTGTAGCTTGGTATATTACCATTCTTATTAAAGAGTTTTTCTTCTAGCATTCTATCATCTCTAAAGTTTTTATTTAAATCATCTATATATTCTTTCTCTGACTTTTCAGTCTGTTTCAAAGAATGTCCTTGCAAAATATAATTTGCACCTAACATTTTTTTATCATTTGAACCAAAATTAGCTATATTTTTACCTATAGTTATTAATAAATCTCCTGTTTCCTCTTCATCTCTACCTACTGAAGTTATAAGATGTTCTGCATATTCTTCTAATAAATCATCTTGTGCCTTATTTATTATCTTTTTTTCCAAATCCTTATCTCCACTATAAAGACCTATTCTTAAAAGGCTCTGTGGATATATTATTAAATACAAATCATCTATTTCTTTAAGTCTTTCAATTAACGCATTATCTATATCCTTATCTTCTGCAAGTACTAATTTCTGTGCTAGCCCAAAACACTCTCCACTTCCATACCATTTGATACCTCCAATTCCAAATATCATCAAATATTTCATTTTTTTATTATTGCACAATTTTATATTTTCTTCGTTATTAGAGGTTACTTGCATTACTGCAAGGAATTCATCTTCCAATAGTTTACTTTTTCCATCATATTCTTGGACAAATAGGGTATAAAGATTATTAAATATGTCATCTACGTTTTTTGCACCATTAATTATTCCCACGACTTTTTCATGTTTTTTATCATTTACATATTTATGACCCTCTTTATTCCCTGTTTCACCAGCAATAGGCTCCTCATTATAAAAATCTAATAGTCTAGCCTTTAGACTTTCCATAACAACGCTACTATCCATCTTATTATCAGCGATCATATCTACTACTTTGGCCCTAATATTATCATCACACGGCATAAGACTATTAATAATAGTGTCATAATTTTCGACATTACCTTTCATACCACACAACATTTCAAAAAACTTATCATTAATTTGGTGGTTAATTAAATTCCTTTGCCATTCGTGTTTATATGTTTGTATTTGTTTATTCATCTCATCTAAATATTTCTTTTCTAATGAATCTTCGGTTCTAAGTAAAAAACCTTCTAAAATTGTTTTTATAGCCTTATTTTTTGAATTACTAATATCAAATATGTTATCATTTTTATTTTGAATAGCTTTACCTATTATCGTTATTTTATTTACCAACTCTTTTTCATCTTTTTCGCTTTTTATTACTACATCCAAATAATCCAAAAGCGTATCAGGGTCTGAAGCATATATCAGTTTATTTATCAAATCCCCATCCGCACTAGAAAATCCTATCTTTTTAAATATCTCTGGATACACTTGTATACTATATCTGTCTATTTCTTTAAGTCTTTCTATTATTTTAGCTTCTACCTCTTCATCCTCTACACCCGAAAGTTTATTAGTTAACTCCAATAATTCAGCTTTATTGAAATTTATTCTTTTAAAATAGTTATCTCCATACCTTAATATATATTCCATTTTCCTGTTTTTACAATCAGATAATCTATCTTCTTGTGTTAGCCTTGGATTTAATACACAAACTAATGCGTGTCTTTTTACGCCGTTATCATTACTTATTTCTTCAGGCTTAACTACTTCTCTGTAACCACCATCTATAAAACTATATAAAGCATCATATACACCATCAATAGTTTCTGCTTTACCTATTGCTCCTTTTTTTTCAAACATAGCTATTATGCCACTCAAAAGCTTAACTTCATATTCCTTGTCGTTTTTTTTGAAGCCTTTAAGTTTTTCTTCATAATATTCTAACAAACTCTTTTTAAAATCTTGAAAATCCTGTGTTTCTAATAATCGTTTTCTCATAGAATTAAATTGTCCTTTTTGTTTTTCACTAAGTACTTCGCCTACTTCATATCGCGTATCCTTCATCTCATTTTCTCCTCGTATTATGTAGCTTTATGTATTTTTATACATATATTACTCTTTTTTCAAATTATTGTCAACTATTTGCATAAATTTTTTCCTAAAAAAATCCCCTAGCTGATTGCTAGAGGTCTACATTATTTGTTCCAATCCTTATTAAACCTGTACAATCTCGCTGGGCGATGTGCTCCACGTTCAAATTTATCCGTCTTTAATACTTTTTCTCTTATCTTCCTTTGAAAGTTTGGTTTTGTGAAAGTCTTTCCTAGTATTACCTCATACACTTGTTGAAGTTCTGCAAGTGTGAATTCATTTGGTAATAAACTAAATGCTATGTCTGTGTATTCTATCTTATTTCTCATACGCATTAGCCCAGAATAAAGAATCTTTGCATGGTCAAAAGAAATATTATCTTGCTCTAATATTTCTAATTTACTTGTTGAAAATCTATTTACAACTTTTATAGTCTCTTTTATTTTAGCCTTTGCTACTATATCATTTGTTTTAACTAGTATCTCAACTGTTTTTTCTACAATACTAGTATCTGTGTACTCTGTTTCTTTTTCTTCTATTGTCTTTACCTCAATATCAAACCAATTTGCGTCCATTATATCTAATCCAGCCTGTATCTTACAATTTTTTTTATTTATTAGAGCCATATAAGATGTAGATATAATTCTCATGCGTGGATCACGATTTACATCCCCCCATGTATATAGTTGCTCTAGATATATGTTATCCACCGATGTTTCCTCTTTCAATTCTCTAAATGCTGCTGTCTCTAAATCTTCATCCATTTTGACAAATCCTCCTGGAATAGCCCAGTTATTTATGTAAGGATGATTTCCTCTCTTTACTAATAATACCTGTAACTTCTTATCAGCAAGCTTCCTTACATCTGGGTTGTCTACTGTATGAATAGCGAAGATCAAGACGTCTACAGTAACAGATGGCTTTTCATATTTACCCGGGTTATACGTGTCTAAAAACTCTTGCTCTGTTTGTCCTAGTTCATTTAACATATGTGCATTCTCTCCTTTTTTTGTTAACCATTATCCTATCCAGCCAATATAATCTGCATCACTCGGCATGCGCCAGTCGCCTCTGGGTGAGAGACATATGCTCCCTACTTTAGGTCCATCAGGTATGCATGAGCGTTTAAATTGATTGTTGAAAAATCTTTTTATAAATATCTCAAGCCAGTTTTTAAGTTGTTCCTCTTTATACTCATTATCGAATGCTTTTACTGCTAACATCAGCATTTTTTCAGGAAGCATACCAAATCTTATAAAATGATATAGATAAAAATCATGTACTTCATATGGTCCAATCAAACCCTCGGTGACTTGCTTTATGTTGCCTTTGTCATCTGGTGGCAGGAGTTCTGGGCTTATAGGTGTATCTAATATGTCAAATAAAACTTCCTTTGCTCCGATATTCATAGCATACCACTTTATTAGATATTTTACAAGCGTTTTTGGTATAGAACAATTTACTGCATACATACTCATGTGATCTCCGTTATATGTACACCAACCTAGAGCTAGCTCCGACAAGTCTCCAGTACCTATAACTGGGCCTTTTTCTTTATTGGATAAATCCATTAAAATCTGAGTTCTCTCTCTGGCTTGCACATTCTCATAAGTAACATCTTTTATACTCATGTCATGTCCTATATCCTTAAAGTGCTGCACACATGCAGCTTTTATGTCTATCTCTCTGATTGTCATGCCAAGCTCATTTGCTAGTTTAAATGTATTATCGTACGTTCGATTGCTTGTGCCAAACCCTGGCATTGTTATTGTTATTATATCCCTACTATCTAGTCCTAGTAAATCAAAGGTTTTCTTGCAAACTAGTGCTGCAAGCGTAGAGTCTGAGCCACCAGACAAACCTAATATAACCTTTTTTTCACCTGTATGTTCTAGTCTTTTTGCAAGACCTGCCACCTGTATATTAAATATTTCTTCACATCTTTCAGTTATATCCGCATTATCACTTGGTACAAAAGGTGTTTTGTTAACATTTCTAATTAATGTTTTTGAGTTTATCTCATACCCTTTTTCATGTTCTATAAACCATGCTGTATCATCAGAGTTTGATGAATCCATATCTTTACTATCGGAAAACGTCTTGTTTTTGATTCTATCATGAGTTAACATATCTATATCAATATCACTAATTATCATATTATTTTCTCTATCAAATCTGTTGTTTTCTTTTAAAAGTCTCCCATTTTCATATATCCCTGAATATCCACCAAAAACTAAATCCGTAGTAGATTCATGTACACCTGCCGAAGTATAAACATATGCACAAATGCACCTAGCACTTTGAGCTTTAATCAAATTCCTTCTATAATTTACTTTGCCTATAAGCTCATTACTTGCTGATAAATTGATGATTATATTTGCACCCTGTAACACCCTATTAGAACTAGGTGGTATTGGTGCCCATAAGTCTTCACAAATCTCAATACCTAGCTTATATCCCAATTTTTGTGAAGTATAAACCAAATATCCAAAGGGAATCGTTTTATCAAACATTTGAATATAGCTCATTTTATTAATCATATTCTTACCTGATGTAAACCAACGTTTTTCATAGAATTCATTATAGTTTGGGATGAAGATTTTTGGCTGAATTCCTTGTATTTCCCCCTTATGAATTACAACAGCACAGTTATATAGAATATCATTACTTACTATTGGTGCCCCAACAACATACAGAGTATCTAAATATTTCGTAGCATCCATTAATTTACTCAACCCATTTTGTACATTTTTAATCAATTTCCTTTGAAAAAATAAATCTGCACAAGTATACCCTGTAATTGAAAGCTCAGGGAAAGCAAGTATTGCTACATCTTTCTCATCTGCCTCTTTTACGAGTTTAATAATCTCATCTACATTATAATCTACATTTCCAACCTTGAGCTTTGGAACCGCAGCTCCGACTCGCACAAAACCATGCATGATGTTCACCTCCTATCCCCTATACATTTTCTTCTTTAATATATATTCCTTCGCTTCCTTACACACCAATTGATCTAGCTCTGTATAATATTCATCTCTTATACATCCTCTTACTCTAGTGGCACTTATATTCGAATACTGTACTCTTACTCCTTCTTTTATAAGTAGAAACTTATCTCTATAGTTTCTCATTAGCTCACTATCTTCTATTATTTTTTCCAAGTCTGCATTGTCTCTATTTAGTACAATGTGATGATACTTTTCTAACAATTTATCTGCATCATTCCAATTCGAAAAATCCATTAAATTATCAGCTCCCATTACAAAAGCAACATCTTCATCAAAAATTTCTGCAAATACATCCATGTACTCTATAGTAGTCAACTGTTTTCCAGAACGTATATCAAAACTAGATATTTTCACTCCACGATCATTTTTATAGCATTCTTTTAGCAACTCGTATCTATCCCAAGCAGGTGCTAGGTCTTCTTTTGCATAACCATCTGAAAGAGGTAATAATATTACTTTTTCTACTCCATCTACATTAAGAACTTTCTCTACCACATCCATGTGTGCCAGAGTAAGTGGATTAAACGAACCTGCATATATTGCAATCATATTATCACTCTCCTGTCTACTTTTTAACATTAACTTATTAAGTAACTGTATTTTATACTATTATTAAAGGTATGTCAAGAATTTTTAAACATCCTGTTCTATATTTTCTATCTCATCTTCATACTCTATTCCTTTCACAACTATTATCCCATTCTTTTGCATATCATACAACGCCATTACATGTTCATATTCTCTATCATGTACTCCTGGAATATCAAATGTGTCTACCATTTCTTCAACTACAATGACATCTAATTCTCTATTTACTTCATTTGCATATTCTTTTATCGTAAGTGCAAATCGCTTATCACATAAGTCTGTACAATCTCCGGTAACAATTACTGTTTTAATTTTGTCTAAATTTTCTTTAACAATCTCACCTAAGATTTCTAAAGGATTTTGTGATAAGAAACCATTTGTACAATTTTTTTCAATTATTATTATATTTTCTATTTGTAACTCATCAACTAGTTCAGTTTCATTTGTTCCATCAATGCAGTGTTCCGGATATTGTTTTAATTCAGGTGAATTTTTTTGATGACAATCTGTAAATGCCGCTACGATACCTCCATCTTTAGTAAACATTATTACAAATTTGCCTATACCAGGTATAAGTGCTTCCACAAATGGACTATACAAATTCCCGCCTTTCGCAAATCCCTTATTAAGGTCCATAACAATTACCATAGTTGTTTCAATGTCGATATCCCCATATTTCATCATCTCTAAACCCTCAAAGTAATTTACCGCCTTATCAAATTCATTCATTGCATTTTCTCTCAATACTTCTTTATTTGTAATATTCATAAATAATCCTCTCCTTTTATTTTTATTATTATTAAGTTTTTGATAATAAGTTAGGTTAAATTTTTTTGTATTTTTTTATAATTAACTTACTTCTCCATATCTTCAATTAACTCATATTTCAGTTCTCTTAGTCCATCTGACAAATCCACTATATATTCGTGTGGGTTTTCGAATCGTTTTACTTCATCCCATAGTGTCTCTACTTGTGCCTTACAAAACTCTCTTGTTTCTTGTAATGTTGGTATATTATAAACCAACTGTCCTTTTTCAAATATCGGTGTTAAAAGTTCCTTTGCTATATAATTTTCTACTTCTTTTGTTTTCCATCTATCTCTTTCATGTTTTAGAACATATGGAGCTGCAAAATCTATCTCTTCACTCCTCAAGCTTATGACATCTGCAATAGCCTTTCCGGTTTGATTATCATAAAGCCTAGAAACTGTTTTAAAACCTGGGTTTGTCATTTTTTCTACATTTTCACTAATCTTTATTTTTGGTTCTACTCTACCATCTTCATATTCTACCTCTGATAGTTTATATACACCTCCAAATACTGGGTCACTTTTAGCAGTAATATTCCTTTCTCCTACTCCCCACATATTTATTTCGTTACCTTGAAGTTTTAAATCTTTAATCAAATATTCATCAAGTGAATTTGATGCAACAATTTTTACATAATCTAATCCTTCAGCATCTAACATTTTTCTTGCTTCCTTTGATAAATAGGATAAATCACCGCTATCAAGTCTTATTGCTTTTAATTTATGTCCTGTCGGCTCTATTATTTCTTTTGCAACCCTTATTGCATTTGGTACCCCTGAATTTAAAGTGTCATATGTATCTACAAGTAATGTGGTTTTATCAGGATATTTATTTGCATATTTACAAAAAGCCTCATACTCATTCCCTGCTTCCATTATAAAACTATGTGCCATTGTCCCAGTTACTGGTATTCCAAACATCTTACCAGCCAGTACGTTGCTTGTTCCAGCCATGCCTGCTATGTATGACGCTCTAGCTCCATCAAGTCCTGCTGTATCCCCATGAGCTCTCCTTAATCCAAAATCTACTACTGGATCTTTATCAGCTGCTCTCACTATTCTTTCAGCCTTTGTAGCTATTCTAGATTGGTGATTAATTATATTTAGTACCGCAGTTTCAATAAACTGAACTTGTTTTAGAGGTCCCCTTGCCACAAGTAGTGGCTCACCCGGAAATACAACTGTTCCCTCTGGCATAGACCATATATCACAATCAAATTTGAAATCTTTTAAATAATCTAAAAACTTATCATCAAACAATTTAAGATTTCTTAAATATTCGATATCATCCTGCTCAAATTTAATGCCTTTTATATATTTTATAATTTTTTCAAGTCCAGCAAATACTGCGAATCCCGCTTTATCTGGATTTTTTCTATAAAACATATCAAAACATGCAATCTTTTCCTCTTCATCATCATTGTAAACCTGCATCATTGTTAATTGATATAAATCAGTAAGTAATGTTAAATTTCTTCCGTCTTCCATATTAAATTTCATAAAATCCTCTCCTTTCAATTTTATTGTTATTAAGTTTTTGATAATAAGTAATGTTAAAAAATATTAATCTACAATATAATCATCCCTTCTCGCTTTTATTCATTTACTTATTATCATTATATTAATAACTTTTGTAAATGATACCATTATTTTGAAACTTTGTCAAGCACTTTTTATAAAAACGATAATATCTTTTTTATAAAAAGTGCTTGCTTATAATAATTAGCTTTTATAACAATCGAAAAACCACCCATTGGGTGGCTCCTTCTATCTATATCACTTCGCTTTTTACATCAGCTTAAAATCTCATCTATATACTCTAGCCTATATTTTATCTTATTTTATCTTCTCTTCACCATATAAACCAAAAAAATACCTTTCAATTCAACTTCTTTCTCAATATATCATAATAATTTATACCCTTAGGTTTTATAAGTTTTATTGTCTTCTCAGCCTTTCTTATGTATATTTCATCCTTACCACATAATTCTATTCCCTCTTGACCATCTATGGTAAGCATGGGCACTTCTTTTTCATTTTCTGCTTCTTCATTTAATTTTACACAAACTTTATGTGTATAAGAAACCACTATGGGTCTTGCACTTAATGAGTGTGGGCATACTGGAGTTATAACCATCATATGCGCATCTGGCATTAACAAAGGTCCCCCAGCTGATAGGTTGTAAGCTGTAGAGCCTGTTGGTGTCGATATTATCACTCCATCAGCAAAATATTTATCTACATATTTCCCATTTATATGAATTTCCATTTCTATCATCCTCGAAAAAGACCCTCTATTTATTACTATATCATTTAGCCCTATCATGTCTTTTCTATCTGGGTCAGATGTAATACTTGCATCCACCATTATTCTCTCTTCTATTTCATATTTTCCTTTTTCTAAAAAAGCTACTATATTTTCCATGTCACAAATTTCTACTTCCGCTAAAAAACCTATTCTTCCAAGATTTATCCCTATTATAGGCACATCATAATGATATACTTCTCGTGCTAGCCCAAGTATGGTACCATCCCCGCCTATTGCCATAATAATATCTATATTTTTATCTGGTATTTCATCTAACTCTATACAATTCTCTTTTAATTCAGCTTCACATACTCCACGATAATTAATCCAAATGTTTTTATCATGTCTCCTTAGTATATCAACAAGCCTTTTTGTTACTTCAAGCCCTATATCCTTCTCCACATTTGTATATATCAAAATGTTCTTCATAATATCAGTCCACCTTTTCATTTTACTAATTCAATTATTATCATTTCTTCTATTACCCTTTCGTCAATACACTTTTTATTATTAACGTAATAAGTAGTTTTATTATATATTAACCTATTACCTAGATTATGTCAAGTTTTTTCGTCTTATTAAACTCACTATTTTACAGTATAAAAAAACACAGCTAGTATTAACTACTGTGTTCTAAATCAAATATTTCAGCCTTTACCGGGGGTGGCAAATGAACAAATCCGAGTTTTTCCCAATATTTTGGGTCAATTGGTTCCATCTTCACATCATCGAATTGTATTACTTTAGACTCCCCCGAGTTTGCTACATGTATAGGTTTGACTTGTGGGGTAGGTGTCGCTATATGTAGATTATCTAATTCTTCTTTACTAAGTGTATTATCTAACCATCTCTTAAAAAATATATTATCATTTTCATATATAATATATCTATTATTTGATTCTTCAATTCTTCCTTTTATACTTTCAATCTGAGGCGATATCACGTTATTTAATTGATCATACATTTCACTCTTTATACATTTCGCCTCATCAAATGTTGCTGTGTTATCTATTAGTTTACGAAGCACTTCAGGTTTATTTGCATAAATTATTTCTGTTTTTTGTTCTTGGGTCTTTTTATCAAAATCATAAAAAACAACATAACAATCCTCAATCTCTTCAGTATTTGAACACCATATACTATTTATATCTTTTCTTACAATATGTATCCCTTTTTCAACCATACCACCAAAAGTTTTCACGCCTATTCCTTCTTTTATTTCCCACTCTTCCCCTAATGCTTCAGATAACTCTTCCCAACATATAACTTTAAAAGTCTTTTCTCTTGCCTTTTCTATTTTCCCTCTCATATAACACCTCTTTCTTTTTTCCTTATTATGTATATTATAACATTTTCTTCCTTATTTTGCAAGATTTTTTTCCTTATTTTACTTAAAAAATTGTTTGTATCCACGAATTGCTCCGTGTACGTAGTTTACTTTATTAAATAACAAAGGGGAGTCACTCTATAGAGTAACTCCTCTTATCTTAATATATTATAATTTCTCCTTAATTTCTTCTTTTTTAAATAAAGCCTCAAACTCTTCTCCCGTTATCTTTTCCTTTTCAAGTAAAAGGTTTGAAGTGCTATGCAATATTTCTATATGTTCTTTCAATAACTTTTCTGCTTCATCATAACATCCATTTATTATACTTTTTATTTCTGAATCTATCTCTCTAGCTATCTCTTCACTATAATTACTCTTTGAACCCCAGTCTCTTCCTATAAATACTTCATCACTATCACTTCCGTATTGTATAGGTCCAAGCTTATCACTCATTCCATATTTAGTCACCATATTTTTGGCTATTAATGTGGCTCTTTGTATATCGTTGCTTGCACCAGTTGTTATGTCATCAAATATCATCTTCTCAGCAATTCTACCTCCGAGTAAAGTCATTATTTTATATCTCATAAAACTTTTTGACAAGGTTCCTCTATCCTCTTGCGGAAGTGGCATTGTATAACCACCTGCAGGTCCTGTAGGTATTATAGATATGCTATGCACAGGGTCCATATCAGGTAAGATATGAAAAAGTATAGCATGACCTGCTTCGTGGTAAGCAGTGTTTTTCTTTTCCTTATCAGAAATAACCTTACTCTTCTTTTCAGTTCCTACGGCAGCTTTTATAAGTGCCTTATTTATATGCTCCATATATATTTCCTTTTTGTCTTCCTTTGCAGCTATTATGGCCCCTTCGTTAAGAAGATTTTCTAAATCTGCACCCGTAAAGCCGGCAGTTGTTTTTGCTATAATATCAAGCTTCACATTTTCAGCAAGTACCTTACCTTTTGCATGAACCTTTAGTATCTCTTCTCTACCTTTTACGTCAGGTCCACCTACATGTACTCTTCTATCGAAGCGTCCTGGCCTAAGCAATGCAGGGTCTAGTATGTCAGCTCTATTTGTCGCTGCAATAACTATAACTCCCTGATTAGTTTCGAACCCATCCATTTCAACTAAAAGTTGATTCAGTGTCTGTTCCCTTTCGTCATGTCCTCCACCTAGTCCTGCTCCTCTTTTACGTCCTACTGCATCTATTTCATCTATAAATATTATTCCTGGTGAGTTTTTCTTTGCTTGTTCAAATAAATCCCTTACACGTGATGCTCCTACCCCAACAAACATCTCTACAAAATCAGAACCTGATATACTAAAGAATGGTACCCCTGCTTCGCCTGCTATTGCTTTTGCAAGCAAAGTCTTACCAGTACCTGGAGGACCCACGAGTAAAATTCCTTTTGGTATTCGTGCTCCTATGTCTATAAACTTTTTAGGCTGTTTTAAAAACTCAACTACCTCTTTTACTTCTTCTTTTTCTTCATCAAGTCCTGCAACATTTGTAAAATTTATTTTATTTTTATCCCCTACAACTAGCTTTGCACGGCTCTTTCCAAATGACATAACTCGGCTTCCACCTCCGCCGCCGCTGCCCATTTGACCAAAGAAAAGCGATATTATTACTATAAAAACTATTACTATACTAGTTATAAATAAAACTTGAAATAAACCATCAGAACTTTCTGGTTGCTCAGTTACTATTATCAAATTTGGCTGTTTTGGTAATATATTTTTAGTTATATAATCCATAAAGACTTGTAAATTAGGTACATTCACCTCGAGTCTTACGCTCGGTTCCTGTCCTTCTGCTTTTATAGTATCTACACCTGTTGTATCTGTAGATTTTTTGGTGTCTGTGCCTATAGTATCTGCCTTTACTCTAGCCATCCCAGCCTTTTCTGAAGGCATTATTGATAGTTTTTCTATTTTTCCTTCATCAAGTTTCGTTATAAGTACGTTATAATTTTCTTCTTTAGTTGTTATATCATTACCATATTGTGACATATATGCAACTAGCAATATTATAACAAATATAATTATGTATAATCCAAATCCTCTAAAATATTTTTCCAAATTAATCCCCCCGAAGTTAAATTCCAATAAATTTTTATTATCCTATAATACTAACTACACTAATATATCATATTTAAAATCAAAAATCAACCTTATAATTAAATTTTTTAATTCAAAGTACAACTCTGTACTTTCAGCACTTTCTTAGTCTTTTCATTTATTGCAAAAAACGGACTAGTTTTATATCCTACAATCCATATTGCATTATTGTTTTGAACTAATATTGGTAACTTATTTCTTTCGTATATAGGTATTTTACTGTTTGTAAAAAATTTCTTTAGCTTTTGTCTTTCGCTATCTGGCTTAATATAAATATAATCTCCTTCTCGCCTATTTCTAATACTCAAAAGATCAATATTAATTTTATCAAAATCAAAATATTTTATAGTTTCAGTATTTATTATATTTTCATTATTATCTATTAATTCTAACGTAAACTTAGTTCCTTCCACATTTATCTGACATGGAATGTTTTTTACTTTAGATTCGTATACAAAACTTTCATCAAAATTTGCTATAAATATTTTTAATATATTGAAATCTTTTTGAGCAATAATGTTATTAGGCAAATTTAATTGTTTACCTGATTGCTTATTCATCATAGTAATTATATCATGAACATGACCCATATATATATCTTTAAGGTTTTCCCCTGCGATTTCATATAAAGCTTTTCGTAACACTCTTTTTATTATTGCATTTTCGCACCTTTTTAAACCCTCTATATCTATCTGTATACAATCCTTTTTTACACTTTTAACAACAGCATTAAAATTTTTATACGCTTCTTTCTCCATATATTCTTCTACTTCTTCTAATAATATAGTCATTCTAAAAATATTATCTGTAACCTTTTCATTTATATTTTCTTTTATATATGGTATTAGTTGATTCCGCACTTTATTTCTAGTATATACATTTTCAATATTTGTACTATCTATTACATATTTAAGCTTATTCTCCTCGCAATAACTCTCAATTTCATCTCTTGTGCAGCAGATAAGTGGTCTTATTATGTTATTATTCTTTGCATTTATTCCAGTAAGTCCCTTTAACCCTGTACCTCTTATTAAGTTAATAAGTACTGTCTCCACACAATCATTTTCGTTATGTGCAATAGCTATCTTGTCAGCATTTTCTGCCCTTAGTACTTCGGTAAACTTTTCATATCTTAGCTTCCTTCCTGCCTCTTCTTCTGTTATATGTGTAGTTTTTGCGTATTCCTTAACATTGCATTTAAAAATATAAGTTAAAATATGATTATTTTCACAATATTCTTTCACGAAGCTTTCGTCTCTCGCTGCCTCTTGTCCTCTTATACCGTGATTTATATGCACTACAATAATCTTAATGTTATACTCATTTTTTAATGCTAATAATATATGCAGTAAACTCATGGAGTCTGCACCACCAGAGACTCCAACCACTATCTTTTCCCCATTATTTATCATGTCATGTTTCTGTATAGCTTCTACAACTTTTTTTATCATTAAAAAACCTCCTGTATAATTCTATAATCTATTTTACCATCTTTTTTTATTTTTTTCTACCATTTTCAAAAAAATTATGCTATAATTAATTAAAATAAATGTGCATATCATATGTATATTTATAACTGAATTATCAGGAGGTTTTTTCATGAGCACAATTACTTTTAAAACTAAACAAATAAATAATTCAACTCCGATAGCAAACATATTTATTGAAAAATACCTACCAAAAGCGAATGCGACATATGTAAAGATATACATTTATTTATATAGATTTTTTTATACTAATACTCAAACCTCTATAAAGAGCGTATCTAGCAACCTATCATTACTTGAATCTGATGTTATTAATGCTATTAAATACTGGGAGTCTGTAGGTCTTATGAGCCTTGAGACAGATACTAAGGCTAATACATATTGTATTAACTTTGTAAATCTAAATGACCCCTGTTTGCCGCAAGGTAAGCTTATGACAGCTGATTTAAATAATGATACTAATAATAAAAAATTTACTGTGAAAGAACATACTTATGATCCACAAGAGGTCGGACACATATTAAAATATAATACAGATATAAAAGAATTTATTGGCTTTGTGGAATCAAAGTATGCTGCTAGCTTTTCACCTAAAAATCTTAATCAAATTATAAATATGTTTGATAGTCTTATACTTTCAATTGATGTCTATAAGTTTTTGGTTACATATACTCATACAAAAGGGATTACAAACATAAACTCTATGCTTTCGTATATAGAAAAAATAGCAGTTTCATTATGTGAAAAAAACATAACGACTTTAGAAGATGCTGAAAAATATTTGAGCGGAGCAACTAGATTATCAAACAATCAGACAAATACTCAAGCTAAAGAAAATAAAGCAGTACAAACAAAATCAAACAATAAGTTTATGAATTTTGATCAGCAAAATTGGGATTTTGAAGAAATCAAACGTCAAGAACAAGAATTTATCGAAGATGATTATAAAAGAATCTTAGAAAAAAATAGAAAGGTGGATTAATATGAGTATTCCACAAAATATATATAAACAAATACTTGGTAAATATGATAAAAAAAGACAGCAGGCTGCTATTGATTTAGAAAACAGAAAATCAGAGGTCTATTTGGCTTTGCCTCGGATCAAGGAAATAGATGCTTTTTTATTTAACCTAGGCTTAAGAATTTCTAAAGCAATAATAGACGATCCAGCTTCTTCTGCTAAACTTTTACTTGAAATTCAAAAAGAAACGCAGATACTTGAAAACGAGAAAAAACAATTATTAAAAGATCATGGATACCATAAAGATCATTTTAATATAAAGTACTCATGTAAAAAGTGCAATGACACAGGATTTATAGACAATAAACGGTGTGCTTGCTTTGAACAAGAACTCGTACAAGCTGCATATACTGGCTCAAACATAAAAGAAATTCTTGAGCAAGAAAATTTTGATAACTTTGATTTCAAATATTATTCTGATGAGAAATACCCTAATCAAAAACTAAATCCACAAGAAAACATAAAAAGAATTTACCAAATTTCACATGATTTTGCACATGATTTTGATAAACAATTTGTAAATTTATTATTTTATGGTACCCCTGGTACTGGAAAAACATATCTATGTAATTGTATAGCCAAAGATTTATTAGATAAAGGTATTAGTGTTCTATACCTCACAGCTTTTGAGCTATTCGAGCTATTTGCAGATGACAAATTTAACAAAAATAAAGAAGATGCTGAAGAAAGGACAAGCTACATTGACTCTGTTTTTAAAGTGGACTTACTTATTATAGATGATTTAGGTACAGAGTGGCTTACAACATTATCTAGTGCCGAGTTATTCAATTGCATAAATACTAGATATCTAAATAGAAAATCTACTGTTATCTCTACCAATCTTACAATAGAAAATCTTCAAAAAGCATACTCAGACAGAATCTTTTCAAGACTACTCGGAAATTACAAACCCCTAGAATTTTACGGTCGCGATATTAGACAAATAAAAAAAAGAACCCGACAATAGAAAAAACAGTCCTTGCGAATTGCTCCCTGACACGTCATCCTCACGTCGCAAAAGACGCTCCTCAGGATGACATGTCAGGGAGAACTTTTTCAAAATAAAAAATCAAAACTTGAAATTCTTTTAAAATTATATTCTCCTTTTTATTATGTTATAGCCGTATTTTTCGCGAATAATGTCTATACTTTTCTCAAATTTTTCATTTTTTTCGTCCTCTTTATCCGTAAATAGACTCATCTGTTTTATATCCTTTTTTTCTATATTAGATACCTGTACACCTACAAGCCTTATAGGCATTGTGTTTATACATTGTTTTATATATAACTCTACTGCTGTTTTATATATGATATTTGTAGTATTAAACACATCCTCTAAAGTATGACTTCTGGTTATTACGGTGAAATTATTGTACTTTATCTTGAGTGTAACTGTTTTGGCTCTTTTGTCTAGCTTTCTTAGCCTAGTTGCTATATTCTCAGACATTAAAAGTAGTTCTCTTTTTATTATATCTCTCGATGTGACATCTTCCTCAAAGGTAATTTCCTTTCCTATGCTTTTAACACTATCTTTATCATATGTAATTACTTTAGAATCATCAATACCATTCGCAAGCTTGTGTAACATTTCCGACGAATTTTCTCCTAAATATATTTTAAGTTGAGTTTTGTCAAATATAGCTAAATCTCCTATGGTATAAATGCCTAGTTTCTGCAAATTACTTAATGTTTTATTGCCAACTCCCAAGAGTGTATCTACAGATAGTGGCCAAACTTGTTTTTTTATATTTGCTGAATAAAATTCAGTTATTCCCATTGGTTTTTTATAATCTGATGCCATCTTTGCTAAACTTTTATTGTCTGATATACCTATTGACGATGGAAGCAAAAGTCTATCATATATCATTTTTTGCATCTTTTTTGCAAACTCTTTTATATCACCATATAATCTTTCAGTTCCTGTCATATCTAGATATGCTTCATCTATGGATGTACTCTCAACTATAGGCACATATTCACACAGTATCTTAATAAATTTATTTGAAAAATGTTGATACATATTATGATTCGCTACTCTAAGTATTAAATTTTGGCATAAACTTTGAGCCTGTTTTAAACTCATTGTCCTTTTTATTCCATAATCTTTTGCCTCATAACTAACAGCAAGTAATATACAATTTCGTCCCTCTATACTACTTACCACAGCAACAGGTTTTCCTCTTATTGTTTCATCTACAGCCTGCTCACATGAAGCAAAAAACGAATTTATATCTATGTGTAATATTTGTCGCATACGCTTTCACCACACTTTTTCTCTTTTCTTGCATAAATTAAGACGACATCGTCCATAATATTTATTAGGAGGTCGAGGATAATGAATAAAAAACAAGATACTATAATATTATCACCAAATACACCTGTAGTAGGTGATAAACTAAAAATTAATTACAAGGGATGTCTAGCAAATACAAGTGACAATAGTATATATGTACATCTAGGTTATACCGATAATACTACTAATTGGTCAGATGTATCTAACTTGCAAATGTACCGAAATTCAAATAATGATTTTGAAGCTATAATACCAGTTAAAGACAAACAATGCTTAAATTTTACTTTTTATGATGCAAATGGTAACTGGGATAATAACTATGGGAATAACTATAGTTTCAACGTAAAAGTGCGACCAGATTGGTAGAAATCAAAGTACAAAGTTCAAAGTACAGAGTACAAAAAATTAAAAATTCTGTCTATTTGTTCTTTGTACTTTGTTATTTGTACTTTGATTTTCCATCTAAATATGCTTGCAATATAAGCATAGCCGCCATTTTATCTATTACCTTTTTTCTCTTTTGTCTACTTACATCTGCTTGTATAAGCATTTTTTCGGATTGCATTGTTGTTAATCTCTCATCTATAAGAACAACTTCTAACTTGAAGTCTTTCTCTAGTTTTTCTTTAAACCTTAAAGTTTTCTCTCCTCTTTCTCCTATTGTCGCATTCATATTTTTAGGAAATCCTACTACTAGTTTATCCACATCATAGATTTTTATTAGCTCCTTCAGTCTTTCCATACTTTTGCTCAAATCTATAGGGTTGTCTCTTCTTATTATTTCAACTCCTTGGGCAGTAAAAAGTAATAAATCACTAACCGCTACACCTATAGTTTTATCACCAAAATCTAATCCCATTACTCGTTTCATGCTCATAGTTCACCCTCCTAAACAAAATTAAAGCACTTGCACAAAGCAAATGCCTTTATGTTATAAAATTATTTATGTTATTCCTTACCTTCATCAATATATTTTCCTCAACTCGTCCAAATTTCTTGCTAACTATGTTGTTAGCTAAACTATACATTTTATCTATCCTTATCATTGATTCTTGTTTTAGCTGCCCTTCTTCTAAGTCATCATTATTAAACATTATTCCGTAATCTTTTTGTACTAGATTAGATGTTATTGCAACAACCAATATATCTTCTACTTTATCATTATAGTTATTATTTGAAATGACCAGTACTGGCCTTTGTTTACTTAATGATAAATCACTGAACGGCACTGGTATTAAAACTATATCCCCTTGTTTATACATTATTCCACACCTCATCATCTGTTTTATTATCCCAAAATTCTGTACTACTCTCACTAACTATCATTAGGTTATAGAAATCTTTGCTATCTATATTCTTCTTTTGCTTTAAATACTCTATAAAATCCACTATCTCACACAACATATTATCTCCCTTTGGGTCTTCAGGTATATTTTCAACCAACGTTATTATTTTCTTTTTTGCAGCATTCATATATATTCACCTCACATAATTAGTTTACTAATTTTATAGCATAATTATAACATAAACATCTAGCAGTTGCAATAAAATATTTATTTCAACAACCCTACCAAATAGTCTTTTTCCACTTTATCTATCCTAATCCTCTTTATTTCATTTTTCAAACTTACTTCTGACGCTACAACTACCTTCAAGTAATTCATGCTATGTCCTGGATAGAGATTACCTTTACTTTTTGTGTTTCCTTCAAATAGCACATCTAGTTCTCTTCCTATGTAGTTTTCTAAAAATTCTTTCTCCAGTGATTCCCCAAGATTTATCATTTTGTGACTGCGATTATTTTTTATATTTTCATCAATCTGATTCTCTAGAGTCTCTGCTTTTGTTCCTTTCCTTTTTGAATACTTAAATACATGTATCTTACTAAATTTCATTTCTTGTACAAAGTTATATGTTGACTCAAACTCTTCTTCTGTCTCTCCTGGAAACCCAACTATAATATCTGTTGTTATCGCCACATCTGGTATATTTTCTTTGAGAAGTTTTATAGCTTGTCTATATTGGTCTGTCGTATATTTCCTGTTCATTCTTTTTAGTGTAGCATCATTTCCACTTTGAAGTGATAAATGAAAATGATTACATACATTTCTTAACTCTTTTATCCTATTTACAAATTCCTCGTCTATTATTGTTGGATACATAGAACTCAATCTTATTCTCTCTACACCTTTCACTTTACTTGTTTCTTCTAAAATATGGATTAATCTTATGTCTCCTAAGTCTTCTCCATACGACGCTACTTCTATACCTGCAAGTACTATTTCTTTATACCCTTTATTTGCTAGTATTTCTACTTCTTCCAATACTTCTGTGAGCTTTCTACTACGAACAGCTCCCCTTAAATATGGTATTATACAATAAGCACAATAATTTTTACATCCATCTTGTATCTTTACATATGCCCGAGTGCTGTCTTGAGTACTAGATATTTTCATGTTATCATATATCTTTTCAGTCTTTATACTTTCCACAAGCGATATCTTTTCTCTATTTTTTATATACTCTTCCACCATCTTATATATCTTATCCTTATTATTTGTACCAACTACTATATCAACGCCTGTTATGCTTTCGCCTTCCTTCTGCGTGTAACAGCCTGCCGCAACAAATATTGCATCTGAATTCTTGCTTTTAGCTCTATTTATCATCTGTCTTGATTTTTTTTCTGCAAGCTGTGTAACTGCACATGTGTTTACTATATATACATCGGAAGTAGCATCAAATTCCACTACCTCATAACCATTTTTCAGAAACTCTTCGAGTACAGAATCAAGTTCATATTTATTTACCTTACAACCCAGATTATATCCCGCTACTTTCATGATACACCACCCTTTATAAGTTGAAAGTTGAAAGTTGAGAGTTGAAAGTTAAAGGACTACAATACTATCAACCTTATAAGAAAAGACAGCTTGCAACGCTGTCTCCCTTTATATTTTTTAAAATCTTTCTCTTTCACTTTCAACTTTCACCTTTCAACTTCTTAAACTATTCCATTAACCAACTTCATTATATCATTATAAAATACAAATACCATAAGTATCATAAGTAGTCCGAAACCTAATACGTGTACCCAGTTTTCTTTTTCTACGTCTACCGGTTTTCCTCTTATAAGCTCAACGAACATAAACACCAATCTTCCTCCATCAAGTGCTGGTACGGGCATTAGGTTTATAACACCTAAATTAGCACTAAGTAGAGCTGAAAACATGAGCAAGTTAATTGATACGTTTATAACCTGATCCATAAATACTGAGCTCGCATTTACACTTTTTTCGTAGGTATCACCTAAGTATTTTACTATACCAATAGGCCCAGACACAAGTTTGAAACTTACCTGCCCTGTCACAAGTTTACCTAAACTGACCCATGTAGTTCTTATAAAATATTCAAACTTTTTCTCACTATAATCAAGTGATTCTATAAAGTTCAGCTTTCTCTGTATTGGTAAAAAACCTATTTGTCTTTGTATTCTCGCTTGATTTACAATTAATATTTTTGTATTTTCGTCTATAAGCGTTTCAATTTTATTATTTCTAAGTACTTGCACATTTGTTTTGCTTTTATTCTCTAATTCATTTCCTATGTCTTTGATATTATAAACATCTTTTCCATTAATATTAACTACAAAATCTCCTAGTTTTAAATTTGTCTTTCCTTCTAACTCTTGTGGAATACTGCTTATTACTATACCAGCATTTAACGATGAAGTTATATTTTTTCTCTCACCATTTCTCTCAATCACAAGATTTACTTTCTTTTCTGGAGTATTTAAAAGTGCTGTCTCAAAAAGTATATCTTCCATTATCCCTACTTTTGTATCATTAATATATAATACTTTGTCACCTTTCATTAGCCCCGCTTTCTCAGCTGGTGAATTAGGTGATATTATATCTATTATTGGTAATGAAACACGATTCATAAGACTAACAGCTATTATTATAGCGATTAGTGCATATATAAAATTCATAAGAGCACCAGCCACAACTATAGCCATTCTTTGCCATACACTTTTATTGCAAAATGCTCGAGCGTCATCTGAATTTTCTTCTTCTCCCGTCATTTTGCAAAATCCACCAAGAGGTAGTATTCTTATAGAATATACTGTTTCCCCTATTTTTTTAGAAATCAGTTTTGGTCCCATCCCTATCGCAAATTCTTCAACAAAAACTCCATTCATTCTTGCTACTATGAAATGTCCAAATTCATGCACTAACACAATAATCGAAAATACTATTATCGCAACTATAATTGAAATCATTTATTTCTCCCCTTTTTTTCTACTTATTATAACATCATAATCGTTATTATATAATAAACAAATGGTGCTACAAATAATATACTATCAAATCTATCAAGTACTCCTCCATGTCCTGGAATCATCTCTCCAAAATCTTTTATTTCTACATATCTTTTTATAGTTGAAGCTAATAAATCTCCTAATTGAGAAATAATGCTTCCTACTGTACCTATTATAAGAGCAATTGCTATATAATTATCTATATTCATTTGATAATATTTTATTAATATAATCATATAAACCAATACAAAAATTATACTAAACAGTATCCCGCCTACTGCACCTGCTACAGTCTTTTTAGGACTTATATCTGGACATAACTTTGCTTTCCCTAAAGTGAGTCCTACTAAATAAGCTCCCGTATCACTTCCCCACGCTACTAAGAATATAAGCCATACATATAATTGCCCATCTTCCAAGTTTCTTACTAATGGCACATATGAAAGTAATACACACACATAAAAGAAACCAGTAATTGTTATTGATGCATCCGTTATATTATGTTCTTTATAACTTACAATTATAACTGTAAACACCGTTAAAAACATAATAAGTATTAAGATTACAAAGTTAGTATTATATAAATTAAGTATTTCAATTAGCATTATATATACAGCACCAAAGAGTAACCCTGTCTTACTTAGTGGATTACTTTTTTTCTTCATTGCATCATAAAACTCTTTAAGTCCTAATACCCCTACAACAGCAGTTGCAAAATAAAGCATTTGTTTATCCGTAACGAGTATTACACACAATATAGCGAGTCCAATGGCACTGCTGAGTATCCGCATTAACATATCATATGCCCCCAAACCTTCTGTTTCTATGTTGAAAATCTGATATTGCCAATTTAAAATCATCTATAGAAAAGTCTGGCCAATATTTATCTGAAAAATAAAATTCACTATATACTGATTGCCATGTTAAAAAATTGCTAATCCTCATTTCACCGCTTGTTCTTATAATAAACTCTGGATCAGGTACTCCGCTCGCATCTAGATATTCAGAAAGTTTTTGTTCAGTAATTTCTATGTTATTCTCACCACTCTCAAATAGCCTTCTCACTGCTCTAATAATTTCATCCCTGCCACCATAATTGATAGCTATGTACAAATGAAGTCCTTTCTTATTTTTTGTCTTCTCAATAACGCTACACATTTTATCTTGTATGTCTTGAGCTAAACCTTTCGAGTCTCCAATAAAATTTACTACATAATCTTCTTTTGCATAGTTTCTTTCACATTCGGTCAAAAACTCTCTAAGGAGATTCATTATTTCTTTTACTTCACTTTCTTCTCTCTTCCAATTTTCAGTTGAAAAAGCATAAACTGTTAAATACTTTATTCCCAACTTATTCGCATCTTCAACCAATCTTTTTAAAGTATTTGCCCCTTCTCTATGCCCTTTTATTTTAGAAAATCCATTTGCTTTAGCCCATCTTCTATTGCCGTCCATTATAATTCCTATATGCTCTGGCAAATTACTCATATCTATATTCATAATTTTACCCCTCTTTTTAAACTGTCATTATCTCTTTTTCTTTTATATCAGTCATTTCTTCAATCTTTCTATTATATTTATCAGTTAAATCTTGAACTTCTTTTTCAATTACTTTTAGTTCATCCTCTGTTATTTTATTATCTTTCTGTTGTTTTTTAAACATCTCTAATTCGTCTCTTCTAATATTTCTTATAGCAATTTTTGAATTTTCTGCACGTTTTTTTACATCCTTCACTAAGTCTTTTCTTCTTGCCTCCGTGAGATCTGGAAATCTAAGTCTTATAACCTTTCCATCATTCGTTGGATTTAAATCAACATCTGGTGAAACAATTATAGCTTTTTCTATCTCTTTTAGCAAACTACTTTCCCATGGTTTTATTTCAATGAGCTTTGCTTCTGGCACCGATATGTTTGCCACTTGATTTAATAATGTGGGTGTGCCGTAATAATCAATAGTTATTCTATCTAATATATGTGGATTTGCCCTTCCTGCTCTCACTGTAGTAAATTCCCTGTCTAATCCTTCTATTACGCCTTTCATCTTACTATCTAATTGTTGTAAATTGTCGTTCATGATAACCCCTCCCATATAAATTCAATAAATTATGTTTCCCATTTACATTATCATTTTTTAGCCTTTTTTTCAAGTCTTTTAATTAAATTTTTACTTTTATTCTGTTTTTATTATTGTACCTAATTTATCTCCATTTAAAATCTTTATAATACTACGATTCTCACTTAAAGCAAATAATCTAGTATTCATTCCATTTTCTAGACAAAGACTTGCTGCCGTCATATCTATTACTTTCAGTCCTTTCGCTATTATCTCTTTAAATGTTATTTCATCGTATTTTTTAGCATTTGGATTGATTTTAGGATCCGAATCGTAAACAGCATCTATGCTTTTTGCAAGCAGTAATATATCTGCCTCTATTTCTATAGCTCTTAATGCTGCTCCTGTATCTGTTGAGAAGAATGGATGCCCAGTACCTCCTGCAAAAATAACTACTTTGCCCTTTTTCATATAATCTATAGCTTTTTCTTTTACAAATTGTTCAGTCATAGAACCCACTACAAATGGTGTTTGTATTATAGTATTTATGCCATTGATACGCAAGAGTTCACCCATATAAATAGCATTAATCACTGTAGAAAGTATTCCTATATGGTGTGATTTTGTCATATCCATATTTTTGTTATCCCTTCCACGCCATATGTTACCTGCCCCAACAACCAATGCTACTTCTGTACCTCTACTTACTATTTCTTTAATTTCTTCGGCTACTACTGATGCTGGTTTATCATCAAACCCAAATTTCTTATCTCCTGCCAAAGCTTCACCACTTAATTTTATCAGTACTCTCTTATACATACATTTATCCTCCCCCACTTAAGTTAAAAGTTGAAAGTTAAGAGTTGAGAGTTGAGAGTTGAGAGTTTGAAAATATTTTATATTTCACTTTCAATTTTCAACTTTCAATTTTCAACTTGTTTCTTATATATTCTACCCCGTTTTTTTTATATTTGCAAGTACTATTACTAAAAAATAGCTAAATAAAAATAATATTCTACACAAATATCATTTTTATCCAGCTATTTTTTTAATAATATCATCATAACTACTATCTTTTTTTATATTAAATGTTCCGTGACGTAGCATTGTACTTTTCTTTTGTTTTTCTATATATACTTCAAAACCGTTTTTATTTTCTATAAGTTTATTATCATATAATATCTTTGCTACATCATAAGAATCACTACCTTTAGGTATTATAACTGCAACATATTCTTCCTCTGATTGCTCTAGTTTTGCTTTTTCATTTTTATTCTCTTGTAATACTTTAATTTCTTTTGTTGTTTCTTCTGGTATTTCTTTCGTCGTCTCTTTTGATCTTTCCACGGTATCTTCTTGTACTGTACTTACATCCTTTTTTTCATCTTGGATTTTGGTTTCTTCAGTTTTATTTAAATCCGACATAGCTACAGCAAACATTATAGCTGATACAGTCATAAGACCAATCCCAAATCCCATTATAAATCCTATTTTCAGTGTTTTCAAATTTAATCACTCCTTTTTTCCTACCCCAATCATTAATCTAATTTCATTTTTTCCTTTCCTTAATGTACTTGCAATTTCATCTATTGATTTACCTGCACAATGTAACGCTTGTACTTTTTCCTGCATAGTTTGATTACTCTTTAGTATGTTTTTTACTTTTAGTTCCTCATTTATGGTGGTAAATTTTTGCTCTTCTTTTCGGTTAGTTTCAGTTTGTTTTTTATCTTCTTCTATATTTTTTTCTTGCAGAGTTATTTTTTTTGTCCTTTTATTTACCTCTTTTTCGTTTTTTGTAAAAGATTCTTGCTTTTCATCTATCATTTGATATAAAAACAAGAGTTCCTTATGTTTAGTATCTAACTCTTTAGAAATATATGTAGAGAATTTATTTAATTCTTGCAAAACCTTGTCAGCTTCGTCAACTTTTAAACTAAGTTCCTCTTTCTCTTTTGTTACCTTTGATAAATCTGATTCTTCTATGTATCCATCTTTAACTAACTCATATCTACCTATATACCCAAATACAAACACTATTAACCCCATAAAAAACAACACTATGCTTATTATTAAAGAAATCACTATACCACCTCCGCTCTTTACAAGTTACACCTAAATTTTCAGATCTATATGTTTATGATTTTCATTGTTTTCATCTTTTTGTTCATCATCATATTCTTCTATAATTTCTAGTTTTTTATTTTTTGTGTATTGTTTGTATTTTTTGTGTTTTTTCCTTTTTTCATCTTTATTTTTATCATCAACATTTAATTTTTTATGCTCAATATTTTCTGTTTTATGTACCTTAGTTTGACGAACTTGATCAGCCTTTTTCATGCTTTCTGCTATATTATGTTGTACATTTTGCCCATGTGCATTATTATTTTGTTGCATTTTGCTATACTCATTGTTTGCAGCAGCTATAGTTTGCATGTCTATGGGTCTTATAGCCATATAATCATCTCCCTTAGTAAGCAGATATTTTAACGTCTGCTCCTTCTTTTCTCAAAGTACATCTTGATATATCTTCTCTTGTCCTCATATATGCATTAGATATATATATTTCTACGTTTGGACATATTTTTTGCTCAACTTTTATTTCACCATTTTCAATTTCTTGAATTTTCTCCATAAGTAATTCCTGTTCTTCGTTTAATTCCTCAATTCGTCTTGTTATAAAATTGTTAGTATGTACTATTTTTTCTAGCAATATCTTCTTTTCATCATCAAGCAAGTTCTTTTTGTTTTTAGTTTCTAATAATTCTCGCAATTGTGAAGACTTCGTTTTTTCGCTCTTTATTCTTTCTATTTCTTCTTTATTCTTTTTATACATTTCAACTAAATTAGGATCTACTCCAACTTTTAATTCAGTATGTGTTCCAAAGTTCGAACCAATCACTTTAGCTTTTATAAGCTTTCCTGCCGTGACATTTCCACCTACTATAAGTCCAGTTTTTCCTCCAATTTCTATATTTTTACTACATCTGACATTAGAGTGTAGGATTGCTTCGCTAACTATATTACCATTAACTATAATATTACAGTTTTCTATATATTTCGCTACAAGATCTCCGCCTACTTTTATCTCAGCTTTCCCATTTCCAAGTACCCCACTATGTAAATTCATACTTCCCTTTGATTCAAGTGTCGCACCTTCAACTACCCCATATACATCTATGTTTCCAGCTGCAAAAACTTTGAAATCGCTAAGTACATTTCCTCTTATTACAACACTTCCAACAAAGTTTATATTTCCTGTGCTTGTATTAACATCAGAATCCACTTCAAATACTTCACTTACAACTATCTTTCCATCTATCACACCCACTTGTCCATCTTTTGTAGCAAAGAACTTTAGCCCATCCTCACTTGATGATACATTTCTTCCTCTTTTAACATTTGCAGGTCTCCCTTTAGATGAAAATATAGGTTGCCCTAAAACATCATAACCATCCTCTCCATCAGTAGGAGCTATAATAACCGCTATAATATCACCCTCATGAGCATTTTCAATAAGATTCAAATTATAAAAATCAACCGTTCCATCTTCTCGTTCTGTTGGTTTTATTTTCTTTTCTGTCTGGAAATTATATATAACTTTTCCATCTTCACCTTTGATAGCTTCCTTTCCACGTGCTATGTTGTATAGATACTCATAATTTCTGTTTTCAAAAAGACTTTCTAAAACTTCATGATCAATGCCTTGTCTTAAGCCTTCAAGATGAAGATAATCTTGTATCTCATTCTTAGTCATTCTTCTGCCATCATTTTCTGGGATATGAAATATAATATATGCATTCATTTTATCAGGTGAAATTTTCACTGTTACTGATTCGTTTTTTGGAACTTGCTGTGGATTTTTCATTTCTTCCATAACAATATACCCCTTTCGTATTTCTATTCAGTTAACAGATAGTTATTTTCCCCTAACTTACCCCTTAACCTTACTATAGCTCTTGAGTGTATCTGTGATATCCTAGATTCTGAAATTTCTAGGATCTTGCTGATTTCTTTTAATGTCAATTCTTCAAAATAATATAAATATATAATTTTTTGTTCCCTTTCTGAAAGGGAGTTAACAGCTGACTTTAACATCTCTTTTGTCTCTTTTTGCTCTATTTCATATTCCGGTTGTTCTGATTTATTTGTCGTGAATTCATTTATATTAGACTCATAATTTTGTTCTGTGTATTCATCAAGAGATACCATTGCTGAAATATTTGTTTCTGTAATTACTTCTTGTAATTCATCTATATTTACTCCAAGTTTTTGTGCTAATTCCTCATCTGTTGGTTCTCTGCCTAACTCTGTTTCAAGTTCAGACATTATTTGATCAACCTTTTTCTGTTTGTGCCTAAGTGACCTTGGTATCCAATCCATCTTTCTAACACTATCTAATATAGCACCTCTTATCCTGAGAGATGCATAAGTTTCAAACTTTACATTTTTAGTTAAGTTAAATTTATTTACTGCATCAATTAATCCAAAAACACCAAAACTAACTAGCTCTTCAAACTCAACGTTATTACATAAATATATATTTACTCTTCCTGCAATATACTTAACTAAAGGGGAATACCCTATTATTATCTTATCCTTAAGCTCTTGTGTATTATGTTTTGCATATTCTTTCCATACTTTTTCAAGTTCTTCACTGTTTTTAATAATAGCACCCAATGTATCACCCCGTTTTCAAAGTACAAAGTTCAAACTACAAAGTTCAAAGTAAACGGGTTCTTTGTTCTTTGTTCTTTGTACTTTGTTATATGAACTTCTCTGCTTTTCCTACGCTTTTTATTTTAAAAGATCCGTCTAGTGTATAGAATTCAACAGTTCTACCATAGTTTTCTCCTATATCTTCCGCAATTATTGAAATCTTAAGTTCAGCTAAAATATCTTTGCATGCTTGAATATTCTTTCTTCCCACACTAAATACATCATCGACACTATCAAAATCAAACATCTGAGAGCCACCAGCAATTTTGGCAATTAAGTTTTGCTTCTTCATTCCTTCTTTTGCCATCATATCAAGCAAATCACTTATAGACGTATCTGCAAATTTTGCCCTGTTACTATTGTTTTTTATTGCTTTACTACTCGGTAACATAATATGAGCCATACCTGCCATTTTTAGTTTAGCATCATATAATACAACAGCTACACATGAACCTAAACCTAGGGTGGTTATCATACCAGGATTTTTTACAATATTAAAATCCGCCATTCCCACCTTCACTACTTCGATATTATCCATATTAATCATATTATATTACCCCTAGCGATTTCATTATTTTATCAAATGATTGTGCTTCTGGAATCAATATATAATATCCCACTACATCTCTATCCCCTTGATTAAAATCTGTTTTAATAAACAATACACTATCGCAAGTTTTTCCAAAAAGTATTGCTGGAACACTTAGTATAGCTCCTGCCATGTCGAAAGCTAATTTTGGTATTGATTGTATCATAGTTAAATTTGTTAGTTTAGACAAAGCCGTAAGATATGAACCTGTCAGTATGTTTCCAATTTCTTTTAATGCAGATAAATCCATTTCCCCAAGTATATCTTCACTTGCTATGTTTTTATTTAACAAAATGTTTAACATACTACGAACGGAATCATACTCTAAAACATACATCATAATACCTTCAATATCCCCAGATATCTTAACAAGAATACCAGCAACTATATTTTCTTCACCACCAATTATAGCTGATACATTTTTAAATTCTACTATATTAACCTCTGGCACTTGCATTGTTATAGACTTATTAAGCATTTGAGACAATGCAGTTGTAGCATTTCCTGCACCAATATTACCAATTTCCCTTAAAACATCCATATGCATATCATTTAAATTATCTTGCATAATATTACCTCAAACCAACAATAAGCTCTTCCTCTATATTTTCAATTAACTTACTTATATTTATTATAGTAACAATTCTATTACCTATCTTGCCTACGCCTTTTATATAATCTATACCTATTTTTGTATTTGATTCTTGTACAGATTCAACACTTTTAGAGTCAAGTCCAACTACTTCTTTTACTTTATCAACAATAATAGCTATGCTTGCATCTTGTTTTTTTATAATTATTATTCTACTACTATTTGTAAACGTGTCTTCTTCAAAGTTAAGCTTTTTTCTTAAACTCATTACTGGTATTATATCCCCACGTACATTTATTACCCCATTAATGTACGTAGGGGCTTTAGGAACCCTTGTAATACCTTGTATTCTATTAATTGACTCGATTTCTTCTATATTAATTCCGTACTCCTCTTCTGCCAGATTAAATATTATATACTGTTTAACTTCACTTGCATTTATTACTTTCTCATTATTCATAAGAACACCCCCATTTATAATACAGATAAAAGTTGAGAGTTTAAAGTTAAAAGTTATTTATACATTAATTTTTAACTTTCCACTTTCAATTTTCAACTTGCTTTCAACTATACCAACATGTTTATGTCAAGTATCAATGCCACTTCACCATTTCCAAGTATCGTTGCACCAGCAATCATTTTTATAGATGCTAAATATTTTCCTAATGATTTTATCACTATTTCTTGTTCTCCTATTAATGAATCGATAACAAATCCTGTTTCTCTTTCGCCCTTTTTAGTAATTACTATTGTAAGTGTATTAGTTTTGTTTTCGCTCTTTTCTTCTGAAACACCTAGTTCTCTACCGAGTCTTACAATAGGGATAACTTTATCTCTTAGTAATATTGTTTCTCTCTTTTGGATATGTTTTATATCGGTTACATTTATATCTTCTATTGTTTGTATTATATTAAGAGGTATAGCATATCTTTCTTTACCTATATTTACCATGAGAGCTTGAATAATAGCAAGTGTAAGAGGAAGTCTAACAATAAACTTAGTCCCTTTACCAACCTCAGATTTTACTTCTACATTTCCACCTAATGCTTCTATTTTAGTTTTAACAACATCAAGTCCAACTCCACGTCCTGAAACATTTGTTATTTGATCTGCAGTACTAAAGCTTGGAGCAAAAATAAGTTGTAATAACTCACCTTGAGATAAATTAACCGCAAGTTCCGCACTCACAGCTCCTACTTCTACCGCTTTTCTTCTTACTTTATCATAATTTATACCTTTTCCATCATCTTCAACTTCAATAACAACATTATTACCATCTTGATATGCTCTTAAATTTATAACTCCTTGCTTTACTTTTCCTGACTTTACCCTTTCCTCTGGAATCTCAAGTCCATGATCAGCAGCATTTCTTAGCAAATGAATAAGGGGCTCTCCTATCTCATCAATAACCGTTCTATCGAGTTCAGTATCCTCACCTGTCATTTTAAGTACTATGCTTTTACTCAAATTTTGCGCTAAATCTCTTATCATTCTAGGAAATCTATTAAATACTCTCTCAACTGGAACCATACGCACTTTCATAACTGCATCATGTAAGTTTGTTGTAACTCTCTCTAGATATTCTAAAGCTTCATTACTTTCACTAGTCTTTACCTCTTCTTCTAGTCTTGTTTTCACAATTATTAACTCACTCACTAAATTCATGAGATTATCTAGTCTTGATATATCAACTCTGACAGTTTTACTTGAAAGCTGTTTCTTATCATCAAGACTTTTTTCTTCTGTTTTTTCATCTTGATTGTCTATTTCATCTTGTTTATTTTCTTCAACTGCTTCTATAGTGACAATTTTTTCCTTCTTTACTTCGTTCTTATTATCATCTGCTTTTACGTTTGAAATGAAATCTATAACTTCCACTTTAACCACCTCTGCAATAGAACTTAATTCTTCTTCAAATACTCTTCTCTCATCAAGAGAAATAACTATGAAAGATAAATCAAACCCAAACTTTTCTTCTTCCATATCTTTTAGCGTAGGATTTGATTTGTATATTTCACCAAAATCTTGCATGTTTTTAGTTATAAGATATGCACGAGCTCCCTTAAGTAAGCAGCCTTCATCTATTTGCATATTTATCGTATATACCTTTTTACCTTGGTTTAATACTCCTTTTATATACTCAGTTTCAGAAGAATCCAAAGTAATGCTGCCATTCGTAACTCTTGATTCTGCTTTTACTTCATTTTTAATTTTTTCACCTTTTGATTCAAGTAGCGAACTTAAATCAGAAATTAAAGCTTTGTATTCTTTTGTTCCTTCTTTACCAGTCTCAGTAATCACATTAATATAATTTTCAAGCGCATCAAGAGATTTAAATAATACATCAACTAGTTTTGAATTCACACTAACATTTCCAGTTCTTATTTCTGCCAAAACACTTTCCATTGTGTGCGTTAGTTTTTGCATATTATTATAACCCATTGTTCCTGACATACCCTTTAATGTATGTGCGGCCCTGAAAATCTCATTTAAAATATTCATATTTTCAGGATTATTTTCTAATTGAAGCAAATTGTCATTTAAGTTTTGTAAATGTTCTCTGCTTTCTTCAATAAATATTTGCAAATATTGACTTACATCCATACTTCCACCCCCGTTTTAATTATAAATTTTTCATATCTATAACTTACCACTAACCTAATTATACCAAATTTTTTTAAAATTACAAATCTTTTATTATATTAATTTTATTTTTTACTAATTCTATAAACATTTTTAATCCTTTTGTACTGTTTTTATCAATTCTTATATTTAAAATCTTTTCTGCCATATTTTTTAATTCTTTTGTTACTTCACTTTTGGGATATTTTATAACTACAGCTTGCCCAGTTCTTACTGATTTTTCTAAACACTCATCATTAGGTAAATACCCTAAATCTTCTATTTTTATATTTAAAAACTTATCTGCAACCTTCTTTATCTTTTCATATATTTTCTGTCCTTCATTCTCATCTTTAACTTTGTTTATAATGAGTTTTACATTTATATCGCCTTTCTTTGTTCTTTCGGAGAATACTTTTAGTAGTGCATAGGCATCAGTAATTGCTGTAAGTTCTGGTGTGGTAACTAAAAGCACCTCATCTGCAAAACCTAGAAACGTCATTACATTGTCTGTTATGCCTGCACCTGCATCAATTATAATTACGTCTACCATTTTATCTAATAAATTCAAATTTTGTGCAAACGTTTTTATTTGTGTCTCTGTAAGACTGGTAATCTCCTTTATACACGAGCCACCCGAAATAAATTTCACCTCATTTGATCCGAGAGTAATTATATCTGTTATTATTTTTTTACCATATATAACATCAGATAAATTATATTTGGGTACTATGCCCAATAACACTTCTATATTAGCTAAACCTAGGTCTGCATCAAGTATAAGCGTCTTTATGCCTTTATTATTAAACTCAATTGCTAGGTTAAGCGCAATATTAGTTTTGCCTACACCACCTTTACCACTAGTAATTGCCATTACTTTCGCAGAGCACATACGCTTTGAGTCTTTGTTTTTCTTTCTAATAATATCTCTCAAGTTTTGAGCTTGGTCTTTCATTTTTCATAACTCCCTAACAGTAGTTTTGCAATTTTTTCTGTATTCATTAACTCTATATCGTCTGGTACATCTTGTCCAAAAGTAATATATGATAAAGGTTTTTTTGTATACATCTTTACATTTAATATGTTACCCAGACCAAGGGTTTCATCCATTTTAGTAAATATTATTTTATAATCACTAATTATTTCTGAATATTTATCTATAATGTCAATGGTATCCCTATATTTAGTAGCTAAGCTAAGTACTAGAAACACTTCTTTTTTATCAAGTATTTTTACCAGTTCTTCGAGTTCCTTAAATTGCTCTTCGTTCTTATGGGAACGTCCCGCTGTATCTAAGAAAATCAACTCCTTATCCTTATAATCTTCTACTTTTTTAACTAGTTCATCTGGTGAGTATATTACCTCTATAGATGCTCCGAGTATTTCTGCATATGTTTTCAACTGCTCTACAGCTGCTATTCTATATGTATCAGCTGTTATAAGTCCTACATTTTTCTTGTTATCAAGTATAAACTTTGCTATTACTTTTGCTATGGTTGTTGTTTTACCGACTCCCGTTGGACCTATAAAAGCAACTACTTTAGGTTTTCCATCTTCCTTATCAGTTTTAAGTTCCTCAGGTTTTCCTAAAAATTCTGTTATTCTAGTGTATACTATCCTTACTAAATCGTTTACATTATTTTTTTCATCTATATCATCTAAGTCCTTTAATATCTCTTCAGCTAGATTTTTGTCTACCTCATTCTTTATTAGGTTGTCATAAAATAACTGCAATATATTATTCTTGTACTTTTTATTTTCATCTTCTTTTACCTTAACCTGACTAACTATTTTATCTGTCATAGTTTTTATTAAATTCTCTAAGTTATCTAATTTATTTTCTAGACTCTTTATTGTTTCACTTTGTTTTTCTAATTCAACTTCTTTAAATTTACTGTGTTCTTCAAATTTAGTTAACTTCTCTTCAATAATACTACTTGAACTACTTTGGGGTTTAACTATCGTTTCATCTAGTGTAACCGTTACTTCTATCGTAGGCTTTAAAAAGAACTTAAATATCCCCCTAGGCTGTATTACTTTTTCACTCAGTATAAAAACTTCATTTCCGAGTTCTTCTCTTATTTTATCTAAAACATCTTTTTTAGTTTTTCCTTCGTATTTTTTAATTTTCATTTATGCTCACCATCCCCACTGGTTGTATCTCGACTGTAGAGGTGTCTACCTCGTTAAAAGATAATACAATAATATTAGGCAATTCTTCTTCTATAATTTTTTTAAAATATAGTCTGACTATTGGTGAAGTTAATATTATGGGTTGTTCACTAGTAAAATTCGATTTAGAGACCTCTATATTTATCTTCTCTATTATCTGATTGCTAATTCTAGGATTCATCGCAATATATGCTCCATGATCCGATTGTTGTATCGAATCCATTATTTGTTGTTCAAGCTCTGGATCAAGTGTTAGTACATTATTAGTTTGATTTTGCTCGAAACACTTTTTTGATATTGCCCTTCTAAGTGATTGTCTTACATACTCTGTTAAAACATCTGTGTCTTTTATATTGTGTGCATAATCAGCAAGTGTTTCAAATATAGACACCAAGTCTCTTATCGATATACCCTCACGAAGGAGATTTCCAAGTACTTTTTGTATTTCACCTATATTCATAAGTTTTGGAGTTAGTTCATCAACTAAAACATCATTTGTTTCCTTTACCTTAGTTATGAGTGTTTGAACATCTTGGCGAGTCAACAATTCATGTAAGTGTGATTTAATAATTTCTGTAAGATGTGTCGCTATTATTGACGGAGGATCAACTACTGCATACCCAAAAGACTCTGCTTTCTCCCTTTGTTTTTCTGTAATCCACAAAGCTGGCTGTCCAAAAGCTGGCTCAATTGTGTCTATTCCATCAATCTCCTCCTCGACATATCCTGGATTCATAGCCATATAGTGATCAAACATAATATCACCTTTGACTACCTCAATTCCTTTTATCTTTATTATATATTGATTAGGATTTAATTGTATATTGTCTCTCAGCCTTATTATTGGAACTATGGTGCCGAGTTCAAGTGCAATCTGCCTTCTTATCATAACTACTCTATCTAGTAGATCTCCACCTTGATTTGCATCAGCAAGTGGTATTATACCATACCCAAACTCGAGCTCTATAGGGTCAACCTGAAGTAATGATATAACATTTTCCGGTTTTCTTATCTCTTCTACTTCCACATCTTCTGTAGATATTTCTGTTTCTATAGACCTACGCTTCAAGTTTTTATCCATAGCACTTGCTCCCAGAATACACAAAACACCTGATGGAACCATTGAATACCATGGTAGTGGCGTGAATACTCCTAAGAATACTAAAACTCCACCAGTAAGATATAATACTTTAGGAATGCTAAATAATTGCTTTATTAATGCAGCACTCATGTCCGTTTCTTTCGCTGCTTTGGTCACGAGAATACCTGTTGCTACTGATATCAAAAGTGCTGGCAGCTGTGCTACAAGTCCATCACCTATTGTAAGTATTGTATATTTATCTATTGCATCTCCAAATGTTAATGGTCTACCACCTGTTACACCCGTCATGCCAAGTATTAAACCACCTATTATATTTACAAATATTACTATTATACTAACAATTGCATCATTTTTTACGAACTTACTGGCTCCATCCATGGACCCAAAAAAGGAAGCTTCTTCTTGTATTTTATCTCTTCTTTCTTTTGCTTGTTTATCATCTATTACTCCAGAGTTTAAGTCCGCATCTATAGCCATCTGTTTACCAGGCATTGCATCGAGTGTAAATCTTGCAGATACTTCTGCTACTCTTTCCGCACCCTTTGTTACAACTAAGAACTGAATTATAACTATAATAATAAATAGTATAGCACCGACGACAATATTTCCACCTGCAACAAATGATCCAAAAGTTGCAATTACCTGTCCTGCTTCACCTTCACCAAGTATTAATCTCGTAGATGCGAGAGTTAACCCTAGTCTAAACAATGTTGTAAGTAATAATATTGTAGGAAATAAGTACATATCTAAAGATTCTTTTGAAAACAATGCATTTAAGAGTATTATAAGTGCAAGTCCAATATTTATTGTTAAAAGAAAGTCTAATAAAAATGGCGGAAGAGGTATTAGGAATAGAAGAATAACTAATATTACAATAACTCCAAGTGCCATATCACCTGATTTCATTACTCCCACCTACCTCTCTTGTGCAGTTTTTATCTCTTTTAGGGTCGGTTCCTTCTTTTCAGGAACTGTCCCTTTTGCCAATCTTCGAATTATTGAACTTTTATATTATAGTTTTTTATCTTGCGGTTAAGTTAATATCTTTTTTTATTTTTTTCTATGGGGACAGTTCCTAGAAAGAAGGAACCGACCCCTTTAAATCTATTCTTCTCTACACTTTATTTTTCAATTTATATACGAATGCCAGTATCTCTGCTACTGCTCCGAATAGTTCTTCTGGTATTTCTTCTCCTATCTCAACAGTTGCATATAGTGTTCTTGCAAGTGGCTTGTTTTCGACTATTTCTACTTTGTTTTCTGCAGCTACCTCTTTTATTCTCTTAGCTAGAAAGTCTGTTCCTTTTGCCACTACTCGCGGTACTGCATCCTTCTTCTGATCATATTTTATAGCAATAGCATAATGAGTAGGGTTTGTAATTATTACATCAGCCTTTGGAACGTCATTCATCATTCTTCTCATAGATATTTGTCTCATTCTTTGTTTAATTTTTTGTTTTATCTCTGGTTTACCTTCTTCTTGTTCGTATTCTTTTCTTACTTCATATTTACTCATTTTTATTTTTTTCATATACTCAAATCTCTGATATGAGTAATCTATTATCGCTAATACTACAAATAATATACCTACATTAAGTGCTGTATCTATAACAACATTACCCACATGTGCTGTACTCTCTACTATGCTCATATTCATATATGCTGGTAATATTTTTATCTCATTACTAATCGACATATATAAAATCGCACATATAAGTACTAGTTTCATAAGAGACTTTAGTAGTTCCATCACTGATCTCATAGAAAAAATCCTTTTAAAACCTTCAAGTGGACTTATTCTGCTCATTTTAGGTTGTATTGGTTTTAATGTAGGATGCCACCCTATTTGAATCACATTTGCAAGTACACCTACGATCAAACAAACAGCTGTCACGGGAAGTACCACAAGTAATGTTCGCAAAAACATATCTGTTAAAAAGCTTGCCATATAAGAAACACTAAATATCTCATCTGTTTTTGATAATAATGAAAATGTATGATTAAACAAATCTACAATCCTTTCATACATATACGGAATAAATATCTTAAGACTGAAGAAGCTAAATATTATAAGCATAGCAGTATTTATTTCCATGCTTTTAGCAAACTGTCCTTCCTGCATTGTTTCTTTTTTCTTCTTTTCTGTAGGAAGTTCTGTTTTCTCTCCTCCTGCACCCTCAGCAAAGAATTGTAAATTTAGTTTTAAAAATATATGTTTTGTTATATTTTTATTCATCATGGGCTCATCCCTTTTAATATTTTGATAAAACTTATATCTATCTTATCAAATATATATGAAAAACTCATAATAGTAAATGGTGTTATAAGGATCATAACATATAATGATATATAGATTTTTATTGGTAATCCTACAACAAACATATTCATTTGCGGCAATGTTCTAACAAGTATTCCAAGTCCAATATTTATAATAAGCATTATACCTATTATTGGACTCGCCATCTTTATAGCTGTAACAAACATATCTGTAAGTATCTCCATATGTGCATCAAACAGCGACTGCGTCAAATTGAAAACTCCAAGTCCTACAATTTTGTAACTGTATATTATAGCTTTTATAAGTTCATAATGCATATTTGTTACAAGCATTAACGCTATTATAGAAAAATAATACAAGTTACCTGTTATAGGCATTTGTGTTCCACTTAGTGGGTCCATAACACTTGCCATCGAAAAACCAATTTGAAAATCTACCATTTCACCTACCATAACTATAACATTTAAGATTATTGTAGCTATATATCCAAGTATTAACCCTACTGCAACTTCTTTTATTCCTATACCAAAGTAACCAAAGATATCGTTTGAATAACTAACTGTTTTTACTAAGCCAGTTGATACAACAACATTGGCTAATATAAATGAAAGTCCTACCTTAATATAGTTGTTTACATATTGACCACTAAAGAATGGGGCACTTACAAAAAAGGCTACAATCCTCAGCATTACTAAAAATACAATTTCCATATTCATATAAATATCTTGTGTCATAAATCCCATACAATCACCACGTCAATCTTTCAATATAAAAAAGTATTCATACTACTATATAAATTTATTATGTATTCGATCATTACAGTTAGCATCCATGGACCAAATACACCAATAGCTACAAATATTGCAATTATTTTAGGAACAAAGGCGAGTGTTGGCTCTTGTATAGATGTAACTGCTTGAAATATACTAACAATGAGTCCAACAAACAATCCAACAAGTAAAACAGGAGACGATACCATTACTGTAATCCATAAAGCATTTTTTGCTACGTCTATAATTGCTCCTTCATTCATGCCTTCCCCTCCTATCTAAAGCTCTGGACAATTTGTCCCACAATTAAATTCCATCCATCAACCATTACAAACAGTAATAGCTTAAATGGTAACGAAATCATAACTGGTGGTAACATCATCATACCCATTGCCATAAGGGTCGATGAGACTATCATATCTATAACTAAAAACGGAATATATATTATAAAACCAATCATAAATCCTTTTTTAAGTTCACTGATTATAAATGCTGGAATAATAACAGTCGCTGGAAGTAACTCCGCCGATTCGACTTTAGCAGTACCCGAGATATTCATGAATAATGCTAAATCTTTTTCATACGTCTGTTTTAACATAAAATTTTTAAGTGGTTTCATACCAACATCTATAGCCTTTTCCTGAGTTATTTTCCCTTCATTAAATGGCTTTATAGCATTTTCATTAATATCAGCTAGTACTGGGTTCATTATAAATAACGTTAAAAACAATGCGAGCCCAATTATGATTTGATTAGGAGGCGTTTGTTGAGTTCCAAGTGCTGACCTTAAAAAATGCAGAACTATTAGTATCCTTGTAAATGAAGTCATCATTATAAGAATCGACGGTGCAAGGGAAATAATAGTAAGCAAGAATAATATTTTCATACTATTAGTAACTTCCACTGGACTATCAGCTGCACCAAACGTCATATTAACTTCTGGTATTATTGTATTATTCGCATATACAGAATAATAAAAAACAGAAATTAAAGACATAACAAAAGTTATCATTAATATACTAAGTACTTTTCTTTTTATTTTCATCATTTTCACTCCATTATTCCTTGCTAATGTCTAAACTCATCGAAATGATAGTATGACTATTTGCTCTGTCTCTTAATTACTTTTTCAAGCATGTTCTTAAAATCTTTCCCTATAAGCCCTTCATCTTGATTAATAATTACCTTTTCTGTGTCTACTGTGTCTAATAATTTTACATCATCTTTTGTAACAGACAAAACCATAAATTTATCCGTCACTTTAACAATATATAAATATTTTTGGTATCCAATAGACATTACTTCAATAAGCTTTATATTACTGTTTTTAAATCGTTTTACACTGCTCATACCAACATATCTTGTCGTAATATATGCGAGTCCCATAACTAATGCAAGTATAAATGCCATACTAATCATGGAACTAATTACTTCAAAACTTTTCATTTAATATCCACCCTTTTATTTTTAGACTTAATGCTTATTATACGCCTAAAACTTTTTTAACAGCTTCAAGAATCCTTTCAGCCTGAAAAGGCTTTACTACAAAATCCCTTGCCCCAGCCTGTATTGATTCAATAACCATTCCTTGTTGTCCCATTGCTGAACACATTATAATTTTAGCGGCACCATTAATTTTTTTTATTTGTTTTACTGCTTCTATACCGTCCATTTCTGGCATTGTAATATCCATTATTACTAAATCCGGTGTACTCTCCCTATACCTCTCCACTGCTTTTATTCCATTTTCTGCTTCTGCAACAACATCATATCCATTTTTAGTTAAAATATCTTTAACCATCATTCGCATAAATGCAGCATCATCAACAACTAAAATATTTTTACCTTCCATATGCACTTCCCCCTTTGACGACATAATATTTTATTTTTGTTAATTATATCATATTCTTTCTTTTACATCAATAATTTCTGTAATTCTTATTCCAAAGTTTTCGTCTATTACTATTACTTCTCCTTTTGCAACAAATTTACCATTTACCAGTATATCTATAGGGTCCCCAGCAATCTTATTTAGCTCTATTATAGTTCCTGGTGCGAACTCTAAAATTTCTTTTATAGATTTATGAGTTCTTCCTAGCTCAACAGTTACTTCAAGAGGCACATCCATTATGAGATCAATATTTTCTTTTTGCTTTTGCATAATAGAAGAATGCATATCTGAAAATTGAACTGTCTTTACATTAACATTATTCTTTTCATTCGCAACACTAAGAGTCGCCTTTTTATCTTGTTCGGTAGAATTATTAGTATTAATGTTTATTGTATTATTTTCATTTTTATTTTTATCTGATTCCGCATTTTTAATTTTTGAGATTATACTTTCAGCAAGAGCTACAGTCATTATTAATCTGAGGTCACTTGTAATCATATCATCAACCAAGAAGTAATAATTTATTAATATTATCCCATCATTTAGGTTTATCATTTTTTCTAGTTCTGAGATACTACTTACTTTATCTGTCTTTGGAGGATTTACATCTGTTTTTCCACCTATAATTGATGCAATTGTTGTTACCTTTGCTCCTATCATTTGACTAATGGCCTCTGTTATCGCGCTAAGGTGTAGATCCGAAAACTCTTCATCTTTACTCGTTTCTGTTCCCATCATCAAATCAGCAATAACTTTTGCGTCATCCATTTTTACAAGTAAAACGCTTTCTCCTTTTATTCCTTGTTTATAATCGATTTTAGTTGCTAGTTGCGACTGTTCTTCTAATATGCTTGAAATTGAATTTTCGTCATCTATAGAATCATATTTTATTGTAACATGTTTATTAATTAAATTAGATAATACTTCTGAAGCCTTTCCTATTGCTTTATCTAGTAATTTCACAATTTCATCTTTGTCTTTATTGCTAAGGCTCGCTTGACTTGTATCTTTACTCGTGCTCCCCCCTAGCAAAGCATCTATTTCATCTTGTGAAAGCATATCTGCCATTATTCTTCCTCCTCTCTAACAATCTTAGTAATTTTTAATGCATTTTTTTTCTTGCTTATGCCAGGCTTTCCTTTGAATTTCAATAGGTCCCCTACGTATACATTGAGATCTGAGCTTACATACGAATCAAGCCTAATAACATCCCCTAATTGCAACTCCAAAAAATCTTTTACCATTATTTGAGTTTTTCCAAGTATTGTTCTAATTGGTATTTGTGAAATTTGAATTTTTCCTTCCATATAATTTTTATAATCTTCTACTTGAACATTTTTATGGTTTGTATACCAATATTTTGTATTTAAAAACTCCATAAGTGGTTCTATTACTAAATAAGGAATACATATATTTATCATTCCTTCTACATCTCCAACTTTTATATTTAAAGTCATTAATGCCACCATTTCATTTGGCTCTATCATTTCAGCAAATTGCATATTCGTTTCTAGTTGCTCTAATTTAGGTTGTACTATATGAATATTTGTCCAATGCTCTCCCATCATCTTTACTAATTTATCCATTATTTTGGTAAGTAAAATCTTTTCTATTTGCGTAAAGTCCCTATTCGTTTTAAGCACTGTACCTGGTCCACCTAGAACCCTATCAAGTATAGTAAACCCAACTTTTGATGATATCTTCATAAGTATTGACCCTTTAAGTGGCTTGAAGTCTATTATCCCAAGTATTATTGGGTTTGAAAGTGAGTTGGTAAATTCTCTATACGTTAGAGCTTCAGAGTTTATTACCTCTACGTGTGTAGGTGTTCTTAAATAACTCGAAAAGTAGCTTGCCACACTTCTAGAATAATTTTCATATATTATTTCTAGCGTTTTCAAATGTTCCTTTGAGAACTTTGAAGGTCTCGCAAAATCATATTTTTTAATCTTCTTTTCGCCTTTACCTGTAGTGGTTTGACTTATATCAAAGTCACCGGAGTTTAAGGCGTTCAGTAAATCATCTATCTCATTCTGTGATAAAACATCAGACATGTATAATCACCTTCTTATGCTACGATATTAGTTGAATATAAACATCTTCAAAATATACATCCACCATTATATCTGTATCAAATTTTTCGTTTATTTTTTCTAATAATTCTTTCTTCAAATCAGTCCAGAAGGTTGGTAGTTGATAATTTTCATAGTTTTTACCTCTTATGGCTGTATCTATAATATCACTTATTATAGGTTTCTTCTCTTCAATTAATTTAGCTTTTTCTTTATATTCTGATGATTTTGTATTTACTCCTAAATGTATCGTAACTCTGAGCGTATATTGCTGCCCACTAGAATCTGGGGCCAACGTATATATTTTCTTTTCAACTACACTAACTGGTTCTACATCTTCGATAGATATTAAAGCCTTTTTTTCTTTATCTTTACTCTCTTCTGTTTCTTTACCAGTACCTGCGTTTGACATTTGCATTATTAAATAAAACTGTGTCCCTATTACAACTAATAATAATAAAATAACTACTCCCATTATAACTGGTCCCAGTTTATTTTGACTTTGCTTTTCTTCCATTACGTATTCCCCTCTCCTTATTTTATTTGTTTTGCACCTCAAAAAAAGTGCATACTATTCCTAGATTACATTTTAACATTAAATATCTTTTTACTCAACAGTTTTTAAAATATTTTTTTAAAAAAGCAACTATTTTTTAAAAAAATAGTTGCTTTTTGTGTTTTTTATTATTTATTAGTATTTAATATCCATAATTTTTATTTTATTACATGTGCGTTTTTTCTTACATAATCAAGCCCTGAGACTAGTGTTATTGCTACTGTCAAGTATATTAATATATCTTTTATATAGTTTATATTTCCAAAATCAAAGAAGAGGGTGATTATCATAGCCATTTGAGTTACTGTTTTCCATTTTCCCCAATTACTTGCTGCTATTACATTATTATTAGCAGCTGCTATAGTTCTAAAACCAGTTATAGCAAATTCTCTAAATATTATAATAATGACAGCCCACGAAGCAAGCTCACCTTTCTCTACAAAAACTATCATTGCAGATATTACCAATATCTTATCTGCCAAAGGATCTAGAAATTTCCCCAAATTAGTAATCATATTACATTTTCGAGCTATGAATCCATCTATCATATCCGTCAAAGATGCAACTATAAATATACCAAGTGCAATATAATTTCCATATTCCACATCTCTATACATAAAAAATAAGAAAAACGGTATCATTAAAATTCGTAAAAATGTTATTTTATTAGCTATATTCATATGTAAATCCTCCTAGTTTTTTCTTTTTTGTCCCTCCCCTGCCAAGGGGAGGTTAGGTGGGGTCACATTATCCGTAATATTATTAATAATCCTTTTGTGGTGACCCCCTCTAACTCCCCCTTCACAGGGGGAGAACTTTCATACCCTAATCGTATACTTTTTTTATTCCATCTTCCCTACCAAATCATATCCTCTCGACTCAGTTATCCTCACCTGCACAAATTCGCCTACCATCAGTTCCCTATCTGCCTCCAAAAACACAAGTCCATCAACATCGGGTGTATCTCTATAAGTCCTACCCATATATACATCTTCATCTTGCAGTTTTCCTTCTATTACGACCTCAAGTATCTTCCCTATCATATCTATCGCTTTTCTTTCAACAATACTTTCCTGTATCTGCATAAGCTCACTCTTACGTCTTTCCTTTTCCTTCCCACTAACCTTAGGCTTTAGCAATGCAGCTGGTGTATCCTCTTCTTCTGAATAAATGAACACTCCCAATCTATCAAATTGTGTTTCTTCTATAAATTCCCGAAGCTCTTCTGTATTTTGCTTTGACTCTCCTGGAAAACCTACTATAAAAGTAGTTCTAAGCGTTATATCAGGTATCTCTGTTCTAATCTTTGTTATAAGCTTTACTATTTTATCTTTAGTAGTATTTCTACCCATCTTTTTGAGTATTTCATCGTTTATATGTTGTAGAGGCATATCTATATATTTGCATATTTTTCCTTCTGTTTTAATGGTGTTTATAAGTTCGTCTGAAATTCTCTCTGGATAGCAATATAGTAATCTAATCCATTTTAAATTATCAATTTTACAAAGTCGTCTTAAAAGTTTAGGAAGTTCGTACTCTCCATTAAAATCTATACCATAACTTGTCACATCTTGCGCAACTATTATCAGTTCTTTCACACCGTTTTTTACAAGCATCTCAGCTTCACTTACAAGACTATCCATGCTTTTGCTTCTATAGCTCCCGCGTAGCTTTGGTATTATACAATATGTACAATGATTATAGCATCCTTCCGCAATTTTTAAAAACTCATAATGCCCTACTGTTGTAATTATTCTAGGTGCCCCTTCTATTTCTTTTTTATTTATATCTTCTAAACAAACTACTTTATCACCTTTTACCGTCTTTTGTATGACTTCCACTATCTTGTCGTAAGCCAATGTACCCACTATTGCATCAATCTCAGGCATTTCTATCATTATTTCATTATTATATCGCTCTGCCAGACATCCCGCAACTATAAGGGCCTTACACTTTCCGATTTTCTTGTATTCTGCAAGCTCCAATATATTCTCAATGCTTTCTTTCTTTGCATCATGAATAAAAGCACACGTATTAATTACCAAGACATCCGCTTCCTGCTCATCTTGAATTATTTCATACCCGGCCTCATTTATAAGTCCAAGCATTACCTCACTATCTACTAAATTCTTATCACACCCAAGTGATACAAAGGCAACTTTAGTTTTCATTTTATGTCTTCCTTTCTGTTTCACTAATATTTTGATTCGTTCATTATTCGTTCACTTTTCAGACTTTATATACTTAGTCGCTTTTCCTTCTCCTATTTTAGATATCACTCCTCCATTAATAAGATTTTTCAAAACCTTTGTTGTCTGTGTTTTCTTTAGTTCTAGTAGTATTTGGGCATCGTTCCTGGTTAAATATCTATTTTTCTTAATATAATCTAATATCTTATTTTCTTCTTTACTTGCCTCTTTAATATTTTTTTTATTTCGAGTACCTAGACTCGCATTATAAGATTTAGGCAAAATAACTTTTATTGCATTCTCTGATACACAAAATATAGGTTTTTCACTTGAATCCTTATAATATTCCTTTATTCTTCTTACACCAGTTGCAAGTCTTTCTATAATCTTCAACCTCAAAAATATATCAGATATAACTTTATTTCTCGGTATTGATATTTTTCCTTCAATATACTCTTCTTCCGTTATACCAATCGGAAGTCCTCCTGGCGATATTACTTCAATTCTGTCATCAAAAATTTCTATTTTTATATCAGATTCCCTTGAATAGTCTCTATGAACTATTGCATTTGCGACCGTCTCTCTAAAAGCAACCAACGGCACTTCCTCTATTGTCTTTCTGTATGCGCCTTCTATAATCTCATGTGTATTGATATGCTTATTGTAAAATTCTATACTTTTTTCAAATTGCTCTACTATAGACACTCCCTGCAAGAATATCCTATCTTTTATATTCATATTTTCTTCAAATCTTATTAAAACCAGTTTCGAATTTTTGATTGGATTTTCATCAGATACAAGTGCTGCGGCTATATCATACTTGTTATTTTTCATTAATCCTAATGTCTTATATATATCTTCTGAAATGTGTCCTATATTAAGTGCATTTTTAAGCCTATCAGAAAATTTATTGAATTTTAATTCTTTTCCTTCATAGCTTTGCTCATCATAGCCTTGATTTCTGCCTCTAAGTATTAAATCCTCATACCCTATTCTATCAACCTCAACAGTCGACGTATCCATTCTTTTATAAGCTTTATTGTTCATAGTATACGGAGTACTCGCACCTTTATAAACCTTCAATATTATAACCGTCTTAGCACCTACCATCTCGCTTTCCATCTCATAATATGGTTTTGGGACTATTGTATCGTTAATTCCACTCTCTATTTGAAGCTTTACAAATTCTATATCTTCCACTCCAACAATATGTTTAAAATCATCTATTCCGACAACAATATATCCATCTATGTAGTTTGCAAATGCACAAACAGTTTTCAAAATTGTTTTACTGTACTCTCTTTTGTACTCTACTATTTTACTTTCACCTTTTAAAATAAACTCTTTCACTATAGCACCTCATATCAAAAATAATAGTGAACGATTAGAAATACGTTCGCTATTATTTTACACTTTACATTCAGTTCTGTCAATATATTTTTATAAAAAAGTAGATAATTTGTTACGGTTCAGACAATGGTGTCAAATTTATAAAACAGCGTACAGCGCGTGTCATCACGAGGAGGGTGTCTTTCCCGACGTGGTGATCTGTATTTAATTTTTAAGACCTAAAAACAGATTGCCACGCCAAAAGACAGGCTCGCAATGACAAACTTGAGGGGATACATCTGAACTGTAACTAGATTTTGATAGATTTTTTTCAGTTCAAACACCCTTAAGTTAAACCCTAGCATGTGATTGTAATTTACTTTAGTCGTAGGGGCTATGCCTGCGTGCTAGCCCGTTTTTATTTATAACACCTATTAATGTTATCCCAACTTTTTTATTTATTTCATGTCTAACTAACTGCCATACCACGGGTCACCACACAGGGATGACCCCTACGTTTTTATAGTACTATATTGAAATAACATTTCTTATTATTTCACAACGAATATACAACCCTTACACCGACAAATATACCGATAAAAATATCAGTATACTCCCTGCTAACACAAATAAATGCCATATCATATGCATGTACTTTACGTTCTTCATAACATAAAATATCGTTCCTATTGTATATGCTATACCTCCTGCAATAAGTAACCACAGAGATGTTGGATTTAGCGTTTCTTGCAGTTTTGCAAATACTGATACCACCATCCATCCCATAGCAAGGTATACTCCAGTTGTTAGATACATATATTTACCTGAAATTTTTATCTCCATTAACACTCCTATTACTACAAGTATCCACTGTATTGCAAATAAAATCCAAGCCTCATCACCGTTTAGTACAGTTAGCAAATACGGTGTATATGAGCCTGCAATGAGAACATATATTGCCGAATGGTCAAGTATTTTCATTACTTTCTTTGCTGTGGTATCTTTTGGAACTATATGATATGTACCTGACGTTGCGTATGAAAATATAAGCGCAATTCCAAATATCGTAAAGCTTATAATATGCAACGTCCCACCTTTAGTCACTGCTTGCACAACAAGTAACACAAGTGCTGCAACTGCAAGCCCTGCCCCTACATAATGTGTAATAAAGTTAGCTATTTCCTCTCCATACGTATAATCTCTTTTAGACATACTTTTTTTCTCCTTTGTTTTCAAGCCCCCTTGCTGCCTTCACGCAGTTTTCCATTAACATCGCTATAGTCATAGGTCCTACCCCACCAGGTACTGGCGTTATATATGAGGCTTTGTTTTTGCAACCTTCAAAGTCAACATCTCCACAAACTTCATCATATTCATTCCTATTAATGCCTACATCAATAATAACAACACCAGGTTTTATCATATCTGCTGTAATAAGTCCAGGGTTACCTGTCGCAACTATAAGCACATCTGCCTGCTTTGTTATATTAGAAATATCTCTTGTTTCAATATGACACACTGTTACAGTTGCACTTTCTCTAAGGAGTAACATACTAATGGGTTTACCCACTATGTCACTCTTTCCTATAACTACGCAATTCTTGCCACGAACATCTATATCATACTTCTCGAGAAGTTTCATTATCCCATTAGGTGTGCAAGGAATAACCCCCTCACATCCAATACTTAGCTTTCCTACATTTTCAGGATGAAAACCATCCACATCTTTATTTGGATTTATTATATTAATAATTTTATATACATCAATATGTTTAGGTAAGGGTAATTGAATTAATATTCCATGTACACTTTCGTCACTATTCAACTTTCGAATAACCATGATTAACTCTTCTTCTGTAGCGTTCACGCCTAACTCAATCATACCTTGCTCTATCCCAACATATTCACATGCCATTTTCTTATTATTCACATACTTTTTAGATGCAAAATCATCTCCAACTAGTATAACAGTTAGCTTTGGATGTATACCGTTTTGTTTTAGTTCACTTACCTCTATTCTTAACTTTTCTTTTATCTCATCTGCAAGTTCATTGCCATCAATTAAAATCATATTTTCCCCTTCCTTTTCATTCTCTCAGACTCAATACTCTTCTCGGTTTCGTTCCTTCCTCAGAGCTTACTATACCTCTAGCCTCTAGTTGATCCATCAATCTTGCTGCTCTATTGTAGCCAATTTTAAAAGCTCTTTGAAACATAGATATTGATGCTTTTTCTTTATCCATTACTAAATCTATAGCCTCATCTAATAGTTCGTCCTCTCCACCATTTAGAGTATCGTCTCCATCTATATTTCGATTTGTTATCTCTTCTATTATTTCTTTTTTATATTCTATAGCTCCATCTTTTTTAATAAAATCAACTATCTTTTCAATTTCTTTATCTGATACAAAAGCTCCCTGTATACGTTTAGGCTTACCCTCACCTACTGGATGATATAACATATCTCCCTTGCCTAGTAGTTTTTCAGCTCCAGCCATGTCAAGGATAGTTCGTGAATCAACATTTGATGATACAGCAAATGCTATTCTTGATGGTATGTTAGCTTTTATAACTCCTGTTATTACATCAACGGAAGGTCTCTGCGTCGCTATAATGAGGTGCATCCCTGCCGCGCGTGCCATCTGTGCCAATCTACATATAGCATCTTCAACATCTTTTGGCGTAGCCATCATAAGGTCTGCAAGCTCATCAATTATGATGATTATTTGAGGCATTACGAAATCCTCTTTCTTCTCTTTAAGCATCTTATTGTACCCTTTAATATCCCGTACATTGTTTTCCGCAAAAGTATTATATCTATTCAGCATCTCTGCAACTGCCCAGTTTAAAGCACTTGCTGCTTTTTTAGGATCTGTTACTACCGGTATAAGTAAGTGTGGTATGCCATTATACATCTTAAGCTCAACCACTTTTGGGTCAATCATAAGAAGCTTTACTTCATTTGGATCAGATTTATAGATTAAACTCGCTATTATCGAATTTATACATACACTTTTACCTGAACCTGTAGCCCCTGCTATTAATAAATGTGGCATTTTAGCAAGGTCAATTACTATTTCTTTACCTGTTATATCTTTACCAAGTCCTACTGAGACTTTTGACTCAGATTGTTTAAATTCCTCAGTATCTATTACCTCTCTTAAATATACTGAATTAGTAACCTTATTTGGTATCTCAATACCAATAGCCGCCTTACCAGGTATAGGTGCCTCTATCCTTACACCCACTGCCGCTAGATTTAATGCTATATCATCAGCCAAGTTTACTATTTTGCTTACCTTTACCCCTACACTCGGCTGGAGCTCATATCTTGTAACAGTTGGTCCTTTGTTTACTTGTACAACTTTTGCTTTTACTCCAAAACTGCCTAAAGTCAACTCTAGTTTGTCAGCATTCTCTAAAAGTTCTTTTCGTGAATCAGTACTGCCGGTATTAGGATTCCTATTTAAAAATGACATACTAGGAAACTTATATGATATCTTTTTGGGTCTGTGTACCTGTTCCCCATCCAAAGCTTCTGTTTCTACTGTTTTTATGACCTTTGATTTTACTTCTTTTGATGACTTTTCATATAACCCTATCTTCAAATCATCATTTTCTTCTAATTCTACTTCGGCTGTAGGTATTTTCCCATTACTATCTACTCCAAATATCTTTATATCGTCCTCTTCACAATCTACTACAACTTCTTTCTTATCATTTCCCTTTTCTATTACAATATCGTGTATTTTCTTTTTTTCGTTCCCCGTTTCTTTTCCATAAAGAAACTCATTTTTTGCGTTCTGCTCATTCTGATCTATTATTGCAATTTGCTTTTCTCTTATTTTACCTGCAACATTTTGTGCCATCTCTTTAGTTCCAGTGTATCCTGACTTTACAAAGCTTCTAATTATTTTTATAATAGATCTTTTTGTTACATTCACAAAATATACTGCGGTTAAAAAAACTAATATTACATATGTACCAAAAACTCCAAATATACTAACAAAAAGGCTTCCAAAAGATCTTCCGAGCAATCCTTCCTCCATATTAGTAAAAAAAGAATTGCTTGTATCTCCAATCTGTACCTTTTCTGTATATATAAATGCAGTAATCATTATTATAAAGAACAGAATAGGTATTATTTTAAAATAATCTATATCGTCTTCATGATCTTTAAAAACCATAACAACATATGCTACCAAAGCAACAGGCACTATGTAACCAGCCGTTCCAAACACATACAGAAGACTATTTCTCAAAAATTCTATCACATACCCATTTTGAGTATAATATAGGCTTATTGCGCTGAGTATCGCAATTGCTACTATAGTTATTCCCATGATTTCTACTTGTATCATTTTAACTTGTTTTGTCTTCTTTTTAGTTTTCCTTCTAGCCATCTATATCAACACTCCTTCTTCTTCTATCCTTATTTTACCTTAAAAACAAGAAAAATTCAAGTTTTATTTTCAACTTGAATCTTTTTTGTTTGAATCAACTTATATTTAATAACTACTCTCCCTTTTCCTTAGTTGCCCCTTCCCCTTGCAAGCTGGACAATCACGTTTGTATATCTCATCCAAACTTTTTCTCATTTTTTGCCTTGTTATCTCTACTAGCCCTAGCTTTGTAATTCCAAGTATAACCGTTTTTATTCTATCTTTGCCTGTCTCTTCTTTCAATATCTTTAGCACTTCCTCTTTATCTTTATTATCCTTCATATTAATAAAGTCAACTATTATTATACCTGATATATTTCTAATCCTTATCTGCCTTGCTATTTCATGTGCTGCCTCAATATTTGTTTTATATATTGTTTGTTCTTTATCCTTTTTTCCTACAAACTTGCTCGTATCAACATCTATTACCGCCATTGCTTCTGTCTTGTCAAATACAAGTTCTGCCCCACTTTTGAGCCATACTCTACTCCCTAGAGCTTTTTCTATTTGAGTATTTACCTTATACATATCAAATATATCAAGTCTATCATCTTCATATAGTTCTACTTTTTGACCAAACTTTTTATCATATATACTTGAATACTTAATCAGATCAGTATAAACCTTTTCATCATTTATTACTACTTTAATAGTTTCTTTACATACCATATTATTGAATATAAACTCTTCTATATCTTGTTTATATACCACTTTCGGTGGCTTCATATATTGAAAATTGGAGTAGATTTTATCCCACTTTTCTACTAGTGAAATATACTCTTTCTCGATCTCTTCTATTCCTATACTTAACACATCATTACGAACTATAACACCAAACTTTTTGGTGTTTATTCTATTTACTAATTCTAGTACCTCATTTTTCTTCAATTCAGACGTTATTTTCTTTGAAAACATAACTTCTTTAGCTTGCGGCAGTAGTACCATATACTTACCATTTATAGATATATCCTGTGTTAAATATGCTCCCTTTTCATCAGTTTCCTCTTTTTTTACTTGTACCAAAATTGTATCGCCTGATTTATTTTTTATTTTTGTATCTTTTTCAACAACTAAAAAACCTTTTTTTTGTTGACCTATATCCACAAAAAAAGATTCCATACTTTTGAGTTTGTTTTTTATTATGCCAGTATATATGTTACCTGCTATCATTTCATCAGGATTTTCAACATATAATTCAACTAATTTATCATCTTCAATAATAGCTATTTGCGTTTCATTTTTATTCACATTCACAATAATCTTTTGCATGCAGAAAACCTCCTGAATAGATACGGTAAAATACTTTTATACTTTTTATATTACCATATTATTCAGCTTTTAGCAATAGAAAAAAGGTATATAAAAATAGATGCGTAATAAATACACACCTATTTAAAATTATTCCATATATTCAAAGTCTTTATTATTCTATCACATGCACTTTTATCATGTTGGTTGCTCCTGAAACGTGGGGTACTATCCCACTAGTTATAACAACTTTATCACCTTGTCCAACCACTCTAGTCTCTAGTGCTTTTATTATTCCTTCATTCATCATCTCATCAGTTGTTTCTTTTCTGTCAGCTATTGCAGGAATAACACCCCATGTTAGTGCTAACTGTCTGTATGTTGATTCAATATCTGTAACTGCTATAAGGGCACATCTATTTCTATATTTGGATACCTTATTAGCAGTACTTCCAGTTTTAGTCATAGCAATAATGGCACGAGCTCCTAATATTTCTGCCATATCGGCTGCTGCGCTACTTATTGCTTCTGTAATTGATTCGGAGTCGCTTACATCAATAAAGTTCTCATTGTATTCAAGCAGACTTTCCGTTTTTAATGCAATCTTAGTCATTGCCTGTACGGCTTCAATTGGATATTTTCCAGATGCACTTTCAGCCGATAACATTATAGCACTTGTACCGTCATATATTGCATTTGCTACATCAGTTACCTCTGCCCTTGTGGGTCTAGGATTTGACTTCATCGATTCTAGCATTTGAGTAGCTGTTATAACAGGTTTTCCAACTTCATTACATCTTCTAATTATCATTTTTTGAATAGAAGGAAGTTCTTCCATATCAACTTCAACACCCAAATCTCCCCTTGCTACCATTATACCATCAGATACGGCGAGTATCTCTTCAAATTTTAGAACACCTTCCCTGCATTCTATCTTTGATATTATTTTTACATGTTCTGCTTTGTTGTCTTTTAATAATTGCTTTAATTCCAAAACATCGCTTGGCCTTCTTATAAATGATGCTGCAATAAAGTCTATATCTCGTGTTACGCCCCACTCTATATCAGACTTATCTTGTGGACTTATAAAATCAAAGTGAAGTTTTGTTCCTGGTAAATTTATTCCTTTTTTATCAAGCAATACCGCATCATTTTTAACTTCTACTAGTACTTCATGATCTCTTTTTTCTAATACTACGAGTTCTATTAAACCATCATCAATAAGCACTTTATCTCCTATATTTACGTCTTTTGCCATATCTTTATAGGTAACTGATATTCTTTCGTTTGTTCCAAGTACCTCATCCATAGATATTATCAGCTTTTGTCCCGCTTGTAGAATTATTTTACCTTCTTGCATCTTATGTGTCCTTATCTCAGGACCTTTTGTATCTAATAATATAGCAATAGGAACTTTCAACTCTTCCCTAACTTCTTTTACCTTATCTACCTTAGACCCATGTTCTTCATATGTCCCGTGAGACATATTAAGTCTTACTACATTCATACCTGCTCTAATCAGCTCAACTAGCTTCTCCTTGCTTTCGCTAGCAGGCCCTATTGTACATACTATTTTAGTTTTTTTCATAAGTTTTTACCCCCATATGATAAATAATTTTTATTTTCTTATTATTTATTACTAATATTTATGTTACCAGATAAATATTAATATGTCAACTTTTTTCAATTTTTATTTGTTAAAAAAATCCCTAAATTCCATTTAAAACGATAGTATAAGATTATTTTTTTATGTTAATAATATTAATGTTAATTAATCTTATTTTGAAAGGAGACTTTAAAAATATGGCTAAAAACAAAGATAACGCACAAAACGCAGCTCAAAATGCATCAAAAGCAAATAGAGCCAATGCAACAAAAGACACAAGAGTTAATACAGATGCAACAAATGCAAGAACTACTTCAGACCAAGGCACACAAGATTGTAAGTAAATAAAAAATGCAGATTAATCTGCATTTTTTATTTACTTAACATCTGACCTTACTTGTCTTGGTGGCTTTGGTCCTAGAAATTTATACAAATTCGTCTTTAGCATTCCATTGTACAGCTTTCTCTTTTTATCAGCACGTCTTCCAAAAACTTTTTCAAAATTCTCATATGATGTTATTATATAAAATGACCATGTTTCTAGCTTTCTAAAAGCTTTACCCATATCTTTATATAATACCTCCACGGTCTCCTCAACTTCAATTCGCTCACCATAAGGTGGGTTCGTAATTATAAACCCGTACTTTTTATTACTACTTATTTCTCTCATGTCTCTCTTTTGAAAATGTATATAGTCTGATACTCCTGCATTTTCAGCGTTTTCTCTTGCTATTTTAAGTACATTTTCATCTATATCGTATCCTTGAAGCTTAAAGTCAAGGGTATTCTTTATTCCATTAAAGGCCTGTTTCTTTATTGATTTTAAGTCTTCCTTATCTATTTGAGACCAATTTTCAAAGGGAAATTTCCTATTGAGTCCTGGTGCTATATTAAGACCAATCATTGCAGCTTCTATAAGTATAGTGCCCGCTCCACAAAATGGATCAATTAGTTCTCTTTCTGCTTTCCAAGGGGTTAGCATAACCATAAGAGCCGCAAGCGTCTCTTTTATAGAAGCCTCCGACTGCCTTTCTTTATAGCCCCGTTTATATAAAGACTCTCCCGACGTATCTATTGTAACTGTTACATCGTTTTTATTTATAAAAACATATATTGGATATTCATCATCAGTTTCTTCTAACCAGTCAACTTTATATATAAGTTTCAACCTTTCTACTATTGCTTTTTTTGTTATTGCCTGCACATCTGGCGTACTATGTAGTCTTGATTTTATAGAAACCGCCTTTTTCACTGGAAATATTGAGCTCTTTTTTATCCATTTTTCCCATTCTATTTTTTTAATATTCTGAAAAAGTTCCTCAAATGAAGTCGCCCTAAATTCACCCATCTTTAGATGAATTCTTTCCGCTGTTCTGAGCCATATGTTAGCCAAAGCTATGCCCCTTAGATCAGCCATAAATGTTATTCTACCATCTTCTACTTTCCTTATATCATATCCCAAATTTATTATTTCTTCTTTTAGCACAGATTCTACACCAAAATTGCACGTAGCTATTAGTTCTACTTTATCCATATTAATCTCTCAATCCTTTCAAAAAGCTCAGTCATCTGTTATTTATTTTTGTTCTTTGTACTCTGTTGTTTGTTCTTATACTCTGTTCTCTACACTTTACTATTATACCATACTTTTTAAATTTTACTAGTGCGATAATTTAAATAAATTTCATTTTTTTACACAATTTATATT
>DMOI01000047.1 GCA_003452395.1 Clostridiales bacterium
TATTCATATAAATTCCCCTTTCAGATTTTTGTTAATGTAAAATTTGCACTGTTCTAAACCACTACCTCATATATTCTCTTTCCATCCACATCTATCCACTCTCTGGTATATTCCTTGCTTTTATTAAAGTTAAATGTCACCATATATCCCTTACTTATGTTTTTTATCCTCAAATACTCCGCAAGTTGTTTATGCCCTTTTTCTTCTCTTGGTTTGTCATAATATTTTTTTAGTTCTATTATGTATTCTTTTTTGTTGTATGTTATTACTATATCTATCCTCTTATTCGTTCTAGTTTCTGCTTCAACATAGTAGAAGCCTGTTCCGTTTATTATCGGTCTCATAAATGCTATGAATATTAGTCTTCCTTCTTTTTCTACAAATTTTTCCGTCTCTTCCCTATATTCTTCTTTCATTAATTCTTGGAATTTTTCTAATATGTTCAAGATTTCTAGATTACCTTCTTCATCTATAAACTGACTTCTACTTTCGTAATTTATTACCTTTTTATTACCTTCTCTTTCTTTTTTTACTGATAGGTAATTGTATATAAGCATCTCAAACATTTTATTATTTATAGCTAGCTTACCGTTATTACCTTTTTTTAATATTCCATACATTAGACCTTTTTCGTCGGCATATACATCATAGGTTAGTTCTTGACCTTCTATCGCTAGGCTATATACTGTGTTGTATAGATTTTCATTGTGTTCTATATTTTTTATAAGATCGTCAAATAATGTCCCTGTTTCATTTAATATTATTTTCACGGCTTCTTGTATGCCTTGTTTGCTCCAGTTTTTCTCAAGTCTTTCATCTATTACCTTGCATATTTTACTTACTAGAAATGGATACCCATTTGTATAATTGTAGATTTCTTTGCTTATCTCCTCTATATTCATTCCTGTTTTATAGTCGATTTCATACTCTGCTAGCATTGTAGATATTTCCTTTGGACTAAAGCTCATATCCACTATAAAGTCCTCTGCCACATTCCACGGACTATTATATGTCGTTTTATCTGACATTTTAGCTTCTTCTTCTGTGAGCATTCTTCGCTCTTTTATATGTACCTTTAGGTTTTTGATATCGTGCACCCCTGCTAGTATTACTGATTTAAAGGTTTTGTCTAGTCCATCTCTTTGTTTTATGTATTTATCCCTTAGCATTGCTAATAAATCCAAGAATACAATATTGCTACTTGCTTTATCTACCTCATCTACCATTAGTACTATTTCTTTTTCACTTCTCATACATATATCCGTTATTCTCTCTGACAATTCTTTAAAGCTTGTTGCTGTATTTACACTTTCTATATAGTCAGCTAGCTTCTTATCTTGAAATCTTATGATGCTTTGCAGCATGTCTAGAAAAGCTTTTGCAAATCTCTCCTCACTTTTGTAGGGCTCTGACCCAAAGCCTTCTAGGCTTCCCCTTATCATTACATATTTATCCTTTAAAGTATGAAATAGCTGACTCATAGTCGTAGTCTTCCCGTACTGCCTTGCTCGGTTTATTGTAAAATACATCCCGCCATCTATAAGTTTAACTATCTTTTCAAGCTTTCCGCTTATATCTACCATATAATGGTCTTCTATTATACATGTCGTCGTTGTATTAAATCTCTTCACTTGCTATCACCTTCCATAATTAATCTTGCTTAATTATACTATATGTACCTATTATTGTAAATACCTCTGCTGAGAAATTATAAATGGTCTTCTTATAAGTTTTTCATTTCAGCTCCACTATAGTCACTCCCAAGTCTCCTTCACCATAAGCCCCTTGCCTATACGATTCTACTCGTGCATCATTACTCAAATAATCCTGCACTCCTCGTCTTAATGCTCCTGTTCCTTTTCCGTGTACAACCCTTATTTTCTCTACATTTAATAATGCCATATCATCTAAAAATTTGTCTAGCTCGCAAAGTGCTTCATCTACATATTTCCCTATCAGATTTATCTCTGGTAGCAGACTTTGTACTTTTTCCATTCTTATCGCACTTGCATTGCCTTTTTCAAATTTCTTGGTGATATTTTCTTTGTTTTTGTCCTTTACTAGAAACACATTTTGTATACTTACTTTCACCTTCATTATTCCTATTTGTACAAACAATTCACCCTTATTATCTGGCAATGTTACGACTGTACCGTTTTGGTCAAATGTAGATACAAATACTGTTTCACCTAATTTCAAGTGTGTTGGTGGATTTTGATTTACTTTCTTGTTATCTAAGAAGTCTTTTGTCATTTCAGTTTGAATATTTTTTATATTGCTTGATATCTTTTGTCTCATCTCTTGTATATCTTTTTGATCCAAGATTTTTTTAGCCGCTCTTGCTGATTCGTTTAGTTCTTTCATTATCTCATCAGCTTCGAATTTTGCTTTACTATATACTTTATGTGCTTCTTCTTTAGCTTCTCGTATTATTTTTTCTTTCTGTTTATCTAGCTTATCCTTTTGTGCTTCTATTTCAATTTTGATTTTTTCTATCTCTTTACGTAAATCTTCGGCAAGCTTTTTCTCTGTCTCAGCTTCTTTTTTATCTATCTCGAGCTTAGTTATTACTTCTTCCATCTTTACGTTTTCTTGTGAAATTAGTTTTTGTGCAGCATTTATTACATCATCCTTTAGCCCAAGCTTTTTTGATATTAAAAATGCATTGCTCTTTCCTGGTACACCTATCAGTATTTTGTAGGTTGGTCTCAGTGTTCCAATATCAAACTCGCAGCTCGCGTTTTCAACACCTTCTGCTTGTAGTGCATACACTTTTAGTTCACTATAGTGCGTTGTTGCTATTGTTCGTGTCTTTCGTTCATATAGCTTCTTGAGTATGGCCATCGCAAGTGCAGCCCCTTCTACAGGGTCTGTACCAGCACCAAGCTCATCAAATAGAGCGAGCGACCTGCTTGTAACATTTTCAAGTATACTGACTATATTTTTCATGTGTGATGAAAACGTACTCAGTGACTGCTCAATGCTCTGCTCGTCACCTATGTCTGCAAATATTTCGTCAAACATACATAGGTCAGAATTGTCAAAGGCTGGTATGTGTAACCCTGACTGACCCATAAGAGCAAAAAGCCCTACTGTCTTTAGGGTTACTGTCTTGCCTCCTGTGTTTGGACCTGTTATGATAAGTGTGCCGAAATCTTTACCCAAATATATATCTACTGGCACAACTTCTTCCTTTTTTATTAGTGGATGCCTTGCCATCTTTAGGTTTAAAAACAGCTTATCATTATAAATTGGTTCCGACCCTTTCATGTCCCTTGATAATTTTGCACGTGAAAATATAATATCTATCTCCGTTAACAACTCTAGATTTGTTCTCACTATATCTATATTATCAGCAACTAGCTCAGTCAACTTTCTGAGTATCTTTTCTATTTCTTCTTTCTCTTTTATTTCTAAATCCCTTATTTTATTATTTAACTCTACCACCACGATTGGCTCGATAAACAAGGTAGCACCCGTTGATGATTGATCATGTACGATACCTTTAAATTGATGCCTAAACTCATGTTTTATAGGTACGCAGTATCTGTTTTCTCTCATTGTAATAATGGCATCTTGAAGCATGGTCTTATAGCTTGAAGATTGAATTATAGAACTCAGTTTTTCTTTCACTTTATTTTGAGCAGCACTTATTTGCTTACGTACACTTGAAAGCTCACTTGAGGCATTATCATCTATTTCCTCTTCAGATTTTATACATCTATTTATCTCATTTACTACCTGTCTAAATTCCACGAGATTTTCAAACAAACTTGAAATACTAGGATATTCTTCAGTTTTATTATCACTATTATAATATTTACTCAGTTTGCTACAAACATCAAGCGTATCTGCGACCTCTAACAATTCCCTAATATTTAGGCTAGAACCCATTTCCATGCGTTTTATATGTAGTCGTATGTCTTTCAGTCCACCTAAAGGAATACTAGACTTTTTCACAAGCATAAAAACCGCATCCGTAGTCTCCCTCTGCTTTGTTTTTACAGTTTCTATCGCGTCATATGGTGCCAAAATAGAAAGCTGTTCCTTAGCCATAGGTGACACCGCATGTTCAACCAATTTATCTATTATTTTATTATACTCTAATGTCTTCAAGGCTCTTTTATTCATGATTTCTTTGCTCCTCACTTTTTCCAATATTTCTTACAATTTATAAGACTCCTCAAATAAATGCCCAAACTTCTCTATCATAAAACATAAAATCATCTTCAATCTACTTATGAGTAGATTATATGTTTATTGAATATTTTTGTCAAGATGTTTTTGTCTATTGTTATATTTTATAAAATGCAAAATCCCCCGATTACGCGGGGGATTTCACTTTAACTCCCAATATTATTTAAATACATAAACAAATCCTCATATGTCGTATCTTCAGTGGCATTAAACGTTTTTGCATCGATTATTCCAAGCTCATTTGCTATTATTATACTTTGTTTGTATTTATCATCTACATTTTTTATATACTCTAAAACAGTATAGTCTTTTATATACATATTATTTGTCTTTATTCCTGTTATTTTCTCATATAACTTTAATACGTTATACACTGTTTGTTGTTTTGTAGGCGTGGCCGTTGTTAAGTCTAGAGAATTTTTTAATTCTTGTTCTTTCTTCATCTTTTCAAAATCATCTTTTGCACTTACATTTAATACTTTAACCATTATATTCTTTAAAGCATCACCTGTTATATTATTTGAAGGATTCTTAATATTTTGTATTTCTATAAACCCTGCAAGATCAAATCTATCATAAACATTTAATATCACACCAGGGTTACTTGATATTATTTGAGTAGCTAATAAACTATCATCAGAAGTAAAGATATAGCTTGTTGGTCCTGTACTACTAATATATGCTTGTGATAGATACTTTGTAAGTGAAACCTCTTCCCATTTAGAACTAACTTTTCTATATCCTTTAGTTCCCCCTACAAGGTTTGTTGCTTGTATCATTATTGGCTTGTATAAACTCGTAATAACTTTAGTGTCAGCATCTGCATCACTCATTATACTCTTTAGTTCATCAGCTAAATCTTTACTCAGATTTTTTAAAATATCATCTAAAATTTCATGGTACTTCACATCATTAAGGTCGTCACCCATTTCATCTTCTATATCTTCAATTAAGGTTCCTTTATATTCTGTTACAATATCATTATATTTTGTATTTAGTTGTTGCTCTATCGCTTCATCGATTTCTGCTAAAGCTACTACTTCAAACTTTAATGTAACCTCATCTGAAATCGCTTTATTACTATTTATACTACCCGTATTCTTTATATATTTAATTGTGATTTTCAAATAATAATCTACTACATCTTCATCCTCTCTATTATCAATATCCTTGATTATATTTGCTAGTTCAGTTGTATATACCTTGTCAATTACATTTGGTGGTATTATAACCTGAATATTATTCCTTATCTTCCTCAGACTTACCTTTTCTTGGTTTATTTTTTCTATGCTACTCTCAGGAATATAGTAAATAAACTCATCTGCTGTATCCTTACCCTCAAGGTCATAAATGTTATTATTAAGCATTTCTATCATAGTATTTAGCATATCTTCCTTGTATTTTACAGAAAGGTCATCTCCACCATTTAGATTCCAATAACTTTTCTTTAATATATCTGTTGCTTTAGCTTTATAATAATTTACATAATCTGTATATTTACTTTCATCATCATAATCATCTTGATTAAATTGTGTTCTAACCTCTATTCTATCACAGTATGCAGACGTTGGGTACATGCCATCAGCTAGAACGCCTCCAGTTTTATCATAAATTCTTACTTTTACACTATATTTTTTTCCGGCTAAAAGATTGCTTATTTTATAAATATATTTCTTATATCCATCACCAGCATCATCTATTACTGCTAACTGAGCATCGTTATATCCTCCTGCATCTCTTGTTTCTATATATGAATCCTCGTCTTGAGATTTCACGGCTATACCAAACTCATACTGATTTGGTATGCTTGCTGCATCTGTTATCGGTGCGTCAAACTCAATAACTGTCTCATAATAGCTATCAAACGTATAATCATTTGTATTCAAACCAAGATTTATCGGTGCCTTCATAGGATCTGTAGTCACCGAAATCTCACTCCATGAGGAATTGGACTTATCTTCGCCGCTCACAACTCTTACAGTTCTAACATAATAGTAATATATTTGATTTTCTGTAATGTTATTATTCTTAAATACCTTATCAGAACTATTTGCTACGTTTTGTATACTATTATCCACATCTACTACCCATGCATCAAAAGCCGAATCGTATATATATATGTCATCTTGCCTAACCTTCCATGATACAACACTATCATAATCAATGTCATCTATAATACTATCCAGTTTAGTGTCTGAATCCTTATGCTCAACTTTAATGGGATACTTCTCGAGTCTTATTATATCGAAGCCTATTGTTTCATCTACATTAGAAGTAATTATAGGTTGCGTCCATTGTAACTGTATATAATCCACAGCACGTTCAAGTAATTCAAAATTTTCAGGTGATGGAGGAGTCTTTTCACTTTCATCTGGTAGCTGTATTTCCTTTTGAATAGTTATCGCCTCTATAGATGATAACCCAGAGAATCTATATAATTTGTTAGTTATTAACCCTTGATACATGTTAAGTCTCGTCCTTAACACAACATAATATACAACATTTGGTTCCAAATTAGATACCTTTAGTTTATTTTCTTCTATTCTAAATCCCAAAACTTGATTATCTCTGAGATCCGTTATATTTTGCGTTGTCATAGCAATATCAGTTATTTCATCTGGCGCTGGTTTTAAATATTCGCCTATGTAATTAAACTTGGGAATAATAGCTGTCTCAATATCTTTATTATTTTTGACATTAGTATTATTCATAACTGATTTCAAGTCTTCCATAGATTGAGAAATTAATACTTCATATTGACTTTCTTCAACAATTATATCTATGGGATCTAGCATAAACTTCCTATAATCGTCTATATCAGTGGCATCAAAGTTTAACTCAAAGTAACTGTCAGTTACTTTTTGCTTTTCTAAGTTAGTTGGAATTTTTAATATTTCTTCTCTTATATCTAAGAAAAAACTTATAGGAACTGAATAGTCGCTTACGCTAAGTTTATTTGTATCGTTTGTTGTGTCTGAATCGAAAAATGCTCTCATTGCAATAAAATAATTACCTGGAACCTTATTTACCTCACTATCAAAAAAGTTGTTTTTAAATAATAGTGGATCCCCCGGAACATATGACCCAACATTTCCTGATACTGGCTTTGTAATATCTCCGTTATCACCTTGCCAATCAGGTTCTATAAAACTGATCCAACCCGCATCGTCCTTAAGTATTATTTCTGTTTCGAAGTTTTCTTTTGTCAAGTCTGCATTTATATAATCTACATCATCTAAACTTATTTGCACATCAGTGCCCTGCTTACGCATATATATTACCTTGGTCAACTGATAATATTGGTTTTGATCTGAGCTCTCTTCATCTTGGTAATCATTTAACATCGTATTTATATATAATTCAAACCATATTTTATTATTTACATCTAACATATCAACTATTTTGTCAGTATTTTTCCACGAAAGTTTAAAAGATACCTCTTCTGGCTCTGTATCACCTTCATTTAATGGTGGTACAACAACTAAATCCTCTACCTGTGCTAAATCTGGCACTGGGGGATTAAAATTTGTATCACTATTTGCATCATATAAAAGAAGCTGTGAAGCAACGCTAGGCGATTCTTCAGACATCTTATAGTCTATCCTAAAAGTATAATACTGTGTTCCACTATCAGTTCTTGTGACATTTACAGGTATATAAATTGCATTATTCCCTCCCTCATTTGCGTGTGCTATCCATTTTTTAAATGACGATGATTTTGGGTTAGTTACTTCTGAGTTGGCATAATACACTTCGTATATTCCTTTTGTTTTATAGGGGTTTATTACAACATATGTATCATCTATATTCTTTCTCTCAACTTTATAATTTAAATATGTGTATGCGTAAGATACCTCCCCAGATAATTTATAATCCGTATCGTATTCATACGCTGCATCATCTAAGTTTTTTAGTATTATGTTTACTGTTTCGTACACCATGCTATAGTCTAAATTAGTCCATTGCAAAAAAGAAGGATCGAGGGTGAGTGGATCATCCTTAACAATATTTAAAATGTATTTTTCACTTACAGGATCATACACACCAGGCAAACCAGCATTTGCAATATCTGCTAATGTCATATTATACTGTATATTAGGTGTATTAGATTCTTCACCAAGTATCGGTTTACCCTTTATATTAAGCGTCATATCTATCTTTTGTTGTTCGAGATCTGAGATAAGCACATATTGTCTTGTTATATCATCCCAAATCTTTGGTCGTCCTATGCTGACTTTAATACCAGGATGCATACCTGTTTGTTCTAATTCATCATCTGTCATTTCTATAGAAGTTTTATCAGTCACCCCTCCGTCATCCAACCAATGTGTGGGAATTGCTTCTATATCAAGTATTTTAAGTACGTCTATTTTTTTCCTTTCTATTACTTCAGCATTAACAAATATTTTAAAAGTATGCACATTGCCTCTTTTAATTCCATTTGTTACTAAATATGCTTTGTTTTTTGAGGCATCCCAGTAAAACTTTATCGTTTGGTTTTTTATTATAAATATCTTACCTGTCTTTCCATCTGTTTTGTTGATTGTATAACTAACATAAGGATTAGGAAGTACTTGTGGAATAGTATATATCTGATTATTAAAATCCCACTCTTCAAAATCGGCATCAATATATTTTGCTTTCGTTACATCATTATTCCAGCCTCCACCCTGCCACTCTAGAACCTGATAATTAAAATCCAGATCTTGATTCCTTTTGTTTATAGTAACCTGTGTCTGTTCTCCATCTTCCATATTAAAAATCAATTTATATGTATTTACCTCTGAGATATCCCATGAAAACATTATTTCATCATCCGTTATCCCTGTTGTTTCCTTCAAGAAATTATCTAAACTCTTATCCCTAATCCAATCAAAACCCAAATCTGGGTCAACTTCCGCATAAGAAATGAGTAAACTTATAACGAACAAACCTATAACAACAATCAGAATATTCTTTTTCATAAATCCAACCCCCATTTGTATCTTGTCTCTACTATCATTTTATCAAATTTAGTCGCTTATTGCAAGGGATTTCAAAATTCAAATAAATATTTTTCATAATTTGTGGCATAATAAAATTAATAAAAAATATATCCTTCTTTAATTTTGTAATAACACAACTGTAAACCATATAAAGGAGTGAAGTCAGAATGAAATTTAGTTTTTCTAAAACAAAAAAACAAGAACGTTTTAGTCCACAATCAAAATATACAAATCAAAATATGCAAGGCCAATCTTTTGAAGATATCGCTAGACACCATAAGCTTTCAGAACCCTTTATGTATGAAAGTGGTAACGAGGAAGACTTCACAGATTTCGATTCCATAAAAAAACCCAACAAATAATGTTGGGTTTTTCATACTAATATCACTTATTTGTATATCTCTTCAAATTAGTTAACCACTTTTATTCTCTTTTGTTATCCTTACTTGTAATATCCTTATACTTTTTAACAAGTTCTATAAATTCTTTCTTATATTCATCTTCTCCTGCACTGTCTTGTGCTTTACTTATTATATTTTCCACACTTGCATTTCCTTTGTATTTTGAATCCTTTAATAATAATCCCCATTCTACAACTGAAGATGCAAACCTTAGATTATTACTTAGCTCTGTTTTATACATTTCGTCAGTTACACTATAAGTAATCAGCTTACTTTCATTCTCATTAGGTTTTTTATATCTAAGCTTTAGGTCAAACCAATCTTTACTTGGTATCACATTGTTTTGTTGGTATTTCAAGTCATCTACTTTGGTAATGCTCTCCTCAGAATCTGCAGTTATTAGCTCATATAATGCAGTAACAGTATGTCCTGCACCAATTTCACCTGCATCCTTTTTATCATTGTTAAAATCTTCTGTATTTAATATTCGATTTTCATATCCTATTAGTCTGTATTCTTTTACTTTAGATGGATTAAACTCTACTTGTATCTTAACATCCTTTGCTACAGTTACCAAAGTACCAGTCATGGCCTCTATAAATACCTTTTTTGCCTCTTTCTCACTATCTATGTACACATAATTTCCATTCGATTTATTAGCTATTTCTTCCATTGAAGTATCGTTATAATTACCACCGCCAAATCCCGCAGTTGTAATAAAAACACCCTTATCTGCATAGTCCTTTATAAATTTATTAAGCTCATTTGGGTCTGTTATCCCAACATTTAGATCTCCATCAGTAGCTAATATTACCCTATTATTACCTTCTTTAATAAAGTTTTCACTTGCAATCTTGTATGCTAGCTTTATTCCTCCTTCACCATTAGTTGAACCTCCTGATTCTAGGTTATCTAATGCCTCAAAAATAGTTCCTTTCCTATCTGCTGTAACGCCTTCAAGCAAGCACTTTTCTGAACCTGCATATGTTACAATAGATATTTTGTCTTTAATAGTTAGCCCTTCTACTAGCATCTTTAAAGCCTCTTTTAACAATGGTAATTTATTAGGATCACTCATAGAACCCGAAGTATCTACCAAAAGCACTAAATTATTATTTGGCATTTCCTTATTTTCAATCTTCTTTGCCTTTAAATTTACCAAAGCCAACTCGTGTTTTTCATTCCATGGACATTTAGTAATCTCGACATGAGTAGAAAAAGGATGTTCATCTTGAGTATCCTCGTACTTATAATCAAAGTAATTAATCATTTCTTCTAGTCTAACCGCATCAGATGGCGGCAACTGACCTTCATTTATATATCTCCTAATATTACTATAAGCCGCTGTATCTACATCCACAGAAAAAGTAGAAACTGGGCTCGCCTTCACTGACTTAAACTCGTTCTCTTCATTATGAGTATACCTTTCTGTATTAAACTCCTCATCTTGAACTGGTTGCATCATACCATCAGTATTTTCTGCCATTATCCCTATAGACTTATTACTTTGAATCGCTGAATTTAATGTCGACATCTGGGTTGTTGCACTCATACCCATTTGACTTACCTGCTGAGACTGTGGCAAAATCATAGTCAGAACCACAAATCCTAAAACTAATACTACAACTATTATAGCAATTAATTTAAAAACGGTACTCTTACTAATGTTAATCTTTTTCATTTGTTCATACCTCCTAAAATAATTTTTGACTTTCATATACAAATATATTATATCATTTTTTTACATTTTACAAGACAATTTTAAATATATTTTTAAATGCCTTGTTACAGTTCAGATGATTGTTTTTCCTAACCGTAGGGTGCGGTACTAGCGTAGCGTATGTCCGCCCGTTTATTTTTATAACTAAACACTTAATGATAGCTAGTATTTATATACATAACACTTCAAAAATATAAACTTCTACCAAACATCGGGCGGACATACGCTACGCTAATCCGCACCCTACAATAGAAAAAACTACAGTCCCACCACTAGTAACAAATGCCTTGTAAATGGTCACAGATGGTTTTTACTTTCTACAATTCACGTAATGGCAATAAAAAAAAGAGTACGTTCAAATAAAATCCGTACTCTTATCTATTCATCTATCTCTTCAAATTAGTTAACTCTTGTAGCATTTCGTCTGAAGTTGTTATAATTTTCGAGTTTGCTTGAAAACCTCTTTGAGTTGTTATCATTTCTGTGAACTCTCTTGATAAGTCTACGTTTGACATCTCAAGCACTCCAGACTCTAAGCCACCTGTAGTTGATGGATCAACACCTATTCCGTCAAATGGTCCTGAGTTTGGGGATGTTTCAAACAGGTTATCCCCTGCTTTGAGTAATCCCGTTGGATTTTTAAATTTCGCAAGCACTACTTGCCCGAGTACCTTTGTATCACCATTACTATATTTTGCTGTTATTATTCCATCTCCACCAACACTAAAACTAGAGAAATTCCCTGGTTCATTACCGTCATTATCAGACATTACAGAAGTAGTGCTACTATATTGTGTCATATTTTCAAAGTCTAATGTGAGTACTCCTGCTTGACCTACTTCTGAGTTTATTCCATCAAATGGTGTAACAGAACTAAAGTCAATATTAAAGCTACTTGTTCCCATTATATTTCCATCTGAATCAAATTCAAGTTCAATAGGTGTTGCAAGTACTGAGCCCGCTACAGCAACTCCTCCAAACTCTACATCGTTACCTTTAGAATCTTTTATATAATCAAAATTAGGTATTTGCCAAGTTCCACTTGTCGTATCAAAAGTAGTTGTCATCTGAGCAGTATACTTATTACCTATACTATCATAAAAGTTCATAGTCATAGGTATACCATTACCTGTAGGATCACCATCAGCTAGGTTTATATTACCACTGAATTCTAAGCTTGTAGTTTTATTTGGTGCTACAGAATATGTAGTTGGTCCCATAATAGATAATGGTCTAACTGTTCCCTTTATTATTTCACCTGTATCTGTATTTACAGGCCATCCGCACACCTTATATCCACTCGCGTTTACAAGACTACCAGCTGAATCAAGTCTAAAAGATCCTGCTCGTGTAAATTTTTGTCCCGCTCCATCTGTTACTATGAAAAAACCATCATTACTGATTTGTAAATCAAGTGAGTTATCTGTTCTTTGAGAAGCTCCGGGTGTCATCTGAACATCTATAGACGAAACACTAACTCCTAAGCCTATCTGCATAGGGTTACTTCCTCCGAGTCCACTATCTGATGCTCCTGTTCCTCCTTGCAATGTTTGATTGAAAACATCACAAAAGCTAACAGTACTAGACTTATATCCAGTTGTATTTACATTTGCTATGTTATTACCTATTACGTCCATTTTCGTTTGATGAACTCTCAGTCCTGAAACTGCAGAGTATAATGATCTCATCATAAATTAAACACGCCCCTTTTTTTCCAGTGCACAATTTGAATGCACAATTATTTAATATCTGTCAACTATTATTCACCTTCCACATTTGTTGTGCTTCCTTGCGAGCGTAATTTAGTAACTTCTTCCTTTAAAGTTTTTATGCTTTCATTAATTGTTTCCATTTGCTGAAGTATTTGAGCATTAGATACATCTGTAACTAAAGTTACATCCTTCATTTTGACATCGTTACCTTCTACTGATAAGTAAGCTTCTCCATTTTGAATTTTAATTCCATCCACTGCACCTGTAATAGTCTCCGTTTCTCCTGTTTCTTTATCTGAAACGTCCGCTTGTACAACCTTATTCATAAGCGAGTAACCGAGCATTTTTGATGTAGTTGTATTTAAATTTTGCATTTGTTCTAAAGATGAGAATTGTGCCATTTGAGCAACAAACTCCTTATCATCTGTCGGGTTTAAAGGATCCTGATACTGTAATTGGGTTACCAATAAATTTAAAAATGCATCTTTATCCATATCTGAACCTTTTGAAGCCGTAGTTTTACTCCCTGAATCATATAAATATTTCGAATCTATACCGTCTGTGACTGTAGACATCAAATCATCTCCTATGCTATATAATCAAATTGACTATCTGAAACCATATATGGATTTGGCTTCAAACTAGAATTTCCATCATCAATACTATTAATATTCATCAACTTGTCTATTAAATTCTTTTTATATGTTTTACTTTTTGCTTGTTCTTCTTTGTATAAGTTTTGTTGTTGATTCGAATTATCTTGTCTTACTGAAACCTCTACTGAGTCAAGACTAAGTCCTTTATCTTTCAAGCTTTGTTTAAGGTCATCTAAATTAGCTTCTATTGTTTCCTTAACTCTTTGATTTTCTGCAACAAATTTTGCTTTCAGCATTCCTTCTTCTGTAACAACGCTCATCGTAATTTTTCCTAAACTTTCTGGTTTAAGTTTTATTATTACTTCCGATTTTTCTGCTGATAATGTGATTTTTGCATTCTCAAGTATTTGTTTTATCAAATTTTGAGGCTCTAATGTTTTAACTTGTTTCATACTATTGTTTATATCGTCAAGTTTATCATATTTCGTAACACTATTTTTATTAATTTCTAAAATATTACTGCTATTATTTTCATTTTTAATTTCCACATTTATCTTGTCTTTACCCTCTTTTTCATTTTTACTTAGACCTTTTTGATTTTCTTCTCTCCCGTTTCCTTTATCATTTGATTCATTATCTGCATTTTTTTTAGCTTGTTCATTGCTTATCTTGCTTGTATCAACTTTATTTACATCTTCTGCATTTACTTCTTTTATGTTATTATTTTTATTAGCTTTGTTTGAATTATCAGAAATATTAGTCAACTCCTGATCTCCCAAACCTTCTATACCTTTAACATCTTCCGTTGCCTCAGAGTCTTTAATCTCTAATATGTCTTTTATAGATTTCATAATATCAGATGCATTTGGATTTTTTAATATATCATTATCAGTTTCTAGTTTCAAAGCTTCCTTGACTATGTTCTTTATCTGGGCCAAATCTTTTATTTCATCTATTTTTATATTTAAGCTTTGTAATATACTTGTCAATTCTTCCTCTGTTATTCCGAGTTTCTCAGCCATCTTCTTTAGTTTTTCTTCTCCGCCACTCGTTTGTGTACTTTCCTTTACATCTCCTATTTTATCTTTGCTTTCCGTTTTTTCTGTATCTTTTTTTGTAACCTTTATTGTTTTATCGTCTTCCTTTATATCTTTTCTTTCTGATTCCTTTTTAATGTTTCTTGGTTTTGCTGCTACAGTCTTATTAGTTTTCAAACTATCTTTATTACTTCTTAAAATATCTTCAAAATTTCCTGACTTGTTTTGAGTTTTAAAACTTGTTGGAGCTTTTAAATTCAATATATTTAAATCAGCTTTTAGCGTCAAAGCTTGCATCATTTTATCCCTCCAGTCAATCTTTTAGTTATTTTTGTTGTATTTTTAGGATCCATACTTTCTAATATCTTTACAGTTCTATCTTGATCCATATTTTGAAGTATCTTTAACACTTGGTCAAAATCAGTCTTTATCATTTCATCCATCATACTTGCTACTAAAGGTACATTCATAGAATCAAGTGTGGATACGTATTTTTTAGTTTGCTCATCTACCACTTGTGCTTTTGTTATTTCTGAATATATCTGTTTTGCAAGCTCTGGACTTACCTTTTCATAATATTCTGCAAAAGCTTTTTTATCTTGATTTGCCACTATATTACTAAATGTCTCTTTCTCTTTTTTCAAGCTCATATACGTGTTTTCGTATTCTTTTAATCTAGTTATTTCTTTGTCCTTTTCAGTGTTCTGCTCTGTTAGAGTTTTTATTTGTTCATTAAGCAAAGTTTTATCTTTTTCGAGTGCAAATACTGCTTCTTTCAACCTAGGTTTAGAATAATCATAGTATTTTTCTTCGAGTGTCTGCTCCTCGACTTCTGGATTTTGTTCAGGTATAAAACTATTTAACACTGGTACATTTTTAAAAACATTTTCATTTATATTCCCTGGATTATATGCTATTAATAATGCAAGACCTCCTCCAAAAAATATAAGTAACCCTATTAAAATCATTAGTATACTTATTCCACCCTTTTTCTTCTTTACAGCCATGTTTTCACCCCGTTCTTTTGTGAGTTATCTCCCCCCAGACTGTCATTGCGAGGAGGTTCTTTCGACGTGGCAATCTCAGTTTTTAAATCATTTTATTCACACTTTACTTCATTTAAAAGATGAGATTGCCACGTCGTCCCTCCTCGCAATGACAGTCTCCGAGCATAGTTCTTTTCAAGTTGTCTATATTTTGCACTTTATTCTTTACTTTCACTTCTTCATATGTTTATATCCGGCCACTTCATCGAGAGATTTTTGTTCCTTTTGATTTTCTGATTTAATAAATTTTTCTAACTCTTTTTCTCTTAATTTTTCATACATCTTTCTTTCAGTAAGAACCTTCATTAGTTCCTCTCTCTTTTTATCGACCTCTTTCTCACAAATGTTTATGTTTTTTTGCACTTGAACTAAAACTTTTTTTAAATATGCAATATAATCATTACTTTTCTTAATCATATCAGCTGATATCTTACGCCCTAGCTCTTGCTTCATATCATTATAAATTTCTCTCTGTACAGCTTCTACATTTTCTTTTTGTTTTCTAAATTTATTTAACTTTTCAGTTACTTGGGCTAGTTCATTCTTTTTCTGGTTTTCTAGTTTTTCTTTTATATTAAGTAAGTTCTGTAGTTTAAAATCAAACTTCGCCATAATTTTTACCTCGCTTTGTACATTAATTTAACTCTAATATATATTATCGACTAAAAATAAAAAAAAGTCAAATTTATATTGAAATAAATTTAACTTTACATCCTTTGGATTTCAACAAGGCGGGTCTTCACAGGTCTGTTCAAAAGTTGTTTTAAACCTTTCTGTGAATTTACCTATTTCTATACCTCTTCCACTTGATAATTGTACATATGTTTTATCCTTATCTGGAAATGTATGTATTGCTAAATGCCCTCCGTTTAGCATCCATACAGCAGTATGCCCTTCGGGTTGAAACTTATATTCAATAAATTTTGAAGTTAAAAATTTACTTTCCTCAAGCATTACTTTTAAACCCTTTTTCAACATATTTGGATCAGTCACTTTAATCCACGAGTCATAATTACCCATAGCTTTTCCATTTATTTTATGAGTTTCATTTTCCTTACCGACACGTGTTAATTTAAAAGTTGACTCAAATATCTTTTTAAATTTATCAGATTTTTCTTTGATACAACTTGTTAACTCTACATATGTTTCATTATCCTCCAAAAATACATGTATTGCCAAATGACTCTCCCCTAATATCCATGCTGCCATATACCTATCAGATTGAAAATCTTCTTCAAAACCCAAAACTGCAAATTCACTCATTTTCAACATTTCTAGTAAGCCACTTTTTAATATATCTGCATCAGTTTCTATAACCCACGCATGATAATTATCCATTCTTGCGTCCAATATCCTCCCCCTCTTCTTTTATAGTATACATTAAATACTCAATATTTCCGTCACTACCTTTTATCGGTGACTCTATTACACCTTTTACAAACATGTTTGATTTTACCATATATTCAATTATTTTGTCAACTGTTTTTTTTCGAGTTTTCTCATCTTTAACAATACCTTTTTTATTCAAATTCCCTCTTCCCACTTCAAACTGTGGTTTAATTAATGCAACTATTTCTCCAGAGTTTTCAGTTAAGTTTTTAATATACTCCATTATATTTGTTAAAGATATAAACGAAACATCTATACATATAAAATCTATCCGTTCGAGTTTCTCCTTATTTACGTCTTTTATATTAGTTTTTTCTATACTAACCACTCTACTATCTAGCGCTAATTTAGGATCAAGTTGACTGTGTCCTACATCGATTGCATATACCTTACTCGCACCGTTTTGTAACATACAATCAGTAAATCCTCCAGTAGATGCCCCAACATCCATACAAACCTTTCCTTTTAAATCTATATTAAATTTGTTTATTGCCTCCTCTAGCTTGTAACCTCCTCTACTAACATACTTTTGAAGCTCTCCACGTATTTCTATGTTTGCCGACTCGTCTACTTGTATACTTGACTTATCTATGTTTTTACCATCTATATAAACCTGTCCATTCTTTATGTATACCTGAGCCTGAGCTCTGGATTTTGTAAACTCTTTTTCTACTAATAGCACATCTATCCGTTTCATCGTTCATCCCATCCTCATTTGTCTCAATATTATAAGATTAACATGTAACTACAACATATGTCTTTCAACGTAGGGGTCGTACCTTGTGTCGACCCGAATAAACTAGAATATTAATGAATATAGAATTATTAATAAATATAGCTATTCTATAACATATATTTATTAATAATTCTAACACGGGCTGACACAAGGTACAGCCCCTACAAATGGAATTAACATATTTTTACACATATTAACCTTTTGACATTGCAATTCGTTATATACTATTAATTACCAATTATCTTTTCTACCATCGTTTCTACATCTAAACCGTATTTTTTATAAAGTTCCTCTGGTTTTCCATGTTCTATAAAAGTTACAGGGAAAGCTAGTTTCATTACATCTATATCTTTTAATAATTTATTATCATTATAAAAATCTATAACCTTTGTGCCCAGTCCTCCATGTTCAATATTATCCTCTATTACATATATTTTACTAAAATCTTTCCTAAGTTTTAAAAGAATTTCATAGTCAATAGGACTCACGAATCTAGCATTTATTAACTCTGCTTGTATACTTTTTTCTTTCAGTTTTTTAGCTACATCTACTGCCTTGCTTACCATTTTACCTGTGGCTATTATAGCTATATCTTTACCTTGCTCTAGCGTTTGCCATTTTCCGTATTCTATTTTTTCAGAAACATCTGATGAAACTCCTACATCTCCCCTAGGATACCTTATCGCAATAGGCCCATCAAAATCTGCTGCAAACTCTAGCATGTTTTCAAGCTCAGTTTTATCTTTAGGGACCATTATCGTCATATTGGGTATTGTTGATAGATATGACAAATCGAATACTCCTTGATGAGTTTCCCCATCTTCACCTACTATTCCTGCTCTATCAATGCAAAACACTACCGGTAGCTTTTGCATACACACATCATGAATAATTTGGTCATATGCTCTTTGCAAAAAAGTAGAATATACGGCAAAGAATGGTTTCAGACCTGCATTTGCAATGCCTGCCGCAAAAGTGACTGCATGTTGTTCTGCTATTCCTACATCAAAAAACCTGTTTGGGTATCTTTGGGCAAACTTCTCTAGTTTTGTACCTTCTGGCATCGCCGCTGTAATAGCCACGATTTTATCATTTTCCTCTGCGAGTTTTAACAGCTTGTTTCCAAAAACTTGTGAATAGGTAGTTCCACTTGAACTAGAAGTAGCTTTTCCCGTTTCAACATCAAAAGCACCTACACCATGAAATTTACAGGGAGCTTCCTCAGCTATACCATAACCTTTTCCTTTTATAGTCTTAACATGAATAAGTTTAGGGCCTTTTAGCTTCTTTACTTTTTCGAATATCTCTGTCATCTCTTGTATATTATGACCATCAACTGGTCCTAAATAAGTTATTCCCATGTCTTCAAAAAGTTTCCCCGGTATTATCAAGCTTTCCAAGCTGCCTTGTGCAAGCTCTACAGTTTTTTTCATGTACTTTCCTAGCTTTGGAATACTCTCTATCCATTTCTCAACATTTAACTTAAAATCTGATATTAATATGCTTGTTCGTATTCTATTTAAATAATTTGATATTCCACCTGTGTTTTGTGATATCGACATTTGATTATCATTCAGTATTACTATGACATTTGTATCTTTACTCCCCATGTTGTTAAGTGCTTCGTAAGCCTGTCCACCTGTAAGTGCCCCATCACCTATAATGGCTATCACATCATGTTTTTCACCTAGTATGTCTCTAGCCTCAGCCATTCCTAATGCAGCAGATATTGATGTTGATGTATGCCCTGTCTCAAATATATCATGACAACTTTCAGCCTTTTTAGGAAATCCACTAAGTCCGTTATACTTCCTTAATGTATGAAATTTATCTTTTCGCTTATTTAAAATCTTGTGAGTATATGTCTGATGCCCAACATCCCATATTAGTTTGTCCACTGGGGAATTAAAGACATAATGAAGCGCAATAGTAAGATCAACAACTCCAAGATTTGAAGCTAAATGCCCTCCAGTTTTACTAACACATTCGATTATATACTTTCTTATCTCCTCTGCTAGACCCACAAGTTCTGCCTTGTCTAGTTTTTTCAAATCACTAATATCATTTACTCGTTCTAAATATCCACTCATATATCCACCCCGCATGCAATAACCTGCACACCAGCGCAGGTTATATATTATATTATTCTCCAATTATGTCAATTTTATTTAATTTTTCACTATTTATCTCTATTTTATAATCCTTCTTCCATTCATTATACTTTTGATTAAATTGCTCACTCTTTTTACTAGCATAATACTCTTCTTTCATAGATTTAAGTTCATCCTCTGAGATATCACTAGTATTTGCAATTCCTGTTGCTTTCAAATACTCATCAAACATTTGATCTGTTATTTGTATATTTTCAATTTCACTATTATACAATTTTACCGCGATTATATTATCAAAGACAAACTTTTCTACAACTTCTTTTGGATATTTCCCCTCTTTATCCGTTTGCCCTATGTATTGTTTTACCGCATCATCTAACTGTTTTTTCTCTTTATCATCAAGTTTTATATTTTTTTTCCTTGCCACGTCAGCTTGTATCTTAGTTCTTGTAACTGTGTCAACTATACTGTTTTTAAGAACCTCTGCAGCATATTCTCCATCTATTTTGGTTTCCCAGATATCTTCTCCACCTTGCTTTTCAAAATATTCTTTACCTTTCATTAAATATAAATCAAACTCTTGAGACGTAACAGTTTCATTATTGATTTTCATAATGTAATCCGTACTCCCACAAGCATTAAGTATTATTGCTGCAAATGTTATAACTAATATATATACTATCCCTCTTCTTATCATCTAAATCCCCCATTTCTATTTTAATACTTATTACTAGTATATACAATTATAAAAAAAATTCAAGCATTTTGCTTGAATTTAAAGTTAAATTTTGGTTACAAAATAATCATTACTCACTAATATCCTTAATAAGTCATTTTTTATATTTTTATTTCTTTTAAACATACTTTTTTAAACAAACCTGGTGCATAATGTTTCCCTCTCGGTTCGGCCAAAAAATATCTTCCTTGCAAATCTTTCTTATCATTTAGTCCCCTATATACCTCAAATGTTTCATCATCTAAATTTATTACATATGCCCACTCGCAATATGTTCCATCATATATACTTATTATAGGTTCTTTTATCAAAATTTCCTTATTTGCTTTTTTTATATAATTACTTATTATAATAACAATATCGCTATTATCTGTTATTTGTTGGCTATATTCAATTAAATAAAAAATTTTTTCTAAATGCTGTACATACTCTTCCTCATAAATTCTTTTCATTAATCTTATAGCCTCAGTGATAATCTCTCCCGCATACTCTGGGTCAGCTCTCTTTTCAATTTCAATAAATTTTGTTTCATTATTTTTATGTATTCCCCATAAACCTCTAATCGGCACAATAACCACTCCTTTTTCGAACTGTTAATTCCTCATTATATATAATATTTGATTTTTACGATATTGTCAAGAACATTTTGTTCTGTAATATATATTTAACACAAGGTTGATGTTATAATTTGATATGTAAAAGTGAATAATAACAACCAACTTATGTCACATTGGAGGAATATTATGTTTGGAAATCGAATTAAAACGCTTCGCAAAGAAAACAATATGTCGCAAAAAGACTTATCTAAGATACTAGGTGTTACTGATAGGTCTATTGGTTATTACGAAACTGAAGAACGCGTTCCTCCTCAAGATATATTGCAAAAATTAGCCGACTTTTTTAATACATCAGTTGACTATATATTAGGCAGAACAAACATAAAAACTTCCCTCGTACGAGAGTTAGAACCTGACCTTTGTGAAGCTTTCCAATTATTAAGCCAAGCAAATGGAAAACTATCGAAAAACGATAAAAAACTTATGACTGATTTGATACGAACCTTTGTACAAAATAAAAAAAGCAATTAAAACAAAAGGCATCGGGGCGGTTTTATAAATATAACCGTCCCCGATATATTATTACTCTATATTTTTCATTATCCCCATCAACTGTTTAATTATCTCTTTTTCTGACTTTCCTTTTTCTATCTTGTATGTCAAATATGCTTTTTTTATATTTGTATAGCTTAGATTTCTACTGTGCTTTTTTATTATTTCAAGTAATTTCTCCATGTCAAAATTTGCATCTTCATAAAAATCTATTATTACGTTTGTTCCTTTTTGTATTATAGATCTTATACCTACAATGTTTGCATGTGATTTCATCAGTGCTATATGTAGTAAATTATCGACCGTATCTGGTATGTTGCCATATCTGTCTTCTATTTCTTCCTCTATTTCATACATATCTTCTAAACAACTCACACTTGCTATCTTTTTATATATTTCTATCTTTTGCATTTCATTTTGTATGAAATTATCTGGAATATATGCATTTACATTAATATCTATAGTTATCTCTTTCTTGCCAAACGTTATCTCGCCTTTTAATTCTCTTACTGCTTCATCTAGTATTTTATAATACATGTCATAGCCTACTGTCACCATGTGTCCATGTTGCTCCGAACCTAACAAGTTACCTGCTCCTCTTATCTCAAGGTCTCTCATCGCTATCTTAAAGCCAGATCCGAGTTCTGTGAACTCTTTTATCGCATTAAGCCTCTTTTCAGCAGTATCCTTTAATACCTTTTCCTTCTTATACATTAGATATGCATATGCTATCCTGCTCGAACGCCCTACACGTCCACGTAATTGATATAGCTGTGCAAGCCCCATTCTATCTGCATCATGAATTATTATCGTATTTACATTTGGTATGTCTAGCCCTGTTTCTATTATAGATGTAGCGACAAGTACATCTATCTTACCTAATATAAACTCTTCCATTATAGCTTCTAGCTCTCGTTTATTCATCTGCCCATGTGCATGTACTATATTTATCTCAGGCATTAGGGTCCTCAGCTTTTCGGCTGCTTCATAAATACTCCCAACTCTATTATACAAATAATATACTTGCCCTCCACGTCCAACTTCCTTATATATCGCATTTTTAATTAGCGTCTCCTCGTATTCGATCACATAGGTTTGTATTGGTTGCCTTTCGCGTGGAGCCTCCTCGAGTATGCTCATGTCTCTTATACCAGACAAACTCATATGTAATGTTCTCGGAATAGGAGTAGCTGACAAACTAAGAACATCTACGTTCTTTTGTATATTCTTTAATTTTTCCTTTTGCAAAACTCCAAAACGTTGTTCTTCATCTATTACTATTAAACCTAGGTCTTTAAACTTTATATCTTGTGACAATATTCTATGTGTACCAATTAATAAATCAGATAGACCATTTTCCATCTTTTTTATAGATACTTTTTGTTCTTTTGCACTTCTAAATCTAGACAAATGCTCTATCTTTATAGGAAAATCCTTCATTCTTTCCGCAAATGTTTTAAAATGCTGCTCGACGAGTATCGTAGTAGGAGCAAGCACAGCAACCTGCTTACCATCTTGGAGAGATTTAAATGCAGCGCGAATTGCAACCTCTGTCTTACCATAACCAACGTCGCCGCAAAGCAGTCTATCCATTACCTTTGTGCTTTCCATATCCTTTTTTATTTCATCAATTGCTATCAACTGATCATCAGTTTCTATATAAGGAAATTCATCTTCAAACTGTACTTGCCACTCATTATCTTGACTAAATGCGTGTCCTTCTACTTTTTGTCTCTCTGCATAAAGCTTAACAAGCTTCTCTGCCAAGTCTGTAACAGATTTTTTAACCTTTTGTTTTGTATTTTTCCATTCTGCTGTATCGAGTTTATTAACCTTAGGCGCCTTTCCTTCTGAACCTATATATTTTTGTATATAATCCATTTGACTTATACTTATGTAAAGGCAACCGCCATCTCTGTACTCGATCTTTATATAATCTTTTACCGTATTTTCAACTGTTATCTTTTCTATACCTTTGTATATACCTATCCCATGCTGATCATGTACAACATAATCTCCAAGCTTCAAATCTGTAAAGCTTTCTATTTTCTTACCTTTTGTTTTTCGTAGTTTTCTATTCTTTTTACTCGATTCCGCAAAAATATCCTGCTCTGAAAGCACAACAAGTTTAATTTCTGGATATTCAAAGCCTGTGTTTAGATTTCCCTTAACTAAATGAATAACCCCAGCCTCTAGCTTAACATCTTCTTCTAAACAGATGTTTACACTAAACCCTTGTTCTCTCAGTTCCTCTTTTATATTATTCATACTTGTAGTATTCCTAGTATACAAAATAATGTGATATTTCATGTCCTTATAATGTCTTAGGTTATCATCAAGCACTTTAAAATTCTTACTAAACGTATCAATCGATTTTACTTTCATGTTTACATCTTGTGATTCCCTTGTAAGTTGACTATCACCATAAAGCAAAGTCATATTTATCAAATCATATTTATTTAAAGTGTCTAAAGCATACTCATGCTTATACCTTATATCGAGCTGCGACGGTAAGATAGTGCCTTGCATTAGCTTCTCTTTCATAATATCTGCAAAACTATTATACTCAATTTCGCATTTTTGTTTTACTTTTACTGGCTCATCTAAAAATACCAATGGAGAACTTGAAAAATAACTTAGGATATTCGTCAGTTCATTATCTTCATATAAATAATTTACAAGCTTTTCTGAATGCGTAAGTCTAAAACTATTTTCCATATTATCAATCATAATATCTATATCTTTAGCTCTGACATTGCTGTCTCTTTCCTGTTTTATCTTTTCTATCGCAAAATCTAGTCTCTCTTTATCAAACACTATATCTTTCGCTGGATTAATTACTACCCTATCTAATTTTTCTAAAGATCTTTGGGTATCTGGATTTACTTCACGTATAGAATCAATATCATCATCCCAGAATTCTATACGTAACATATTACTTGCAGCCACTGGGAATATATCTACAATACCTCCACGAACGGCAAATTCACCCTTACCCTCGACCATCTCTACTCTTTCATAGCCCATATATATAAGTTCACTTATAAACTTCTCAAACTCGACTTTATCACCTACAGCTATATTTTTTATATATCTTTTGAATTCCTCTTTCTTAACAATCTTATCAAGTAAAGCATCGGCAGACATTATAACAATACAAGGCCTGTCTGCCATCAAAACATTCATCACTTCTATTCGCTTATCTATGATATCAAAACTGTAAGCTTCTGCATTATAAAAAAATACATCCTTACTTGGATACATCCTTACATTTTCGATACCAAAATTTTTGATGTCTTCATATATTCTTTTTGTGTTTAACTCATTACTTGTAAGTATTACGCATGATTTTTTCGTATGGGCGTGGAGCGCAGAAATAAGATGTGCTTTTGCAGAACCAAGCACACCATTTATCGTAATAGGGAATTTATTTTCAGATATATACCCCTCTATTTTTTTATACTCGTCTAGGTCTATTAATTTGTTTAATAGTACTTGCAAAAATCGTCACCTCTATGTTATTGTTTATTATTTTCACTATCAGCTTTACTAGGTATGTCAAACTGATTTATATGCTTGGTTAGGGTGATTTATCTGGTTTTCATATAGCAGCTTCACTTTTCCATTTTTAATTAGATTTTTTAAATATGTTTTTCTTATTGTATCTTTATTTCTACCCAGCAGCTCAGATAGTTCACTTAGGTCCAATGCTTTAATTTTGCACATTTCATATACCATATTAGAAATTTCATCACTTTTTATTTTTTTGTTTTCTCTTGCCTTTTTGGATATTTCATTGATATCATTTTGTATTGCAGCTCCGGGTGTTTGCTCTTTGGGTCCGGATGTACCTTCTCGAACTCCGGATGTATCTTCCTTAACTCCGGATGTTCGCTCTTTAAGTCCGGATATATCTTTCTTAATTCTGGATGTTTTGTTTTTAATTTTAAGTACAAGCTCTACTCTATCCAAATCAAATTCTTCTAACAGTTCAGGTGTTGACCACTTTTGTTCATTATAATCCATTTTTGTTTACCTTCCCTATAACTTACCAACTTTCTTATATTATAATATACTTTGTTTAAATTTACAATACACCTTAACAAATTTTTGCTTTGTTTTTCATAGCAATTATAATTTTATATGCAATATCAAAAAATAGTTCCAGGCATGCCTGGAACCTACGAAAACTAACCACCTATCTTACTTAAAGACATAAGCATGTACTCATATGTAATATTTTTAGTGGCTTAAATACATTGTATCGATTATTCCAAGTTAGTTATAGTGTACGCCGTTGCTGCTGTAGCTCCACTCTCTGTCCCTAATATAATACCTGACGAACTTAAGTATACAGCTGGGCGCACTCCCGGATTACCGTCATTTGCAGCGATATAGTTTAACATACCATTTGAATTAACACGGCGAACATAGAACGATTCAGCTGCATATGCATCTCTTATCCAATAATACCATGATGTTGTATCATTTACTGGATCATTTGAAGAATTACTTTGCGTTAATGCATCTGTCGTTACATAAGAATTGTGATATGTCGTTCTGTCTATTAACAAATTATTGTTATATACGTAGTTATTTAACTCTTTTATGCTTAGTATAAATACACTATCTGGTGTTGATGTATCTTTATATCTTGCTGCATCGTAGTTTTGCACTGCAGTACTTGGATTTGTGTCATCATATGTATGGTCAATACTGCTACTTCCTATTGTCTTGATATTGTCATCTACTGATGATATCATAGATTTATGTGTTACTGGTATAATCTTGTCTCTCTCTGCTTCTGTGAAGTTATTATCTGATACAAAGCCTGCTTCTGTGTCATATTGGTTTACTGTTACTTTTAAGTTTTCTGGTTTTTGTGTACTGTACGCTACCGTTATTGATGTGCTATTTAGCCATTCTCGTAAATTGCTTTTGTCCCAATTGTTGTTTCCTAGTACCCTTCTATCTGCATGTGCTTCCGCCGCATCCTTTGCATCAAAGGCTTTTAGACTTATTATCTTATCACTAAACAACATTAATTCCTGAGTTCCGTCGCTGTTTATATCCTCTTTTCCTATTACTCTCCATACTATCGGTTTTGTTAAATATTTCCCAAATTTTATATAATCCCCTACTACTATGGTTTCTACTGTGTTTGCTAATACTATATCCTTATTCCCTGCTATACTTGCTACACCTAGAGTGGATATAGCTGCTCCATCTGGTACACTTATACTTTGCGTTTGTCCTACACCTGTGTTCGTAACAACCATTGTATAGACTGCTCCACTACCTTCTAATGCTGCTGGTGTTCCATTTGTTACTGTAATATCAGCATCTTCAAAACCTGTTACTGGTACGTTGAATGTGAATGTGTATGTTATACTTGTTGCATTTGTCGTATCTGATGTGTTTGCCTCTATTAATAATGTCGGTGCTACTGGACCGTTTAGCTTTACTATTGGTATACCAGCTACTACTTGTACTGCGTATGTATTCAGTAAGTTTATTGGGTATTTTGGTCTTTCTTTTATTAATCCTTCTGCAACCATTGCATCTATTATGTCATCTTGATCAGCTACTGATTCATGGTTTAGCATATACATCTGTGCCTGATTTTGCAGAGTTCGCATATTCTCATTATGTGCTACCTGCTTTGCCTCATTACTTTTGTTTATGAATATTGGTATTGCTATTGTTGCAAGCGCTGCTAGTATTACTAAGACTGCTAAAAGTTCAAGCAAAGTAAACCCTTTACGCCTTAACCCCTGTCTGCCGATCTTTCTACATTCTTGTCTTAATATTATCATTTCATCAGACTCCCTTTATTACATATAATTAAATATTTTATCGAATTATAGGTTTAATGTCAAGTATCTTTTGGGGAAAAAATGAATTCCTTATTACTATTTATGCTATTTTATACAGTTCATTTTTAATACTTCCCCATAAAAAGTTTTCCTTCAGGTCATCCTTTATAAATATATGTGGCTCTATTCTAGTGTCGATATCCCAAACGTACATCATATATTCTAGTGTTTTTTTATGCACATCTGCATTTTTATCATTTATAACTATTGCTACATCAATATCACTAAATTCATGATAACTAGCTTTAACATAAGAGCCAAAAATATAAATAGAGTCTATCTCATGGTCTTTATTCATAATTTCATCTTTATACCTTTTGACTAATTCTATTATTTGCTTAGGAATTTTTGTAACCATAATCTCAACTCCTCTATCATTAGCATATTAATGTCTGTATACTCTTTTGTGCACTGTTCATAAAAGCTTTTAATGAAATCTGGATATCTTGCTTCGATGTTAAATTCTGTTACAGCCATTAACGCCTTTCTTATTTCTGCATTAATACTCATGTTTGATTTTTGAGCAAGCAGCAGCAGATTGTGAATTCTAGGTGCATATTGCCTATTCTCTCTAACATATACTGCTTTGAGCAGTTTTTCTATAACCAAATATCCAAGAAATAAGCACCAATCATAGCTTTTAGATTGATATGATTTCTGCATAGTCTTATAATCATGTTCTGACGTGTTAATCCAATATTCAACTTGTTTTTTTATTTGAGCCTCACTTAAAGGTTCATCTTCCTCTACAGTATTATCTTCCACATATACATAGTCTTCGTCCTCGCAAACATAGTTTAACATAGATTCTTCACCCTCTTTTTTTAGTGTTAATTTATATCCTAATGCAAGTGCAATCTTTTCAACTGTATTTAAATTAGGTTTAGTATCGAATCTTTCTAGTCTAGATATACTTTGTTGCTTTATACCAGTCTTTTGTGCCAACTCTTCTTGTGTTAGATTTTCACGTTTTCTAGCCTGTATGAGCTCCCATACCAAATCATTATCAGCTTTAACTTTCTCGTACATCGCTTTAAACTCTGGATCCTTTTCGCATTCTTCTCGTATTTTCTTATGTATATCAAATTCTTTAAACATAACTTTCAATTTATCCACCTACTTTATCTTATGTAATTCGCGTTGTAATTATACAACGTTTATGTTGTATTGTCAATCGCGTGGAATAAAAAAATTCAAATAATTCCTAGGATAATTTTGCTTTATCTTTTTTTATATTTACAATTTCGTCCTAATGGGGATTTTTTATGATATTATTGATGTTTAAAGGATTCTTATTCTCTCTATAAAATAATTCAATTTTTATAGAGATAATTAGAATAATGGATATACTCGGACTTATAATATATATCTTTATAGCCGCCTTTACCCCAGGCCCTAATAATATGCTATCTTTGACACTTGGGAAAGAATACGGTTATAAAAAAAGTTTAGTTTTTATTTATGGGGTATGTACTGTTTTTTTATAGTAACACTTTTATGCGGATTGTTTGGTTTTTTAATAACATCTTATTTTTCGTCAACTATGCTTTATATTAAAATCATAGGGGCCACCTATCTAATATGGCTTGCTGCTTTAAGTATTTTAATACAAACTAAACCTGACCAAAGTACTGGTCAAACTCCAAGACATCATCTGTTTTTCAGAGGATGCCTGCTTCAAATAATAAACATAAAGGTAATTGTATTTAGCTTAAATCTAATGACAAACTTTATACTACCTAATTTTAATAGTTTTGAAAGTATTGCTGTATTTTGGTTATTAATTTCAGTTGTGGTGCTTGCAGCCAACTCAGTTTGGTCATTAGCTGGCTCAGCATTGAAAATATTTATTGAAAATTTTTCACTGGCATTTAACATTATAATTGCCGGATTATTAGTATACTCAGCAATTTGTATATTTTAAAATAAATAAGCGCACTAACGTGCGTTTCTTTATTTTTTATTTAATAGAAATTACATAATTTTTCAACTTTCTACTCTATTTGTTTACCTCAAATATCTTCCTAGAATGTCATTCTTCATTTTCAGCAACACAGTTTGTTAAATCATTCCCATCCGCTTTGCTTGGTGATACTCCGTTTTCCCATATCTCATATCTTGATAAATCCAAATATTCATTCCATTCTATGCCAAGACCGTTAGCATCTACCTTTACCAACTTAAACAAGGATTCTTTTTCTAAGTCTTTAAATATCGGATGTTTACTTATCATTATTTTCATGTCATATTCTTTTGCTACATCATTTTCAAATATTACCAATACAATCAAATTATTCATAGAAATTACTTTTTTTATTTTAGGTACACTCATATTATCACCTTGTATAATGTAAACCATAGGGAGGATCATTATACTTTTCCTTTCTTCAAAAATTTTGTATAATGCTATTAGACGCTGTGGATTAGTTTTATCACCTATAGCTGGTTGCCCTATGCAGCTAGACTATTTCATTTGAGGCTATAACCACAGCTCTATGCTTATTTGTTAATGAGTTAGATAACGCTTTGACGTTTTATATATAGCAAGGTTACATTCGGCATAGAGTTCGTGGATATCATAGCGTACTACATTTTAAGGAGTTGTTTCTATGATCTTTGTTGGTATTGATGTTGCCAAAAGTAAACATGACTGCTGTATTATTAGTTCCGACGGTGAAGTTCTTTCCAATTCTTTACGTATCCAAAATTCTAAAGAAGGCTTTGATCTACTTTTCTCTAGTATTGTTTCTTCACTACCTTCTAACGATTTTAGTAAAGTAAAAATAGGACTCGAATCAACAGGTCACTATAGCATTAACATTACTAATTATCTCTTATCTAAGGGATTTCAGGTCACTACCCTGAATCCACTGTCTACGAATCTTTTTCGTAAGGCTCACACTCTTCGAAAGACTAAGACAGATAAAACAGATGCTTTAGTTATTGCTTCTATGCTCTTTACTGATGAATCAAAATCCTATTCACCAGTATTATATCAGATTCAGGAGTTAAAGTCACTAACTAGACACAGGCATCGTTTAATTGGTTATCGCTCAAAACTTAAAGTATCTGTTACTAGGCTTATTGATATCATTTTTCCCGAATTACCTAACTATGTTTGGTCTATACACCAAAATTCTTCTTATAAGTTACTTCTTGAGTTTCCTACTACAGAGGATTTGCGTAACGCTCACCTCACCAAACTTACCAACCTTTTGTCTTCATCTTCTAATGGCAAATACGGTAAAGACAAGGCATTAATATTAAAAAACCTTGCTGTTTCATCTATTGGCTCAAGTAATCGTTCTTTAGCTTTTGAGCTTAGACAAACAATTCGCTTAATACAGTCTGTTCAAGCTGAAATTGATGAACTGGATAAACAGATTAAGCTTGTTGTTGATGAACTTGATTCTCCACTTATGTCTATTCCTGGAGTTTCTTATACATTAGCTTCAATCATTATTGCCGAGATTGGAGATATAAATCGTTTCGATACTCCTGCCAAACTTTTAGCTTTTGCTGGTATGGAACCATCAACTTATCAATCTGGCAACTATAATGCCTCTAAAACTCCTATGGTTAAACGTGGTTCTACATATCTTAGATGGGCCGTTATGCAAGCATCTAGGTTAGTTGCTATTAGAGATACTACATTCAACTTATACCTTAAGAAAAAGCGTTCGGAAGGCAAGCACTATCTAGTTGCAATTAACCATGTGGGTAAAAAATTAATGCGTGTAATGTATTACTTACTTAGATCAGATACTAAATTTTCAGTTCAAGCTTAATTGTTATTATATTTTCTAAAGCAACATTGTTGCTCTGTTTGCCATGCAAATCTTTTAGCCTAGAAATTTATAAACTTTTTTCAAAAATCACTTGACTTCATATAGTTAGTCTCTCTATTCAAGTGGTTTTAATTCCACAAATTCCTGTGTTTCCCATATTTTCATTAGTTCTTTTTGATTTTTCTCTGCCCACTCAATTACTAAATTTCTTGCCTTTGTAGGCAAATCGCCTTCTATTACATCTAAGGTTTTTATATTAAATTCTGCAATATACTCACCGTATATTGCATGAAAATGTGGCGGGTTGTGTTCGCTTCCTATGAAAAACATTTTTATAACAATACCGTAAAACCTAGATATTACAGGCATTTCATCAACTCCCCTTGTAATTTTTAATTATCTCCACTATCTGTTTACCTGCAGTTCCGTCTCCAAAAGGGTTCTTTGCCTGTGCCATTTTTTCATACTCTAATCCATCGTTTATCAGCATTTGAGCCGTACTCACTATAACTTCCTTGTCTGTCCCCACTAGCTTTAATGTACCTGCTTCTACGCCTTCTGGTCTTTCCGTTACATTTCTGAGTACTAGAACGGGTTTTCCAAGCGAAGGTACTTCCTCTTGAATACCACCAGAATCAGTCATAACTAGGTAACATTTTGACATAAGATTATGCATATCTTCTATATCAAGAGGCTCTATAAGATGTATTTGTGCATGATCACCAAGTACTTTCCTAGCCACTTCTTGAACTGCTGGATTTTTATGTACTGCATAAACTACCTCTACATCTTTATTGTCATTCGCAAGCTTAAGCGCCGCTTCACATATACTTACAAGTGGTTCCCCAAGATTCTCACGCCTATGAGCAGTCATAACTATAACTTTTTTATTTTTATAATCTATTTTATTCAAAACCTCCTCTTTAAATGTATATCCATCCCTTATCGTATAAGCAAGCACATCTATAGATGTGTTTCCTGTGACATATATAGTATTATTATCTACATTTTCTTTCAGCAGATTTTGTTTTGCATTTTCAGTAGGTGCAAAATGTATATCAGCTATGCAACCTGTTAGTTTTCTATTCATCTCCTCTGGAAATGGCTCATATTTATTATATGTTCTAAGTCCTGCCTCTATATGCCCCACTTTTATTTTGTTATAAAATGCAGCTATAGAAGCCATTAAAACAGTAGCTGTATCACCCTGTATTAAAATGAGATCTGGCTTTTCTTCATTCAATATTACATCCATTTTCTCAAGTATTCGCACGCTCACGCCAGTGAGAGTTTGTCTATCTTTCATAACATCCAAATCGTAGTTAGGTTTTATATCAAATATTTCTAGTACTTGGTCAAGCATCTCTCTGTGTTGTGCAGTAACGCAAACAATACTTTCTATGCCATCACATTTTTCTAATTCCTTTATAACAGGTACCATTTTTATAGCCTCTGGACGAGTACCAAAAACCGACATTACTTTATATTTCTTCATACGCTTCCCCTCCGTTATAATATTGGTAATTTAGTCCTCTTTTCAAGTTTATAATATCCTTTTTGTTCAATTTATCACTTCCAAATTGATTTCGTATGAATAATTATCTATTTATTCTTCCTTTGTACCCCCACTTGACACAATATATAATATTAGCATAAGTAAAACAAATACGCCTAATCCATAATATATACCTTTCTGTGATACTAATATCCCTAGTATACCAAAAGCAATGCTTATTCCATAGAGTGTCAAGACTGCATTTTTATGACTTAGACCTTTATCAATCAGTTTATGATGTATATGTCCACGGTCAGGTGCCATTATTGGCTTGCCAGTAAATAATCTCCTACATATTGCAAATGTAGTATCAAATATAGGAAGCCCAAGCACTATAATAGGTACTATAAGAGCCGCTATCATATATCCTTTAAATAATCCGAGCATCGATGATATACTCAAAATAAACCCTAGAAACATGGCTCCTGTATCGCCCATAAATATCTTTGCTGGATTAAAATTGTATGGTAGAAATCCTAAGCACGAACCAACTAATGCAATCGTCATTACAACTGCTATGTCATTACCAGCAAGAACTGCTAGTATCATAAGACATATAGCTGCTATACTAGAGACACCTGCAGCCAGTCCATCAAGCCCATCTATAAGATTTACTGCATTTGTAACGCCAATTATCCACATAATAGATATTACCATACTTATAAGATTACTATCTATTTTAATCATACCATCTCCGATAAATGGCCATGATAAAATATCTATTTTCACTCCGCAAGCTACAACTATAGTAGCTGCTAGTACTTGAAAAAACAATTTTTGTTTTGCTTTAAGTGTTAAAATATCATCAAAGAAACCTAACAAGAATATTATTAGCCCACCAATAACTATTCCTATAGATTTTTTCAAATCAAATTCTTGTAGCATAGGCATAAAGATTAGTATGGTCACCATAAATCCCATAACTATAGCTATTCCGCCCATCCTTGGCATCGGCTTCGTATGCATGTCCCTTGCTCTTGGATATGCCACAGCTCCAATCTTTATCGATATCCACTTACTAACAGGTGTGCTCATATATGTTACTACAAATGCTGTAAATAATGCTAATAAATATAATTTTAAATCCATGTCTTTTACCCCTCCAAGAAATAGTTATGTATTTCTCTCATTTTCTATTTTCTCTATTTTTCTAACTCTTTCCTCATCCCTTAATCTATGCATCTTTTCAAAGCTTGTACCTAAAAAGCTATCTACTATAGCTTTAGCCATTTCCATTCCAACTATTCTTGAACCAAATGCTATTACATTAGCACCGTTATGTTCACGTGCGAGCTTAGCACTAATAGGCTCTGAGCATGCACCTGCACGTACCCCACGAACTTTATTAGCCACGATAGATACTCCTATACCTGTACCACATATAAGTATGCCTGAATCACATTCCCTTGATGCTACCTTTTTTGCAACTGCATGAGCAAAGTCTGGATAATCGTCATCAGATTTATATTCGTATGATCCACAATCACACACCTCTATACCTTTTTTGTTTAGATATTTTATAATTTCTTCTTTCATTTCAAAACCCGCATGGTCACTGCCTATTGCTATCATGTACACACCCCCTATTTTATTAATTTCTCCATTACTATCTCAACATATTTCTTTATTTCTACAGCACATTTATTGTATACATCTAATCCGTGTCCATACGGATCAACAACATCCAAATCATTTTTATCATTTTTTGCGTATTCTTTTAAAGTATATACCTTATTATTTACTTCTTTAAACATCCCCATAATATGATTTTTATGTGCTCTACACATAACAATAACTATATCTGACTCTCTTATATCATCTATAGTTATTTGTATCGACCTGTGTGTACTAACATCTATACCATATTCGAGCATAGATTGTACCGTCTCGTTTGTAACTGGTTCAGAGCAACGTACATTTATCCCCCTTGAAAACACACTAGCATCTATATCTTTCTGTACAAATATATCTTTTGCAAATGCTTCAGCCATTGGACTTCTACACGTATTTCCTGTACATACAAACAAAATATTCATACCAAACCTCCAGTTTAATTATTTTTACTATCCTCATTTTACTCTATTAAAAATAAAAAATCAAGAGAAATTGATTATTTTTACATTTAGACTTGAATTTTATTCGATTTTATATTAAAATGAGTATATACAATATAAGTATTTAGAAATTATTTGAAAGGAGGAATTTAATTGAATAATATTTGGAGTATACTCGGAATTATTTTACTTGTTTTGCTCATTATAGCTGGTATTCTTTTTTTATTATATAAAAAATTTGTAGTTCCTAAAATGAAACAATATGATGATATGATGAAAGAGCATAAAACAACAATGTCAATATTTATTATTAGTAAATCAAAAGGAAAATTAACAGATGAGAATATACCTAAAAGTGTAATTGATCAAATACCTAAACTATACAGAGGTCGAAAGTTTCCTTTAGTTAAAGCTAAGGTAGGTCCACAAATTGTTACACTTATTGCTGACGATAGGATATATGATAAAATTCCTATTAAAAAGATGGTTAAAGCCGACATCGCAGGAATGTACCTAGTTGATGTAAGATAGAAATTGTTATCATTAATAGCTCGAAAGGGGACGTCATTAATGAAAAAAAATTTAATTTTATTATTTTCATACATATTTTTTTCATTACTTTTAGTATTAAATACACCTAACATAATTAATTACATGATTATTCCTTTTTTTGCTAGTCTTACTGAAAATTCGGAGCCAATTCATCTAACCTCTGAGGTGATTTCTCCATTGCAGCTATTAGTTGCAATGGGACTTGTAATACTGGGATTATTTTTACTTATTAAACGTCTAGACCATAAAGAAGATAAAAAAGTTAAGCAAGGCTCTTCCTTTATGGCAGAAATGGAAGAATTAAAATCATTAATGGGAGATGATGGTTTTGTTATAGCAAAAGATATTCGGTTATCTCTCGAAACTAGCTATGAACACGTTGCTATAATAGGTCCAACAGGATGTGGTAAGTCTACAAGTTTTTTTATTCCAAATTTATTAGAATTAAATGGGGAAATATCTGCGGTAGTTAGTGATCCCAAAGGAGAGCTATACGAACAAACAAGACCATACTTAGAAAGTCTAGGGTACAATACTATAAAACTTGAACCCTTTGAGGCTCTTATGCGTTATAATCCCATTTTAATTGCAGAAGACGACACAGAGCTTAAAGAAATTGCGCAGTTAATCATGATAAATGGTAATAAAAGTTATGAAATGGGCACAGGAGGCTCAAGCGGAAATACAGAATGGCTCTCAATGTCAGAACCTTTGCTTGCCGCAGCTATGATATATGTAAAAAGAAATGGTAAAAGAAAAGATATGAAAGAGGTTAAAGACCTTGTAATACAAAAAGATTTTAATGAAATGGTGAAAATATTTTCTGAGGTTCCAGAAGCTATGCAGGAATTCATGATGTTCGCTCAGTCAAAAGGTGCTGAAAAGACAATGTCAGGTATTAAGGTAACTCTTGCAAATGCTTTAAAACTATTTAATGATAAGAAAATACAAACATTTGTAGAAACTCCCTATAAAAAAGTGGACGAAGATGGTGTAACAAAATTAGTACCTCAAGTACAACTTCTCTTCCATCCTAAAATGCTTAGAGATATACCAACCGTATTATTTATATGTGTACCTGAGCGTAAATCAACATTTGTAATGCCCCTCATGTCTGTTTTCTACTCACAGCTACTTAATAAATGTATGGACTACAATAGCTACAATTCAGTGCCTGTACTTTTTATGCTAGATGAGTTTGCAAATATAGGAACTCTTCCAAACTTTGCGAATATAGTATCTACAGCACGTAGCAGACAATTAGGGATTTCAATAGGAATACAAGGTATGGAACAGCTTAAACAAAACTACGGACAAGACACTGCCTATAATATATTAAATAATATGAAAACAAAAATGTTCTACTCAGGACTCACTGGAGCATCAGCTGATTATGTATCACAGCTCGCAGGATACACTACTATGCAAACAGAAAGTATTTCTTCACAAAAAGGTGTAGACGGCAAGAAAAACGATAGTAAAACTATATCAGATCAACGACGTGAGTTACTCACACCTGATGAAATACGACGACTACCAGACGAAAAAGTCTTAATAATAGCACATAATAAAAATATAGTTACCGCAGATAAAAATTCATACTTTCTTCAAAAGAAATATACATCGAAAATAAAGACATAGTAAATAATAATTGACTATAATATAATGTTAAAAATCTATCTTAGTTATGAAGCTGAGATAGATTTTTTCATTCTTAAAAAAAAAAGATGCTTCATGCATCTTATAAAAAAATAATATATCCCAAAATGTCGTTCTCTTGATTTTGACCCTAGCCTATGCTAGGTGGGTGTCTGTACTAAAGTTTCTGCCTTCCACTGCCTATATTGCTATAGGAATTAGCTTGAGGCCTGACATCTGCTTTAAATCAACAAACTCCCTTATATACTTTGTAGGTTCAAAATGTTGAGTATTCGTGCACCCTAGGAAATATTATATTATAGTTTATTCTTTTTTTCTAAATTTATTATATCATATCTTTTTAAATTTGCAAATACAAATTGGTTAATAAACAGTTACATTCTTGTTACACTCAACTTCACTATTTTCTTCTAAATTTACTTTATTATTTAATGTCAGAAATGCCAAAGACATAAATACAACTTCAATCAAAAGTGTTATATTAAAACCAAAGAATGTTATTAATACTGCAATTAAAATTGGGCTTATAATACTCATTGGTAATATAAAGGTACTTCTCATTGTTTCATACAAGGATCTATTATTTTCTTTTCCAAGCATTATTGCAATATTATCCTTCGTTATTATGTCACTTGTGCTTGCTACTCCTATTATAAAATAATTAAGGTATACAATCCACTTATCAACTACAAAAAACATAGAAAAATAGCTCAATATGTAAAGTATATATGATATTCTAAGTACATATTTACAGCCTTTTTTATCACTAATCTTTCCAATTATAGGTGAAAAAATACCAATTCCTAGCATAATACATCCCGTAAATATCATCATATCTGTACCGTCTATGTTTATTTTATCTTTCAGATAAATTACATACATACCTGTAATTGTTATTCCCAGTACTTTAAAATTATCTTGTACTATAAGATATATAAGATTTTTGTCCCTACTTAATATTTTCATAGCACTTGACATAAACTTTTTCATTGGCTGTTGTTTCTTTTCTCTAATAATTCCTTTTTCCCTTATGTTTATTAAAACAAAGTATGAAAATGCTTGTATGAATCCCACCGACCAAAACAAAACGGCGAAGTTTAACGGTTTTGGAAACGATGCAAGTATAAATCCACCAATTACAGCTGCTATTATTCCACCCATGCGACTTATAAATTCTTTATTACCTAGGAATTTTCCTCTGCTTTTGCTTGATACTACCTTTCCTATTATATCTGTCCTAATAGTAGTATTAGCGCCTATAGTCATAAATATAACAGCCAATATAACTAACATAAGAATTGCTGCAATATTTTTATCTTCAACCTTATATATAACTATCCCCAGAAGTATCCACAAAAGCCCTTTGATCAACTCTATCCTAGCCATTATTGGACTATCTTTTTCTTTTGATAGTATTAACCGCGACGCAAAAAACTTAGGCAATACAACACACAGTGCGACAATTGTATGCATAAGACCTATTACTATTGGTTGTTTTGGAATCAGGTATGTTAATATATATGTTAGCGTCGTTCCTATTTGTACCATCCCGCCACCAAGCATAATAAAGAACCCTTCCAAATATAACAATAATCTATTCCTCTTTTTAAATCTCTCTTCCATATTATACCTCGCATTCTACTTATGTACTCCTATTATAACATTTTTCTAACTTCTTTTCATTACTTTTATATAATATTTTATAATTTTTATTTGACATTTCTAGTTTTTATAATTATAATAAATTAAATATTCATTATTTAAACTGTAAATTGATTCTGGGAGGTGTTTTTATGTCTCAAGTTGCGGCATTTTTTGATATAGACGGTACATTATATAGAGATAATTTACAAACAGAGTTATTTAAGAAACTTATACGATACGGGATAATCGATCCTTCCGACTGGCATAATGGCCTCGAACCTTATTATAAAAGATGGGATAACAGAGTGGGACAATATGATGACTATCTCGAAAATATGAGTCTCATATACTGCAGATCAATAAAAGGTTTGCAGAGAAGTGTTCTAGAATATATAGCAAAACAGGTAATAGATGAAAAAGGTGGACGAGTCTATACTTATACTAGAAATAGAATACTCTGGCATAAAGAACAAGGTCACAAAGTCATAACCATATCAGGTAGTCCAATAGAACTCGTTAACCAAATTTCTCAAAGATATGAATTTGATGACTTTAGGGGTACTAATTATATAACTGATAAAAATGATGAATATACAGGAGAACTTAACCCTCTATGGGACAGCATGCATAAACAACTTGCACTTAATGAAATAGTAAAAAAATACGATCTAGATTTGCAGCAATGTTATGCTTATGGTGATACCCGTGGAGATTTATCTATGTTTACTCAAGCAGGTTTTCCGACCTGTATTAATCCTACAAAAGAACTTATTAGTTCTATTAAATCTGATATTTCTCTAAGAGAAAAAATTAATATCATTATAGAACGTAAAGATGTCATTTATAAAATAAATTTAAATTCAATTGACTTAATAAACTAAAAAAATGCCTAATATGTCTTTTAAGACATATTAGGCATTTTTTATTTTATTCTTTATAATCATCATCTTTTTTATTTTCTTTACAATCACAATCACAACCTGATTTACAATTACTTTTTATAGATTTATTTATTTGCTCTGCTACATCGTTTGCTACTTTTTTGGCTTTAGAACCTACGTCTATAAGTGTTGGCTCTAGCTTTTTATAAGTTTCTTCTAATTTTTCTCTTGCTCCATTAACATGTGGCCCAACCTTTTTTGCGAATTCATCTGCCTTAACTTTTACTTCTTCAAATACTTCCTTCATTTTTGCAGCATTTTCCCCTATAAAGTTATCTACACTATTTGCATTTAATGCATCTAATAGCTTCAATGCTTCTTCAGCATTAATTTTTCCTTCTTCTAGCATTTTCAATACCATAATTCTTTCTTGATTGACCATCAAAATCCCCTCCTCAAAATACAAAACACATTTTTTCATTATAACTATCCTGTCATATTTCACAATACTTCTTGCATATCTTATACTAATACATAAACTTAAATACATAATACCTAGGAGCCTTTTATGAATAAATACCTAAATCTAGTATATACCATTTTCGTGGTTTTATTTGCTATTATACTATTTTCTTATCCCACAAATGTTTTCAATGCATGTAAATTTGGATTGACATTTTGGTATAGTAACATTTTACCTTCTTTATTCCCATTTATGATTGTTACAGGACTTATGCTTGAAAGTAGTTTGTTAATCAAATTAATACATGCCTTGTTTTCCAAAGTAATGGAAGTCCTGTTCAGAGTTTCTGGCGTGGGCTCATTACCTGTTATACTCGGAATGTTTTGTGGTTTTCCTGTAGGAGCTAAGCTCACTGCAGATCTATATGATAAAAAACTACTTTCCCTAACTGAGGCTGAAAGACTAATTAGTTTCAGCAATAATTGTGGTCCTATTTTTATAATAAGTGTTGTTTGTTTACAATTACTAGATAATATAGAATATGCCCCATTTATAATTTTTGTTCAGATTTTATCTGCTCTATCTGTAGGTATAATTTTTAGAAATTATAAAAAAAATGTAAAACCTAATAAAAAATCAAATAAGCTAATTAATACTAATAACACACCAAAATCTATAAGTAAAATATTAAATGAAAATATAATAAATTCTGCTTATAATGTAATAAATATAGGAAGTTTTATTGTTTTTTACTCAGTCCTATTAGAAGTTTTACATGTTTCTAATATTTCTAATATAATAAATGTTTTTTTTATTCCAATTGAGAACCTTCTAAATATCGAGCCGTCTCTTAGTGGCAAGCTAGCTGTAGGAATGATTGAAATATCAACCGGTGTTAACAGTGTAGCAATGAGCTCAGGATCAATTTTACAAAAACTATTACTTATAAATATAATAATAAACTGGGGTAGCTTTTCAGTGCACAGCCAAACAAATAATATACTTCAGAAATCCAATATCTGTTTTAAACCTTATATAATAGGTAAACTATTGCAAACTGGATTTTGTATACTATATACTATATTATTCTGTCTCTTCTGAATCATCTGGGTCCTGTTGAGAAGTTGCTCCTCTCAGTTCCGTTCTATTATCTGCTACAATTTGCAATGCGTTAGTATATGTATCTTCAATATCCATACATTGTTGATGAAATACATCCATCGCACCTCTTAGGCTTCGTTCTAAATTGTATAGTATATTATCTGCATATTCATATGCGCCTTGTTTTATCTCTTCGCTTGCTATTTTTGCAGTATCTAATATTTTTTTAGCTTGTACATTTGATCTTTTAATAATTTCATTTTCACTTACTAATCTATTTGCATAAATTTCAGCTTCTTTAGCTATATCTTGGGCTTCTTTTATAGCATCGTTCCTTATCTTACTTCTTTCTTGTACAACCCACTCTGCTTGCTTTATAGAATTGGGCATTTTCAGACGAATATCGACCACAATATCACAGAGTCTCTTTTTATCTACCATAACTTTTGTAGTAAATGGTACGGGACTGCTTTCGTCTAGTATATCCTCCAAAATTTCTAAAGATTCTCTAATGTTTTCAAATTCCATTTTAATACCCCCAGTGCGAAGTACAAAGTACAAATAACAAAGTATAAGACCCTTTTCTTGTTATTTGTTATTTGTTATTTAATTCCAATATTGTTATTTTGGTTGTTTTAAAGTCTTTGATCTTATTAATTTTAAATTTTTCATTATTATCCCATGTTTCTCCTTGGGATGATTCTATTACAATATAACATTCTGTTTTTAATATATCACATTCTGTTATTTTTTTCAAGGAAAAATTTATTAATCCTTTATTATATGGTGGGTCCAAAAATATAATATCAAATTTTTGTCCTTCACTAACTAGTTTGTTGATAGCGTCTTCTATTTTCAAATTATATATATTTGCTTTATCTATCAGTTTTGTGTGAACTAAGTTTTCCTTTATAATCTGCGTACATTTCGGATTACTATCCACAAATACTGAACTGTTTGCACCGCGACTCAAGGCTTCTATACCTATAGCACCAGACCCGCTAAACAAATCTAAAAAATCTATACCCCTTAAATCCATTGGCATAATATTAAACAATGTCTCTTTTATCCTATCAGTTGTAGGCCTAGTATCTTGCCCCTCTATCGTCTTCAAATTATGCCTTCGAGCACTTCCCGAAATAACACGCACTAAAATCACTCTCTCTATCTCTTATTTATTATCTTATTTACATTTTACTAATAAATTCATGAAAAGTCAATAAAAACGCGTAAATTATTACAAATTTACCCGTTTTATCTTTTTATTTCCAATCTACATGATTTATATTTTCAATATCATCTGTCAATTCTTCTTTCTTTCGTCTTTGCATAAGCATATTTACCATTTCCTTTGCACCTACATTCTCAAAAAGCACTTTATTTACTGCTTCTATTATTGGCACATCTAAATCGAATTTTTGTGCTAGATTATATGCTGTTCTTGCAGAATTCACACCTTCAACCACCATTTTAACCTCAGCAAGTGCTTCTTTCATACTATACCCTTTTCCAAGTAATATACCCATTCTTCTGTTTCTGCTATGCATACTGTTACATGTAACAATCAGGTCACCAAAACCAGTAAGTCCATAAAAAGTTCTTTGGTCTCCTCCCATAGCTATACCTATTTTAGTTATTTCGAGTAATCCTCTCGTCATAAGTGCTGCTTTCGTGTTATCTCCTAATTCTAGACCGTCTGCCATACCTGCAGCAAGTGCAATAATGTTTTTGAGAGCACCACCTAGTTCGACACCCACCATATCTGGATTTATGTACACTCTAAAAGTTTCACCCATAAACGTATCTTGCAAAAGTTTTGCTATCAGCTTCTTTTTAGTGGTTATAACACATGTCGTAGGTATGCCTTTTGCTACTTCCTCTGCATGACTAGGCCCCGAAAGAGCGGCTATCTCGTTTTCTGGCATTAGTTCACTAGCTATATCAGTCATGGTCATAAATGTATTTTCCTCTATGCCCTTTGATGCAATAATAACTATTTGCTCCTTAGTAATATATCTTGCAATATTTTTTAAATTTTCTCTCATAGCCACTGATGGAACAGCTACAACCAATATATCTTTTCCACTCATAATCCGTTCTAAATCACTACTTATTTCAACATCTATAGGTATATTTATATCTTTTAAATTTTTATTTTCATGTGTTTTATTCATTTCTGTTGCTTCTTCTTCTCTCCACGTCCAAATAGAAACCTTATGTCCATTATTATGTAACATTAAACCAAGTGCAGTTCCCCAAGTACCTGCTCCAACAATAGCTATTTTTTTCATATGTTACCTCCGTTTTATTATATTAACGCTGCTTACTTTTTACCTATTTTTGATTCTTTTCCTGCCAGTAATCTTTTTACATTGTCTTTATGTTTATAAACAGTTATAACTGCTAGTATTACTGTAAATACGATGTACGGTTCATTTTTATCTAGTACTACAAATAAAATCGGTATTAGTATTGATGTTAAAATTGATGCAAGAGATACATACCTAGTTGTTGCCATAATGGTTAATATAAATACACCTGACATAAGTGCTATCCAGAAATTCATTACTGCTAGTACTCCAAATATTGAAGCAACACCTTTACCTCCTCTAAAGTTTAAAAATACTGGCCAATTATGTCCGAGTATAACCCCAGCGGCAGTAAAAACTACTATTATTCTATCGTCAACTGCATTTGCAAAAAGATACTTTGCAAGCAGTATCGCAAACACACTCTTGAAAAAATCTCCCAAAAGAGTGACAAACCCTGCTTTCCAGCCTAGCACTCTTATTGTATTTGTCATTCCTGCATTTCCGCTTCCAAAGTCTCTTATATCTGTTTTTTTAATAAATTTTCCAACTATATATCCTGTAACAAAGCAACCAAATAAATATCCAATAAGCAAACCACTAAAATAATTAAAAAACATTTATTCTCCTCCCTAAAAATTATTCATTTTCTCCTCGTTGTCGAATAATAAAATGTACTGGCGTACCATCAAATCCAAAAGAGTCCCTAAATCTATTTTCTATATATCTTATATACGAAAAGTGTGCGAGTTCCCTATCATTTACAAACAAAACAAAAGTAGGAGGCTTAATTGTTGCCTGTGTTCCATAAAAAATCTTGAGTCTGCGTCCTTTGTCATTTGGTGGTTCATTCATAGCCAATGCTTCAACTAGAACCTCATTTAACATACCTGTACTTATCCTTTTTGTTTGATTTTTATGAATCTCTTTTATTGTTTCAAAAAGTTTATCTATTCTTTGACCCGTAAGTGCTGAGATAAAAACCTTTTTAGAATATGACATAAAAGCAAATTCTCTGTCAATTTCTTTTAAAAATTTATTCATAGTTTTATCATCTTTTTCTACTGCATCCCATTTGTTAACAGCTATAATTATTCCTTTACCTTTATCATGAGCCATGCCAATAATCTTTGTATCTTGTTCACTCACGCCTTCCGTCGCATCTATAAGGAGGATGGCTATATCTGCTCTTTCTATAGCTGCCATAGCCCTTATTACGCTATACCTTTCTATCGCTTCTGTAACCTTGCTTCTTCTTCTGATGCCTGCGGTGTCGATAAATAAATACTTATCTTCACCTATTTTTGCATAAGTATCTATTGCGTCCCTCGTTGTACCCGCAATCTCACTTACTATTAGTCTATCTTCTTTTAGTATTTTATTTATAAGGGAAGATTTACCTACATTCGGTTTACCAACTACAGCTATTTTCATTACCTCTTCATCAAAATCTTCTTCTTGCTCATTTGGAAAATGTTCTGCTACCCTTTCTAACATATCACCTAGTCCTAATTTTTGCCCTGCCGATACAGGCATCGGATCCCCGAGACCTAGATTGAAAAACTCATATAACCCCGTTGTATTAGACATATCATCTATCTTGTTTACAACAAGCACTATAGGTTTGTTAGATTTTCTAAGTATTGTAGCCACTCCAAAATCAGCATCAACAATACCCTGTTTAACATCAACTACAAATATTATTACATCTGCCGTTTCTATTGCTATCTGAGCTTGCCTTTTCATCTGTTTTAAAATGATGTCATCTGTTTTAGGCTCTATACCTCCTGTATCTATTACTATAAAATCCCTGCCTAACCATTCTGATTCTCCGTATATCCTATCCCTTGTGACTCCTGGCGTGTCATCTACTATCGCTACCATGTCTCCAACGAGTCTATTAAACAATGTAGATTTTCCAACATTAGGACGCCCAACTATCGCAACTATCGGTTTCATTATATTCCTCCTTCTTTCTGATGTTAGCTTTTATCTCTGCAACTTTCAACTTTCATCTTTCAATTTTCAACTTTTATAACTTCTATCCCCTCAACTGCCTCACTTATTAGTTCTTCTAGCTTGTCCATCTTTTGTTCTTCTTTTATTATGATGTCAAGTCTTGGCTTTGTTTGTGGATGTTTCGCCACAAATATGGTACAACAATCTTCATAAGGTAAGATAGATGTATTATACGTATCTATTTTCTTAGCTATCTGCATTATTTCTTCCTTATCAAAACCAATTAATGGTCTAAATACAGGGATACTTACTGCATCATTTGTGGCATATATACTTTGCATAGTTTGACTTGCTACCTGTCCAACACTTTCACCAGTTATTATGGCATATGCACCATCTCTTTTTGCTATTATTTCTGATATTTTAAACATTACTCTTCTCATAATTATCGTTAATGCTTCATATTTACATTTTTCCCTCATATGTAACTGTAAATTTGTAAAAGGCACCACATAAAGCGTCATATTCCCTGTATATTTTGAGACTTTTTTAGCTAAATCTATAACCTTTTGCTTTGCTCTCTCACTTGTATATGGGGAGCTATGGAAATATACAGCATCTATTACTGCCCCCCTTTTTCCTATCATCCACGCTGCTACTGGGCTATCAATTCCACCTGATAGCATCACAAGGGCTTTATCATTAGTGCCAACCGGCAGACCACCTATACCTGCCACTAGATTCGAATATATATACACTTCATCTCTTACCTCAATGCGTAATACAAATTCAGGAGTATTCACATCAACAGTAAGATTATCTGTATTGTTAAAAATATATCCTCCTACTTCACTAGCAATTTGTTGCGACACTACTTTATAACTTTTATCAGCCCTTTTAGCTACTATTTTAAATCTCAATTTTTTTCCTTCTGTGGCTTCTTTCGCATGCATCAAAGCAATATCTTTTATGTTTTCTAAGGATTTATCTTTTGTCCTGTAAACTTTGGCAACTCCTACAACGCCAAAAGTATTACGAATCTTTTCTATTAACGTTTCATCATAATGTGTGTCAAACTCTATAGGCTCAACTAGGATTTGGCTAAGATTTTTCCTTACTTTAAAATCGCCTAAATCCTTTATATTATTTTTTATGTTATCAACTAATTTATCTTCAAAAATATATTTATTTCTGCCTTTTACCCATATCTCTCCATATTTTGCTAGATAAATATTATCCATTGTTGTCAATCCTTTCAATTATCTTATCCTCTTAAAACTTTCCTTATACTTTCAACGGATTTTGCTATATTATCCGTAATATAGGGTATATCGTCCACATAATTATCAGGTGAGAAACTCAACCTTACAGTACCATATATTTCATTATCTGTCAATCCTATTGAACTTAGTGTTTTACTTAAATCAGTTTTTTTAGCTGCGCAGGCAGAGCCAGTAGATATATATATACCCACGTCTGATAGCGAATGTAATAATGCTTCACCTTTTATGTCTTTAAATTTTAAACTTAAAATATGAGGTGCAGATTTATCAATTTCAGGTCCATTTATATACACATCCTTCACCTTTTTAAATATTTCACTTACAAGTTTTGTTTTAAACTCCATCATTTTTTCAGTATTAACATTCAGATTTTTATATGTCTGCTTAGTTGTTTCACCTAAGGCAACAATACCAGAGGTATTCTCAGTACCTGAGCGTAGACCACCTTCTTGACCACCACCATAAATTATCGGAGTTATCCTAACTCCCTTTCGCACATATAGTGCTCCAATACCTTTAGGCGCATGAATTTTATGCCCACTTATACTCATCAAATCAATTTTTTCCCTATCTACATTTATAATATACTTCCCAAATGCTTGAATAGCATCTACATGAAAATATGTTTTAACATTTTTTTTCTTTATTATACTACCCAATTTCTCTATATTCTGTTTTGTTCCTATCTCATTATTTACATACATAATACTTACAAGTATAGTATTATCATTAACTGCATCTTTAAGTTCTTCTTCGTTTACATATCCTTCTTTATCTACATTTAGATATGTAACATTAAACCCTTCTTCTTCAAGATTTTTAAACACATTACGCACTGACGAATGTTCTATTTTTGTAGTAATAATATGATTTCCTCTTTTTTTGTTTGCTTTGCTTACACCTCGTATCGCCAGGTTATTTGCTTCTGTTCCACCTGATGTAAAATATATCTCATCCTCATAGCACAAGACTGCTTTTGCTATTATTTGTGCCGCTTCTCTAATCATATTATCCGATTCTAAACCTTTATTGTGCATCGAAGATGGATTTCCATAAAACTCAGTACACATATCTATTATTCTTTTCATTACTTTATCTGATGTTTTTGTTGTAGCAGCATTATCCAAATAAATTTCCCTTACCACTTCCATAAGTCTAACCTTCCTTTCTTACCATATGTCTTCCTAAATATTCATTAATTCGTGATTCTTCCATACTCGAAAGATGCAAATACCTACATTTATAAATATAATCATCCTGTTCTTCTATAATATCCGCAATTTCCGCAACTAATACTATCTTATATTCATCATTTAAAACCAGCTCAAAGCAAAAAGACATCTTCTTTTTAAGACAAAAAAATGTTCTAAACTCTATTCCATGTTTAGTTATACTTTGTATTTCTATATCTAGCTTGTTAGATAGATTTAACTCTTCACCACTTGGTTTAAATATATGCAAAATTACAGTACTTATAGTACTATCAAGTACCAATTCATTTTCCACATTATTTTTCTCTTCTGACATTTTTATACCCCCCGAATCAATGAACAAAGTACAAATTACAAACAGTCACATTTAAATTGCTTTGTAATTTATATTTTTCTTCTTTGTTATTTGTACTTTGTACTTTGTACTCTGTTACTCTTTATCTAATGTTATTATATGCTGAGTAAATTTTTTTTTATATTTTTTTTCTACCTGTTTATCAAATATTACTTTTAAAACTGCAAATGTAGGAACTCCCAAAAATATACCTATAATTCCAAACATAGCACCACCTATAACTGTTGCAATTATTATATTTATGGGTTTTAGTCCCAAAGTATCTCCAAGCACCATTGGTTCAAATATATTACCATCTAACTGCTGCAAAATCAAAATAAATACTCCTACCCATATAGCTTTTACAAAACCATCTTGAAGTAAACATAATATCACGACAGGCACGGCACCAATTATAGGTCCAAAAAATGGTATCATATTCGAAACACCAATCACAAATCCACCTAAAAGAGCATATTTTAGATCAAAGGCAAGAAATCCAAGAAAAGCAAGAGTCCCAACTATAGTTGAATCCACAGCCTTACCCATTATAAATTTCTCAAACACATTATCTGCAAGATTTATAAAATTTATTAATTTTTTAGCTATACTTCTTGTGCTAAACGTAATAATCATTTTTTTAATATTTCTATAAATATCTTCCTTATCTATTAATATGTAAACAGCTAATATTATGCCAATAAATATTATAAGTATATCTTTTGCTTTTTCCCAAATATCAAGAGATATGTTTTTAATTTCATTTGGGCTACCAGTTATTTTATGCACTTTATCTTCAAAAAAAGTTTTAATTTTATCATAGTCTAACCCTAAATCAATACTATAATTGTTTAATATATTATCATTAAAATTAGCAATCTGATTTGGCATGTTATTAATAAATTCCTTACCACTAACAATAATTTGTGGTATTATGTAATTCAGCACACCAAATAAAAACATACCGATTATAATTATAACTGTGAAAACAGATGAAGTTCTTATAAATTTGGCGTTTTGTTCTTCCCCATCTATCTTTTTACTAAAAATTTTATAATAAATTTTCTTCTCGATAAAGTTTACAGAAGGCTTTAACACAAAAGCTATCGCCAAAGCGTATATAAGCGGAGTTAAAACATCAATTATAAAAAATAATGTTGACATAAAAAAATTATATATAATATCTATATGCCCTATTACTTTCTCAAATAATATAGCAACGCAAATCACTAGCGTAGCATATATTGCATATATTGCATACTCCGTCTTTAAAAATCTTTTCATATGTAAAAACCTCCATTTTAATGTCTACTATCTATTTTATAAGATTTATAAACAAATTGCAATAAGTATTTGACAAAATTAAAAAATTAATTTATAATATAACATATAGCGTTTTAACAAACTATTGATACAACGTACTATTAGCTCAGTTGGTAGAGCAGCAGACTCTTAATCTGATGGTCCGGGGTTCGACCCCCCGATGGTGCACTTAATAAGTTAAAAGCGGAAAGGTGAGAGTTGAAAGTTCTTTTAACTTTACACTTTCAATTTTCACCTTTCAACTTTTCCAAGCGCCTTTGGCGGAACTGGCAGACGCACAGGACTAAGGATCCTGTGTCCAGAAGGACATGAGGGTTCGAGTCCCTTGAGGCGCAGTACTAATAGGATAAGGGTTTCAAACACATTGAACCCTTATTTTTTTGTTACCACAGGACTAATCTTTTAAGCTATTAATCTCTAGATAACAAAACCCTAATTTTCTTGATTTAATACTTTAGGATACTTTTAAAAATTAAAGATTTATCTTGAATTTCATCAAAATATCATATATAGTAGATTAAATTGGGCAATCTTTTCTTTCCAAAGCATTTTCGAATTTATCAATATTTTTATTGCTTTTCATGAGATAAACCCTTCTGTTAGGTCATTCTGCACAGTATAATAATATTATAAAAGTGCGTTTCTTCGTGCTCATAAGCAGTTTTCGTTGAACATTTCGTATGATTTTCAGCTACTATAGGAGGGTGCAAGACTCAAGTAAATTAATATACTAGGGGGTAATAATATGATTGAATCAAAAAAAGGTATTAAAATTGATGGAATACTTTTTGAAAATGTAAATAACTATTCACTAAGCTAATAGCTATGGATATAGGATAAAAAATTCATCTTAACTACGTAGTCAAGATAAACCATTTTACACAGTTTAAATTACCTCTCTTCAATCAGGCAACTCCCCGTCTTCGTAAGCTATATATAAGTACTCTGGACTTTTAAAGTAAACTACTGCGTTATAATCATTTATTTTTTCTGCCAACCAAGAGTTATAAACACTTATTAGATTGGCTATAATATCCCCTTTTTGGCTTGCTATTAGGCTCATATACACATAACCTATGTCACCGTAAAATGGTATTTTATATTTGCCGCTTCCTACATTATCATAGGTACTCTTTCTTATTCTATATTTCTTTATATATTCATCTGCTACCGCTTCTATATTATCACTATGTAATATACCTGCAAAATCATATATATGTTTCAACCCCTCGTAACCTATTTTATTTACTACTGTGTTTCTCCTAGTTAGCTGTTTTCGTCCTATAAACTCTATTAGGCAACATAAGTATAATATATTATTGTCGTAGCTATATCCTGTCATGCCTTTTCACTTCCTTTAAAATCTACTTTTGCTAATGCAGCTTTTGTGTGAAAGCTTATCTGATGCGTTGGATGCTTGAACTTTGCTAATGCCATAAAGGCCTCCTTAGGCATTTCTCCAGACATATACCTAGCTACGTCTAGCCATATCTGGTCATCCGCCATTGGTCCTTCTACTATATCATATTCATGTTCTTTTCCAGTTCTACAAAAAGCTATAAAGTCTAACCACTCGTCTGACACTTCATCAAATACCTTAACTTTGAGTCCCGATACGTCACCGATCTCATATATGCTAATATATCCACTTTCATTGTTTCTCCTATTATTCATTGCCCACCTATATGCTTGATCTTTTAAAAGTGTACAGTAAAAACCCGTACCAAAGTCTGTTGCGTATTTTCTTTTTATTATCTCAGGTTCTTTTATTATTGTGCCACCACCATGATATACTAACATTATGTTTCACCTATCTTTCAACTTATTTATTTTCTATCGCTATTATACCATTTATATTATTCTTACTCAATACCTTTTACCAATTTTCTCAAAATAGCCTGCCATGTAAGCCAATGTAAGCCAATAAATAACAGGACCATATCACACCTCTACACCCCGCTATCCAGATGGTAAACGAATTATCCGTCTGCTAATTCACATGTTCAACAGGACTAAGGATCCTGTGTCCAGAAGGACATGAGGGTTCGAGTCCCTTGAGGCGCAATACCATATAAAATAAGATGTCCAAGCACGTTAGACATCTTATTTTATTCACACTAAAACAGGACCAATTTTGTAAGCCAATGTATACCAATAATTTATCCATTATAGTATTTCCTTTACCAAATGTGCTGCATAAAGTGGAACCGATTTTATATTGTTGACAAATCCAAAATTTTTACCAGATATTCTTATCGAATATCTGGGATTGTATTTATCTATATATACATTTAGTGATTTCGATTTTGTATTAGTAGCTGATTTCACTTCTATAGGTATAATATCTCCCTTTACACTCATCAAAAAGTCTATTTCCGAGGTATTTGATGAACGCCAGTAGTTAAGATTATAATCCTTTGACACCAGTGCTTGGGCTACATAATTTTCAGTCAGCATACCTTTAAATATATTACCATCTTGACTATATATATCGTATGCAGACATATTGGAAAGTTCAGATAATAAACCTACATCATTTAAATAAATCTTAAAATGCCCTTCATTTTCATATACCTTGAGGGGTATCCTCGGTTCTTCCACCAAGGTGCATTTCCCCTGATCTTTCCATTTTTCCAAATCCTTTATAACTTTTCTATTCATAACATCACCATCCTTATAATTACTATTCATAATTATAGTACAATCAAAAACGTTAAGTCAACATTTTTTATATGAATAATGTTATATTGTTATACATTTTTTATATGTACTTTTATCAAGACATCTAGAAATCGCTTTAATAAAAAGAACTAAACAATTCATGATTTAATTGTATCTTGATTTAGTTTATTTATTAAGCCTCTAAGAATTTAATATCCATTTAACGATTTCCTTCTTTATTTCATAGTATTCTTCTTCTTCAAATTGCATATTTGCTATGCAGTATTTTTTATTCGACACATGAGAACACAAAATACACTCATGCATAGCATTGCAGTCTTGAATAAATAATGAATTACTAATACTGCCTGAACATATTACATTATAGCTGTTTGAGCATGAACCAGAGTCATCTACTCTTATGCAAAACGTACAAGAACCGGACCTTTGTGATGCTAACATATATTCACCTTCATAACAACTATCACAAAAGATTACATTTTTGCCCTTCCCGCAGTTTGTAGAACGATATACGTTCTCTGAGTCGTATACATTGTCACTTTTTGATACACATATAGAGTTATATACTCTTTCAGTTGTTGTATAATTTATCTTTTTCCATATCGCTATAAGTTCTTCCAAACTGTTTATTGGCTGCCTAGGCTGCATCCAATCATCTCTCTTTTCCGAATTGCACGATCTTATAAATTTGGTTGGATTAATAGAGGACGCCCAAGTTAATTCTCCTGTGGTCGAATCTACAACTTGTTGTGGCAGCTTAATATCAAATGCAAATTTAGATAAAATCTCATCTAGCGTAAATGGATTCTTACAATCAAAAACACTTGCAAATATTTTGTCTATAACTTCTTTAGCTTTCATATCATCCATATTATTTATCCTCCACCTTTTTTCTACTTGAAGATTGAGATATCATTAGCTCTCTTAAACTATCAACATTGCCTATTGTAAACGGTTGCTTTTCTTTATTAATATCAATGCTCTTTATGAAATTTTTTACAGATGCGGTTGCCGGCTCAAGCTTTTTAATAATCTTTCTAGGTTTTGAAGCAAACTCTACAGTTTTAGCTTTAAAGGCCGGAATAAGCATTCCTCTACTGCTAAGTCTTGCTATACATTCTCTATCATTTAAGTCAGTCAAAATTTTGATTCTATTTTCTTTCGAATTATCTACTGCTAAATTCATCATTACATTTTCTTCTAGCACAGTAGCATCTAGTCTAGAAACTCTAAATATATAATAATTTATAACATTGGCAAAGATAGAGTCTTTAAGGTCGTCACTAATTTGATTGAAATATTGCCCCCCTAATATAACCGATACACCGTATTTTCTGGCTTCTGATAAAAATCGACTAATTATAGGATTTTCTACAACAGATACCTCGTCAATAACCAAAATAATATGCTCCTTTATAGTTTTTGTTTGCACAATCTGCAATATTTGTTGCATGACGAGTCCTACAATAGTTTTAACAACCTTTTCACCAAGACTATTTCTATCTAATGAAAAAATAGTTAAAAAATTATTTTCAATAAAATCATTTACATTTGGAATTCGGGCATTACTATTGAACACTGGAATAAGCTGCATCTGATCTATAAAGGATATTATAGGGGATATCGCTTCGTCAAACGATTTCGTTTTCAAATCATTAAACTCTGTCAAGAAAAATTCAACTACACCAGTGGGTAGCATCCTTTCTAGCTCTTTCACTAATAAGTTACGGTATTCTGTATCTATAATCAATTTACGCATATTCAAAAATGTAAATGCTTTTTTCGTTAATAGCAGATAAATACTATATCTTAACATCCGTTCTAATTTTGAATTATATCGATCAGCAATTAATGTTTTAAGTATTGATAATATTAGCTCAGTCGATGAAATTATATCATTATTTGAGTTCGTAAATAAATCAGCACTATTTTCTAGCGACTTAAAATTTAAAACTGTAGTACTCGGTAGCCCACCTATATCGTTTTCAAGATCAGCATGTGGGTCAATAACTATGACTTTATATTTAAGTCGATAATCTGTATTGAATTCAATATTGTCAATCAACAAACTTATTAACTTTGATTTTCCTGTACCACTAGCCCCAATAACTATAGAATGTTTGTCAAAATTATAATTGTTTTGATTTAAATAAAAATCTCCTTGTAAATACGGAAATGTATCTATCTTTAATATCGAATTATTTTTATCACTTTTTAAAAGATGTAATGATTTTTGAATATTCAAATATTTAGATGGCTTTTTATAAAAAAATCTATTATAACTAGAAAAATCTATACTAAGAAGCACATCAATAGGACTAAAAAAATCTACCCTTTTTATTATATTTCTATTAGTTTCGAAATAATATTTAACCTTTGAAATTAAATCATCCTTTTTAAACGCAATAATAGAAATTTCTATATTTCTTAATTTTCTAGAATATCTTATCTCATTTTCTTCATAAATATCTAGGAAGTTTTTGTTTTCTTTAGGCACATAAAGCAATCCAAATTTTGCTTTAACTTTGCTAAAATTATCAACTTTAGCTAGTAAAAAATCTTTTAACTCTCCACATGTAGCCGGTAAATCAACATGCGTTTCAACAAAATATCTTACCTCATTTAGATCTATTTTTACATATATAGTCCATTTTGAAAAACGCCCAACATATTTTGATATTAAAAATAAGAGTCGTTCCCATACTTCAGCAGAAACACAATTTGATGTTAAAAATACTTCAAATGTATGGACACCTTTCTTCATAGAATTATAAGCACCGCCCTTATTTTTTTGATTCTTACTTGTTATGTTCTTCTTTAACTCACTTTGGGTTTTGTCGAAATTAAAACATTAAACTTAGTATATCTCATATTTTTATACGTGTCAATTATTTTTTATTTTTATCAGCTTGAGGTTTTTTGCAGCTAACTTTAAATTTGACCGTCCCGTGTTCGGCCCTCAGATAGCACAATAATAGACGCAAAGAAATGATTCACNNGTGAATCATTTCTTTGCGTCTATCTATTTATATTTCCTCCTTCTACACAAATGAAACTTCTGCAGCTACAACTTTTGCTAATCTATCATTGGCTACTTTCCAGTCTACATTCATCATTACATTATTTAAATACGATACTCGGTCTTGACCGTAATCCATAAAATATGCATGCTCATATACATCGACTACCAAAAGAGGTATTGAGTCAACAATAACTCCCTTATCATGTGCATCTAACCCACATATATGCAGTTTGTTAAAAGTTTTATCATATGATAGAACCGCCCATCCTCTAACACTCTGAGCTACATCCTTAAACCTTTTTTCAAAAGTTGCATAGTTACCGTATTCTTTATTTATCATATCCATAATCTTTCCTTCACACTTACTATTTTGCTTATTTAGATTTCCAAAATAATACTCATGAAGCTTTACAGCATCAACTGCATATGCCTCCCCAACCTTTAGTCCTCTTATCTTACTATATGTGTGATCTGGTAACCCCAAATCCGTTTGTGAATTTAATGCAGTCATAGTCTCGTTTGTCTTATTTACGTAATTAGTATAAATTTTGTAATGTTCACCTAACTGCTTGTCCGATAAAACATCAACACCGTTAAAATTAAATTGTTTTGCTTGAATATTCAAATTAATCATCCTCCCTTTTGCTGTTGCTAACCACCAGCCATGTCAAACTAACTGTATATTATTAGTATATCCTAATCCATAGGTATTATTAACTCTTGTCCAACATATATTTTATTAGCACTCGAAAGCTTATTTGCTTCCATTATTTTATTAGCTTTATCTGTAGTATTATAATGCAAAAAACTTATTTTATTCAAATTATCCCCTTGTTTTACAATATATTTTGTATATTTATCTTTATTATCTTGGGTACCTAAATTACTCTGCTCCTCTCCAATTGCAATTTGCTTTTCTTCATCAGCTAAATTTGCTGTTACAGGGACACTATCTTGATTATTTACCTTCTCCTGCAACATTACATAACCTTCGTTTAAAAAAGTTACTTTTGACTCAACATCATTTATCTTTTCTAGACTTTTAATCATTCCAAACCCCATAATAACACACATGATAAGCATTGCAAATCCAAGACTCGCCATCATTCTCGAGGCATTTGGGTTTCTTTCATTCTTTATAATATTGGGCTTTGTCGTAACTATAGTCTTACTTTTATAATCTGCCACCCTTTTAGTCTGTAACCCTGGTTCTATTTTGTTATCTGATGTGTAGTTTTGCATTTCTTTATTTTTTTCATAATGTACATAAAACCCCTGCAGCTTAGTCAACATATTATCCCTAAAGAAATACATTTCTTCAACATCATCCTCGTAATTTGTTAAAAATAAAATTTTATTACCGCCATTAAAGTTTATCCTATGAAATAGCTTATCATACTCGACAGCTCTTTTTATATCCTCATCAGTTGCGTGCATCCAACCTATCATCTCATAATCTGGATAATAGTTTTTTTGTTCTTCCTCTATAAACAGCTTTATCCTATCTGGCATAACACTCGTATCATCAAAAGAACTCTTTAAGTTACATCTAATTACCCCCTTTATCATAATCACTTTTTCTAACTGGTTTTTATGTACCTTACCTACTAAAGCACAATATTTATTTTTAGGACCTTCACCTTTTGCATATTGCTTTAGATAATTATATACATAGTCCTCCATATAGATTTTTAAAAAATTATCAACACCTCCTATTTGCTTTACATTTTTAGGAATTTCAAACTTATCACCAAACTCTAACAAATAAAACGCCTCCTGGTTAGCTACCAGTTACCTGTGGCAAGTAAAATAATTTACCAGCCACCTTTCACTAGTCACATAAAATATAATTTTTTAACTTGTACATATATATAGATATACCATACATATTTTACATATTTTGCCAAAAGAAGTCGAGGATTTAAAAAAATTTAAAATTTTGGTAAAAAGAAAAAACCTACATGTGTAGGTCTTCTTGTATTATGTGTTTATATTTTAGTTGTATTTGGATAAATTTTAGCATATAGCATACAAAAATTATTATGCTTTCTCTAAACTATTGACCTCATCAAAAGTTACTTCTACAACAGGTGCTTCTGATAATTCAGAACCTATTAACATTCCTTCTACCGATTCAGAACTGCTAATAACAACCCTCTTCATTCCTTCTTCAATATCGTTTATCTGTCCAGATATATATATAATCCCTCTTACTGCATGTTTAGAAACCTCTGTCGGCATATTTTCAGCCGCTTTATCCCAACTCAAGCTATCTATACGTTTTATATTTCCTTCACATTCTCTTATAACAGATGGCTTCTTAATTGGAATTACTCCTGCATTTTCAATTACTTCCGAATATGATGTATAACCCTCTATTCCGTTAAACTCACTTTCTTCAACACTACATTCTTTAATTAGCTTTGAATTAGGTGTAGTTTCAAAACCACTTGCCACATGTGTAAATAATTTGGACTTTCCATTTTTTAATATAGTTATATGTTTTAAATTTGATCCATCAACTCCTTTATATTTAGCTTGCATACTCTTACCAAAGGAATTTTCTTTAACTTCAGATGAAAAACGCTGTTCATCCTTATATACTTCTATATTAGTCTTAATAACTACAGGGTCAAAGATTCCACGTGGTCTCACGATATCCTTAGTTCTCACAGTTATTACCTTCTTGCCATCAGACTTTTCTGATGTTTTTGATTCGTATCCTATTACTATACTATCAGGACTAATTACATATGTGGTTTTAACACCATCTACCTCATGTAAAAGTTTAACATCACCTCTGCCCGTTACCCGTCTCCAAATAGCTCCTTTTTGCTTAATACCCTTTTTCTCCAAACCTTTCCTGTTATGTTTCTCTATTAATGAGTCAATATCCTTTATGTCAAACCCATTCAATCCCATTAATTCTCCTAACTCCTTACCAACTAACTCCATACCATCCATAGCATAACTCTCCTCTGTTGTACTTTCTATATAATCTTTTTTTGAATAACTTAAGAGTTATTATATTCTATATTTTTACATTTGTCAATGTTTTATGTTAATATTTTACATTGTGGAATTACGCCCTATAAATACAAATTGTCATATGGTTACATATTAATTTCTTGTGTTTGGTCTGTTTCCGCTTCCATTTTTATGTCATATTTTGACATTATAGGTCCTACCATACATAGGTCAGTTAGATTTTCTACACCATCTAGCACCTGCAAATTATTAATACTTGTAATTGTAATCACATCAATTGGCAAACCTTCTAGAGATCGCAGTTCTCTTATAGATGCCTCGAACATTGTATCACTTTGACCTTCTTCGTTGTTCTCATCCTCTTGTCGATAATCTAAAGCAAGTTTAACTTCATCTCCTACAAAACGCATTAGATTTACTACATCATACGCATAATCGCAAATATCTAAGTTTTCTTCAATCTTCTCAGAAATATCTGGCATCTTTTGCAATAAATCACTGTATCTATTTACTTTCATTCGATAAGCTATACCTGTTCCAAATGTCAACTTAACCCTATAAATTTCTTCTTTCTTTTCACTTGCTTCTTTATTTTTACACTTTATCGCTTCTAGTTCACCCGTTAGCATTTCAGTATATGAATTAGGTTGCTTTCTATAATGCCCATTGTGATCTTCCATACTAGGAATAAATCCAACAATTGTAGCATCATCTTCTTTGTCACTACCTGGCGTCTCACATATATAAACTATTGGGCTCGCACTTTTAAAGTTATTTATATATCCAATCGGATTAACCGTATTTTTTATGGTCGCTCTTATTGTATTATCTATTATATTTCCAGTATAATCTAATGTAAAATCCAAATTACAGCTTTCACCTTTTTCATCTACATCATACATTATTAGTCCCTTTATACCTTCATTCATATAATTACACTTTTTTATTCCAAAATTTCTTTCAGTACCTTTAAGCTTTCCTCTAATCTTTCCTGCCTCGTTAAACACACATTTTTGATGTTCTTCCCATTCATGACTTCCACTAGCATTTAGAGGTCCATAAATATCTATTGTACTTACCGCCCTATCCTTCGATATCTTTAGAGTCCGACCATCCTTTTCATACCTACAGTAAACTTTCTTTTCTGGCTTTAACGTGCCTCTTTGGTACCCAACACCATACTCACTATATATTTCCCCATCTTTATATTTTGTAACTATTTTACCAAATTCACTTTCTGAATCATTCTGCATTACCACCGGATGATTCCTGGCAACCTCTATCTTTTGAATTATTTGCCCTTTTGAAAAATCCTCAATATGCAATGCTCCGTTTTCCTCAAACACTTTAACCGTTTCTACTTTATCAGAATCTTTTCCTGTTACATCTATAACTAATTCACCATCATCTGTAACATGATAATTTATTCTTTTATTACCATCAAAAATATACGAAAAATCCTTAAGAACGTTTATTTCTTCCATGTAGCTTTTTAAATCCTCTATTTCTTTTGTTGATTCAATAACGCATTCAATCATTTGAAGCTCCCCTTTTTTATCTTTTGTTTTCCATTATCATACAATAGCCCAGTTTATTTGTCAACATTTTTTTCATAAATCCTACTATGATTAAAACTAATAAAAGTGGGTGTGAATAAAAAGGATTTACATTCCACTATGGTAAGATTAAAACACGTGCATAAGACTTTTCACCTTTTCGCCTCTTTTATTTACATTCCACTATGGTAAGATTAAAACAGTACTTACTAAAACATCAAGTATCGGTTGTATAACATTTACATTCCACTATGGTAAGATTAAAACAACATATCAAATCTCTCCTCTTATAATTTTAATTGCTATTTACATTCCACTATGGTAAGATTAAAACCATAAATGAATGTGAGAAAACTGCTATTCTTCCATCATTTACATTCCACTATGGTAAGATTAAAACAGTAAAAAGAAAAAAGTGAGATATTCAACGATACAATTTACATTCCACTATGGTAAGATTAAAACTTAAGCTATTATGTGTATATGCACACATGTTATACACATTTACATTCCACTATGGTAAGATTAAAACAAAAACTGTTTGAATACCGCAAAGCATTGTTGACGGATTTACATTCCACTATGGTAAGATTAAAACGTGTTTTTTTATTGTCGCATAGACAATTAAATTCAAGATTTACATTCCACTATGGTAAGATTAAAACCACCCTATGAGTTAATCGAAAAGCATTTGCGAATGCTTATTTACATTCCACTATGGTAAGATTAAAACGCTTCACTTTGTAAACATTCTAAAACTTCATCTGCTGTATTTACATTCCACTATGGTAAGATTAAAACATAAATACGAAAACGGACTGGGTAACTGGTCCGATATTTACATTCCACTATGGTAAGATTAAAACTGTAACCGCATATTTGTACGTACCAATTGCAAATGTATTTACATTCCACTATGGTAAGATTAAAACGGTGGAACTAAGACAACAACTATCTCAACTATAAGGATTTACATTCCACTATGGTAAGATTAAAACATAGACACAGCAGAAAAATACCCGAGCATAGCTATAATTTACATTCCACTATGGTAAGATTAAAACAAATAAGGCAATAGATATAACCGTAACCCATTCTAGATTTACATTCCACTATGGTAAGATTAAAACAGTATCTAAATATAATATCAATACATATTTTTGATATATTTACATTCCACTATGGTAAGATTAAAACCCATTAAAATTATAACAAATAATCCGTAATAATCAATGCTTTTTGCTCAAATTTTTTATATTTTTTCTGTCAATGCCGAATAATGCATTTTTCCCTTGATATCGACAGAAAATTTTAATACCAATTATATAAAATTACTTGTCTTATCATCAGTAATTCCCCAGAACTCTTTTTCTAGCCATCTTTCTTCTCTGCTTTTAAAGATTATTACTGAGTCTTTGTCTTTTCTTATATGCTTGTATATCTCGCTTTTTAATTTCACTAACTGTGCTTTTGTGATTTCCCCCTCAAATACCGAGTTTTGTATATGATGCAAATATTTCTTACATGTTTTAAACGTATTTCTAAGTGCCTTCTGACCCGATTTTTCTTCAATCATTATATCATATACTAGTACAACATACATATACCATCACCACCATATTTTAAATCCCTCATACTCTTCCTCACCTGTAAGATGCTTGACTAGTCTGTATAACTCTAGCCTTATCAAATGCTTGTACGATACATTTCTACCCAATTTTTTATGCATTAATGTTGTTTGTATTTTATTTTCATACTCCTCTAGTACTACTCTTTTTCCCTTGTCTTTTAGGTAGAGATAGTTTAGCTTGGATTCAAAATCATCTTCAGTAATTTGATTTTTGTTAAGTAATGAAAATATTAATCTATCTACTATTAGAGGTTTAAATATTTCGGAAATATCTAAGCTAAGAGAGAATCTCTTTGTACCTGGCTGATGTAGATAACTTATGGTCGGTACTAACTGCGTATGATATATCTCACTTGTAATCGTAGTATACATGAGCGAATTTATAAAGGAAATTAGAGAATTAATCATATTATCAGGTGGCCTTTTAACTCTTTTTTCAAAGTTTATTTCCTGATTTATTATTTTGTTAAAAGCTCTATAATATGTTTCTCTTATGTTTCCCTCTATACCCATAAGCTGTTCTACTGTGCCTTGTAAATCTAGTTTTTCACGCAGTTCTGCTATTCTGTCGATCTCCTCTTGCAAATCCTTGCCTCTCGTATTATAGTAACGCAAATTTCTATGTATATTATAAGTCCCCGCTTTTAATATTTCTTTTGCTATAAATAGCCTTTTCTTATTATTGCTGTAATGTTCCACTTGGTTTACAAGCAAAAATCCTGAGTTCAGTGTTTCTCTCGGATAATAGCTTCCTGAGTAATATCCATAATAGTTGAAAAAGTGCATTGTTATGCCTTTACTAGATATAAAATCTATAAGCTTAGAGTTTAATGTTACCTCACCTATGATATAAAGAGTATCTACAGTTTCTATCGGTATTGTATGTTTTTCATTATCCTCTAATATAACAATCAAACTATTATCTTTTCTTTTTAATTCTCCACATTTGGTTATGTAATAATTCCTTTTCATAATCATCACCTATATATAGCATAATTCGTAATATGCACATTTTTTACATATCTTCGAATCTATCTTTTCTGGTACCTTTTTTTGTGACTCTATACCTGCTATATTCTTTAGTATTTTTTCAAGTTCGTCTATATCATCTTTTGATAAACATACTTTTTCTCTTTTTCTGAGTAATGGATAGTCTATCTCTCCTATCATATCCTCTAAACCTAATTTTTTTAGATAATACAAATAATATTTCAACTGCCATATACTTGCCTCTTCTATTGATTTACTTTTTTTGATTTCATGTAAAACTTTATAATCCTTTATAAAGTCAACATTTATAGTTTCATCAATTAGAATATGCTTTTTCTGTCTTTCATAGGAAGTTTCGTCAACCAATTTTCCTATAATAACGTCTTCATTTTCATTTTCCATCTGAATATCATTTGAGAAATACCATAATTTGCGTTTGCACACAAAGTAGTAGTATATCATTATTCCTGTAACTTTTCGCATATGCTCACCTTCTTGCTTATAATATATTACTAACTACTTTTATTTTATCTTCTTCCTTTTTTTCTTTAGCTATTACCACTCCAATTTCTTTCGAGTAATCACATTCTAATATCTTTATAATTTCATACTTACTTATCTCTACTGTTTCATTATTATCTAGTCGTTTTTCAGCTTCTCTATAATTTAAATCAACAGTATACCTCAATATTTTTTCTCTGGCTTCAATCCTAATTCTCTTCTCTGCATTACTTTTATATATTGCCAAATTCTCTTGTATAATTTTCTTGTTTCCTAAGTAGACTTGTTTAGGTATTACAGTTATATTATCTATATTTCTAAACCTTTTTCTTACTTCTTTTTTACTTAGTTCGTATTCTGTAATACTTTTTATATATTCAATATTTTCTGTTACTCTTTTATAATATTCTGTATCTTTTAGTATATCAGTTGTATAGACCTTACTAATTGCCTCTAGTTTTTGCTGTTCAGATATTTTTCCATCTATACCTTTTAGCGCGTCTTTTGATAATTCAAATATTTTTTCATCAATAAAGTTTCCTACACCACTACAACTTCTTTTCCCTCCGTCAAAAACGTAACAGTTGTATTTTTCTATACCACGTTTCCCCTTTCTGTTACATCTTCCCATTCTTTGAAAGAGTCCATTAACATCCGATAACTCAGTGAAAAGCAGTTCGAAGTCTATGTCCAGAGATGCTTCTACAACTTGTGTAGTTATCCATATTCCTCTTTCTTTATTGTCAAGCTGACCAAATTTAAAAATTGCATCTTCTTTTTCTTTTCTGTGAATTTTTATAAATTTCCCGTGTAACAGATTTATATTGACTTTTTGCCTTCTTAAAATATCACTATTGCAAAGTTCTTCATATGTTTTCTGGGCCTTTTTTACTGTATTGCATATAACTAATATTTTATTATTATTAAATTTATCTATTATACACTCTGAATCCAAATCGTCTTCCACAACTTTCAAACTATGTCTTATCTCTTCATTATTTATAAATGGTTTTTCTGTTTTAAAATCTATGCCCTCCTTTCTTAATAAATCAATTATTATTTCTGGAAGAGTGGCTGTAAGGATTGCAAACTTACCGCCTATTTGAGTTATATATGAAAGTCCCAGTATTAGGTGTGACAATAAATCATCTGAGTACATTTGTACTTCATCTATTACTATTTTCGAGTAACTCATTGTGGCTAACTTTGGCTCAAAATCTCTATATCTAAACACAACATCAAAAAGTTGATCTAAAGTGCATATTGTTAGTGGTAATGATAACTGTTTCGTTTTTATAAAATATCTTTCAATATCACTATCTTCTGTATCATTTCTCATATATTCACTATATGTATCTGAGTGAAGAAGTCCAACTAATTCCTTATTTTCTTTTATTATATTATTTCTTATCCTATCATAAATTTGATTAATTGCAGTTTTTAACGGAAGGGTAAAGAAGCCTTTATTATCACCTATCCATAAAAGCCCTGCTTCTGTTTTTCCCATTCCTGTTTGTGCTACTACAACTACATTATTCTCTCTATTGTTTATCATAAAATTTTGTAAATCATTCCATTTGTAATCTAGCTTTTGTAATTTAGCATTCAAAAAATTATTCTCAATTTCAACTGATATATTCGAACTTGCAGCATAATCAAGTCTGTTGAGCAAACCTTTTATTTTTACATAATCCATGAATTCCTTTTGATCGCTGTATGTTCTATTATTAGAGAAATATTTTATGCTTATTTTCTTAACATTTTCCAAGCTTACTTTATTATATTCAAAATTTTTTATTTCTTCTTTTAGCAATTCTACTTCCGCATTATAGTTTTCATCGTCATAATTTCCCCTATCATGGTGATATGCTATTGCCTGTACTAAAATTTTAATTTCTTCCTCTGTAAATATAGTCTTCAAATACTTAGTATCTAAAAATGCTATGCTTAATAAGTTATGTGCTATTTCATTACTGTATTTTTTAATTCCTTCTATTTTACTTTGAAATTTTAAATTCATTTTTCCTAAATCATGATATAAACATGCTGTTTTTAATAAATACCAATTTATTTGCATAACTGGATACATACTTCTCAGTATTTCATAATTTTTAATAAGCCTATCTGTGTGTTCTTGTATAGTTTCAATTGGATTTGATTTCGCAAGATAGTTATTCATTATCTTTTCCCCTTTTCAAATGGCAAAAATTATTTTTTCTTCATTGTCAATCATTATCCGTGCATCTTCAGGTGCGCCAATTTTTGAAGAATAAATAACATCAACTTTATTCCATTCCCTAAATATCTTGGGACTTTTGTTCGTTCCATGATTTACTAGTTCATAGTTTTTATTTAACTTGTACCTTGTACCTCTAGTCTTTAAACCAGTTTCTCCACTTAATATAATATCCTCTTTCTCTATCATACTTATTGGCACATATGCCGTATAATTGTCAGTAAGTTCAATATCTTCTTCAAGTTCCTTTTCTATAACATCAACAACCTTAACTTCTTTTATAATAGCTATATCTTCTCTTCTACCAAGCGATGGAAATTCTTTAGGGCATATAAAAGCTTGCTTTATTTCTTCAATTTTCGTCTGTTCTTCAGGTATTATGTGGATTAATAATTCAACTTCCGTTAATAATTCTACAGTTGCTACACCCCTACATATTCCAAACCCATCCACTTCAAGTTGATGCCTTCCATCCTCAAACTTCATACCTGGTTTAAACTCATACCTTGTATATAAATCATTAACCTTAGAATGATACTTACCTTGTATACTTATTTTCATTTTATTATATTCCTGATAACCACATAATGAATGAATCATTCCTATTACAGTAGAATAAGGCGGCAATGGGTATGTTTCTTTAAGTTGAAAGCTTGTTGGAACTTTGTAGTTTACAAGTTCTTGTTCTATTTTCACTCTAACAGCTTTCATAATATTCATTTACCTTCCCTTTTAATTTTTTGAACAACTCAGGCATAGATGTAGATTTTAGTTTTTCCTTAATTTCATTATCATTTTTAAATTTACCTTCGATAAGTCCACATACTGTATCATCTTTAATAAAGTCAAATAGTACCCCTTCTATTGCTGAAACAACTATCTTTGCATCTTTAACTTCTAGTACATTTTGAAATACTGGATTTTTTATATTATACACTCCGCCTATCGCAAATAAAGGTTTTAAATCTTCTCTTCTTCCTCTTATATCTCTATATAATATAGAAACTGTATCTAGGAGTTTGCTTATTCTCCTTGCTTTTTCTTTATTATCAATATTTATTTCTTCGTTTTCATCTATTCCTATTTGCTCCAAATCTGCTGTAATAGTATATCTGTAATAAGAATGATGAATTTCGGCTTGAGCTATATTCATATTTTCATTCAACCTATCTGCAAGTCCTTTATTAGTTAAAAAATCAAGATCACCTTTAAATGTTTCCAAAGACACTGCATTGGAAAGTCTTACTTTTGCATTTCGTGTAGTACTTCCCTCTCCTTTTTTCGTTTTCATATATCCAAATAAATCTATCTCAGCATAATCTTTTATTGTTGCATTAGGTGAAAACTGTATTACTTTCTTATCCCCGCTTCCTTCTGCTTTTACTTCCGCTAATGGTTCTCCCATTTGTTCTACTATGTTATATCTTATAGCTTGTCTTGATATATATGTATATTGTTCACCATTTCCTCTTGCCATCTTCTTAAGCGATGCTACATTTCCAATTCCTTCTCCATAGTTTGCACTCTCAGCCTCAAAAATCATTGATATTATAAGTCCTTTTGGTTTCATGTTTTTATTCATTAATTACCCCTCCATTTGTTTTTTTATATTCTTCTCCATCTATAAGTCCAGAAACAAAAGAATACCCAATAGTTTTGAAAATCACATCATCCTTTAAACAATCTACAAAAAATTGTGGCACCATTTTATTAGTATACATGTAGCAATTAAGCAGTGTATCCATAAACATACTTTTATTGTTTGTTTTCAAAGCATTTAAAAGTCTATATGCTATACCATTTAACTTATTTTCAGACTTTTTGTTTTTATACGCTTCTTTAAGATAATATCCAGCTCCACTTGAAGATTTCAATATATCTTTTTCAATATTTTCCATATATCCAACCCCTTTCATAAAATTAAAATTGATTTTTAACATACTTTTCACATGCCCAATATTATAATGCAAATCCGAACATACAGATGTTTTTAATGTTAATGTTTTATGTATCAATAAAAATTGATTTTCATTATTCAGCACCTTATCCATTGTTTCTTCGTAAATATTAAAATATGTATTAACTTCCTTAAATCCTGATTTCAATATGCTATTCAATTCTTCCTTTGACTCCTTCAGTATCTTCAAGCTGTTTTTAGATAATATATTAAATTTATATCTTTCTTCTTCATATCTAACTACCTGAATATCCGCAAGTTCATATTTTACATTATCATTTATACTTTCTTGAATTGCTGTAATTAAGGCCCTATATGTACTATAGTTTCCTATTGATTCATTATCATTTAAAATTTTGTATTTTATTGTATGATTAATATCAACTGCAATTTTTACATATTGATTTTCATTTATAAATACGCCTTTTCCATAAACAGTTGTAAATCCTGCTGGTATACAATAATAAATTAATTTACATATAGGACAAACTTCTATATCACTTACAAAGTTCCATACATGTGAAGTCTTTCTATTAGTGTCGAAGAACATTCTATTCAAAAAATTCAATCCATTTTCTATTTTATTTATTTGCACGTTACAAGCAAAACAGTTGAAATCAAAAGAATTTTTGTTAATTTCCTTGTTTTTTTTAATCTCTCCCAACAAATAACTAATTTCCAACATATTTGTGTTTATGTACTTGTCTATTATTGCGTTTGGAGCCTTGCTTTTTTTAGATTTTTGATCATAATAACCTATAATTTCTGATTTTAAAATTTGTTTTTTGTTATTATATAGTTTGTTTTTTAATTTTTTAATTTTATCATAATCTATATCTTTTTTATTTAAAGTGAGATCAAGATCATTACTATTTACTAGGTCTTTATATGCTGAATTTTTCATCTTATCCTTTATATATTTTATATCATCTTTTGTTTTTTCAAAATCCTCAACGCTTTCCATATTTATTATTTTATCTATTTTTTCAATTATTTTTGTATAAGTCATCGTCTTCTCATACGTATCAATAAAATAGTTAAAATACTTCTCTTCAAAATTATCTAAACACTCAACTCCAAAACTAACACTTTGCCCTTCGTACTTAACTTCATCTTTAGCATGTTTTAGTATATTTACCATTCCAACTATTCCTGCATTATATAGCCAATCTGAAAGTTCTAATTTTATACTTTCCCTCACCCTATCACCTCCATCATTCCAAATCCCTGGCTACGTCTCGACCCTATTCCTGCCTTCATCAAATAATCCAGCAACTCTATGTCTCCCTCTAGCCTAAGCACACCTAAACTCGCTTCTATTCCTTTTTTTAACTTTTCCTGTTGATGAAATACAACAGTCTTCTTCATATTCACAGGCTGTATAACCAGATTATTTACTTGTTCATCAGCATTTCTAGCATCTGTAAACTTTATATAGTTGCTTTTTATATCTTCTTTTAATTTCTCTACAAAGTTTTCTTCGTTCCATAGTATATATGTATCTCTGTTAGTTTCCTCATTATGATCTCTAACAACTATTGGTGCTAAAGTTTTTGCCACTAAAACGTTTTGGCTTATTACTTTTTCTTTTTGTAGCACAATATTAATTAGCTTCATATTGTTACCATTAGCTAGCGGATAACTGTTATTCATAAATTTCAGAGCAGAATTATAGAAGTATATACCATACTCATAAAGATACGTGGAGAAATTGAATATAATTTTATTACCTTGTAATAAAATCTTATCTTTCTCAAATTTAGCATTCTTCATAAATATTGCAAAGGTGTATGGTTTCTGTTTCAATTCCTCTTTACTGTATAATCTTTTATAAAAATCATTATCATATTTTTCAAATATGTTTTTCAAAAACGATATAAATGCACTTCTGTAATCAACTGGTAATTCATTTTTTTCTAACTCAAATTCTAAAGCAAATCTCATTTTCTCACCTCCATTCAACATACTTCAATATTTCCTAACACAAAAAAATCCAAATACACAAATAAGCAACTATCACTACTCGCCTTTGCATTCTTAGATTTAACATACCGCATCCCCATTCGGTTTTTACTAATCCCCACTTTTATTATACAAAACTTTTTTACATATTTCAACACAATTAAATATAATTAACTAAAACATGTCAGATGTTTCTACCTTTTTCTACAATGCGTATAAATACCTTTACAAAATAAAACCGACCCTTTAGGATAATGTAAATCCATTAGGGTCAGATTCCATGGCTTTGACAAGCATTTTTTCAATCACATATCTATCAATTTATCCATATAATCAACCATGAATAATGGTATATTTATTAGATTTCCGTCTTTTTTTAGGTTCTTTAATGAAAATCTTAGTCTTACTTTTGTTTCTCTTTCATACTTTTCACTATACAAAGACAAACTTCTACTAGTAACATTTTCATCCGACTTCACTTCTATAGGGATTATATCATTACCTCTTTGTATAATATAATCTACCTCTGCTCTACCGTCTGATGTCCAGTATCTTGGTGTGGCCTCGTACTTATTTACAAGTCCCTGTAGTACAAAATTTTCAGTTATAGCCCCTTTGAACTCTGTAAATAGTCTGTTTCCTTCATTAAATGCCACTGGATCAAGTAATGAAAGTCTTCGGAGTAATCCTATGTCAACCATATACAATTTGAAGGCAGTTAAATCATCGTATGCCGATATAGGTAGTCCAGGCTTCGTCAATCTAAATATTTTATGCACCATACCTGCATCTTTAAGCCAAGTCAGGGCATCCTCATATTCCCTTGCCCTTGCACCATCCTTTACTGCACTATATATAAACTTCTTGTTTTCTCTTGCTAGCTGTGATGGTATGGATGACCATATAAGATTCAGCTTTGGTATGTCTTTAGTTTCTGAGTGTTTCGCAAAGTCTCTCTCATATGACTCTAATATGTTTTTTAAAACAGTTTGAACACGTGATACATCCTTTTTTTCTGCCCAAGCTCTAACGGACTCAGGCATACCCCCTGTTATGAAATACATTTTTAGTTTTTCACTTAATGGATTAAAAAATATTTCTGGTATATGCTCTATTTTATCAATACTTTTCATGTATTCAACAAGCTTACTATCTCCACTAGCAAGCAAAAACTCAGTGAATGTCATGGGGTATATAGTTAAAAATTCAACCTTTCCAACTGGAAATGAAGCTGGTTTTGAAAGAGTTATACCAAGAAGCGAACCCGCGCAAGCGATATGGTATCCTTGTGCATTTTCTTCAAAATATTTAAGGGTATTTAATGCTTTGTTACATTCTTGTATTTCATCAAAAATTATTAGCGTACTTCCTTTATCTATAGGCATACCATTCACCATTGTAAGATTTTCAAGTATTCTTTTAACATCCTTTGTAGTTTCAAATAAACCTTTTAGTTCTTCATTTTCATCAAAGTTAAAATATGCTACGTTTTTATAGTATCTTTTGCCAAATTCCTTTAGTATCCAAGTCTTTCCTACTTGTCTGACGCCCTTTAAGATAAGGGGCTTTCTATATTCTGAGTTTTTCCACTCAATTAATTCATTTAATATCAATCTTTCCATCGTATCACCTCACAATAATAAATGCATATTATGTGATNNATCACATAATATGCATTTATTATATATCAGTTTTGTTTTTTTATCAAGTCTATTAAAAAAAATTTTTGTTTTCTATTGCTTTTGTTTTGCATCATTTCAATGCTTCTATAAGCACTCCAAGGTTTTGTTCCATTATATCAATATATGAGTTTAAGCTTCCATCTCCTGTGACTACTGGGTCAAGAGTATACACTTTTGCGCCAGTTTCAAATGCTATAGTTTCAGCAGCCTTTACAGGATACTGTACTTCGGCAAACAATGCATTTATTTTTGATTCTTTAATGATATTTATTGTATCTTCTAGTTCCTTTGGAGTAGGCTCTGATCCTGGTTCTCTTTCAATTACTGCTTTTATATTAAGATTAAATTCCTTTGCAAAATAAGGAAATGCCTCGTGAAATGTAACTATATCCTTGTTTTTAGTATTATCCAACGCTTCGTGCATTTTATTCTTTAAAGCTTCCAGTTTTATAATATAATCATCTGCATTAGCCTTATATTTTTCTCTATTATCAGGGTCTAATAACGACAATTGTTCTTGTATGTTTTTTACTTGTATGATTGAATCCGATACACTAACCCAAACATGTGGGTTGTCTCCTTCCTCTTTATCTGTAGATATAAGCTCTATTCCTTTACTAGCTTCTACTATTTTTAGTTTTTGTTGTTCTCCTACAACCTTATCCATAAATGCTTCCATTCCTGCCCCATTTATAACAAAAATATTTGCTCTTTCAAGTGTCTTTAAATCGAGAGGTGTAAGAGAGTAATCGTGTAAACAACCAGTTTGTGGCTTTGTCATATTGATGACCTTTACTCCATCTATATCATGAGCTACGTTTATTGTTTCAATATATATAGGATAAAAAGATGTAGCTATTACAAGTTCTTTCTTTTCAATTGTTTGAATTGTATTTTCTTTTTTTTCATTTTGAGTACACCCACTTATAAACAATACACTTACGATTAATATCAATGCTAGTTTAATACTTTTAGTTCTCATATTTGTTCCTCCTGATTTTAGATAGATAATGATTTGCATTTTTATTGTATAATATATATTAGGATTTGTAAATATTTTTTAGAGATTTTCTATATAGCTTACATATATATCATACAGTTTATCTAAGCTTTCAGTTTCAACATACTCGTCATCTTTATGATAGTTGTCACCTATTGGGTTCATTATTATAGTTGGTATGTTGTATTTCCCAAAAAATCTTCCGTCATTTGAAGAATTGCATTTACTGTATTTTACTTTTTGTGCTAGTATAGCTTCGGAGGTGGATACATATTTTTCTACATACTTATTATCTAGATTAACGGTGTAGTCTTCTCCACTTGCCACTATTTCTAATTCTACTTCGCTGTCTATTTCTTTTATATATTTTAGTATGCTCTCTTTTGTTTGGCTTGGAATATGCCTTATGTCTAGGTACATACTCGCCTTAGCAGGTACCTTATTTATAGCATCCCCACCTTCTATCATGCTCAAGTTTACAGTAGTCATAAATTCGTCTTCACTTTTGTTTGGGTATTTTAGAGTGATTTTATGGTATATTTTTATTAGCTTATCTATTGCATTCTCACCCTCCCACAAAAGCGACGAGTGAGCAGCTTTTCCATTTGCAGTTAATTTAAATTGCAATACTCCTTTCCCTTCTGTCATTAGTTCAAAGTCTTTTCCACCATCAGGAACTATGGCTACTTTGGCTCTATAGCCTTCATCTTCTAGCAGTTTCTTTGTTCCATTAAAACCACCCATCTCCTCATCACTCGTTAAAAATAATGCTACTTTTTTATCAGTCTCTAGGTTTTTCATTAGTTTTAAGGTTACCGTCACTGCTCCTTTCATGTCAAACGAGCCTCTGCCATATAGTCTGTCTCCTACTTCTCTTAGAACGAATAGCTCGTCACTTGCGGGTACGACATCTATATGTACTACAAAGATTACATCAAATGCTTTACCTTCGCTATTTGATATTACTAATGACTTTACTCCATTGTAATCATATTCTTGTATATTTTTATTTGTATCTACCATGTAGCTCTTAATATATTCAATACATTTTTCTATTTCATTTTTGTTATTAGATAAAGTTTTAAAACTGATAAGCTTGCTCAATATTTTTTTCATTGTCACACCTCCATATAATCAAAGTTTTTGTATTCACTATCTAGTTCTCGCTCGAACCCTTCCATCAAACCTTCATGATATAATTTTTCATCTATATTCCAGATATCTCCTGCATATAGTATTACTGCATCATTTTCTTCTAATCCACCAAATAAATCATTTGTATCCTTATCAGAAACATCCGTATGCGGTTTAGGTAGTACATAAGCTTTCTTTTTAATCATTGTGCCGTCTTTTGGCAGCTCTACAAAAGGATTAGCTAGAAGTACTTCTTTTATGTCCTCAGTCACAACATCTAGCTCAGATTCAGGATAAATTTCTCCACACATTGATTTGACAGATTTATATAATGCTGGATTCCGCGTTCTGGCAGATATAGCCGTAACTTCGCTAGATATCCCTTTCCAACAATTTTCACCTTCTATATATCCTATGTTTTTACTCGTTATTTTTCCTAACAAACCCTTCTTTTGTAAATCTTTTGATAGTATGACTCCATGCAAATGAAGCAAAGATTCTTTCTCATTGATAGCTATATTTACTGATATAGCAAACCCTTTTATTTTTCCCTTTTCATCATGTATGAATGTTAGTATAGAATTCTCATCACAGAAAAGATGATCGCTTACATCCTCATAATTTGTACCAAATTTGATTGCATCTGCAGTCTCAAAACACTCTTTGCTTATTTTTTCTTTTTCTTCCTCTCCTATATCTTTCGCTCTTCTACAAATAATATTATTTGTCATCTTTACCATCCTCTCTTTTTTATATAATAAAAAAACACGCCCCATACAAGGTTTAGCATATAATTTTTATGCTTAAATCTTGTATGGGACGAGTTTATGCTCGTGGTACCACCCAATTAATACAGTTTACAATATATAGATACAAACTTTATAATCTAATTTTAACTGCCTCTTTCAGATACGGACTAGCATGAGTGCTATCGATATCCTATCCTTTTAACGGTGGAATCCCGTGAAGTGCTACTACTACTTCGCACTCATTCTCAACAGCCCATTCAATATAATACTGTAATTAGTCTCTCACCACCACTAACTCGCTTGGTACAACATATTATATTTACTATTCTGTATCATAAAATTTAATCAATAATATCACGATAACCATTTTTTGTCAATGTCTTTTCAAATATTTTTTGTTAATATTGGACTCCATTCGTTTTTCTGAAATTTTCCTCTTTTAAGTGAAAAAGAAAACATAATGTTTCGTGCTCCTAACTCAAACTCATATCTGCCAATGCCATGCTTAGCTGCAATAATTTTAATTTTCTCGATATAATAATCTTCTAGTGCACTACAAAATATAGGATTTTTAATAAGCTCACTTAAATCATTACTATCCTGCCGACATTGATAAAGCGCGATTTTATAGTTTTCGTCATATCTACTCCTGAATATACCATCAAACATTATCTCTATATTTTCAAATTTAAAAATTGAATAATTATTCATGATTTCCCTGTTTATAATAGTTGCTCTTTGTTCTAATAATTCTAATACATATTTTGCCGGTACCGCTACATTTATGTTTTGCCCGTCAATAAAATGTGCAGCCGTAATGCCAACAAGTTCACCATATAGATTTAAAAGCGCGCCTCCCGAGCTTCCTGGAGATATAGGGGCTGTCGTTTGAATAAAATCGTAGTTTTCAGTTTTTCTAATTCCCGATATTATCCCTTCCGAAAAGGTATTCATAAGTCCTAAAGGACTACCAATAGCAACAACACGTTGACCTCGTATTATATCATTTTGTTTTCTAAGTGGCACTGGAGTCTTCTTCGCACGTATTTTAAGTAAAGCCAAATCCTTTTTTTTATTTGTATTTAAAACGCTATATGTTTCATATTTTATACCACTTTTTTCCGAATCCTCAAATAAAACAGAATAATACCAACCTCCTGCTATAACATGATAATTGGTAACAATAACTCCATCTTCTCCAATAATCACACCAGAGCCCATTCCAATACTTTGACCATCACTATCAAAAACATGAATCATCACTGTCGAGCTTGAAAGTTTTGCAAGCTCTTCATATGATTTCTCCAAACGCATATCTTCTTGCTCTTGTACGATATTCTCTGTTCTTTTAGGAAAATTTTTTATATCTATCATATACACACCTCATCTAAATGTATCGTATGCCTTGCTAAACCTGATATATCCAAACATCTGCAATCCCCATTATTATCTTATGCCTCATTTCCGTCTAATTATGTTTTTGGTTCCTCCCCTGCGAAGGGGAGGTTAGGTGGGGTCACATTGGTTTAATGCCAACTCTATGACCCCCTCTAACTCCCCCTTGGCAGGGGGAGAACTTAAAATCCTACTTCTGAGGTAAATCTAAAGCTTTCGCCTGAAGGCGAAGAATTCAACTCCATTTACGGCTAATTATTCATTAATTTCATATGACATATATTAACAAATAAAAACAGAAAAGTCAACAAAATATTTTTACAATAAATTAATAAACCAATGGTATTCCACTCTCACTTTACTGCTAATTTCACTTTATTTCTTCTGCCATTGTTTGTTTTAGTTCTCCTTTAGTATTTATTTCATATAAAACATTGTCAAACAAATCTAAGAACGTATTTCCTTTATTTAGCTTTATACCTGCTGGCGTTACATCTTGCTTTAAAGGCCAGATGTAGTCTTTAAATATTAAAAATACACCTTCTTTGTTATTATGTATACTAGAAAACGAAGTGTCACCTATTATTTTTTCCTCTATTATATCTTTTCCTTTAATTTTTAGTATTTTACTCGGAACGTCTACTGGACTTATGTAAAAGTTATCTTCTTGATCTTTTCCTATTAGAATAAATTTCTTATATTCTTTAGTTTTAAATGAACTCTTGTTTATGTATATATTATTTTTATTATCTTCTACAATCAGTTTATCCTCATGACTTAAAAGCACCACTTTAGTATATAGAGCTCCTGATTGATATTTACTAACTCTTTTCATTATATTAATCCTAAATATGGTGTTTATTATTTTGCCTTTTTGTAACATTTCGACGTTTACATATATTACATTTGTCAAGCTTGAGTACTCAACCTGCTTTATTCTTAAAAAGTTTGCCGATCCTAGTTCTACCTGTTCTATACTCTCGCCACTACTCATACTATATGTTTTTACAAGCAATACTTGATTTTTTAATAGTTGTTCCATAAGAGCTATGTCTTGCTCACTTGTATAATTATCTATTCCCTCTTCATCATCGAGATTCTCTTCACCTATCTCTTGATATATTATCTCGTTAAATTTGTCTCTTGCTGTACCCTTAGTTTTTAGAACAAAATAAAGTATTATATTTCTGTCACTTACAAAAAAGGCATTAGTAATGGGTCCTTCTTCTGCTATTTCCTTTACTATTTTTCCAGTCCTCAAGTCTTTTATATATATAATACCAGTGTTTATATATGATACATAATTATGATCATATGAAAAGGATATGGTTTTTGCATTTGGTGGAAGCTCTACTTGTGCTTTTAATAACAAAGCTTCCGGAATGTATTGACCCTTTTGTGTATATTTTAAATCGGTAGCTTCGTCTTTTAACAAGCTAACATTTAGATATATAAGCACTGAAAATGTAAATATTGTGCCTATAAATGCATATATTAGCCATCGCTCTATTGTTTTTAGTTCTATCTTTATACTTGGTATTTTTATACTTGGTATTTTCATATAAGGCTCTCCTTTATTTTATTATAAATGCTGAGGGTATGCTGCGTTCTCCTAATATGTCTGATGGTTTATTTATTAGCTTATTATCATATACCATTGTAGTAGATGAGCCACCATCCAAGTTTGATGCATTGTATGCTCCATATTTGAGTAGTATGTTTTGAACATCCTTTAGTGTAGCCCCTAAGCTATCTTCTCTCCGACCATCGATAACTAGCAGTAGCACTTTTCCGTCTTGTGTTTGACCTATTGCAGTACGAGGGTTTATCCCCATTCCACCATTACCTTTTTTTATCATTGTTTTTCCATTTATAATAAGTGCTGGTCCAAATGAAACAGCATCTCTTATATTATATTTTTTCATATCTGCTTCATTATAATTACCACCTACAATTAGCTTATCATCTTTATCAAATCCTACAATACTAAAAGAACTCATGCCTTCCTCTTTATATTTTATTTCACCATCTTCTACTACTATGCCATTAGGCTTTCCACCTGTACCAACTAGATTTGCATCCCCAAAACCGCCCGCATTAACTCCTCCGAGTGCTTCGTAATTTTTTACAATACTACTAAGTGTAATCCCGCCTTTTCCTAGTGTGCTTGATAGACCTACTTTTATCCTTTTTGGATTATCTACTATTAGAATATGCCCTTTAAACCTTTCGCTACTGACTTCGACTAACTTTATTTCATCACTAGTCTGGCCTTCTTTTATTTTTACACCATTTATATCTTCTCTCTCACTTTCAAAATCAAAACTAGATTTTAGGAGTATTTCATTTATTTCTTCTTTGCTTAAGAAAGTCGTTGCTAAATACTGATGATTTAACGTCGCCATAGCAGTGGTCACGTAGTTTTCTTTTATATTATTAAAAGGTCCATATAAAATAAGGATAAATGCTAATATGCTACAAAAAACTGCTTCAAAAGCAATAAATCCCAATATGTATAATGCACTTTTATGTATTTTCGACTTCATATATGTTTTCCCCCTATATACCCACCATTTAATTCCTAATACATTATACATCAAACATGCCTTTTTCGACAAGTGTTTTTTTATAACATTATAACAAAAAAATGACAGTGCGTAACTGCCATTTTTTTGCTAGTTTAAAACCTTATGATTTTGGATAATAGTTGTGTTCTATTAGCCATTCTTTTGTGTTTTTGAAATCATCATTGTAGTATAATGATGTTGACCTTTCATAGTTTTCATTTTGTTCTACATGCTTTTCGATTAATATTTCATTAACAAATTTTATTTTTTCCGTAGCCTGAGATTCTTTCATCCTCTGTTCATAAATCATTAGTAATGTATCTTTTCTCATTAAATCTATTAATTCTTTTATTTCCTCTTTTTTACTAATATGCGCTATTTCTTCTCCATATAATGTTATTCCTATCCAATTAATATTTTCTTTATCAAATACTTCATATGCTTGCTTCTTGTATTCCTCTGATGCAAATATTACTTTTTCAATAGTTTCTATTTCTTTTTGCGTTTCTGATGAGTATTCAAGCGTATATTGTCTTGACATTTTTCTACCATTTTTTAGTACATATTCAATATCAAAATAATTCTTGCTACCTCCTCTACTATACATTTTAGAATGAGCTTTTTCAGATAATATAATATTGTGTATTTCAAGTACCGCTTCTTTATTTTCTTGTGTTGTTAACTCTACATTATTACTATAATCGCTAATTAATGTATAACTTACTTTGCTTATATCTCCTATGTTTGGTACTCTATTCTCAAAACCTGTAATGTCCATCTTTATACCTGCGAATATAATCAGCATTACGATAACATATACCAAATACCCTTTATACGAGTCTAACACCCTTACTGACTTTCTTATTAGCATTTCTGCTAAAAAATATGCTACAAAAGATGTTACTGCGTAAGCTACTATCATATGAGTCATACTTTCATTGAAAATAGCATATACTATCATTCCAATTGCAATCATAAAGCAGAATGTTATTCCATATTTAAGTATAGGATTTAGTTTTCTAAACACCACTATGTCTCCTGTTTTTTCTACCTTTCTTGCTTTATATATGAAATATGATATTATAGTTATAACTATTGCTACTAATATATAAATCAAATAAAGATTTTCTGTCATGTTTTTTTCTCTTAAATATGAAGACTCCACCATAAATGTTTGAGGCAATATTGATAATTTCATAGCTAGTGAACTTTCTACTATTGACTCTTTAAATGCGTATCCAATTATAAATATTTTAAGCGTAGATTGTATTAGCATATATATACCCACTGGAAATACTAAAAGTATATATGTAAATATCGTCTGCATAAGACTACTACCAATAAGCGTTCCTACCATGATAGTTAGAGCAAATATTAAAAACTCTAGTGAAAATGCTATATATGTCCAGCTCACTATTTCATTTCCACACTGGCTAAAAACACTTGGCCCTAGTATGAGCAACATCCCAAATATATTTATTATTATTGGTATTATTAGCAGTATAAAACCTGCTATAACATTTGTCGTATATATTTGTTTTTTCTCTATTGGCATGCTATGTATATGTATATTTTGGAGTTTGTTTTGCATAAATCTTGTGACTACTGCACCTAATATAACAGGAATTATCAACAATACAAGTATATTAAACTCACCGTTACTCAAATTTATTATGTTTTTTACAGCTCCCAAATAATCTTGATCTTCATACTTTAATAGCATCTTTTGCGCCATAATAGGCATCAGCATCATTAAAAACAAAAGTACAAAATTTAAAATTGGAACCCACATGTTTAGCTTTAGTGTACTCTTAAATATTGCCTTATTAAATAGTTTGATTTTTGATTTCATATCCCTGTCCCTCCATCTCATATATAAATACTTCCTCTAGTGTCAAGCTTAATCTATCTAGTAATATTGGATTGTATTTATTTATTTTTTCTTCTATTTCATTCCATTCACCTTTTACAACTACTATCCTGATACTTCCGCTTTTCTCTGAGTTTATAATGTTTATTTCATTTAAAAGTTCCTCTTCTTGATCCTGATTTTCGAGTACAAACTGTATTTTATGTACATCTGTCCTCAAAGCCTCTATACTTTTTTCTATTATAGATTTTCCTTTGTCAAGTATCAATATCGTATCACACATATTTTCAAGTTCTTTCAAATTATGTGACGATATTACTACTGTCATTTCTCTTTTTGCAACATCATCTATTACGATGTTCCATAGCTTCTTTCTTGCTATTGGGTCAAGTCCATCTATAGGCTCATCCATGATGAGTATTTGGGGTGTCTTACTTAATGCGAAACAAAAAGCAACTTGCTTTTTCATACCCTTTGATAGTTTTGTAATTCTTTTTTTGTCGTTTATATCAAAAATTTCTTTTAATTTTTTGTATCGATCCTCATTCCAGTTCGTATACATTTCTTTATAAAAATTTGCCATGTTTTTTATCGTATATTGTGGATATGCATATATTTCATCTTGCATATATGCCATGCTTTGCTTTGTACTGGCATTTTCATATATGTCTTGGTCATTAATTTTTACTTCTCCGCTATCTTCTTTGTAAACTCCTGCCAAGTGATTTAGCAGCGTAGTTTTCCCTGCTCCGTTCGGTCCTATTATCCCGTAAATAGAGCCTTTTTTTACATTCATGTTTATACAATCTAATATCTGATCATCATCAAATTTTTTACACAGGTTCTTTGCAATTATCACTCAGTACCATCTCCCTTTTTAAATTTATATTCAACATATATACCTAGACTTTCAAGTCTATCAATCGCTTCATCTAGTTTTAATAATTCAGCTCTCGCTTGATTCTCTCTTATCTTTACTATCTGCTCTGATACAAAACTACCTTTCCCTGTTACAGAGTATATATATCCTTCTTCTTCAAGTATTCTATAAGCCCTTTGAACTGTATTTGGGTTTATTGTTAACTGCGATGCGAGTTCCCTTACTGTTAGCATTTGTTCGTTAACCTTTAGGATGTTTTTTACTATTAAAGTTTTAATCTTATCCACCAACTGCTCATAAATCGGAGCCCGACTGCTATAGTCAATTTGTAGCATTTTAAACACCTCCCGTATAATTGTATTAATAACACTAGTACAATTATACGGGAGATTTCTATTTATGTCAATAGATGATAGAAAAATTAAATCACCGCCTACTTTATGGTAGTGGTTTATGCAATACTAAAATATCTTTGGAAGTTGTCTTTTATGTTTTTTGTTCCTCCCTTGCCAAGGGGAGGTTAGGTGGGGTCACAGTCTTTTAGTTTTATTTTAAACCTCTGACCCCCTCTTGCTCCCCCTTCGCAGGGGGAGGACTTTACACTCACCCTCCTAGTGTTACATCTTGTTTGTTATACCAATCTAATGCCCCATGTAGGTCGGCTACTTGAAAATCTGGCCACATTTTTGGTATTATATAAAAGTCTGAGTACACTGTTTGTATTGGTAAAAATCCACTTAGCCTTCTTCGGTCTCCCCATCTTATTACTAAATCTATTCTGGATACATCTTTTGATTTTATATTTTGGTGTATTTCATGTTCCTTTGTTTTGCTATTTTCTAAAAGTCCTACTATGTCCCACTTCCAATCATAGTTTACAAGAAAGTTCACTTTAACTCCGTCTGGTCTTTTTATGTTTCTTTTTGTGTATTTTAATAATACATTAGGAAAGTTATGTGAGTCACTATCACCCACTACTAGCAGATTGGCTTCTCTTTTTTCTAGCTCTACTACGGCATCTACACAAGCTTTTTTAAATGCTTCTTTTTGTTCTGATGGTCTTTTAGTATTATCTTGTGTGAACCCATATAATGTAAGCTCTTCTATCCCTAGTTTTTTACATTCTTCAAATAACTCAAATCCAGGTTTTATCCCATAATCATAACCTTCATATTTCTCTAACTTATTTTCCACTGCCCACCTTCTATTTCCATCTGGTATTACTCCTATATGTTTTGGAATTCGAGTATATTTTCTCATAATGTTCTCCTTTTTTAGTGTTGTATATGCTTCGCATTAAAATAAGCTAATATCCTATTTCATATATTTCCCATAAAAATAAAAAGAATACTCATTCTAAGTATTCTTTTACTCTCTGCACCATTTTCATTCCTTTTTTACAAATCCCAACTTTCCTATTACCTCATGTAGTTTCTCTATATTTAGAGGCTTTGATGCATATGCATCACAACCAATATTATATGAACCCATTACTGTTTCCTTATCATTTAAAGCTGTTGTCATTATTATCTTCGCTCTCTCGCCTTCGGTTATACCTTTTTGTTTTTCTATCTCTCTTATCTTTTTTAATGCCTGTGTTCCATCCATCCTTGGCATCATTATATCAAGACATATAAGTTTGTATGGCTCTTCTTCTTGATGTGCAAGTATGAATGATTCCACTGCTTCTACACCGTCAACAACAACATCACATTTACCATAACCTAATAATATCTTCTGTATTAATTTCCTGCTTAAAAAGTCATCCTCTGCAATTAGTATTCTCATTTTACACCTCCGTTATAGATATCTTAATATTCTAAACATTAATTTGTGAATATATAGCTTCAGATATTTTATCGAGTGGAACTTGTTTGATTACTGCCCCTATATTATACGCAACCATCGGCATTCCATATACAACTGATGTTTTTTCATCTTGTCCTATTGTATACGATCCATTTTTCCTCATATTTAACAAACCTTTTGCTCCATCACTTCCCATACCTGTCAAAATGACTCCTATAGCGTCCTTTGCTCCAATTTTAGCTATTGACTCAAACATTACATCAACTGATGGAGAGTGTCCATTTACATTTTCCCCAATAAAACATTTCACATAGTAGTTTTCTTTATCTTTGTAAACACTCATATGATATCCACCAGGTGCTATGAGAACTCTACCTCTTTTTATTATATCTTTATCTTCTGCCTCTTTCACTTCCATATCACAAGCTTTGTCCAGCCTTTCTGCATACATTCTTGTGAAAACTGGTGGCATATGCTGTACTACAACTATTCCTGGTGCATCTTTTGGAAGGGTTTTTAGTACGCTGTAAAATGCTTCTGTTCCTCCTGTAGAGGCTCCAACTGCTATAAATTTATTACTGTTCTTTATTGTTGTTTCAAAAGTTGGTTTTGAATATTCTTGTTTAATATTTTTTATTTTTGAAACAGATGCTATTTTTATTTTCATTATTAGTTCATTAAAAAATTTATTTAAATGCTCTACCTTTGATACATCTGGTTTTGCTACAAAATCAACTGCCCCTGATGCAAGCACATTAAATACATTATCACTAACCGCGCTCACAACTATTACTGGTATTGGATATTGTGGTAATAACTTTTTTAGAAATTCTATACCGTTCATCCTTGGCATTTCTATATCAAGGGTAAGCACATCTGGTTCTAGTTCTAGAATCATATCCCTAGCAATATAAGGGTCTCCAGCTACTCCAACTACTTGTATATATTGATCGTTTGAAATACCTTTCTTTATTGTCTCTCTAAATAACATCGAATCATCTACAACAAGAACCTTTATTTTTTTGTTATATGAAGTCATTTTTTTCACTTCCTGTCTATAAATTGTGATATCACAACTTTCTATACACTGCTGGCATTATATGTTTGTAATTTGTATCTTCCTTATTCACGAATTCAGAATGTCCTATAAATAAATATCCACCTTTTTCTGTGTGATTGTAAAACTTATTTACTAGTTTATCTTTAGTTTTTTGGTCAAAATATATCATTACATTTCTACAAAATATTATATGAAATTTCTTTTTAAACGGAAATATTTCCTCCATCAAATTAAACTCCCCAAATACTACTTCATTTTTTATCTTATCAGATACTTTATACATATCATTATCTTCTTTGACAAAATATTTATACTTCAAATCCTTTGGCATGTTATTTAAAGATTCTGCACTATATAAACCCGCTTTAGCTTTTTTAAGTGCCTGTTGGGAAATATCTGTTGCTAGTATTTTAGTATCCCAGTTTACTTTTCTTTCTTCAAAGTGCTCTGCTATCAGCATTGCTAATGTATATGCTTCTTCTCCCGATGAACACCCTGCGCTCCATATCCTTAAATCTTTATCTCTTGTATTTTCCTCTATATAAGGTAATACAACTTTATTGAAAAAGTCGAAATGTACAGATTCTCTCATGAAAAATGTATAGTTTGTTGTAATCTTATTTATAAGTGTTTGCATTTCATTACCTGTTTTATCATCTAAAACATTTTGTAAGTATTGACTAAAGTTTTCGAACCCTTTTTCTAAAATCAGATTGCTTAGTCTTCCCTCTACAAGAACCCTCTTATCTTTAAGTTCTATTCCATAATTACTCTTTATGTGTGTAATAAGTTTATGAAAGTCTTTATCTTTTATTTCTATCATGTTTTATCACCTATCTTTAATACTTCCCAAAACTACCATCATCAAGATCTATTTTCTTTTTAGTTTTAACTACTTTTTTCTCAGCTAATTGTACTGGTTTAGATTTATTTACATTCATCTCAGAGAAATCACTTTCTTTATAGTACATAGGATTTTTCTTTAGGTTGAATTTTGCTACGAGTTCTTTAAGCATTTCTGCTTGACTTGATAATTCTTCACTTGCTGATGCACTTTCTTCAGCTGTAGCTGAGTTTGTTTGTATTACCTGTGAAACCTGCTCTATTCCTTTATTTACTTGGGCTATTCCTGTAGCTTGCTCATTCGATGCAGTTGCTATATTTCCCACAAGACTAGCTGCTTTTTCCACACCGGATACAATTTCATCAAGTGCAGCCGCCGTTTCGTTAGCTATTTTTGTACCAGATTCAACTTTTTTGATAGATCCTTCTATTAAAGCCGTTGTTTCCTTTGCTGCATTTGCACTCCTTGCAGCTAAGTTTCTAACTTCTTCTGCTACAACTGCAAAACCTTTTCCGTGTTGACCTGCTCTTGCTGCTTCAACTGCAGCGTTTAGTGCAAGTATATTTGTTTGAAATGCTATTTCATCTATTACTTTTATTATTTTCGATATATTAGATGATGATTCACTTATTTCAGACATAGACCCTAACATTTCCTTCATTTGCTTATTTCCACTAGTTGCATTTGCACTAGCTTTATTTGCTAATTCATTTGCTTTATTTGCATTTTCTGCATTTTGCTTTGTTTGTGCTGCAATTTGTGAAATTGAAGTTGTTAGCTCTTCTATCGCACTTGCTTGCTCTGTAGTTCCTTGTGAAAGCATCTGACTTCCTTCTGAAACTTGTCTTGATCCTCCCGAAACTTGTTCTGCTGAATTATTCATTTCGCCTAATACTTTATTTAATGAACTTATTATTAAATTTAATGCATTCTTAATTTCTACGAAATCTCCCCTATAGTCACTAGTCACTTCTAGATTAAGATTTCCATTTGACATCTCTGATAAAACATTTGTTATTTCATTTATGTATCCTTGAATTGTATTTATTGTATAGTTAAGTGCATCTTTAATTTCAGCATGATCTCCCATGTAGTTGCCATTTACACTTACATTTAGATTACCATTTGCCATCTCTTTTAGCACTGCTGCCGCCTCTTTTACTGGTTCTATAACTGCATCTAGTGTTTTATTTACTCCTCTTACTATATCTTTATATCCACCTTTAAATGCATCTTCATTTCCTCTCACTGATAGTCTTCCTTCTACTGCTGCTTTTGTAAGTGTTCCTGCTTCAGATACTAAGCTCCCTAATGTTTCAACTACCTTTTTCATGCTTTTTCCAAGAACATCCTTATCTGACTTAACCTCTACATCTACATCAAGTTCCCCGTTTGCTATTCTTTGAGCGTTTATTGCTTGATCTTTTATATTAGCAATAACATTTGAGAAAGAGCGTGCAAGTGCACCTATTTCATCTTTAGAATCAACATTAATAGTTACTTCAACATCTCCTTTTGAAAGTTGCTCCGCAACCGCAGCCATTCTAATTATTGGTCTAGTTATAATCTTACTCAAAATTATTCCTAAACCAAGTGATACTAAAACACCTATTACCAAAACTATCATCATTACATTTACTGATGTATTAGCCTGCAAAGTATTAGCTTCTGATCTATTCTTTGCAGCTTCAACCGTTAATTTATTAAGCTCTGCTATCTTTTCTTGAAGCATTCTAGATGCAATTCCTGAATCTCCAGTTTCTGATATTAAAGCTAATGCCTCTTGTTTTTTACCTTGCATAGCCAAGTCTTCTGCCTTAATTAATTGTGGGTAAAAGGCTTCCCTTGCTTTTACATATTCCTCAAATCCAGCTTTTAGGATAGGGTTACCATCAATGGCAGCACCCATTACTTTTGAGTTTGCATCCATTACTTCTCTTGTCTCATTAATTTTATCTGATTGTGCTTGCATTAGATTTTCATCTGCTACTAATATCATTTGTCTTAATTGAACCCTCATTCTCTGAAATGATGTTGATATTTCTGTTAAATTAGACAGAGGAACTGTATTTCTTTCATATAACACTGTCCCACTATTATTTATCTCTTTTATATTCATTATTCCTACTATCCCAACTATACCTGCGATCATTGCAACCATAACAAATCCTAATATTAATTTTGTACCAATCTTTAAATTCATAAACCATTTCATAAAATTAATCCCCCCTGTAGGATAGTTGAAAGTTAAAAGTTGAGAGTTGAAAGTTTTTTAAAAACTTTTCATCTTTTACTTTTCGCTTTTCATTTTCATCTTTTGTTTTTCATTTTCATTTTCAATTTTTCATCTTATTTGTTTTCTGTTTTCCATTTTCCATTTTCCATTTGTTCTAATTCGTCCTCGTCTAGTATTTTCTCACAATCAAGTAATAATTTTACTTCCTTATTAACCATTCCTATACCTTTTATGTATTTATTATGAAACCCTGTTTTAATGTCTGGTGGTGGAACAATGTTGTCATCGCTTATTTTTAGTACATCTGACACATTATCAACAATAAGCCCTACTAAGATATTTTTTATTTCTATAACTATTATGCATGTCCTATCGTTGTAATCTAGAAAGTCCTTTTTAAACTTTAGCCTTACATCAATCACTGGAATAATACTACCTCTTAGATTTATTATACCTTTTACATAGTTAGGAACCTCAGGTACTTCTATTATAGGTTGTATACCTATAATTTCTTTTACATATTCTATCGAAACCCCAAAAAACTCATGCCCTATAGCAAATGTAAGAAACCTTCCATGTTGAGTATCTTCTTCTAAACCTTCTTGCTCATTACTTTCATTTAAAGCCTCCGTCATCTTTCTCCCCCCCTATTTAAATTCACATCACTCTGTTTATTATACCGGTAATATCAAGTATCAAGCTTATATTACCGTCTCCAAGTATTGTGCAGCCCCCTATTCCACTTCCTTTAGTTATGTACCTAGATAAATATGGTGGTAATGGTTTTACTACTACTTGTTGTTCTCCAAGCAAGGCATCTGCATATAGGCAAACTATTTTGTTATCTGCTTCTACCATAACTATTATTCCATCTTCAATATTAATCTTTTGAGTATTTATTTCAAATAGCTTATGAAGCCTTATTATTGGATAGCATTTTCCACGAACCATAACCATTTCATTATCATCTGTATCCAAAATAAGATCTTTTTCATTCATTTTAAATGATTCTTTTATAGATGTAATTGGAATAGTATATACTGAGTTTCCAACTGATATTTCCATTCCATCTACTATAGCAAGTGTAAGAGGGATTTTTATATTTATTGTAGTGCCCACATCTATCGTACTTTCAACAAACACTACTCCTCCTACCTTTTCTATGCTCTTTTTTACTACATCCATTCCTACTCCACGCCCTGAGAACTCGGTTACTTCATCTTTAGTAGAAAACCCTGGCAAAAATATTAATCCAAATATCTCTCTTTCTGTAAGTTCTATTTCATCTTTCGTGAGTAATCCATTTTCCTTTGCTTTGCTTATTATTCTTTGTTTGTCTAGCCCTTTCCCGTTATCTATTACTTTTATGAGAACCTCTCCACTATTACTCTGTGCGCTAAGAGTTACTTTGCCTTTTTGTTGCTTTCCTTTTCTTATTCTCTCTGTCTGTTCCTCTATACCATGATCCATACAGTTTCTTATAAGATGCATTATTGGATCTGACAGGTTATCTATTATATTTTTATCTACTTCTGTTTCTTCACCTATTATTTCTAGTTCCACATTTTTTCTAAGCTTTTTAGACATGTCTCGAACAATACGATTCATTTTACTAAACACCATAGAAATAGGTACCATACGTATTGTCATTACTATATCTTGTAACTCATCTGTTAGTTTACGCAGTTGTATAGCGGCTTTATTGAAATTATGTAGTGTTAATCCTTCAAGATCCTTGTTTTTTATAACCATTGATTCCGTTATAACTATCTCTCCAACCATATCCATAAGTTTATCCAGTCTAGCTACATTTACACTAATTATATTTTGTTTTGTACTACTTGTTTCTATTTCCTCTTTTACAACTTCTGACATACATATTTTACTTGTATTCTTTAATTCCTCAGTCTTTGTAGCTATTAGATTTAATTGTTCATCGTATTCATCTACCTCTTTTAATTCTAGAGTTTTTATAAATACTTCCTGCTCTATAATTTCTTTTACTTGCTTATAATCATTAAGAGTTGAAAAATTTAATGTAAATCCATTTTCTACTATGTACTGTTCACTTTCATTATCTTCTATAAGATTATTGGGAACATAAAACATCTCTTTACATATTGTCTCGAGATTATGTACTATAGTATAGGCACGAATATTTTCCATTTGACAATCCGACTCAAAGAAAACTTTTGCCGAATATTTATGTATATTCTCTTCACTTTTTATTTCATATTGACTTATATAATATGTTTGTTTGTTTGTGCTTTCTCTTTTTATCTCTATACTTGGGTTCCCTGATATATCAGCTAAGTATAATTTCATTACTTCAACTAGTTTTTCTTCTTCCCCGTCAGCCTTTATTCCTTCTTTTATTTTAGCTATTTCTTCTTTTATGAAGTCAACAGCCTCAAGAACTTTATCTGATAAATCAGATAAGTCAATACTCACTTCTTTATTTTCACGTATATAATAGAATACATCTTCCACTCCATGAGCAAGTTTTGAAATGTTTGAAAACATCATCATAGCTGCTGATCCCTTAATAGTATGCATAATCCTGAATATTTCATTAATTTCATCAGGTGAAACACTACTGTTCTTTTCTACCTTTATTAGTATCTCTTCCAGCTGCTGGGTCAAGTTTAAAGTTTCAAAAACAAACATTTCGAGCATCGGGTCATTAGTAATAGAAAACTTATTTTCATCCATGATACTCCTCCACTCTCCTAAATCATTCTCTCTAAAGTTTTTATAACAGTATCTTCGGTAAACGGTTTAACTATAAACCCCTTTGCTCCTGCTAGTACTGCATCTCTCACAATGCCTTCTTTTCCCATTGCTGATATCATAATTACTCTTGCTCTCGAATTTATTTTCATTATCTCTTTTAGTGCCTCGAGCCCATCCATTTCTGGCATAGTTATGTCCATTAGAACTATATCCGGTTCAAGTTCCTTAAAAAGCCTTATTGCCACTTTTCCGTTTCCAGCTTCGCCTATTACATTAAAACCCCTTCCCTCTATCATTGTTTTTAGGGAATACCTGATAAATTGAGCATCATCTACTATTAATATATTTTTTATAATTAATCACCCCTTTTATAATATAAATTTTTATAATCGTCTATTATATAACTTAACATATTAGATAATATTTGTCAATAATTTTATAGCTTTTTAGACAATTTTATAGCTTTTTATCATTTTATATCAAATATATATTCTAACTGACTTATTGCATCTTTTATTTTCTCTTCGTTTTTTTCAATAGCTTCTTTTTCTATATCAAAAGCTATTTTTTCTATAAATTCTATTCTTAGGCTTCCTGCTGACCCTTTCAATTTATGGGCATGGCCTTTTAATTCATCATAATCATGTTTTTCAAATTCTGATTTAATATTTACAATTGTGAGAGGTAATAATTTAATAAATTCATCATATAATTCCTTAGCATCATCTTCCGAAAACAGTGTTTCACGAATAAATTTTTTGAAGCTTTCCTCCATTATATTACTTAACGATTCACTAATCTGCGCTTCACTTTCCAAAAAATATTTTGTAAGTATTTTAAAAAGCTTATCATAATTAATTGGTTTTGATAAATACTCATCCATTCCAGCTTCCAAGCATTTTTTTCTATCACCTTCCATTGCATTAGCAGTCATAGCTATTATTTTAGTGTTGTTACCAGCTATATTTCTTATTACATTTGTTGCCTCATACCCATCCATTATTGGCATATTGCAATCCATTAAAATAACAGGATACCTATTTTTTTCAAATGCCTCCACTGCTTCTTTTCCATCTATAGCTAAATCATAAGGTATATTTTTCATAGTCAGCATCTTACTAATTATTTTCCTGTTTATATCACTGTCTTCTGCAACTAGGATCTTCATTAGCCTATTTTTTAGATTCTTTTTTAGAGCATGCTTTGCAAACCTTACTTCTCCATCTACTAGTAGGCTTTTATCTTCATTTATGCGTAATAACTTATTTATTATTATGTTTTCCCTCATCTTAATATTGATAACATCCTCTATTATATGGTATTTAAGATTTTCATATGAAGTTTCTAGTTTTTTCTCTATTAGTCCTATTACTTTTGTTTCTGTTTTGCTAATTATCGGTATTATAATTCTTTCAAATTCATTTTTGTTATTCATGTATAGATCATAATTAACCAAAATGATACTTATTTCTTTCTCGTTTTTATCATTATTTATATCCTTTATTAGATTAGCTGCTTCTTTTATGTTATTTAAATACTCTAATCCTATTTTTTTACCTTCTATAATTTTACTAAGCAATTTATAATTTGCTATATTATTATCAATTAGTAGTACCCTACTCTTTATAATATCATACTCTTCTTTATTCGTGCTATTTTGTGTGCCTGTTTTTATAGTAAAAGAGAACCTCGTGCCTGTGCCTATCTCGCTCTCTAAAACAATTTCTCCACCCATCATATTAACAAGATCCTTTGTTATTTTCAGTCCAAGTCCTGATCCTCCATACTTTCTAGTAGATGATACATCTACTTGTGTAAATGGTTCAAAGATGGATTTAAAATCTTTTTCTGCAATACCTATTCCTGTATCACTTACTTCAAATTTTAAATATACATTCTCATCTACCTTCGATAATAAATCTACAATAATACTTATATCTCCGTCCGATGTGAACTTAACTGCATTGCTTAAAAGATTATTTAAGACTTGCTGCAATCTAAAAGGGTCCCCTACTAGCTTTTTAGGTACCTCATGATCAATTTTCACACTCAGGTCTATCATTTTAGTGGCTGCTTTTAGTCTTATGGCAGATACTGAATTATTTATAACTTCATGTAAATCAAACTCTCTCTTTTCAATCTCTAGCTTTCCTGCTTCTATCTTAGATAAATCTAATATATCATTTATAAGATATAATAATACCTCAGATGCTGATAAAACTTCTTCTATATACTCACTCTGCTCTGAGCTTAGAGTTGTGTGTTTTAAAAGTTCTAAAAATCCAATAATACCGTTCATCGGAGTTCGTATTTCGTGTGAGATATTAGCTATAAATACTGATTTAGCAGTATTTGCAGTATCAGCAAGTTCTTTCGCTTTCTTTAGTTCATTTTCCATATCATTTCTTTTTATCGCCGCAGCTATATATTCTGTAAATACCCTTAAAATAGCTTTTTCGTCTTCTACCCACACTCTCTCCTTTTTACATTCATCAAATCCTACATAACCCCAAAACTTATCTTCCTCTATTATAGGAAACACAATCACTGAAAGTATATTCTGTCCTTTTAATACTTGTTTTATTATCCCTTCTTTCATATCTTTTACAATTCCTTCAAATACATTTCCACTTTCAAGTGATTTTATACACTCCTCAATTGCTTCAAAAGGAATATCCTGTAGCTCTAGGTTATCTGTTTGTGGCTTTTGGCTACCTGAGTTCCACTCTAACTTCTGACTAGTATACCCTTTTTCATTTTCATCATAATAATTTTTAAACAAATATACCCTATCAACATCTATCACTTCACCCATCATTTTTATACTTTGTTCTATAGCTTTCATCAAATCTTTCTCTTTAAACAATTCACTTGCCACTTCTGATATTGCAGTAAGCAGTTTTTCTTTTATTCCTAATTCCCTTTGTATATCTCTTTTTTCTGATATATCCTGACTTATTGAGTAAAACACTTTTTCTTTATCCCACAGCCCCTTTACTATTTTTGTCTCCGCCTGAATAATTTTTTTACTTTTAGAACAATAAGGAATAGAATAAACAAACCTTCTATCTTCGCTGATCTCTTTGAGGTATTTTTTTCCAATCTCTCTATCTTCTGGTAACCTTATATCTAATATAGAAAATCCTATTAATTCTTTACTAGTATACTCTAGTTTTTCTAACGCATATTCATTAGCATACTTTATTTTTTCATCCTCTCCAACTATAAATACAAAGTTTTGCATGGAATTAATAAATTTTTCAAATTCTTCTTTACATTCTAGACATAATTCTTTTATAAATACCTTGTCTTCCATTTATCCACATCCTTATTTTATAGAAAATTTTATTTACACAAGTATATCACCTTGTCATAAATACTACAACACATTTATAACATTTTCGACAAAAAATAAAACAAGATGGTAACACCCCATCTTGTTCTTCATTATATCTTTTCTACCTTTTCCCACGTAAGACTCTCATCTATTTTGCCAAAATGTCCATATACACTGGTTTTACTATATATTGGTGTTTTGAGATTTAGCTTATCTATTATGCTTCTAGGTTTTAAATCAAACGTATTCTTTATTTTTTTTATTAGCTCTTCATTTGATATTTTCCCTGTTAAAAAGGTGTCTACATAAATAGAAACGGGATTTGCTTTTCCTATTGCATATGCAATTTGTACCTCACATCTTTTAGCATAGCCTGAAGCTACAATGCTTTTGGCAACATGTCTAGCCATATATGCAGCTGATCTATCTACCTTGGTTGGGTCTTTACCTGAAAACGCTCCACCACCATGCCTTGCATAGCCACCATATGTATCTACAATTATTTTCCTTCCTGTTAAACCTGTATCACCTGCAGGTCCCCCTATTACAAAGCATCCAGTAGGATTAATAAGGTACTTAGTATTTATATCTATCATGTTTTTAGGTACTGCGTAGTTTACTACTTCTTTTATTATGTCTGACCTTATTCGTTCTATTGATATGTTAGGTTCGTGCTGTGCTGAAACAACTATTGTATCTATTCTTTTTGGTATATCATTTTCGTACTCTACCGTCACTTGAGCCTTGCCATCAGGTCTTAGATATTTTATTATGCCTTGTTTTCGTGTATCTGATAATCTTTTCGCAATTTTATGTGCTATAGTTATCGCAAGTGGCATGTACTCTTCTGTCTCGTCACAAGCATATCCAAACATCATGCCTTGATCTCCCGCACCAATTTCTTTTTCGATACTCTCTTTTGTTTCTACTGCATCATCAACACCCATTGCTATATCGGGTGATTGTTTATCTAACCTAATTATTATTTCACAAGTATCCGCATTAAATTTATATTCATCTTTATCATACCCTATTTTCCTTATAGTGTCCCTTATAACCTTTTCTAAATCTATTTCACAATTTGCAGATATTTCCCCCATTATAATAACTAAATCTGTTGTAACTGCAACCTCACAAGCAACTCTAGCATTTGGGTCTTTTGTTATATATCCATCAAGAATGGCATCAGCTATTTGATCACATATTTTATCTGGATGCCCTTCTGTTACGCTTTCTGATGTAAAAAGATATGTACTCATTATTGTCCCTCCAGTTTTAATTATTTTTCCCCTTCTAAAATCTCACTCAACTTCTCTAAATAATTTACATACGCATTATTACTTATTTTTATCTCCAACTCTTCACCAAATTCAGAGTATGGTATTGACTTTCTACCCCCGTTTTCTTTTGCATCATAATACTTCTTTAGCTTTTCAAATGGTAGTAAATAATACTTAGTATATTTTTTAAAATACACTAGTATGAAACTAACACCATCATGCTTTTCAAAGTCTTGCATGAAATCCATTTGATGCTTATGTATATTCTGCAGTGGCAAACTACCTTGGCTTGTCTCTTTAGCATCGAAACAGATTGATATACCTTGTGCTATACCTATATAATCTACCGTGCTTTTTTGTTCAAAATAACCCAAACTTATTGTTCTAGTTTCTTTATCCATTTCCATTGGCTTTATAGGCGTAGGAATCTTTTGAATGAGAGCTATTCCTTTTTTTCTATAAATTTCATTTGTCATATTTATTATTTCTTCAAGTAAACTTCCCCTAAGCCCTCTTGTATGAAAATATCCCACTTAATCACCCCATTTAAAGTTGAAAGTTGAGAGTTGAAAGTTAAGAATGTTTTCAACATCTTCAGTATTTTCATTTTATATTACTTTACAGTAAAAATCAATATATATTTATATTTTGTTTTTTATAGTTTGTTCAACTTTCAACTAAAAAAGCAAGCCCTGCTTGCTTTTTTACAACCCTACACTTATTTGAAGTGACTTGTCTACTTTACCCATTACTTCTTCCTCTAAGTGTCCTATCTTTTCTTTTAGTCTCAGCTTATCTATGGTTCTAACCTGCTCAAGTAGTATAACTGAGTCCTTCATTAAAGAATACTTAGCTGAGTCTAGTTCAATATGTGTAGGTAGCTTTGCCTTATTAATTTGTGATGTGATAGCTGCGCATATCACGGTTGGACTGTACTTATTTCCGACATCGTTTTGTATTATAAGTACGGGTCTTACTCCTCCTTGCTCCGAACCTATTACAGGACTGAGGTCTGCATAAAAAATATCCCCTCTTCTCACATTCATGATATTTCACTCCTAAACAGTATGAAATATGTACCACTTTCATTTATATTATTGTCATTAGAGTGATTTTTATACAAGGCAAGTTATATTTGACTAGCTTTATTATAGTTTTATTAAATATAATATTCTTTTACATTTTTAAAATAAATATTTTTTAATTACTCTATCATTTATTCCAGTTAAAATTTCATAGTCTATTGTATTACACATTCTTGCAATTTCTCCTATACCGATTTTATTACCTTGCTGCTCTCCAAACAAAACTACTTCATCTCCAATATTTACATTTTTTATATGTGTTACATCAACCATAAATTGATTCATACATATCTTTCCTGTGACATTTGCATATTCACCTTTTATAAGAACCCTACCTACATTTGTAAGCTTTCTACTGTATCCATCAGCATATCCTACTGGTATAGTCGCAATCATAGTATTTCTTTTTGTTATATATCCCTCTCCATAACTTATGTTTTCATCTATTCCTACCTCTTTTACAAATATCACTTTAGTCTTTAAGCACATAACAGGCTTTAAATCTGCATTATTCTTATCTACCTCATCCGATCCATATAATCCATATAACATTATGCCAGTTCTTACTAAATCCATAGAATACTCTCTACCCAAATCTATTACACCTGCACTATTTAATACATGCTTATTTGTTACACTTATTCCCGCCTTCATAAGCTCGGCTATTACGTTCTCAAATTTTTCTATTTGTAAACGTACACTTTTTTTATCTTTTTTATCTGCTGCGTAAAGATGAGTATAAAATCCTTCAACTATAATATTAGGCAACTCATATATCCTTTTTAGTTCATCTACTAAATCGCTTTTTATCTTAAATCCTATTCTATTCATACCTGTATCTATCTTTATTTGAATCTTTGCACTTACATCTTGATTTTTTGCTTCCTCTGAAATAAGTATTGCATCTTCGTATCTAAATATTGTTTGCATTATATCATTATGCACTATGTCTACAACTTTATTTTGCTCAAAATATCCCATAATTAAGATTGGTCTTGTTATTCCGTTTTTCCTTAACTTTATAGCTTCATCTACTATTGCTACACCAAAATAGTCTACACCAAAGTCTTCTAAATATTTTGATATTTCTACAATACCATGCCCGTAGGCATTTGACTTAACTATACCCATGACTTTAGAAGTGGGCTTAATACATTTTCTTACCTCACTCAGGTTGTGTTTTAAATTACTCATGTTTATCTCTGCAATCACTCTTTCGTTCATGTACCACACCTCAAATTTATTTTCTCTATCTTTGGTTGTCCTTGCAAACCTTACCCTCAATAGTTTTTTGTCCATCTTCATTATACACATTCATTATTATAGGTTGTTTATCCTGTCCATCAAATATTATTTCCTGTTTATTAAAATAATAATTGCCATTTGGTATGGAAATTTCTACTTTATAAGTTCCATCTTTCTGTTTGTTAATTTCAATCTTATCTTGCTGCATATAAACTTTTTTAAAATTACTCAGCATTAGTATATTATAGTCAAATTTTTCGGTATCAACTAAAGTTATCTTGTCTTGTATACTCGTATTTTCCTGCTCTGTTTTATCTTTGTTATATCTTGTAACTATTCTTTTTATATTTTCTGGCTCCAAAATTTCAACCATATACCCATCTTCTGCATTAGCTGTAACCCTAATTTTATACATGTTTTCATTCTTATTTGATATAACGCAAAACTCCATCTCGTAACAATAGCTATCTAATTTTATTATATTTTCATGTACTTGTTCGTATTCATTAGGTCCTCCACAAGATGTCATAAAAATAGAAATAAAGATTACATATACAAGTCTTTTCAATAAAATCACCCATAATATATATATTCCTATCTTTCATAAAAAATTACTATTCTTCTATTACTACGTTTGCTATTGCATAATTTTGTGAGTGTGAAATTGAAATAAATATTCTCGCGTTTTTCAGCGATTCCCTTATCTCTTCCTTTAAAACATTTATATATGGTCCACCTTTTTCATCCCTTAAGATTTCTACATCCGTTGTATCTATACCTATAAATCCTGTCCCAAAAGCCTTTACAAATGCCTCTTTCCCTGCAAAGTTACCAGCTATCGTCTCATATTTCATCCTTTTACTTTTGAAATACTCTATTTCACCTTCTGTATATGTCTTCTCTAAAAAACCTTTGGTTTTCTCCACTGCTTCTTGTATTCTTTCTATCTCTATTATATCTATTCCAATACCCTTTATCATGATATATTCCACCTTTCTTTTCGTACTTAAATACTTACTACAACTATATCAAATTTATAAATTTTTTTCAACATATAATAGAATAAAAAAAGATATAATTACTTATACCTTTTTTAAACTTGTACTTACTTTTCATCTTTTGATTTTCCTCTATTAATTGTACTCCTGTATCTTACCTTCTCTATCTATATAATAAACTCCACCCACTTTAAATCTATTTGTCTCTGGGTCTAGTATATCATTTCTTGTGAATATCTGTTTTACTCCTCCTACATCTTTTGGTGCTGCTAACATTACTCGTCCTATGTTGTTTGCATCAAGACCAACGTAGTATTTGAAGTATTTTCTCTCATCTGGGTATGAATCTGCTGCGTAGCCTTCAATCGGTGATACTGTTCCTTTTTTGTAGGTTCCGTATGTTTGTGTTATTATATTTTCATCATCATCTTCGGCTCTTACATGTAAGTACCATGTTCCGTCTTCTGTTTTCGGGTCTAGGTCTTGTGGGTTTGTAGTTCCTGTAGTCCAGTCGTCTTCATCTAGAGTTGTGTCTGTATCCCACTGATATTGCCAATTATTTAGATTGTCTGATGTTATTGTTATGTTTACATTTATATTGTCTGGTGACTTTGTCCTGCCTGTTGGGTTAGCAGTTATTATTGGCCCTGTTTTGTTGAAGGTATACAGATATGGTATTGATATTGCTCCTTTGTTTATTCCGTCATAGCTTACTAGCTTTAGTGTTATTGTTTGCCCATCGACTCCATCTATGCTTAGTGTTCCACCTATTACCTCTGTGTCTGTGTTGTCTGGATCTGTTCCGTCTGTGGTGTAGTATGTATGTGCTACATCTCCTGATGTGTTTGATACTGTTACTGTTTGTGCTACGTTATATGTTCCTGTTGCTGGGCTTGCTGTTGGTGCGTTAGGTGGTGTTTTGTCTATCTTTATTACGTTTAGGGTTGCTGTTGTGCTTACATTATTTGCTTCGTCATAGCATCTTGCATGTATTGCACAGTTTGATGGTATCGTTAATTCTCCAGTATATGCTTGCCAACCTGTTAAATCTATTTGGTATTGAGGTGTTATCGAGCCTGCTGGGTAGTCGATTTCTACTGTTATATCTTGATTTGTCCAGTCTGCTGTGCTAGGTGTGAATGTTGGGACGGCAGGTGGTGTGTTGTCTACTGTAAATGTCGCTCCACTTGTCGGGGCTGCTATGACTACATTGCCGACTAGGTCTTGCGCTGTGGCCATGGCTACTGTTGCAGTACCGTCGCCTACTCCTACTGTGTGGGTATATGTGTATACTGTGGAGCTTGTTTTTGTCATGTTTGTGTTAGCTTGAGTGTTTGCACCGCTTATACTGATTTGTGGTACTGGGCTATCTGCTACTGGTTCGTCGAATGTGGCGGTAATAGTTACTGCTGTGCCAGATTTGTATGGGGCTGATGGGCTGTAGCTTATGACTGCTGTTGGGGGAGTGGTGTCAATAAGTGTGAATGGCTGTCCTATATTATCTAAAACAGATGCTGGAGTTATATTTGGATTATTAGTTCCATTGTTTGTTGTAGTTCCTATCTCTCCAAAATAATTGCGTCCCCATCCATACACTGTTTTATCGTTTTTTTGTATTACTGTATGTTGCTGCCCTGCTGATACCTGACTCACTCCAGTTAATCCTGTTACTTGAGTTGGCGTTGGGTTTGGATTATTTGTTCCACTATTGGTTGCTTTTCCTAACTGCCCACAACTATTCCATCCACATGTCCAAACTGTTCCATCACTCTTTAACGCTACTGTATGCGATCCACCTGCTGAAATATGGCTTATTCCTGCTAGAACTGCTGCTTGAGCTGGTGTTGGATTTGGATTATTAGTTCCACTATTAGTTTCTATTCCTAACTCTCCAAACAAATTACGTCCCCATGTCCATACTGTCCCATTGCCCTTTAAAGCTACTGTATGTGATCCTCCTGCTGAAATTTGAGCTACTCCTGTTAAACCAGCTACTTGGGTTGGGGTTGAATTCGGATTATTCGTTCCATTATTTGTTGAATTTCCTAATTGTCCATATATATTCCGGCCCCATGTCCAAACTTCTCCATTACTCTTATATACTACTGTATGATTGCCTCCTGCTGAAATTTGGGTTACTTCTGTTAAGTCAGCAACTACTAACGGAGTCACGTTCGCAGTACTCGTTCCACTATTTGTTGCATTTCCTAACTGCCCATATTGATTAGATCCCCATGTTTTTACTGTACCATCACTCATTAATACTACTGTATGGTTTTCTCCAGCTGATACTTTAGCAACTCCTGTTAACCCTGTTACTTGAGTTGGCGTTGGGTTTGGATCTGTCGTTCCATTATTTATTTCTATTCCTAACTGCCCATTGTAATTACGCCCCCATGTCCAAACTGTACCATCACTTTTTAAAGCTATTGTATGTGATCCTCCTGCTGAAATTTGAGTTGTTCCTGCTAAACCTATCACTTGAGTCGGTGTTGTATTTGGATTTGGCGTCCCACTATTAGTTGCTACTCCTAGTTGTCCATAATTATTTGACCCCCACGTCCACACTGTTCCATCACTCTTTAATGCTACTGTATGTCCTGCTCCTGCACTTACCATCTCCACTCCACTTGCGAATACTTTCTCAAATTCTTTCTTTTCTTCATCTGTTAATTTATCTGTATTATACTCTACTTTTCCTAATATATCAGCCATCTTCAAGTCGTACCTAGCAGTATTACTCTTATTGTCACCTTCTAATATATCCCCATTTATCCTCTTTACCACTTTCTTACCTCCTACATCAGCAACTACGGTGTCTCCGTCATTATAGCTCTCTTTTTTTTCTACTTTTACTATGTCACCATCTTTATATGTAGGGTACATAGAGTTTCCTGATACCATGTAGTATATTGATTGGGCGTAAGACGTGGTTATAAATGTGAGTAATAGAAATATTAAAATTATTGTTTGTACATGATAAATCAAGTTTCTCCACGAATTTCCGAGGACAGTCCCTCTAAGAACGTTTCCAGGGACAGTCCCCTGTTTTGTGGGTTCATGCCTTAACTCCTGCTTCCTGCTTCCTGCTTCCTGCTTCCTGCTTCCTGCTTCCTGCTTCCTGCTTCCTGCTTCCTGCTTCCTGTCATATTTACCAATCCTTTCTTTTTATCTTTAATAAAATAATTTTATACTTTTCTGCATTTATTGTCAAGTGGTTTTAGAACGTTTTGTTCTTTTTTGTAGGTATGTTTTAGTTTTTCTTATTTCTCGTGTAATCGGTAGTTCAAGCGGTCATAGGCATGCCTGAGGCTACTGGTTTTCTACACTCACACTATCACCTCATATATTCTCTTTCCTTTCACTTCAACCCATTTTCTCGTGTATTTCTTGCTTTTGTTGAAGCTAAATACTACCATATATCCTTCCTTCTCATTTTTTATTTCCATATACTCGGCTAGCTGGTTATACCCTCTTTCTTCGTATGCTTTCCCATGCCATATTTTTAGTTCTATTATGTATCTTTTTCTATTGTATGTTACCATTATGTCCATTCTTTTATTTGTCCTTGTTTCCACTTCTACATCGTAGAAGCCTGTGCCATTTATTATTGGTTTCATAAATGCTAGGAATATCAGCCTCCCTTTCTTTTCTACGAATTCTTCTGTTTCTTCACGGTATTCTTCTTTCATTAACTCTTGAAATTTTTCTAATAGTTTTAATATATCCAAATCTCCATCTTTTTTTATAAATTGATTTCTGCTTTCATAGTTTACTCTTATTGTTTCTGCTACTTCTTTCTTGCTTATCATATAGTTATATATTCTTGTTTCAAATATCCTATTATGAACACTCAACTTTCTACTTTCGTCTTTTTTTAGTATTGCATACATTACCGCTCTATTTATGGTCGGCTCATCTATATTGAAATCTACAGTTTCACCCTCTAGTATTATTTTTTCTACTAGTTTATATAACTCTTCATTATTTTCTAGGTTCTTTATTAGGTCAGTAAATAGTGTGTTTTGCTCATATAATATCTCCTTCACTGCTTCCTGCAATCCTTCCTTTGTAAATCTCTTATCTATCTTTTCATCTATTACCTTACATAACTTGCTTACCAGAAATGGATACCCGCTTGTGTATGAGTATATCTCCTCGCTCATCTCACCTATATTCATCCCTGTTTTGTGGTCTATCTCGTATTCTACTAGCATTGTAGCTATCTCCTCTGGATTAAAGCT
>DMOI01000046.1 GCA_003452395.1 Clostridiales bacterium
GTTTTAGCGGTGAAAAATTAATTCTTCCTAAGTACCTTAATTTCAATGTCTTATCTACTTTTTGCAACCACGCTTCGTAGTATGGACGCAGAACATTTTCTTGATAAGTTTGATTGCATTTCTGATATTTTTCTTGGTAACTCTTCCTAAGCCATTGATACAAGTGACTCACAATCGGTAATCCAAGAGCAGCAGACATAAAAAGTGCTATTGAAAAGATGTTTTCTCTTGTCTCAATGAAACCTATCTTTGGATAATCAACAAGGACAAAAGCCGATGTTGAAACGATAGATGCTACAAGGAAAGTATCACGCGTTTTTAAAAAAATCGCAATTGCCTTCCATACATGTGATAGCAAAACTACCGTCACATATACAGCCGCCGACTGAATACAACCAATGCCTCCTGTCCCCCAAAGCAATTCTATCATCAAGAAGGATATCGCTAACAAAAGTATTATGCTAATTCGCAATGGATTAACATTGCTTTGTAGACTTTTGCGTTCTCCTTCGATCATTTCTCTTTGCTCTACAAATTCTTTTTGATCATACCAATTTTCTTTCACTTCTCCTTCTACCCCCTATGCTTAGGATACAGCCATCTTATATCGTTCAAATGCTATTCCTACTCCTCATCCCAGTTGTGCCATACATTCTTTCTGTACACCATCATCATCATCGAGTAAATCTACTCTATAATTGTTCCTAATTCATATGGTTTTTCAGTATGTCTCTTATTATAATAATACAGTATCAATATACTCATTTTAACAAAATTACTACATAAACTAGCTAGAAATATTCCTACTACTCCATATGATAATGTAAACAAAAAAATACATATTGGCCTCAACATTAAAACTCCCATAAAATTAGCGATAAATAGTTTTTTTGTATCTCCCAGTGATTCTAAATAAGAGGATATTACAATAGAAATCAAGTAAAACACCTGACATATCTGGGATATAGATATTAGGAAACTTACATCCTCAATTAATGATTTGTTATCTGTATACATGCCCACAATATTCTGTGAAAAAACAATTACAGGTATTGCTATTATAAAAATATATAAGATGATTAAATAAACTAATACATTTTTTGAAAAGACCACCATCTCATCTTTCATATTAGCACCATTTAATTGACATAATATGATTGGCAATGTTATTAAAATAACTTCTGGTATTAAACTTAAAAAAGTATCCACATTAGTAAAAATGTAATATTCTGTCACATATCCTGATTTCTCAAGTATTGCTATTATTATAAAATACATAAAAGCATATATAAATTCAACCCCTACAAGAGGCAACCCAAGTTTAGATATACTATAAATTTCTTTATTAGTAGTATCCTTTTCAATTTTAAAACTAAAGCAAAATCTATTATTCGTTCTATATGTATAATAATATAACACCACTAAAATTATGAGTTGAGATATTAATGTACTTAGGGCTGCCCCTGACAAACCGAGTCTTGGAAGAAATGAGTTTCCATTTATTAATATAGGGACAAATAATGCATTCAGTACATTTCCAAACACTGATACAATTAATAAAACTTTTGTTTTACCAATTGATTGATAAAACTTACTAATAAGAGCAATTAAAAAACAAATAGGTAACCCAAGTATAAATACAAACATATAACCAAATGCCTGTTTTGCCAAATTAGAATCTATATTTAAAAGATTAATAAATATATAAGATAACAAAGCAACAACTATACCTAATATTAAACAAATATAAAAGGTCATTCTATAAGAACTTTTAATTAAAATATTTACTTTATCGTCATTATTTTCACCTATGTAGTTTCCTAACTTTAAAGCAACTGCACTTGTTATAGCACTTACAACTCCTAATGCTACTAGTATAATAGGTTGTAATATTGCTAGTACATCAAGATATGATTCTCCCATTATTTTAGATACCCATATTGAATTAATAAAACCGTATAATATTTGAAATAATTCACCAAAAAACACAGGTAGGGAAATCATAAGTAAAGTAGTATATAAATTTTTCTTTGATATATTATTCAACATTTCAACCCTTCCTTTAGCTTAATAGGTCAGACAATTTTATTTCTATATTCTAATCCTTTTCGATCATACGATAGCCAAAATCTATTTTCTTCGTTTTCTATATTTTCAGCATACATCTCATAATTCGCTGCTAAAATTCCCATTGCATGAATTACTTTAGCATACAAATGTAATAAGTCGATTTCCTCTTTGGTTAAGGGTATCTCTTTTGTATATTCTTCTAAAAAAACCTTTTCTAATAACTTAGATTTTGAATCATTATCTGGGCAAAAACATATAGATGATATAACGTTTCCGATATCTGCAATTCTTGGAATGAAACCCGATCCAGACCAATCAATAATCCATATATTATTTGAGTTATCTTTCATAATATTTGTTTTAATTAAATCACTATGAGAATAACATTTAGGTAACTTTTCGATATCAACTTTCTTAAATTCTTCATATATAGGTAGTATTAAATTGTAATCTTCATTTTTTGTCCATTTACTTTTTTTCTCAAATTCATTACAAAAATTTATTGCAAAATACCAATCATAAAACAATTGAGGTTCATTGCATTTTATTTTATTAATACTACAAAGCTGTTTTGTTATAACTTTTACCTGTTCTTCCGTTGGTTCTTCATGCAAACTGTAGAGATCTTTACCATCTACAAATTTAAATAAAGATACATGAAAATGCTTGTTTTTTATTTTCAAATCATATATATACCCACCTTTATGTTCATATATCATTGGTGTGTGTATACCATGTTTAATAGCTCTCAAAATTATTTTTATATAATTATCACAAAAAGTAATGTTTTTATGTCTTTCAAATATCTTGACCAAATACCTGTCTGTAGATGTTGTTAGTGCATAAGAAAAATCTTCTGCTCCAACTTCTATCAATTTATTTGATAAAAACAAACCAATATTATACTCATCACATATCTTAATGGAAATCTCAGATAAATCTCCTTCAAATCCAATTCTGTTATAAAATTCGTTTATCAATTTTTCCACTCCTTGTTATTGCGAACATTAATTACTCCTTATCCCAGTTATGCCACACATTCTGCACATCCTAGTTTTAGTCAAATCTGCCAACATACCACGTGTCAAAGTTTTGTCTTTTTCATTCGATAATACATTCCATATAATAGCATTCCGATAAAGGCAAAAAGCCAAAAGTAACTTCCGTTGCCACTTGCTAGATTTAACAATG
>DMOI01000038.1 GCA_003452395.1 Clostridiales bacterium
TCAGCCCCAGTGGCACCAGTAGCACCGGTAGCACCTATACAACAACAACAATTACAACCACAACCACAACCACAATCACAATCACAATCACAATTATAACCACATTGATGGTCATGATCACAATCAATACAGCTATCACCTATATCATCATGACATATAGTATTGTGTTCAATAGGTTCAGGACATTTACTGGTTATACTAATTTTATCTTTATGTACATTTTTTTTAATTTTTTTAAAAAAATGCATAATATCACCTCTTTTTTATGTATATAATATAGTATATGGGACAAGTATATATCTTGTTACAAATGCAAACTTAATCATAATTTTGTTTGTAAAAGAGATTGCTTCGTTAAAAAAACCTCCTCGCAATTACAATGCGTAGAGGTTTTTCGTAAAAAGCTATATTAGAACTAAGCAAAAAATGAGAATTATAAAACTAAATAAAAAGATTATGATTTGATGATTCTGTGCTTCCAAGATAGGTTGCTACTCCGCCGAACTCTATACCATCTATAAGCTCGTCTTTGGTAATCCCCATTATATCCATTGACATAGTGCAAGCAACAAAGTGAACTCCACTTGCCTTTGCAGTTCTCATAAGTTCTTCAAGACTGTCAACGTTTTTCTTTTTCATTACATATTTCATCATACGAGTACCAAGACCAATAATATTCAGTTTTGAAAGCGTTAGCTTCATACTACCTCGGGGCAGCATCATGGAAAACATTCTATCTAAAAAAGGTTTACTTATCTTTGAATTTTCACTTTTTCTAAGAACGTTTAATCCCCAGAAAGTAAAGAATAATGTTACATTATTACCCATAGCAGCAGCACCATTTGCAATAATCATACCTGCAAGCGCCTTATCGAAATCCCCACTGAATATTACAATTGTAGTACCACTTTGTGCTTGTTTACTTATAACTTGGTGTTTTTCTGTACCTTTTTGAACATATATGGCGTAAGCTTTATTATCATGCTCTGCCTTTAAAAATGAGTTGCCTGTCTTTTTACACCATGCCTCAGCATCTGACTGAAACCCTGAATCTGTTGCACTGACTTTTATAATATCACCGTCACTCATTTCTTTTATCTTTTCATTTAGTTTCATAATTGGTCCAGGACATTGAAGACCACATGCATCAAGTAAAAAGACGTTTTCTAGCTCTTTACCTGTAACATTCGTCTCATTGTTATGCAGAGGAGCTCCATCATCACCTACTTTGTTAAAAATATCTTTTGGTGTAGGAGTTGTACTATTACTAATTTTCTTATATTGCTTATATAAATTGTAGCCTCCAATTAGGTTGCGAACCTTATATCCCATTTGACTTAGAATACGGCTAGCTATATGTCCTCTTAAACCGGTAGCACAGAAAACTACAATTGTTTTATTTAATGAAAGGATATCTTTGGAGTTTCTTAAATTATTAACAGGAATGTGAATCGTATTTTCTATAGTCCCAAGCTCCCATTCTATAGTTTCACGAATATCAACTAATATATTTTCATCTAAGTTTAAATTATCGATTTCCCTCCAAAGGATAGGGTTCTGATCCCCACATAAAATATTTTCAGCAGCGAAACCTGCGATATTAACAGGGTCTTTAGCAGATGAATAAGGTGGAGCATATGCAAGTTCTAGTCTTTGTAGGTCATAAATCGTCCCACCAAAACGGATAGCTGTAGCTATAACATCAATGCGTTTGTCAATTCCTTCAACACCTACATTTTGGGCTCCTAAAATTTTACCTTTAGCATCAAAAATAACTTTTAGAGTCATAGGAAAAGCACCAGGATAATAACCTGCATGAGATTGAGGAGTTATGACTGTCACCAAGTAGTCTTTCTCATAGCTTTTACCTAGTCGGTTAAGTTGTTTTTCATTTAATCCAGTTGTTGCAACTGTTAAATCAAAAACTTTTGCCACTGAAGTTCCTTGACTACCCTCATATATAGATTTTCTACCACAGATATTATTAGCAACTATTCGTCCTTGCTTATTAGCAGGGCCTGCTAAAGGTATCATAGTTTTATCTTTTTCTATATAGTCAGTAACCTCTATAACATCACCTATGGCATAAATATTTTCATCAGATGTCAAAAGACGCTCATCAACAATGATTCCACCACGTTCATTTATCGCGAGTCCGCATGCTTTTGCAAGTTCGCTATTTGGAGAAATACCGATAGAAATGATTACCATATCTGATGCTAGTTGTGTGTCATCATTTAGTTTTACGGTGGTTACACCATTTTGATAATCAAAGCGTTTAACACCATTTTTAAGATGGAGGGTTACACCTTTATTTGATAAATGGTTATGAACTAGCTGAGCCATTTCAAAATCTAGAGGTGACATTACTTGATCAGCCATTTCTACCAAAGTTACAGCTATCCCTAAATCAGAAAGATTTTCTACCATCTCTATACCGATAAAACCTCCCCCAACTACTGTGGCCGTTTTAACTTTTCTAGAATTAATAAATTCCTTAATACGGTCAGTATCAGCAACATTCCATAAAGAAAATATATTAGGACTATCTATGCCTGGTATTTGTGGTTTTATAGGAGTTGAACCGGGAGATAATACGAGGCAGTCATATTTTTCAGTGTATTTTGTAGATGTTTTTATATCCCTTACTGTTATTTCTCTATTTTCTTTATTTATTGAAATGACTTCGTTTTCTACTCGAATATCGATATTAAATCTAGCATGCATAGCTTTAGGTGTCTGAACAAATAATGAATTTCGGTCTTTTATTGTCCCACCAATATAATATGGAAGTCCACAATTTGCAAAGGAAATATAAGGACTTCTCTCAAACATCACGATATCTAAAGACTCATCTAGCCTTCTAAGACGGGCAGCAGTAGTAGCACCACCTGCAACTCCACCAACAATCAAAATTCTTTTTCCCATAAGTTGTTCTCCTTTTTTGATAAAATTTAATATATAGTATGTAAAGTAAATTAGTCAGTGCAATATATTACTATACTATACTATACTATAATAAGTTAATATCTTTTGCAATAGTTTTTTTGAAATACACATTAAGTTTGTTTGTAAAATTTATTATAAGAGTAAAAAATAGTAATAAAAAGGAATTTTTTCTTGCAAAAAAGATTGAAAAATGGTATAGTGAAATTTCAGTAATAAACAAATTGTATTTTTAAAGTTTTAATAGCAGCAGTTAAAGTAAGTTATTTTATCAAAAAGGTGAATAATTTATCTTTGTGAGGAGGAATTCAAAATGATTTACATAATTATACTTTTATCTATTATTTTACAATTGACAGCTACAGTAATAGCTATATTGTTGATTAAGGTAACGAAAAAAAGGTTCTATTGGTCGCTGTTAGCAATTGCAATGATTTTACAAGTCTTAAGGAGGGGTTCTATACTTCTTGAACTTATATTAGGAAATATAATGATTTCATGTATAATCACTTCAGAAATAATAGGCTTAATTGTATCATTAATAATGGTTATAGCATTAATAGGAATTAACAAGATTTTTATATGTATGAGAAGGAGAATTAGTGAACGTGATAAGGCAAATCAATTATATCTTAACATTGTTGGGGTAATTGTAGTAAAAATAGATAGAGATGGAATTGTAAAGATGATTAATAAGTCAGGGTGCAATATTCTTGGATATAATGAAGAAGAAATATATGGGATGAACTGGTTTGATAATTTTTTACCACCTAACGAAAAAAAGAGAGTAATGGAGCTTTTTAGTAAGCATTATATAAATGGAATGAAAGATTCTTTTCAAAATAAAAATATTATAATTAGTAAAGATGGAACTGAGAAGGATATTATTTGGAATAATTCTGTACTAAGAGATGAGAAGGGTAACGCTACCGCAGTACTAGCAACCGGACAAGATGTAACAGAGAGAAGTCAGACGAGAGAAGAGATTGAACTCTACTTTAATACCGCTATTAATCTTATGGGGATAGCTGGCACTGATGGTTATTTTAAAAGGATAAGTCCTGAATGGAGTAGGGTACTTGGATGGACAGAGGAAGAACTTATGTCAAAACGATATGTTGAGTATGTACATCCAGAGCATATAAAGGAAGCAAAAGAACAATTAGCTCCTCTTGTTTCAGGTGGTGACATTTTAGGATATGCGTGTAAATTTATTTGTAAAGACGGCAGTTATAAATGGATTGAATCAAACTTAAGGAAACTTTATAGTTCAGATATTGTCATTATTTCAGCTCAGGATATTACTTTACGTAAGGAACTTGAATTAATGAATATTGAATTAGAAAAAAGCAAGCAAATGGAAATAATTAAATCTGAGTTTTTTGCAAATATTTCGCATGAATTAAGAACGCCACTAAATATTATACTTTCAGCTTTGCAGGTAGAAGAAAATGATAACGAAGATTATAAGCTATGTAGTGAAAATGCATATCACTCTTGTTATTTTAAAATAATAAAACAAAACACTTATAGGTTATTAAAGCTTGTTAACAATATAGTAGATTTAACAAAAATGGATTTGGGTTATTTTGATATACATAAACAAAATTGTAATATTGTTAATATAGTAGAAGAAATAACACTTTCTACATCCCAATACGTAGAAGGTAAAGGGATTACACTAGAGTTTGATACAGATATAGAGGAAAGGATAATTGCCTGTGATCCAGATAAAATAGAAAGAATACTGCTCAATCTCCTTTCAAATGCGGTTAAATTTACAGAACCTGGGGGAAATATATGGATTAATATATACGGCAATGAAGACAAAACAATTGTTTCCGTAAAAGATAATGGTATAGGAATTGAAAAAGAAAAGAGTGATATAATTTTTGAAAAATTTATACAGGTTGACAAGTCTCTCACAAGAAGATGTGAAGGAAGCGGGATAGGACTATCTATTGTAAAACTATTGGTTGAAATGCATGGAGGAAAAATATATGTAAAAAGTGAGATTGGAAAAGGTAGTGAGTTTATTATAGAATTACCGATGGTTGTCTGTAATGAGTTAACTGAGGAAGAATGTAAAACTGAAGTTATAAATTCAAAAAAACAAAAGGTTATTACAGAATTTTCAGATATTTAATATAAAAAGGTTGAAATACATCATTTAAATTCAACCTTTTTTTGTTGCAAAAAATATTGAAAGGTGTTATAGTAAATATAAGATGATAGTATATCTAATGATAAAAGGAGAGAAAAGAATGATTGATTATATAGCATTTTTAAAAGGTATTAATGTTAGTGGACAAAAAATGATGAAGGTAAAGGATTTGAATAACATATTTATTAAATTGGGATTTAAAAACGTAAAAACTTATGTTCAAAGTGGAAATGTGAGATTTGAGTCTGATGAATCAAACAAGAATGATTTAGTTGGTATAATGGAAAAAGAAATTTACAATGTGTTTGGGTATAATCCTACGGTAATTTTAAAGACTATTAAAGAAATAGAGGATCTGGTAGACGAAAGTCCATTTAAAAATATAGGTAGTGAAAGTAAAGCAAAAATGTACATTAGTTTTTTAGTAGGTTATCCTACTAAAGAATATGAGCTTCCTTTAGTATCTCGAGAAAAGGATGTAAAAGTGGTTAAAGTATCAAATGAAATAGTACTCAGTATTGTTATTGAAAATAATGAACGTTATTACTCACCAAATAGTTTTATAGAAAAAGAATTAGGTGTACTCGCAACTACTAGAGATTGGAAAACAATTAGTAAACTAATTGATTAAAATATATTATATATAAATAATTTATATATAATTGTAAAAACTAAAAATAAGTAGATATAGTGTTTGAAGCGAAAAGTTTTTACACTAACATTATTTTGAAGGGAGATTATTATGAGAGGAAAAGTAGATAAGGATTTATGTATAAGCTGTGGGCTTTGTCCTGATGTGTGTCCAGAAATATTTAGATTTGATGATGATGAGAAGGCAATTGCAGAAGATATAGAAATACCAGAGGATGTTGTTGACCGTGCAAAAGAAGCAGAAGATGGGTGCCCAACTAGTGCAATAATAGTAAAATAATATTATACTAAAAGAAAATGGGAGCATTGAATCAACTAAAATTACATTATGTTTTTGACAATAATAATTAGTATAGTGATTACTTATTTTAGGTATAAGAAAAAAGATTTGATAGTATGACAGTATGGTTGTTATGATGCTACAGTGAACATTCGCTGTAGCATTCTTGCTTTTAATATAACACGAAATTAAAGTATGTGAATATAATGGTATTAGGGGAAAACAATGGACAAGGTTATTTCCTTGGTAAAAGCTATTAATATAATTAGGAGGTGATTGCTATGGAAACACAAAACAGATTTAAAAGTAAAGTTCTATGGGCTTCTTTAATATCAGCGTTTATACTTATTGCTCAAAGTCTGGGCTTTATACATGTAGAGAATGTAGATGCTCTTACAAATGCAGGACAACTAATTTTAGGTGCATTAGTAACAATAGGGATATTACACGATCCAACAAGCGGACTTTAAGTAACAATACAATGGTTAGGAGATGAAAGTATGGAAGTTGTAAAAGATTTAAATGAATTGCTTCCTAAAGTAAATGAGTTAGCAAATAAACTTATATTAGAGTGTAAAAAACAAGGGATAATAATACGTGTTACTGAAACATATAGAAGTCAAGAAAGACAAAATGAGCTATATGAAAAAGGTAGAACAACAGCTGGTAAAGTAGTAACATGGACTAAAAAATCAAAACATACTACTAGGCGAGCCTTTGATATAGTACCTGTTGTAAATGGAAAAGCAACATATAGTCATTTGAAATTATTTGATCAAATAGGCGAGATAGGAAAAAAATTGGGGCTTACATGGGGAGGAAGTTGGAAAACACAGGATCTACCACATTTTCAGTATGATGCTAAAATAGAGGAGGTAACAATAGTGGGAGAAAAAACAGCAACTGAACACTGGGCTGAAAAGTACTATACATATTTAATAAATAATGGACTAGATATAAAAGAAAAACGTTTTGATGATAAAACCTCTCGGGGTGAAATATTTAAAATTATCGCTATTATGAAGGGGTTTAAAGAATAAATATAAAAAAATGATAAGCTTGGATTGTCGTTAAATCGAAAATTCAAGTTTTTTATTGAAAAAATAGAACAAGTAAATAGTATTTAATATAAAACGGTATACGGCGAGTAATGGAATTCAACCTATGAATTGTGGTTGTTCAGTAGCGGCAAAAAGGACCTCAAGTAAGCGTAGGGAAATAAAAGATATGATTAAGGGTTTAAAGGAAGTATTTAATGACGTAGATAAAAATATTTTTCAGTCAGCTCAAAATGTAAACATGGATTCTATCGTAGGTTGGCAAAAAGACGGAAAGAAATATTCATATTTAGACTTTTATGATGAGGATTAAGTTTAATTAATATTCAATAAATATATTGAAAAAGTATAACTGTTATGGTACTATTACATATAAATTGAAAGGAGGTGATATGTTTGTCATTAGAAGGTACAAAAACAGCAGAAAACTTATTAAAATCGTTTGCAGGGGAATCTCAAGCTAGGATGAGATATGATTATTATTCAAAAGTCGCATTAAAAGAAGGGTATGTTCAAATATCTAAGATATTTGAAGAAACTGCACTAAACGAGAAAGAGCATGCAAAAAGATTCTTTAAATTTTTAAATGCTGATTTAAAAGGTCAAACAGTTAATATTACCGCAGCATATCCTGTATTATTAGGGGATACTCTAGAAAACTTAAAAGCGGCAGCTGCAGGTGAAAGTGAAGAATGGAAAGAGGTATATCCAGAATTTGCAAAAATAGCTGAAGAAGAGGGATTTCACCACATAGCTATGGCATTTAGAAAAATAGCAGAGGTAGAAGCGAGACATGAGCATAGATATAACAAATTAGTAGAGAATATAGAGAATGGAAAGGTATTCAAAAGAGAAGAAACACACGAGTGGAAATGTAATAACTGCGGATATATACACAAAGGAACAGGGGCACCAGAAATATGTCCAGCATGTGAACATCCAAAAGATTTTTTTGAATTATTTGTTGAAAACTATTAATAAAGCAGATGAAGACTTGACAATTAAAATCAAGTCTTTTTTATGTGTGAAAAAGTGTAAATTATAAGTAAGATAAGAATTTAATATTTTTAGTTGTAAAAAATCATTTTAAGTGGTATAGTATAATGTATACAAAATAGAATATAATTCGAATGGAGTGAATAATTATAAAAATACGAAAAATAAACATGTCAAGAATTTGGATAATTATAGTCATGATTATTCTTATAGTAATTGCGTACATAATTGAACCAATTAATTCCGTTAAGGTTGATGTATCACAGACTAAAAGTGTAAAACAAGAAAAAAATTATATTGAAAAAAGCAAGGTCAAGACAAGCAAGATCAAGACAAGTAAAGCGGGCATAAATAAAAAGAGTATAAATAAAACAAGTTTGATAAAAAGTGATGAGATGATTTTATATCGTCCAGACGATAATGAATTGCAGATATATAGCTTACTTTCCGATAATAATATACTAATAACTAAATTTCAAAAGAAAAAGTGGGGAACATGGGATATAGGTGGCTGGTATCTATCTGAGGATGGTAAAATCCCATCAAAAGAATATACCCTTATGGCAGGTGGAAGCTCAGATTGGGAATATGCTTTTAGAATAAGAACTGAAGCTAGAGGGAAATATTTTTTTACAGGCGGGAGTCATGGAAAGGAATTCATAAGAACTTTTAAATTTTTTAATGCGGATGATGATACAAACATGCCAATAAAAAATGGTGAAAAAAAGACAGTAAAGAGATTTAAAATACTAGAAGAAACAATTTTATCGACTACATACGAAGATAATACTCCATATGCAAAAGTAAGACGTGAGTATATAATTTCACCATCAAAAATAGAACTTGATACAGATTTCAAATTTACTCGGGATATATATATGGGTACATCATATGTAAGTATGTTGCCAATAACTAAAGAATATGGTAGATATGCATGGTTTTTGGGAACTACTAATATAATAAAGACTCCCGAGTATGGGGAGACAATGGCTGATGAAAATATAAACAATTATTATGGTAAAACGAAGGCTTTGTCTGTATTGATGTGGGGAGATAAGAATCCCGCATATGTTTTTAAAGTCTCGATTTCTGATGCTAATATGGTAGATGAATTTCAAAATTCATTAAAGACATTTTATTGGGATATTAATAAAGTGGCAAACAAACTATATTTTTCAAAATACGAAAACTACGAAGATACAAAAGTAAAAAAGGGAACAGAGTGGAAAAATAACTCAGAGTGGAGTATAAATGTTTTGCCTGAAAATATAAATAAGGATTGATTTTTTAAATAAAGTATGTTATATATTATACATAGGGAGGTGTATATATGGAGTTTCTAGAGGATTTATTTGGAGATTTAGTTGAAGGAAAGAAAAAACACAAAAACAAACATGGTGATAAAAGTGAAAACCAATATGGTAAGCACGACGATGATGATTTTCATGACAATCGAAATATGGATAAAAGAAAATATGATGTGAGAGAAGAACAAGGTTCGAAAGTTTGTACGAATTGCTCGGCAAAAATTGTACATGATGCAAAGTTTTGTGGGAGATGTGGAACTAAGGTGAACGAAGCAAGACATTGTACAGATTGTGGCACTAAAATGCAAGCAGATGCTTCTTTTTGTCAGAACTGTGGGAAAAAGAATTAATTTTTAAGTAAATATACTCCTGTCAAAATATTATATATACTAATATATTGACAGGGGTATATTTATTGTAAAAAAATGAAGAATAGTAATTGAATAAAATAAAAAATATGATATAATTGTGTAGTAATTAGCACATAATTTCTAATAACTACACGGAGGTTTTACAATGAGGATGTATGATATAATACAAAAAAAGAGAGATGGGTATGAATTAAGTGATGATGAAATAAAATATGTAGTGGATGGATATACAAAAGGTAATATTCCAGATTATCAAATGTCAGCCTTTCTCATGGCTATATATTTTATGAAAATGAATTCAAGCGAGACTACATGTTTGACAATGGCTATGGCGAGTAGTGGAGACATTCTTGATTTATCTTGTATTGAGGGTGTAAAAGTTGATAAACATAGTAGCGGCGGGGTTGGAGATAAGACTACTTTGATAGTAGCACCACTAGTTGCTGCCTGTGGATTGCCTGTTGCAAAGATGTCTGGCAGGGGACTAGGGCACACGGGGGGAACTATAGATAAGCTAGAGTCAATTCCAGGTTTTAATGTGAAGCTTGATTTTGATAAGTTTATAGAAAATGTAAATAAATATAAGATAGCTCTTGTTTCACAAACAGCAAATATGACACCTGCAGATAAAAAAATATATGCACTTAGGGATGTAACTGCAACCATAGATAATATTTCACTTATAGCAAGCAGTATAATGGGCAAAAAAATTGCAGCAGGTGCGGACGCTATAGTCCTCGATGTAAAGGTAGGAAGCGGAGCATTTATGAAAAATCTTGATGATGCAATTTGTTTAGCAAATGAAATGGTGCAAATAGGTACTAGGTTAGGGCGTAATACAATAGCAGTACTGTCAGATATGGATCAGCCACTAGGCGTATCCGTGGGTAATACTCTAGAGGTTATTGAGGCTATTGAGACACTGAAAGGAAAAGGACCAAAGGACCTGGAAAGCTTGTGTATAGAACTCGCGGCATATATGGTTTTTGCTGCTAAAATGAAATCTACAGTTGCAGATGCTCGTAATTTAGTTGTTCAAAAGCTTGAAAACGGTGAGGGACTACAAAAACTAAAGGAATTGGTATCAGCCCAAGGTGGGGATGTAAGTTTTGTAGAAAACCCAGAAAAATTTGAAATTGCAAACATAAAGAAAGAAGTAAGGCTAGATAACATAGGTTATGTACATAAAATGGATACAGAGGCTATAGGTAAGGCCGCAATGATCCTTGGTGCAGGTCGTGAAACAAAAGATAGTATAATAGACCTTTCAGTAGGACTAATGATACATAAGAAGACAGGGAATCTAATCTTACGAGATGAACTGGTAGTTACGATATATGGTAATGATGATGAAAAAATAAAGAAGGCTGAGGAAATAATAAAGAATGCTTATACTATAGGTAACGTGGAAAAATATAAAGAAAAACTGATAAAAGCCATTGTGACAAAAACTGAAGTGTTAAGGTATTAGATAATTTTGAAGGAGGAATATTATATGGATTTAATTATAAAAGCAATTATACTTGGGATAGTAGAGGGGATTACGGAGTTTTTACCAGTTTCATCTACAGGACATCTTATTTTGTTTGGACATTTTCTAGGATTTAACGAAGGTAGTTTTAAAATATTATTTTATGTTGTTATACAACTTGGAGCTATACTTGCGGTAGTTTTTTACTATAGAAAGAGAATATGGGAGTCCCTTAAAAATATAAGAGTAGGACAGTGGGGGTTTAAGTTGTGGCTTATAATACTTATAGCTTTTATACCTTCTGCTATGCTCGGATTCTTATTTAATGATTACATAGATGAGTATCTTTTTTCACCACTTACTGTATCTATAGCCTTAATTGTTGGTGCAATACTGATGATTATAATAGAAAAAAAATTTGCAAATAGAGATTCAGAAGATATAACGGATATAAGTAAAAGAAAGTCATTGATTATAGGTTTTGCACAGTGTATGGCACTTATCCCAGGGATGTCGAGGTCAGCTTCAACAATAATGGGTGGAATGATAGTCGGTTTGTCGGTTAAAGTTGCAGCTGAATTCTCATTCTTTCTTGCTATACCTACTATGTTTGCTGCTACGGGATACTCGTTACTAAAAGGATTTGCTGCTATGAGTACAACAGAGTGGGTTGCACTAGCAGTGGGGTTTATTACATCGTTCATAGTAGCTTTTATAGTTATAGGAAAATTTCTTGAATTCCTTACTAAAAATTCACTAAAGGTTTTTGCACATTATAGGTTAGTAGTAGGATTTATAATGCTTATATTAATTGCGTTTGAAGTTGTGAAATTGGTATAGCAAGGAGAAATATTAAACAAATGGATAAAAAAGTAAGAAAATTTTATAAAATATAGTAATAAATTTCAAAAAACGCATATTATACTCAATTTTTTGGGTAAAAGATGCATTTTTTTTTATAAGAAAACCAATACTATAATTGGAATAAGTAAGTATTTCTGATAGCATATATCAAAAATAGAATATTAAAATAAAAATAAATAGGAGGAAAAATATGAAAGCAACAGGAATAGTAAGAAGAATAGATGATTTGGGTAGAGTTGTTATTCCAAAAGAAATAAGAAGGACCTTGAAAATCCGTGAGGGAGATCCACTGGAGATTTTTACGCAAAAAGATGGAGAAATAATCTTCAAAAAATATTCTCCGATTGGAGAACTTGGAAATTTTGCAAAAGAATATGCAGAGGCTCTTTCACAAGTTTCTGGACATATTACATGTATAGCTGATAAAGATCAATTAATAGCTGTATCAGGTGGATCAAAGAGGGAACTACTTAAGAAAGAAATAAGTGAACAATTAGAAAGAACAATTGATGATAGAACTGTAGTACTTGCAAATAAAAATGATACTCATTATATACCTGTACTTATGAATGAGGGGGACAATAGGTATAATTCGCAGCTTATAGTACCAATAATAAGTGAAGGGGATGCTATAGGTGCAGTAATTTTTTTATCAGAAGATAGCAAAACCAAAATGGGTGAAGTAGAAGAAAAATTAGCACAATCTGCAGCTGGATTCTTAGGAAAACAAATGGAACAGTAATAAACTAAGTAGCTAATAATGGCAAAAATAGAAAAAAATGAATAAAACAGGATGGTTTTTACGAAAAATACAAAAAAACTAAAAAAAAATGAATAAATTAATAATTAATGCTTGACAAATCAGCCAAATAAAGGTATAAATAGTTAAAGATAGTATCCCAACTATCCTGTGTTTAATAAAAGTCAATTTAAATGCAAGGAGGATTTTCCAAATGAACAAATCAGAATTAATTACAGCTATGGCTGAAAATTCAGGCTTAACAAAAAAAGTTGCAGAACAAGCTTTAAAATCTTTCCAAGATGTGGTTGCAAAAGAACTTTCTACGGGAAGTAAAATTCAATTAGTAGGTTTCGGAACTTTCGAAACTAGCTCAAGAACAGCTAGAACAGGAAGAAATCCTCAAACAGGAAAAACTATGCAAATACCTGCGTCTACAGTACCAAAATTTAAACCAGGAAAAGCATTAAAAGATTCTGTAAACCAATAATAAAAAAAATCTGCACTTACGTGTAGATTTTTTTTTACAAAATAAAAAAGGAGAGAAATTATGCGGTTAGATAAATATTTAAAGGTTTCACGTATTATAAAAAGAAGAACACTTGCTAAAGATTTTTGTGATGCTAATAGAGTAAAAATAAATGAGAGAGACGTAAGGGCTAGTTATGAAGTAAAATTAGGAGACATAATTCAAATTAATTTTGGGAATTCGCAACTAAAAGCAGAAATAACGGAAATAAGGGAATATGTACGAAAAGAAGATTCAAAAGAAATGTATAAGCTTATAACTGAGTAAAACTCAATTTCAGGAATGAAATTGAGTTTTTTTAAATAGAATGATAGTAAGTAACTGATTTTTAAACCGGAGGTTTTAATATGGTTATTAATGAAAAAAAGGAATTCGCAGGGAAACATAGTATAAGTATAGAAAACAGACAGAAGTTTTCTGCAAATGGTATAGTAGAAGTGATTACTTTTGAGGAGAAAAATATTGTAATAGATACAAAACAAGGTAGACTGATAATAAAAGGTAATAATCTGCATATTGATAAGTTGAATCTTGAAACATCTGACATAGAACTTGCTGGACAGATTAATAGTTTGAATTATGATTCAAGTAGTGAAAAGAGGAAAAAGGGATTAATTCAAAGCTTATTTAAGTAGGGTGATATTGTGATATTATCAATTAATTCAGAATTAAATGTGTTTTTACTTGTATTATGTGTAGGTTTTTTTCTTGGGATAATATATGATCTTATTAGAATAGTTAGAAGAGTATATAAACACAATATTTTTGCAATAAACATAGAAGATTCTATATTTTGGATAGTAACAATTTTTATACTATTTGAGTTTTTAAAATATAAGAACTCAGGAGAGTTTAGAGGATTTATTTTAATAGGGTGTATTATAGGAGTAATTTTATATTTTTATTTACTCAGTAATGTTTTATCAAAAATGGGAGTTGCATTTTTAAAATATATTGATTGTTTAATACAAAAAGTATTTAAACTATTAAATTTCATAAACTTTTTTTCAAAAATCCCTTTACTTTCGGAGAAAATAAGGGTATTATATAATAAAAAAATTATGAAATAAAGGTGATAGTTATGTATACTAAGAAAAAGCAAATAATATTTATAATGGTAATAATAATAGCTGTTATTTTATCGATAAAGCTATATGAAATTAGTGTTGTAAACATACAAATGAATGATAAGATTAATACATATGATAAAGAACTAAAAAAATTTAAATCTGAACTTAAAGAAACAGTGGATAAAAAAAATTATTATAAATCAGATGAGTATATAGAAAAAATAGCAAGAGAGCAAGAAAATTTAGTAAAGAAAAATGATATTATTTTTGTCACAGAGAATTAAATAATCACCACGTTTTTACAAATTATGCCAATTTGATTTTATATAATAACATACATATGTATGTTATTTTTTTGTCTAAAAGGAAAGTTATCACTCGCATGTTTATCATGTGTTTTCTCCGCATTTTATTGCAGGGAAGAACTAAAACTACAAAGGAGAAAATTTATGGATGTTTTATTAAAAAATTATTTTGAAAAGATGAATATAAGTAAGAAAAAACTAAAAAATCTATTCCTTTATTTTATACAATACATTTTTGCAGGTGTTGGAATATTAAGTTGGTCTTATCCTTTCGGATTTATATTTTACGTATTTGGAGCAGAATTTTTGAATAAATTATTTTTAAAGATATTAATAATAGCTAGTTTGGTAGGTAAAGTAAGTAATTATCAAATACTTGAATATGTTGTTGTCTTATATTTATATGATAAAATAAAAGATTGTACGAATAGTGTGCCTAAAAAAGCTGCTATACTTTCAGCAATAAATTTTATTCTCGATTTAACTATGCTTTATTTTGATAAATCATTTTTTACGTATAATATAATGTTGACAGTACTTGAGAGTATAGCAATATTTAGTTTGATATGCATATCAGATAAATTTTTCAAGATTACATTAGGAAGGCAAAAAAGAACAAATATAAATAATGAAGAAGTTGTAAGCTTATTATTTCTTATTACCATTATGTTTGCTGGTTTTGGCAATATTAACTTTAGTGGATTAAGTTTATTGTTTATAGTGGGTTATATTTTTGTATTACTTATGGGATACAGTGGTGGTATGTTGCATGGTGCTTTGGCGGGGTGTGTTGTGAGTGCAGCAATAGTGATTTCAGGAAATGATTATTCAGAATATCATTTATTAATTCCTATTGTAGGCATGATTACAGGAATGTTCAAAACATTGGGTAAGACTGCAATGAGTCTAATATTTTGTGTATTATCTATATTTATTTATATGTTAAATTCAGCATTTATTATAGACGTATTAGACTTTACTAAAAACTTGCTGATTGCTGTTTTAGTATTTAATATTTTGCCCGTAAATATAAGTAAGGGATTAGAAAAAATCTTTAGGATAAATGGGGCAGCACAAATAGACAAAGAAATGAGCAAGGTAAAATCTGAAGTAGCTATTAAATTAGAAAATTATGCAGAATCATTTTTACAGTTGGCGAGTTTATATGAACAAGTACTAGTTGATAAAAAAAACATAAATAAGAATGATGCAGAAAAAATATTTAATATGTTAATAAAAAAGGTCTGTACCAATTGTGAATGTTTTAATAAATGCTGGCAGGCAAACTTTTATACCACAAGTAGAAATTTATATGAAATAATGAATGAAATGGAGAAAGGTAGTGCCTTAAAAAATATTCTGACAACTGAAGGGTCAGAATCATGGTGTTTGAATGAAAAGGTTTTACTAGAAAATATAACGGAATTATTTGAATTTTATAAGTCAAATATATATCTATCTAATAAAATACAAAAAAACAAAAAACTACTTTCGGGTCAGCTTTATGAGATAGCTGATATGACTCAAAACATATGTAAAGAAGTACAAACAGGCAATGAAACCATTTATAATATAGAGGAAAATATAACATCTGCTTTAGAAAAATTGGAGATTGAAGTACAAGAAGTTTTAGTTATAATAAATGATGGTAAATATAAAATAGAGATTTTACTTGCGGAAAGTGTTAATGCAGTTGATTTTATAGTTAAGGAATTAGAATCTATATTAAAGAAAAATCTTAAAGTGCAATATTATAATAAAGAGAAAGATACGACCAAAATTGTATTGGTACAAAAGGAAGAATATAATGTTCTATTCGGTGCTGCTCAAAGTTCTAAAGGTAATAGCTTTGTATGTGGGGATAGTTATAAAAATATTGATTTGGAGGATGGAAACTACGTAATTGTGTTATCAGATGGGATGGGCTCAGGCACTAGTGCAGAGAGAGAGAGTAAACTAACAATAGAATTAATAGAAAAATTTATAAAACTAGGTTTTAGTAAGAATTTTATAATGCATGCTATAAATTCACTCTTAATTATGAATACTAAAGACGAGCTATATGCTACGCTAGATTTACTTATAATAGATAGGAATACAGGTAAAATGGAAATAATAAAGGTGGGATCCTTTCCTACGTTTATAAAAAAACAAAATGAAGTAGAAATAATAACTTCCGAATCTGCACCGATAGGAGTACTTGACGATTTAAATATAGAAATAATAGAAAAAACAGTATCAACTGAAGATATAATAGTAACTATGACAGATGGAGCAATTTCCGCGAATAGAAAAGCAGAAGAAATCAAACAATATATATCAGAAGTACTACAAAATTTATACAATAATAGCCCACAGGAAATTGCAGAATACATCATGTGTATGATAAAACAAAAGTATAAAGATGACGTAGATGATGATTTGACAATATTAGTGGGGAAGGTAGTAAAAAATTAAATACAAAAGTTAAATTTAAAGAGGAAGTGAGTATTATGCAAAAGCGCAAGGATTTAGTTTTTGAGGCACAGGTAATAATAGATAATTATGTAAGAAAAAAGCAGTTAGAAAAACTAACCGCGAGTTATGAATTTATGAAAAAGTATTCACAGATGAAAACAATAGAAAAGAGGAAAAAGGAGAGGAACCAAATATTAAATTTTGTATTAATTATATCTATAATGTTCTTCGTTAATATACTCATTTATCTAATATTTTCACTAAATTTCTTAAAATAAGTTCTTTGCTTATAAGATTTTTACTTATATATATATAACAATTATTTGACAGGGTGTCTTTTTTGAAAATCTGAATGTCAGTAGAAGTGACAAAGGTTTCAATAAAGCAACCTGTTTTTTTAATGTAAGAGTTGTTTTTGTTTGCTTGTATTCTCTTAGATGGCTCAAGGTATTTACCAACTGATTTATGTATGGCCTCATCTTTTTCTACGATGTAGTAATAATTTTGGTAATCACTAAAAAAGTGTAATAGTGTGTCAGCTTTGATATTTATCATTATCAAAATCTCAGTTGATAGGCTAGTCAACATTATTTTCCAAGTACCGTGCTGTATTATTAAAGACAAAGGTATAGGTGTAAATACAGTTAAAGTCACATTTAAATATGTATTATCGATATAGCAATTAGTAATATTGTCAGTTGTTAAATTCAAAATCGAAGAGATATAGTTTGTATAATCTATAATTTTTAGCAAGCCTAGCATACCATATAAATCTTCTTCATTATGAAGCAATAAATTTTTCTCTATTGTTTTATTTAAATTTTTTGTATAGAGTTTGTATTGTTCAATTAACTCACCACCAGAAAATTTGTCATTACGGTTAATACCTACAAATCTTTCTAATGTTTTTTGTTTTAAATTTTCTAAATTAAATAAATGTTTATATTTCTTAATAATTTTGTATAGATCAATACTTTTGAGTTTCTTAAGTTCTGTGGAGTTTACATTATATATAATAGACTTTTTTGATATATATGGTATATCAAATGTATCACCATTAAAATGTACAATATATTTAAAATCTTTACATAAATTGAAGAAGTTACTCAGTACCGAGACTTCATCTTTAAAATTATCTGCGAAAAACTGTGTAAAGGTCCAACTTCCTTTTAAGTTGTAAACACATCCTATAAGATATAAAGTAGACTTATCAGCAATAAACCCTGTGGTCTCTATGTCAAAAAGCAAAACATCGGTGTTGGTTACATCATATAAATACTTTGAGATGTCTAAATCTATATTTAAAGTTTTATTAATGATTTTCATGTGAATCAATCCTTTCGAGTTAGTTGAAGTTTCAGAAATAGATTAGTATTTAGTTCATTATACCTCAAAGTTTAATAAATGTCACCAAACAATATGCAAAATTCTATGTTTAGCTAAGTAACCTTTTTCGTGCTTGTCTCATATAATTATAGTGGGTAGATAAATTGGACGAACCTCTACCCTTCCCCCTCTTCTTGCCGGAATATATGGGGGACTTCAAAACATAAAACTTGTGTATAGGAGGTGATATGATGTCAAGATGTAGAAAATGTGGATGCGGATGTTGCGATTGCGATTGGGACTGCTTTAAAGATAAACGATTCTGTCATAATCAACATTGTTTTCATAATAGAAATGAAAATGAAAACGAAAACGAGAACGAAAATTACAATGAAAATGACAATGAAAACGAAAATGAAAACAAAAATGAAATTGATAACGAGAATGAGAATGAGAATGAGAACGAAAGCGAAAATAAAACTAAAAATATTATAAGAAACACAAATGTAAATAAGCCAATAGCATTCTTAAATACTGGAACTTTTGTAGCAGTTGCAGTTGAAGATGTACTTAATAATTTATTAAGTGAATTAGCAGATGGTAATGGAAGTACTTTGTATTTAACAAATGGTGAAAAAACAGTTGCAACATTTAGAATTGAAAGACCATAGTAACCGACTAATGATATAACTATACATAAAAAATGTTTGCCAGCGCAAACATTTTTTATTCCTATACTTGAATGATGTAAAATATAGATTTTATGATAAGTAAGTATATTTTAATGGAAAGGAGATATATATATATGCCAGATGGAATGGATATAGTACAAAGAGATGGTTATGATGGCTTTGATGGATTTGGTCGAAGAAGAGGTTGCCAAGGTTTCTTTCAACGTGGTTTTAGACAAGGATTTAGACAAGGTTGTAGAAGCTGTAGCCGTCGTATGTACTAATTAAAAAGTGAATAAAATTTTAAAAACTATACTCCTAAAAGTATGGTTCATCTAAAAACAATAAAAAACAAGCAAAAATGCTTGTTTTTTATTGTTTAATAGTGTAAAATTGGGAATATAAATGTTGGAAATCGTAGCGAGAGGTTTTTTCTACCGAAAGTGGATTAGGTGAAGTATAGAAATGAAATAAAAAGAGGAGGAAGTACTAATGGATACGAAAGAAAAATTTAGAAGTGTTTTGGAAGAGTATAAGAAGACTTTAAAAAATTATGAGGAAGTAATTAGCGAGTTTGAGAAGGACGATAATGTTAGGGAAAATGAGCATCTAAAGAAAGAGTTAGGAAAGTATAAAGAACAATTTAATAGTATGAAAGAAGATTATGATAAAATTAAGAAAAGTAATGCAGAGCTTAGAATGATGCTTCATGAGCAAATGATAAGTGAAAAGATAGACATACTAAATGCCTCTCGTGAGAAGATGGCGATATACTTTAAGAATAATGCTGCTGCTGCAGATAATAGACTATCAGAGTTAGAAAAAGCAGTAAAAGACAAGTATGCTGAAGTAAATAACTTTATACAGAGTAGGGAAGCAGATATAGATGAAAAATTTAAATTAAGAATTAATAATATATACGATGAGGCAAAAGAAAAAATAAGAGAGATAAGGGAAAAAGCTAAGAATGACTTTAGTATGCAGCAAAATGTATATGATGAAACATCTGAAAACCTGAGAAATGAAGAGATAGATAAAGAAGCAATGAAACGAAAAATTAGAAATAATAATATCGAGATGAAAATAGGACTAAACATAGTAAATAAGATAGGTATTATACTTATATTACTTAGTATTGCATCTGGATTTACATATGTTCATAAGAACTGGTTAGACAACTATGGTAAGGGTACAGTAGCATTCCTTATAGGGATATTATTCCTGGGAGTGGGGGAGTTTTTCTATAGAAAGAATAAAAAAGTATTTGCTACTGGATTATTAGGTGGTGGAGTAGCCATACTTTACTATAGCATTTTCTATAGTTATTTTGGACTGAGGATTGTAGATTTAAATATGGCATTTGTGCTATCGCTACTTGTAACAGCCATTACTACGATATTATCACTTAGATATAATTCAAAGGTTATCTGTGGAATGGCGCTCGTTGGCGGTTATTTCCCATTTGTATCATATGTTTCCCAATTTAGCTTAAATGAGCAAGGCGCTTATATTTCTATGGGATATTTGTTTATATTAAACATTACAATAATAGCAATATCATTATATAAAAGATGGTCGGGTGTCAAATATATAAGCTTTTTGTTAAATGTACCAAGTATGCTGTATCTAATGAATATAGTTGATGATGTCACTGTAAATATGGTATATGCCACTTTAACGTTCGGAATGTACGCTTTTATAACAGTTGGTTATGCCATAAAGAATGAAGTAGAGTTTGAAAAGTACGATATAATATTATTAGGATTAAATACAACTATAAGTTCACTAGCAATATATAATATATTTGAAAAACAAGGCTTCACAGACTTTAGAGGGGCACTAGCTATAATATTCTGTATTATATACATATATTTAGCTAAATTAGTATCTGATAGAGTAAAGACAGATAAATATGTAAGTGGGTTATTCTATCTTACGGCACTCACTTTTGCTGTTTTAGTTATACCTTTCCAATTTGGGCTTGCATGGGTAACTCTAGGATGGACGATAGAGGCGGTTGTAATAACTTTGTATGGTTTAAGGCGTGGATTACCATACGTAGAAAGAGCAGGAGGGGTAATACTTGCGATATGCTCTGTAAACTTTGTAGTATCTGAAGCTTTTAGAGAAATGTCAGGGTATAATATAAACCTTTTTGAGCTTAAGTACACAGCATATGTGGTGAGCCTGCTAGTATTACTTATAGTATATATTAGATCAGGAGAATTTTTGAACAAGTTCTCAAATAGGGGTAAAATGTTGTACAATATTAAATGTTTTACTGTTATTAATACATGGTTTTATGCTATCTACATTTCGAGTAGATTATACTCGTTTTATTTTGAAAATGCAGTAACTAGTGTTTTAAATCATGGTTATAATGAATTATTTGAAACATTAATTTTTATTCTTGCGACGATTATGATAGGTAAATGCTTTGAATTAACTAATAAAGATAAAGAAGATAAATTCCTAAATGTATTTAATCCCATACTTTATATATTATCTGCTTTGACATTGATGCTGACAGTATCGTCTAAAAATGTGTTAACATACCCAATATATGGGAACAATAGTGGCGTCGAGTATTATGGATTACTTGTATTAATAGCTGCAAGTATAATTACATTCATAGTAGTAAAGGATGTTGTTAAAAGTATTGTGATAGCGAATGGCTTTAACTTTGAGCTATATCCACTAATAATAAATATATATTTACTTTATATAGTAACATCTTTTATAACATACCAATTGGGATTAGGAGATATAAGTTTCTTGGTGAGTCTATTATTCTTAGTAGCAGCATTCATATACATAATAATGGGGTTCAAGAAGAATTATGTGTATCTAAGAAGATTTGGACTAGGAATGTCACTATTTGCAGTTGCAAAACTAGCGTTTTACGACTTGACATTCTTAGAAATAGGCTGGAAGATTATTGCTTACTTTATATTTGGTATAATTACGATACTCATTTCGTTATTCTATCAAAACTTGCGAAGTAGTATGGAAAATAAGTTCTAATAGGGAGGTACATAATGAAGAAATATAATTACATTAGTATACTATTTTGCATTCTTATGTTACTCTGTCTTACTGCAAAAATAGATGCGGCTGACTTAAATGACTGGTATGCTCAGAGGGATATAAAGCTGAGTGGGGATAACGGATACAAGTATATATGGCTTGATGAGGATGTTTATAGATATGCAAAAGTAAATCTTAATGACATTAGAATAAAAGACGTTAGCGAGAACTTTGTACCACATTTTATAGAAAATATATATACACAAATAGAAGGAACGACAGAGCTTTTTAATCTGAATTTAATAGATACAAAGAGGATGAAAGATAAAGAATCTTTTGATTTTGAGGTTAAGAGAAATGATATAAATAAAGACGTAACCATAAACTATATGGATCTAAACATAGGAGGGCAGGATTACGTAAAGGAAGTAGATATATATGGTAGTTATGACGGACTTTTGTGGGAGTATGTAGCTAAAGATAAAATATATAACATAGAAAATATTAATAAAACAAATATATATCTTAGTGGTGTAAAGAAATATAATTTTTATAGATTTGAATTACTTAATAATATTGAAAATGTAAAAATAAATAGCATAATAGGCTATAAAAATGATAGTAATGTTTATACGAACCAATATTATAAGCAAAAGGATATTGAGTTTACCACAGAGAATAAGGATAATAGTACGTATGTATATATAAATAATGTAGATAGGCTACATATACATAAAATAAAGCTAGAAACAGCTGATACATTCAGAAGAAACTATGAAATTCGCCTAGATAATGGAGAATACTCAGAGTATGCAGGGGAAATCTATAATTTAAATCTTAAAAACGTGAAGATGGAAAATACTGAAATAAATTTACCAAATGAAACTAATAGTAAAGATATAGTAATGAAGATAAATAATGGTGATGATATCGAGCTTAATATTAGTAAGATGATTATAACATATAGTGTAGATAGGGTAGTATTTAAGGCGGAGAAAGATTCAGGATATAAGCTTATTTATAGTAATGAAAACGCTTCAAAGCCTGCATATGATATAGAGAAGTATAAAACATATGTGGTAAATGAAAAAATGGACGAGTGTGTATTAGGAGGGCTTATCTTAAAAGAAGATAGTCAGGTAGAAGTAAAAAAAGATAATACAAAATTATACAAAACAATTTTCAATACGTTGATGATTATAATAAGCATTGGGTTGATTGTATATATAGGTATGAAACTGAAAAAAAAATAAGTTGAGAGTGTAATAGAGAGTGTAATACAAATTTAGAAAATAAAAGACACTCTCAAAGACACCTCTAACTTCAGAATTTCTTTGTTATTACCTACTCGTTTATATTGATTTTAAAAGTCAAATCAGAGTTCTTCAACAGTTCATTTGACTTTGTATTATATTGTTTAAAATACAGATAATGTTCTCCATCTTTCTTTGTTTTAAATGCCCATGTTCGTTGTGTTTCATCATAACTTAAAAAGTCATAATTTACATTTTCAAAGGCTTCATCATCATCCATTTCATACATCCATTTAAAATTAGGATCAGACTCAGTGAGAGTTATAGCAAAAGTATCACCAATTTTTACATTAGCCTCCAGATTATGCATTGTTAATATAACTTTTGGTATTCCATTGTCCTCAAGCATAGCCTTTACATTTTCATCATTTGAAACAAAGCTAGAAATAATGTCACTTTGTCCATCTTTAGGAGCATTTTGTTCGATAGAAGCTTCAAATGCCCAACTGATAATAAATCCAGCTAAAAGCCATGCTCCGAAATTTATCAGTTTATTCATATAACCATCTCCTTATAAAATATTAACTATTTATAATTATATCATATATTAAACTCTATATCAATCATAAAAGCTGATTTAAAAACTTGACATATTTTATATAAAAATGTATAATCAGTTAGTAAAAAGGTGGGTGGCTATGTTGAAAAAGGGTACTATAAGAAATTTTCTTATTTCATCGATATTTTTTGGATTTGTAGTTGGTATTATATTTCCTTATTATTCAGTGTTATTTACTAATTATAAAGATCCAAGTCTAGAATTACCATTTGCTATATCTTGTTGCGTTGCAGGTATTAGTATAGGGATTATGTCTTATGCAATTGCAAATTTTACAATAATAAAGTCTGTAAAAAGATTAATTCTCAAAAGGCGATTATAGAAATACATAATGTTAATAAAATAGTTTTAGATTCAGTTAACAATTTATCAGAAAACTCTAAAGAAATGTTAGAATTTATAAATGCTAAAATTATTAAGGATTATGATAATTTTGTAAGTACAGGTGAACAGTATAATGAAGATGCAAAAGAGTTTAATGAAGTTATGATTGAATTTACTTCTACCACAGCAGAGCTAGCTAATTCTATAAACACGATTTTAAAATTTATGCAAGTAATCTCAAAGGAAAATGAAGAAGTTGTTTTATCAACGGACAATATAAATAAAAAAATCAGTGTTGTTTCGAATAAATCAGGATACATAAACAATCAAGCAGAAAAGATTATGGCTAGCGCTAATAATCTTGCAAACGCGGTTGATGTTTTTAAAATATAATAGTCCAGTAGATATTACTTTATCTGATGGACTATTATATTTTAAAACTTGAAAAGTATTGATAAAATGTAAAATAAGTGTATAATAAATTCATAAAAGTTGTTGAAACGAAAAAGGGGAGATATTATGGAAAATTTGATAATTGGAGTATTAACACTGTTTTTATTAGGAATATATTTTGTGTTAGTATACAATGGAATAATTACACTAGCAAATAAAGTCAATGAAGCTTTTTCTACTATAGAGGTTTATCTAAAAAAAAGGTATGACCTAATACCCAAACTAGTTGATGCTGTGGATGCATATATACTTCACGAAAAGCAGACTTTGAATTTAATAACTGAAACAAGGAATGCATCTATTATAGCCAATAAGCAAAGTAGTATAATAGAACTTAATAACAAACTTTCGAAGAATATAGAGGAACTTATGATTCTGGTTGAGTCTTATCCAAGTTTAAAAGCAAATCAAAATTTCATAGATTTGCAAGCCCAACTTGTTGAAATAGAAGAAAATATTGCAGATGCTAGAAAATATTACAATGGGTCTGTTAGAATGTATAATAATTATATTTGCATATTTCCTAACGTAATAATTGCTAATATTTTAGGAAAAAAGCAAAAAAATTTTTTTGAAATAAATAATGAGGAAAAGCAAAATATTATTATAAAGTAATTTTATTTGGAGGTGTTTTGAATTTGAGTAATAAATATAAACGTTTATTGATGTTTACAGTCTTTTTATTATTTATTGCTACTTTGCATTCATATGCAGATGAGTATTATGATATTGATAATTATGAAGTTAAAATTGATATTTCTGAAAAAAATGTATATGATGTAACTGAAAAAATTCAAGTATCATTTAAACAGGATAGACATGGGATGTTTAGAAAGATACCAGAAAAGTATTATAAGTATGCACATAAAATATCTAATATAAGGGTTACCGATGAAATGGGTATAGATTATAAAACGAATGTATACAACGAAAATGGGTATAAGATAATAAAGATTGGATCGTCTGAAATATTTGTCAATGGACTTAAAACCTATTTTATCCATTATAATTACGATATGGGAGAAGATGATGATAGTAGTAAAGATGAGATATATTGGAATGTGATTGGTACAGAGTGGAATTGTAATATACATAACGCCAAGTTCAATATAGAGCTTCCTAAGTCTTTTGATTATTCAAAGGTAAACTTTACATCAGGTTATGAAGGTAGTCGTGATAATACTAACATATCGTGGATCACAAAAGAAAATGATATATATGGGTTTATAAAAGCTCCACTATCTTCATATCAAGCACTTACAATAGCAATACCTTTACCAGAAGGATATTTTGTTAACGTATCAAAAAAGCCAATTAACTACTTTTTTTATATTAGTATTATGTTAATAGGTATTACTACGGTTTTTTATTTAATGCTATTTGTTAAGTATAAATGGGCAAAATCTAAAATTGTTAAAACGGTAACATTTAAACCGCCATTCGATTTAAGTCCGTCTGATATGTATTATTTAAATAATAATCGAATTATAAGTCCTAAATTTTTGGGGTGGCTCATAATATATTGGGCTAGCAAAGGCTTTTTGAAAATTAGTGATTATAAAGATAGTAAAAAAAATATAAAGTTAACAAGACTAAGAACGGATGTAACAATGAATTATAAATTTGAAAATACTTTATTTTCTAAAATATTTTCATATGGAAATGAAGCAGGGGAATTGAGTATTTCTAAATTGAAAAAGGCTTCTTTTACTAAGATGGTTGATTTAACCAAAAAGAATATGTGTAAACAAGTGGACGCTAAATATCCTATATATAATCTTAATTTTGATAAGCAAAAAATTATATTAGTAATACTTTCATGTATAACGCTATTTGTTAGTAATGCAAGTATTATTTTTCAAAGCATCAATGATTTGATAATTTCGAGTTTGTCATCTGTACCTGTAACAGGACTGTTTATAGCAATGTATGTTTTATTATTTACAAAGTATAATAAAAATACTCCTTTTGTGATTAGACTTGTTTTTGGCATATTTTATTGTGGCATGTTCTTATTTGGAATTTTAATAATCATTACTGATGGAAATATTTCTAGTATGTGTAGTGATTATAATATAGCACTTTTTGCTGGTGCATTTGGTTTAGCAGCTTTAAGTTTGTATTTTATGCCTAATGCGTTTATTACAAATGAGCTAGGAAATAAAGTTTTGGGTGAGATTTATGGATTTAAAGAGTTTCTAGTAACAGCAGAGAAGGATGAGCTAGAAAAACTTTTAGATGAAAATCCAACATACTTCTTTGATATTCTGCCATATGCAATAGCGTTAGGTGTTACAAAAAAATGGAGTAGAAAGTTTAAGGATTTAGACTTGCAAAATCCAGATTGGTATTCTTCAGATGATTATGATTCTAATTCAGAAGCATTTATATATGATATATGTAAGGCAACATCAGTAATATCAAAAGCAACAACTCCAATTTATAACTCAAGTTCAGGAAACTCAGGCAGCGGCTTTTCGTCTTCAAGCGGTGGCTCATCTGGCGGTGGAGGCGGAGGCGGAGGCGGTGAATCTTGGTAAGCAGATATAATGTGATAACTAGAAACAGAACAAACAATAGCGGTAGAAAACACACTAAAATTGCAAACATAATACCAATATGAATCATTAAAGTCAATGCAGTTGGTTAGTTTTTAGTTAGTAAGAAAAGTTTATATACATTGAATATTATGTTAATTTCGGGAAGTATATATAAAGACACATATATATATTGAGGAGGTGACATATGAAAAAGATTATTCCGAATATTAACTTTAACAATTGTAGAGAAGCATTAGAGTATTACAAGACAATATTTGGTGGAGAAGTAAAAAACCTTCAAGAATCAGATAATACGCCTGGGTTTGAGGGACAGGAGGGAAAAATAGTACATGTAGAACTTCATATTAATAATGAATGTATATTATATCTTGTGGATATATTCAGTGAAAGAGCAGAAAGTGGTAATATGGACTTGATACTTGAACTCGAAAGTGAAGAAGAAATAAACAAACTATATGAAGCTTTGAGTAAAGATGGAACTATAAAGTTTGAGTTACAAAAGACATTTTGGGGAGCGTATCACGCAATAGTAACTGATCGCTTTGGAGTTACATGGGGATTGAATTACATGTTACATTAGGTAAAACAAAATATAAGGTACTAGACTTGAATGATTCTGCTGTAAGAATGTTCAAGTCTTTTTACAAGTATAATGTGTAAAATCAAATATAAGGAGCGGAATTACTATGAATGAAGTTGAAAATAATGAAGAGAAAATTTATTTGGCTAATGTTTGTGATAAGATAACTATCGAGATAGGTGAAAAAAGTAATATAGTAAAAACCATGGAAAATGGGATTATAGAACTTAAAAGGTATATGTGGAATAACCAAAGAGAATTTGATAATGTTGAAAAGATTGCTCTTGACTATATTCACGAAGAAGAAATAAATACAGCAGAGCTTGAACTAAAAAGGCTCGAAATATTAAACAGAATAAAAGAATCACCTTATTTTGGTAGAATTGACTTTGAAGATGAGGAATATAAGGATTTAATGAGTGTATATATAGGACTTACGAATGTAAAAGATGATGATGGTTTTGAAAGCTTGGTATATGACTGGAGGGCTCCTATTTCTAGCATGTATTATGAGTACGGAGTTGGGAAAGCAGGTTACTCAGCACCTATAGGGCAGATAAATGGAGAGATAAAACTAAAAAGGCAATATAAAATAGAAAATAGGAAAATAAAATACATTTTTGATAATGATTTAAATATAGATGATGAACTTTTAAAAGAGGCTTTAACAAAGAATACAAGTGAAAAAATGAGAAACATAGTAAACTCAATCCAAAAAGATCAGAATAGGATAATAAGAAATGAGTCAGATCGTATTCTAATAGTAGAGGGACCCGCTGGGAGTGGGAAAACATCCGTTGCACTACATAGAATCGCATATTTATTATATAAAGATAAAAAAACTATAAATTCGAGAAACATATTAATTTTTTCACCAAGCTATGTGTTTAGTAACTATATATCAAATGTCTTACCAGAACTTGGGGAAGAGAATGTTATGCAGACAACATTTAGTGAATATGCAAAAAGATTTTTGTCAGAATACTCAGAAGTAGAAAGTAACGTAGAGCAATTAGAAAAAATGCATGATGTAGAAGTAAATCGATATTTGAAAAATGGATGCATACAAATAAAGATGAATTCAAAGTTTAAAAGTATTTTGGATGAGTATATAAAAAAAGTAGAAAACAATGTAGAATTTAGAGATATATCTATAAAAAGGAATGTATTAATAACGAAAGAAGAATATATAAATTTATATACAAATATCTACAAAAATATTGAGCCTAAGAAAAGACTAGATAAAATCGTTGATAGAGCCTTTATGTTATATGATGATGGAACAAACGATGAAATGAAAGAGGGTAGAATAAGAGAATATTTACATGCAGAGATAAATAGTAATATAGATACAAAGCAATTATATATCGACTTTTATAAAGATGAGAATGTGAAGAAGGTAATAAAAGAAACTTTTAATATTGAAAATATAAATGATATCTGCGAGTTTACTATAAGTAGCTTAGAAGGAAGTGAAATAAGCTATGAAGATGCTATATGTTTACTTTATTTTAAAGGCAAAATAGAAGGCTTTTTTGAATCGGAAGAAATAAAGCATCTTATAATAGACGAGGCACAAGACTATAATGAAATGCAATATGAAATAATAAAAAATGTATTTAAAAAATCTAAAATAACAATACTTGGTGATGTAAATCAAGCCATTAACCCATATGTTTCGTACAAAGACTTTTCAAATGTCAAAGAAATTTGGGGTAATAAAACGACAAATATGTTAGAGCTAACTAATTGCTACAGATCAAGCTATGAGATAACAATGTTCACGAATGATTTGCTAAAAATAAAGAATGCAAATCCAATGAATAGAAATGAAGGACTACCAAAGATTATAAAAGGACCACCAAAGAAAGATATGTGGGAAATAATGAAAAAAGATGTATCAAACATGCTAGACAATAATTATAAGCAAATTGCAATTGTGTGTAAGTCCATAAAAGATTGCGATGAAATCTATCGGGTGATGAAGGAAAAGTTTGAAAATATAAATTGTATTAAAAAGGGAGAAGACATATACAAAAAAGGTATAGTAGTAATACCAGCATACCTAGCAAAAGGACTCGAGTTTGATGGAGTCTTGGTTTACTCGCCAAAAGGAAGCAGTTATGTAGATGAGAGGGATATAAAGCTGTTATATGTGGTATGTACTAGAGCGTTACATGAACTTAGAATATACAATGAAAGCAGTGATATAGGACTGCTTGAGAGGATAGATAAGGGATTATATGAGGGAAGTAATATTTAAAATGTTGATATATTAAGGAGGTTTGAGAGTAATGAAACGTATGTTATCAATAACTGATTAACTTAAGAGTAAGATATTATCATAACTTAATAGATAGCATATGGGAAGGTTTAAATTTAATGTATGAGTGAACTCAGTTTATTTATAAGTTTATGGGCAATATTATGTATGATAATTTGAGGACAGAAATTAAGAAACTTAGAATAGTGACACGGGATTTAGAAATATTGAAATATTATAAAGGTAGAAGAAAAGAATGAGGCCAGAATATACATAGCGATCATGACAAAATAAGGAAATTGTTTTAGGAAAAACACTGCTTTTGTAAGGATTTAGAACAAGGTATAGAAGAGTATAAAATCCTGTACAAAAGATATGCAGACCTAGCAAATGGAGTAGGGGTAAAGTACGCGGTAGCGGTGAGAGTGGTAGAGAGCTTTTATGAGGAGTACAAGGAAGCTTTGCTTGAACTTGCTAGATACTCGAAAGCTCCATTGTTTGTAGAATGCTTATCAGAGATGAAACACTACTGGGCTATCAAGCATGAGTTTCAATCTATAGACAGTATAAACGGCAATCAGCAATTATCAACAATTCAATTTGATGTAAAAGATGCTAAAATATACGGTATAAATTATGTAGATGAAAATGGTGAGAAACAAGGCTGCATAATATGCCATTCAAGTATAGGAAGTGTGGAAAGGTGGATGTACGCAGTACTTGAAGAAGCACTTAAGAAAGAAAAATCTGAACTACCTTTGTGGCTATCGCCAGTGCAAGTGAGAGTTATACCAGTAGCAAATGATAAACATTTGGAATTTTGCAAGAAACTGCATATGGAAGGCATTAGATATGATATAGATGACCGAGATGAGAGATTGGGTCGAAAAATAGCTAAGGCGAGTCAAGAATGGGTACCATATGTATTAGTAGTAGGAGATAACGAAATAGAATCAGGCAAATATAGTGTCGGGCTACGTGGAGAAGAAGATAAACGAGAGATGCAGATAGAGGAGCTCGTGGCTGAAGTGAAAGAAAAATGTGAAGGCATGCCGTATAGAAACATAGCGATGAGTAAGTATTTGAGTAAGAGACCTATATTTGTTGGGGCTGTGTGAAAGATTAAAAATTAAAAATGTAAAAAACTTGACAAATGGAACAATATGTAATCCCGTCTTTGACAGTTGAAGAATATAAAAAACTCTGTAAGCCTTATTATATAAGGAATTCAGAGTTTTTGTTTTTGAAAAATTTTGCGTGATATTTTTTATTTTTTAGTGTCTCTAAAAATTTTTTTCATATTTTTTTCACTAACTATCTGATAGTCTGTTCTAAAGCCTAAAGTCTCGTGAAGTGCATCAGTAAAGTCAGTTCTTGTATAGGTTGGAATATATCCTTCTCCATCGACCTTAAGGAAATTCATATCTTTAAGTCCCCTAATAATCTCTGGGCAAGTAAACTTCTCTTTTAGTTTCTTTTCAAGAAGTCTATATATCACGAGAGATATGAAACAAGTAGTAAAATGTGCAGCTATTCTGTCTTCGCGACTAAGATAAACTGGTCTTGATTTAAATTCACTCTTCATGATTCTAAAACACTCTTCGATTTCCCAACGACGACTATTAACTTTTATTATATCGGAAACACTAGACTCAAGATTAGTACACACTCCATAGAATCCATCAAAAGCAGCTTCCTTAGCAATTATATCTGTATGAATACAGTAAACTTCATTATCAGCTACCTCACCATCTTTAGTAATATTAGTCGTGTTAATAAACCTTTTGAAATCATTTTGTCTAGGTTTTCCAATCTTCTTAGGATTGCTATTAATCAACTTTTGAGCTCTTTCAATTTGGGAACTTCTTATAGTTCTTTGATAATCTCTGTACTTAATGGAGTAAGTAACAATAATTCTTTGTTCTAAGCCATCCTCTTTGATCCAACGTTCTTTGAAATAAATTTTATTTTTAGCAATTACTTTTTCCTTATCACTCATATTTTTTATTTCATTATCAAGTTTGGAGATGTCGTAGGTTTTTGTATCACCAGATAAACGCCAATCTAGGGGACTTAAAGCCCATTCTTTAAGAAAACTTTTTAACTTCTTAATGGATTGAGTAGTAATAAAAGCACGACCGCCCTGAGTATTAAACTTACGATTAGAAGTAGATGCAAGCCCGGCATCGGTGCAAACAACAAACTTAGAAAGTTCGAAATCAGAAACAATCTTCTTTTCAAGTGGAGTAAGGGTTACTTGTTCATTAGTATTACCAGGAGTAATACTAAAAGCAAGAGGAATACCATCGCCGTCCATAAAAAGTCCCATTTGAACAATAGGAGTAGGGCAATGCTCTTTAGAAGGACCGTATTGTTTATCACCATCTTCCTGTTCAATCTCAAAGAAAAAATTTGTACAATCATAGTAGAGAATGTTTGTATTTCTTTTAGAAACATCTAAACTATTTTGATATAAGGTAGACTGAATAAAATCATTTTCTTTTGCAATAAACTAAGACTTCTATAGATGTGTTGAAGATCAAACTTAGGCTGCTCAATAAAGCGCTTGGAAAGCTCATAGGTAGCAAGTTTAGAAGAAGGAAATATAACTCTACCATAAATCAATCTAGAAAGGATAGAATTAAGGTCAAATGTAAACTTGTATTTATAAGATATCTCGTTGCAAAGTTTATGTAAGCCTAGCTGATAATAAATTTTTTGAAGAAATAAATAACCTCCATTAAAAGAACGTTGATTGTTTTTATCAATAATCTTAGAAGGAGAACACTTTACAAGCACATCAAGTTTTTCTTCTTTTTCTTTTACATTCAATTCTTCTATATATTTTTTAGCCCATTCGATAGGATCTTCACCTTTTAATTTTTCTTTTAAATCTGAATATCTTCCGAGCTTTTCAACAGTTTTACTTTTTTCTTTTCCATCAACATAGTAACTCTTAACAACATAAAGTAATTTAACATTTTTAGACTCTACAATCTTTAATCTCATAGTAACGCCCCCCTAGTTACTATATATTATAACATATCCCGTGGTATCCCGCAAGTGTTTTCTGAAAAAATTGACAAAAAAATAACCTTTTTTCAAGGTTTGTGAGGATTTTATAATGGCACAAGTGTCAAAGACCCGAAATCAAGTAATTTTCACAAAATCACTTGACATATGTCATATTATGTAATATAATATGTAACAAAAATTGCGAGTGTACATAAGGCAAAGCTGAGCTGTACAGGCACGGGATGCTACACTGTTTGAATAAAAACTCAAACAAGGAGTCGTAGAAACAATCGATTCTTTGATTGAGTTTCTTTGCATACAGTAAAAGAGGAGTTTAGTATAATAAAAGGAGTGTGGAACACATGAATGTAATAGAGGTAAAGAATTTAAATAAGCAGTTTAAGTCTAAGGTAAAAGAAGAAGGATTTAAAGGGAGTATGAAGGCTATGTTTAAGCCGGAGTATAAAATAAAAGATGCAGTATCAGATATAAGTTTTAATGTCGAAGCTGGGGAGATGCTTGCTTTTATAGGGCCAAACGGTGCTGGTAAATCAACAACTATAAAAATGCTTACAGGTATTTTATTTCCTACTTCAGGAGATATAAATGTTTTAGGTCTTAATCCACAGAAAGATAGAAAGGAGCTTGCGTATAGGATAGGTATGGTTAATGGACAGAAGTCTCAGCTTTGGATGCACTTGCCTGCGATAGATAGTTACAAGCTTTTTGCGAGTATATATGATATAGAAGATAAGGAAGCTGATAAGCGTATAACAGAGCTTTCAGAAGTACTTAATCTAGGGGATATAATAAATCAGCCAGTAAGAACATTATCACTAGGTCAAAGAATGAGATGTGAGATAGCAGCAAGTCTTATACATAAGCCAGAAATAATATTTTTTGATGAACCTACTATAGGACTTGATCCAGTTGTAAAGCAGGAAATAAGGAAGTTTGTAAAGGAATTAAATAGAGAATTTAATACAACAGTATTTTTTACAAGCCATGACATAGGAGATATTGAAAAGCTTTGTAAGAGAGTAATTATAGTGAATAATGGACAGATAGTACTCAATGATTCTCTTAAAAATTTGAAATATAACTATTTAAATAAAAAGGTTATTGATATAAAATTTGATGAGGAAGTTTGTCTCGATAACGTTTGTGGCATAGAGATTATAAAAAAGAAGGGCTTCGATATAAAGATGGAAGTAAATACTAGAGAACAGAGTATAAAAAATATACTTGAATGCTTGCCACTTGAGAAGATTGTGGATATAAATATATCAGATATACCTCTTGAGGAAGTTATTGCAGAAATTTATGGGAAATGAGGTGCACAAAATGAAAAAGTATTTTAGAGTAATAAGGATGATGTTAATAAATAATTTACAATATATATGGGATATGGTACTAGGTTCCATTCATTTTGTACTTATAATATTTATTTTTGTGAATTTATGGCAGTATCTATATGGTTCAGGCAAAGCTATGATTTCAGGATACGATATAAGCCAGATGATCTGGTATTTAATAGTAACTGAGTTAATAACAATAGGAACGAGAACTGCCATAACGAGAGGTGGAATATCAGATGAAGTTAAGAGTGGAAGTATATCTTACATATTAAATAAACCTATAAATTATATTGGGTACCAGTTCTCGAACTTTGTTGGAGAAGTTATTGTTAAGCTGATATTTTATATTCCATTAAGTTTGATTGTAGGGTTTGTAATGATAGGAGAGTTAAAAAACTTCAACTTTACTTACATACCTTTTATGATAATTGTTATAGTACTCGGTATAATAGTAGACTTTTTCCTAAGAGTGGTGGTTGGACTACTTGCTTTTTGGGTTGAGGATACTAGCCCGTTTTTCTGGATGTACGGAAAGTTTTTACTTGTGTTTGGTGTTTTCTTTCCAGTAGAATTATTCCCTAAAGTAATTGCAGATATTGTAAAGGCTAGTCCTATAGCTGCCATAGTATATGGACCAGGAAAGATAGTAGTTGATTTTAGTTTTGAGACATTTTGGAGCATAATAGGTATTCAAATTATTTATCTAATATTATCTATAGCTCTTGCAGTTTTTGTCTATCAGAAAGGAGTGAAAAAATTAAATGTTAACGGTGGTTAAAAGTTATATAAAATTATTATACAAATATAAAGTTTTAAATATATCAGCAGCAATGGAATACAGAGTGAGCTTTATACTTCAAATAGTACTAATGATACTAAATAATGCAGCATTTCTTATAATATGGGGGGCATTATTTACAGTAAATAAAGATATTGGAGGCTATGGATTTAAAGATGTAATGCTACTTTGGGCAATATCAAGTAGTAGCTTTGGATTTTGTTATGTGCTGTTTGGAAATGGAAGAAAGTTGATGACGCTTATCATAAATGGTGAGCTAGATGTTTATTTGTTACAACCAAAGAATCTATTATTCAATATACTTGTATCAGGAACTAGCGTATCTGCGATAGGAGACTTTCTATATGGGTATATTATACTTATTATACTAGGTGCAGATATAAAATTGTGGGCAATATTTAGTCTATTTGTAGTAGTATCGGGTATTATTATGGCTATGTTCGGAATTATAGTTCATAGCTTATCATTTTATTTAAATAACATAAAAGAATTTATAAGCAATATTGAAATGTTTGTAATTTCATTCTCAATATATCCAGAGGGTATATTTGGAGGTTTTATAAGGATATTGTTATACACTGTAGTACCAGCAGGATTCATGGCATATATTCCAGTTAGTGTTATGAGGCATTTCGATATAGGATTATTATTGGTGGTTATTGCATTCGCTATATTTGAGACTATAATTGCGGTTACTATTTTTAACAAGGGGCTTAAGAGGTATGGGTCTGGTAATATGATTAATATGAGGGGATAGATGGGAGAATGTAATACTGGTATAGGAGTCACTCGTAAAGAGTGGCTTTTATACTTTTTAAGGATTTGGATGGTTAGTTTATAATTTTATTTGTAAAATATAAGTAAATATGATAAAATATTTTAAAAGAGAACGAGAAGTTGAGTCATATGAAGATAAACAGTGTACCTGCAAGGAAAGAAACATTGAATATAAGATTTATTTTAATCATCTAGGAATGGAGTGCGAGTGAAGGATGAAAGAAATTGAGGTATTGGTGCAAGTCTTTGATAACAAAATTATAAATGATGCGGCTGTAGTTTATTGTGAAGAGTCTAAAACTCCATATAAAATCCCAGTAATTTGGTGTAAAGATCAAGATTTTGAAACTGCGAGATAATCAATATAACTCAACTTTCATAAAGCTAAGGCTCAGAGTGAATCTTATAGAGAAAAACTTTAGATATGATATTGTAGATTCTGTACTAGATAATGACGGAAATAATCTATTAGATATAGTAAATAGATTAAGGGTTATTTCGGACTTGATCACAGACGGAGCGGATTTCATGGAGCTTGTAAACTTTGCAAATAGAATTTCAAATCTGATTTCTGATATTTCTACCGCACAAGTGGAAGAACGGCTTTTTGAAAATGAATTTGAGAGCAGATTATATGAAAAAATTAAAGATGAGGATATTAGTTTTAATGAAAGCTTGAGAGCGGGACTTTACAAGGATGTTATTAAATCCTTATTTACATTGATTAAGCCAGGAAATGAGTTTTTGGATAATGTAATGATTTTCGTAGAGGATGAAGCAGTTAAGATGAATAGATTGTCTATACTTGGAGACATAGCTAGGAAACTTGAATGAATTTGCGATTTTGGAAAAATAGTTGGAGATAATAAAGGGAACTGATATTCAAATTGGAATAATTAACTTAAGCAAGGAGTCATATAAACAAACGATTCTTTTGCTTGAGTTTTTTGTTTACATTAAACGAGAAGTTTGATATAATTTACAAAAGAAAGGAATTAAAGTATATTTGATGTTATATTGTAAAAAGGGAGGTTAAATAGTTGGATCATGTTGCTATTATGAATAAGAAAACGGATGATTATCTAAAATGGATAGTAAATGGGGAAAAGTCTGTTGAGTCAAGGTGGTACAAACATAAATATGCACCATGGGACAGGATAAACGAAGGAGATACAGTGTACTTTAAATATACTGGAGAAAAGGTTACAGTAGAAGCTACGGTAGAGAAAATAATTCAGTATGAAGACTTGAATGAAGATAATATAGAAGAAATATGGAACAGTTACGGAAAGGAAATATCTCCGGGCATAGAAGATATGAGCGAAATGATTGAACAGGAAAAAGTAAAGCTGTATAAGTATTGTGTTTTAATTTTTGTAAAAGATGTGAAGAAAATAGAACCTTTTGCTATAGATAAAAGAGGGTACGGAAATATGGCAGCATGGATTGTAATTGAGGATATAGATACGATTAAGATAACATAAGATAGCTAAAGAAAAAAGAGAGTGGGATTCTTAAAGATATATGTGAAAATATACGAGGAGGGATTAAAGATGGGTGAAAAATTGATATATAAGGGAATATGAAAACAGAAGAAAACTTTAGTTAAGATATTTAACTAAAGTTTAAGGAGGATAAAATGGATATAGAAAATTTATTAGATTTTTATAATGAAGTTAATAAGTTAAAGACTACAATAAGGTATAAGGGCACAGATGATGTTTTTAAAGAGAGTACAGCAGATCACAGTTGGAGGCTTGCATTAATGTGTATGGATTTATATGAAAGGTATAATGTGGATATAGAAATTATGTATGCGGTGAAACTTGCACTTGTACATGATTTATGTGAATACAATCAAAACAATGATTTCACAGTTTCAGATGTATTAAATGGGAGAGTATCAAAAGAACAAAAAAACAAACTCGAACTAGAAGCTATGAATGATATTGCTAAAAAGTATAATAGAAATGATATATTTGAAATGTGGAAGGATTATGAAAATCATAATTCAAAAGAGGCAAAGTATATAAAACTATTAGATAGAATGGAAGCAATATTACACATAATAGATAAGTTAGATGCAGGTAAATTTATATCAGATTTAGGTTATATAGCTATTTACTGTGATGAACTAGTTAAAAAATTTCCTGAACTAATTCCAGTGTTAAAAGGCATAAAAGATAAATTAAAACGTAAGTTTTTAAAAGCTGGAATAGAATGGAAGGCAGAGTATGACGTGCATTATACCGAAAACTAAATAGGAGGTAAAAATGAGAGAAAATATTTATTACTGGAAGTGTGATAACCCACTTCCGATTGAGGAGAAGTGGGTGTATAACGATAAGTATACATTGTCAGATATAAGTGATGTTGTAGAGAAGATAGCTGTATATCATTTTGGAAAGAAGCCAACTAAGGTTGAGGCTACAGGTAGTGCAGTTGGCAAAAATGCATGATATAAAGCTAGATGACTTTGGCTTTATTAACACAGAAATTTTGAAAAAAGAAAAGAGTCAAGTAAGTAGTATTCAATGATTAATATTTAAACGATAGAAGCAAGGATGACTGCATGAACAAGACTATAAGAAAGTAATTATATATGAACCAAAAGGAGAATGAACTATGAGTATTACAAAGATGGATATACAGAATTACATAAAAGAAGGAAGGTATGATATAACTGATTGTACTGTAGAAGATTTTTTTATAAAAGATAATAAGGAAGTTGACAATGCATATTGGGAAAATAGTATTTTTACTATAATAGGAGATGTGGTATCAACAACATTTAAAGCAGCCGGTTCAGTAGTGGATTATATCGGTACTGGAAAGGGAGAAAATTTAAAAAGTGTAAAAATTGAAGTAGATAAAATAGCATCGGATGTTTATATGAAAGAAATGAAAAATTGGAAACAAGAAGTGAAAGTAGCTACTTCTGAAGGAAAAGATGAGTTTGGTAATGATCAACCAGGAGTTGCTACGGATAAAATTGAATTAAAGAAAAACGAATCTATCAATATTGCAATAGATGCAATAGATGGTACTACACTTACAGCACTAGGGTTACCGGGTGCAGAATCAATATGTGCCGTGGGAAAAGGGTTTAGGGCTTTTCCAGACTTACAAGCGTATAGCATACTTGCTGATGCAAAGGTGATGGATAAACTTGATTTTACATCACTTCCAGAAGTAGCACTTGAGAAAAATCTACAACTAATAGCAGATGGACTAGGGAAAAGAGTTGATCAGCTAGTTATGGTAACGCATGGATATGAGTCAAAAAAGCACCACCAAACTATGATTGATAGGATGAGAGCACTAGGCGTAACTGTCGTTATTCCAGAACCAGTTACCATAGAGGTTCCATATACGATTGGGGCATGTCTAGAGACCTATGAAATTGATGGAATTATAGGAGTCTTTGGATTACCTGAAGTAGCTATAAATTCTATACTAACAAGAATGATTAACCCTGATAAAGCGTACGGATTCCGTATAGTAGGTAACGAAATCTTAAAGAGACCTGAGCAAAATACACTCGATGGCATATTTGACTTATCAAGTGAGGAAGAAAAAGTAGTTAACGGACTGGGACTAGATAAAAACTTAATATATAACTATGACAATATAGTAAGTGGTAGCGAGTGTATATTTGCATGTGCTGCAGTTACTGATGACCCAATGTTAGGTCTTAATGGAATGAAAAAAGAAAGAGATAGCCTGATTGTAGAAGGATTAATTGCACTACCATTTGGAAACGTGTTTAAGGTAAGGATTGCGTTTAAGAATAAAACAATGTAGAGGAGAAGTTTGAAAAGTTCACTCTATTGCGGGTGAAGGAATGGAACTAATTAACATATCGGTGTGCTACGAAATATTATCGAAAGAATTGAAAAGAGATATTGACTTATTAATCCAAAGTTTATATAATAAATAAAAACTTATTATTCTGATATATGGAGGGTATTATGGAGATTTTTGTTGCGAGACAGCCAATATTTGATGATAAAAAGAATGTTATAGGATACGAGCTACTCTATAGAGATAGTTCTAATAATGAATATATAAAAACGGATGATAATAAGGCGACTGCAGCAGTACTTGCAAATAGCTTTATGGAAATAGGTTATGATATTATGACTAACGGAAATAAGGCTTTTGTAAAATTTACAGAAGAGTTGATTAGTATGGGTGCACCTACATTATTTTCGAATGAATTAATCGTAATTGAGATTTTACAAGGTATTGAACCAAGTGACGAGCATATAAAAAACTGCACGGAGTTAAAGAAAAATGGATATACATTGGTACTGGATAATTTTGAGTATAGAGATATAAAAAGATATAAAGAATTATTATGTATTGTTGATATAGTTAAGGTGGATTGGAGAACTAACTCAAAAGATGAAAGAAAAAAACTTGTTGTAGATATAAAAAAGATAAATCCTAAAATAATTTTCTTGGCGGAGAAGATTGAAATTGAGGATAATTACAAAGAAGCATTGAGAAATGGATATACTATGTTTCAAGGATATTTTTTTAGTATGCCTATTTTGGTTGAAGGTGTAAGAAATACAAATAATAAACTAAGCTATTTACAAATATTAAATGAAATCTGTGTGCCTGAACCTGATTTTGATAGAATTTCTGAAATTATAGAAAGTGACCCAACGCTTACATTACAGCTTTTAAAACTTATAAATTCTGTTGCATTTAGAGCGATTCAAAGAATAACTTCTGTTAGAGAGGCTTTGGTTAGACTCGGAATGAAGGAAGTAAGAAAGTGGATATCAGTTATTATGCTTAGAGAAGTAAGTAAAGAGTTGCCTATTGAAGTAATGAGAGTATCAATTGTTAGAGCCTACTTTATGGAGTCACTTGCTGATGCATCAGAGCTAAAAAGTAGAAAATCAGAAGCTTTTATGTTTGGATTATTTTCTATGATAGATGTGCTATTTAGTTTTGACAGGGTAGAATTGTTGAAGGATATACCTATCAATGAAGACCTAAAGCAAGGGCTAATGGGGGCTGAGAACGATTTCACAAATCTGTTTAATGTCATACTATATTACGAGAAAGCTGACTGGGATAACATTGAGGAGTATATAAATCTAAAAGGTATAAAAATAAACCCACTTGCTTTACTAAACTTTTATAATAAAGCGATTAATAATGCTGATAGACTTATGAAAACATAAAAGGTAGACACTAATAAAACGAAAGTCTGAAAGGTGTATAGAATAAGCGGTTAAAAAAATATTAGGTGGATATTAACAAAAACTTAAATAAGTATGTAGTGGCGGTATAGCACCATTGAGATTGGTGCTTTTTATTGTAAATAATGTAAGTCTTCTCAATAGTTATTGATGTATACTGAAAAATATGTTATATTTAGAATATAAAAAAGCTTAGGTTAGCAGTGAGATACTATAGAAAAGAAAATTATGAGGTTAAGTGACGTATGAAATATATATTAAAAGCGATAGATGTTGAAGATAGTAATGTAGTAAATACACAACAAACTATATAAGAAGGTGAATATATGTTGAATTATAATTTAAATAATAACAATTTTATAGAAACAAATAATATTATTTATAAGAGTGAAAGTTTTGTGAAAATTAATGATGAAAATCAATCGGACAAAAATATTGCATACTTTCTAGTTTTATTTTGTATGATAGCTCTGTCGATTATATTCCCTAATGTTTTTGATGGTAAAATTGAAACGGAAATATTTGTAATTTCAAGTATACTTATAGCTGGTTTTATAATTATACTTATTATTAGTAAAATTAAAATCAAAATTCCAGTAATTCATGAAATAAATAATGAAGGTGTTATTTCATATTTTAATGGAAAAGAAGAACATAATATCAAATGGAATTAAATAATTTCAATAAACTTACGTGGAAATACCAGTAAAGCCAACATTGCTTTTAAAGTTCTACTTGATAGAGAAAACACTCATAACAGTCTTTTTAAAAATCACAACCTTACGGAAGAATTAGTATTTTTTAATGTGATAAATCCTATGGAGTTTATAGAAAAAGTAGAAAGCTTTTTAAACTTAAATTTAGAAAATAATTTAAACTTAATACAAACAAATAATGAGATGTTTAAAAATGATTATTTTTTAGCTGAAGAAAAGGGTAATGTTGATTTTCTCGTTTCTATGATGCCTCTAATAAGGTGGCTTTTAGGTGCAGAGGTTTTATTTTTTGCATTTTTATATATTGGTGGAAATACCTATGGAGATAACATTCATATTTTCTTAGAAACATCTAAAATTTCACTAGTTATTTTAGTACTAGGTTTATTGATTAATATTTTTTTATATAATATTACAATAAAAACAACATATATTTTTACAAATAGAAGACTAATTATTTTAAGAAATAATGAAATAAATTCATTAAGTTGGGAAGATATGAATGCAAATACACTAGTAAAAAAAGGATCATTACATTTAGTTACAAATTCTAGAATATTAAATTCTTATGGTGATAATTTAAATAATAGTGGCCACTCAGGGTGTTTTATGCATGATATACTTATAGAAACAAGATCAGCAGAGAAGTTAGGTAAGTTATGTGAAAAGTTAATTGGAGCTTCATATATACAAAATGATATAAAATCTAATGAGCTCGGAATTTTTAAAATCTCATCAATTTCTACAAAGTATTATTTATTTACACATGTTCAAAGAAATTATACCCTTTTAAAAATATTATTAATTATCTCTGCAGTATATATAGTTTCATTAATTTTAAAAACTCCCGATTTCTATGCTAACAACTATAATATTGATGAATTAATCAATGGATATATTAATTTTGTTATTGATTTTAAAATTATATCAATAATCATAATATTGTTTTTCATATTACGCAAACCGACTTTTGTTATTAAAGGTACAAAAGAAGGTATAGAAATAAGCTATAATACGAATAAGGCAATGATAGAATGGAAAGATATTTATCATGTAGAACCAAAAAGAGGACTTTTTAATAATAACTGTTTAAAACTTGTATTTAGTCTATCAGCAAAAGAACTTATATATGACATACTTGAAACGGATTACAAAAAATGGACTTCAAAACTTAGAAGGTTACATAAAAAAAGTGATGGTAAAAAAGATTTCTGCTATATGTACTTTAGAAATTATGAAGAACTAAATAATGTCCTTATGATATTCAGCAATATAAGTAAAAGCTAAGGAATGAATAAAGCAAACAACTTTATTTAGTTTACATAGGTATAACTGGGTCACAAGCTTGACAAATAGACAAATTTATATAAAGTTAATTTCAAAAAGCAGTGATATGCATAATATCGCTGCTTTTTTAGTATTAATATATAATAAAGTAATTAATAATTAACTCGGAGGTTTGCCATGAAAATATATGTTTTAAAAGGTAGCGATTTATTGAGGTATTTTTTGATATTTCTTATAACCGTAAGTGCCCTGGTTGGTTCAAAAGATTACATAATAGAAGTCTCAAATGCTGTAAGGAGAGAATTGCCTGTATATTGTGTAGAAAGAAATGATAAAAACATTGCACTTACATTTGATAATGCGTGGGATAATAAAGAACTGCCTGTAATACTTGATACACTTAAAAAGCACGATGCAAAGGCTACATTTTATGTTACAGGTGGTTGGGTTGATAGGTATCCAGAGGATTTGAAAAAAATATATGATGCAGGACACCAAATAGGAAATCATTCGAATGAGCATCCACATATAGGGAAGCTGAGTAAGAGTCAGATAAAGGATGAAATTATGGAGTGTCATCATAAAGTTAAGGAATTATTGGGGATTGATATGGTAGTGTTTAGGCCGCCTTATGGGGAGTATAATAATACTGTTATAAATACCTCTAGGGAGCTTGGTTATGAAGTTATACAGTGGTCGGTTGATACACTTACATAGGTTTAGCTAGTGGGAAGATATTTGAGACACGCCTAAGGGTTGAGGACACTTTTGGAAAGCGGAGTGTAGCGGTGTAATTGGGACTTTGGAGAAAATCCAAGGTTTTTTTATTTGGAAATGGACGCAGGATGAGAAAAAATTAGAGTGTCGTAAAAGGTAGATAAATCATGAGGTTGAGTGGGAAAGTTACACCATCCAATTAAGAGAGTGACCAAGGCTAGACTGGATGTATGATTCGACTATTAAAAGCACCTGTTAGAAAATTTAATATTAAAACGGCAAAATATATTGAGTAAAAATGGTAAAAATGATATAATGATTTTTAGAAAGAGAAGATATTCGGATATAAAGGATTATTAAAAAATAATATTAGGGTAGGTGTATAGCATGGATAAAAACGAATTGATAGAACTACTGAATGAATTTAGAAGTTTACCAGCCGAAAACGAATGGCTAGAGTTCAAAGAAGCTAAAGAAAACTATGACTTTAGTAAGTTGGGCAAATATTTCTCTTCGATTAGCAATGAGGCTAACTTAAAGGGGAAAAGATATGGATGGCTGATTTTTGGAGTCACTGATAAAACAAAAGAAGTTGTTGGAACTAACTATAGGTCGGAAGAAGCTAGTTTGGATAAACTAAAACGAGAAGTAGCCATCAAAACAAATAATGGGACAACTTTTATGGAAATATATGAGGTAGAAGTCGAAGGTAAGAGAGTTATCATGTTTCAGATACCAGCAGCATTAAACGGTATGCCCACTTCATGGGAAGGACACTTTTATGGACGTGATAATGAGTCACAAGTTCCACTCAGCACAATTGAGTATGAAGAAATAAGAAACCAAGCGGGTAAAGACTTCACGGGAGAGATATGTGAAGAAGCTACTATAAACGACATAGATACTAATGCAATCAAGAAAGCCAGAGAAGAGTACAAAGTAAAAAATCCTAAGCAAGCGCAAGAAGTAGATGGCTGGAATGATGTAACTTTCTTGAACAAAGCAAAGGTTTTGAAAAATGGTAAGATTACATATGCAGCGCTGATTTTACTTGGCAAAGAGGAATCAGAATATTTGCTAGACTCGTATGTTGCAAAGATAACATGGATATTGAAGGACGAAAACAATATAGAGAAAGACTATGAGCACTTCACGATACCGTTTATATTAACGGGTGATAAAGTCTATGACAAAATAAGAAACCTAAATTATAGGTATATACCAAGCCAGACAACATTATTTCCACTTGAAGTTAAGCAATATGAGCCATATATTATTAGAGAAGCACTGAATAATTGCATTGCACACCAAGACTACCAAGCAAGAGGTAAAATAAATGTTGTGGAAAAGAGTGATGAACTTATATTTAGCAACCTTGGTAGTTTCATACCAGGAACAATAGAAAATGTAATCAAAAACAACGCTCCAACTGAGTACTATCGAAATAAATTTCTTGCAAATGCAATGGTGAATCTTAATATGATTGACACTATTGGTAGCGGGATTAGAAAAATGTTTACGATACAAGCAAAAAGATTCTTTCCAATGCCATACTATGATCTACAAGAAAACGGAAGGGTAGTGCTTAGTATATCTGGGAAAATAATAGATGAAAACTATAGTAGGTTGTTATTCAATAATGATGAGTTAGATTTGGAAACTATATTTTTACTAGACAAGGTGCAAAGAGGTAGGAAGATAACGAAAGAACAATCAGACTATCTAAGAAAGGATGGCTTCATAGAAGGAAGGTATCCTAATGTATTCGTATCGTCGAAAATAGCAGAGATTACAGATCATAAAGAAAAGTACATAAAAAACAGAGGGTTTGATAAGCAATACTACAAGGACTTGGTAATTGAGTATCTTAAAGAATACAATCAGGCCAGCAGGGCCAATATTAATGGACTATTAATGGACAAATTGCCAGATGTTTTAACGGATTTACAAAAAAAGAAGAAGATAAGTAATATTCTATATGAAATGAATGGCATAAAAATAAAAAATGTTGGGACTAGACAGAATCCCATCTGGAAATTAGCCTAACCCTTTTCTAAATTTGAGACTAAAAGAATTTAAGAAAAGGATTAAGAAAAGCAAATGAGAAGAACCCCAGGTTTTATAAGGAAAATCCTTTTCTTAAATAGAAATATTAAAATAATTTAGAAAAGAAACATGTGATATTGGAGGCGAGAACATGGAAGAAAAGATAAAGGAACTAACACTGTTATTGATGTATCTTACCTCATTTACTGAACGAGGATATGACGTAAAAAAGGCATGGAAGGGTTATGACTTTGACATTATGAATAATCTTGATGAACAAGGGTTTATTAACTCAGGGCGAAATAGGAATAAAAGTGTTGTAATCACCGAAGATGGTGAGAAATACGCTGAAGAACTAATAAAGAAGTATGGTGTAGAACAATAGAAAAATTGAGAAGTATATGGAGATAATAATATGGATTTTGGAGAGCTGCAGGAGAAGTATCAAGAATTATTAGTTGAAAATGCTAATTTAAAAGAACAAATTAAAACTTTGAGAGTTAGGCTGAATGTTGCAGTGCCTATGGTTATTTCTGCTGAAAAGAATTCTGATACACTTGAACAAGTAGCTGCTTCGGAAGAGCAACTAGATAATGCTATGATAGCTACTGTAAATAACTCATCTGAGCCAGCAGAAAAGGTTAAGTTGTTTATGTCATTATTTAGAGGACGAGAAGATGTGTATGCTAAAAGATGGGAAAGCAAGAAAACTGGTAAGTTCGGATATTCACCAGTATGCTTAAATGAGTGGAGAGATGGTGTATGTATAAAGCCCAAGTCAACTTGCTCTAAATGTACGAATAAATCATATTCTGCTATGGATGAAAAGGTTATATATGACCATCTTAGTGGACGTGGAGATTTTGTGGCGGGTATATATCCAATGACTCAAGATGAAACATGCTATTTTTTAGCGATTGATTTTGATGACGGAGAGTGGCAAAAGGATGTCTCAGTAGTTAGAGAGGTATCAGCAGAATTAGGTATACCTATAGCGGTCGAACGTTCACGCTCGGGTGAAGGTGCACACGTGTGGTTCTTCTTTGAAAGTCCTATATCGGCAGTTACTGCTAGAAAATTCGGTAGTGCAGTACTTACATATGCTATGAATGAGCGGCATGAATTAACGTTTAAATCATATGATAGGCTTTTTCCTAATCAAGATACAATGCCAAAGGGTGGAATGGGTAACTTAATCGCTTTGCCATTGCAAAAATCTGCAAGGAATGATCATAATAGTGAGTTTATAGACGAAAATGGAAGCCACTATGATGACCAATGGGCATTGCTATCTAGCGTGAAGAAGTTATCTGAAGCCGAAGTTGAGACACTTATATCAAAGTTATGTCACGGAAATGAACTAGGGGTATTAAAAAAGGAAGAAGATGAAACCACTAAACCATGGGAAATAAGTAAAATAAAGTTGTCAAAGAGTGACTTCCCAGAGAGTCTGGAAATTGTTAAGGCAAACATGATATATATACCTAAAGCGGGCATCTCACAAAGAGCACTCAATTATTTGAAGCGCTTAGCAGCGTTTAGAAATCCAGAGTTTTACAAAGCGCAAGCAATGAGGTTGTCAACTAAACAGTTACCAAGAATCATATCTTGTTCAGATGAGACAGAGGAATATCTATGCCTTCCAAGGGGCTGTGGAGAAGAGATATCTCTTATTTGCAAAGAACTAGACATTGGTGTAAAATTTGATGATAAGACAAACCATGGAAAAGTAATAGATGTTGAATTTAACGGTAGCTTAAGAGATGAACAGCCAAAAGCTATACAAAAACTGTTGCAAGATGATAATGGAATACTATGCGGGACAACTGCTTTTGGGAAAACAGTCGTAGCAATAAAACTAATTGCTGAGCGAAAGGTAAATACGCTTATTCTAGTAGATAAGGTTAGCCTAGTGACCCAATGGAAAAAGAGAATAACAGAATTTCTAAATATAAATGAAAAGTTGCCTACAACAGACGAAGCACCAAAGAGAGGCAGAAAGAAAGAGAAAAGCATTATTGGACAGCTAGGGGCAGGAAAAAATGAGCTGAATGGGATTATCGACATAGCTGTAATGCAATCAATTAACAGAATGGGTGAAGTGAAAGAATGTGTAAAAGATTACGGCATGGTTATCATTGATGAGTGTCATCATGTTTCAGCCTTCAGCTTTGAAAGTATACTTAAAAGTATAAATGCAAAATACGTTTATGGATTAACGGCAACACCTACCAGGAAGGATGGGCACCAGCCAATTATTTTTATGCAGTGTGGTCCCATAAGGTACAGAGATGATGCTAAAAAGCAAGCTTTAATGCGACCATTTGAACATTACATAGTTCCAAGATTTACATCACTTAGAGTTCCACTTGGCAAAGATGAGAAAGATGTATCTATTCAAGAATTATACTCTGAAATAGTTGAAAGTGAAATGAGAAATCAGTTGATTATAGAGGATATTGTAAAAAGTCATGAAAACGGTAGAAACTGTCTTGTAATAAGTTGTTGCTAAAGAGAGGTATGGGATATGGCGAATACACAGGATGAAAGATTTATTAGGCATATAAAGAAATTTAAGCTTGATGAGTTGCTTTTAAAAATAGCAGATATAACAAGAAATATGTACAAAAACAACCAATCAGTTATCGAACAACATTTTAAATGGCACATGGGACAATATACTAATGATTGCTATCAGTTGATAACACCTTGGGGGCTGGCGGAAATAAGTTACCAAGCTATCATTAATAGTAATGACTATAGACACGAAAGGTTGAATGACGATAACGATATAATAAACTTATATAATTTATACAGTGAGTTTAATGAAAACGTCGATGCACAGACATTAGAAAGTATAGACGAGGAGAAAACTTTAATTCTTCTACTACAAATGGCACAGGAACAATTTTGGTATCAAACACCACAAGCTATTGTAGAAAGGTTCAATAGAGATTATGAAATAATTAAAAATATGGACAGTAGATTAGATACATCAATGAATCTAGATGAAAAGTTTAAGGAAATTACAGGTTTTAATATTGATGAATACGTTAAATTAGGTCTTGTTACATTTGGTATAGCTTTTTCGCAAAGTGATATTAGCGATGTAATGGTAGATGACAAGCTATTAAATAAGATACCTATTGCAACAAAAGAAAACATCAATAAATATATAGCTAATTATACGTGCACATACAAAGAAGTTAGAGAAGCAATAGATTTAGGCAAGCAAGCATTATTGATTAAGCCAATTATTAGTACAAGTGGAGGAAAGCTAATCATATCAAATATGTTTAATATGTCAAAAATATTTTCGGAGTGTGTATATTGGACATTGAGAGAATATTATAGGGTTAGCAATAGTCACGACTTTGTAATACATTTTGGTACATGTTTTGAGAAATATTGTGAAAGCTTATTTGAATACTATATGGAATCAGATAGATACACAAAGATAGAAGAATTGAACTTAGAAGATAAACAAGCGGACTGGATAGTTGATTTTGAGGATTATATTATGATTATAGAGCAGAAATCTGCGTTAATAAATATAAACTCTAAAAAATTTCTTGGAGACTATGAGGGAATCTATACATATATTGACCGAAACCTAGTAAAGGCATATAAACAATTAAAGACAACTGATGATAACGTGAAGTCAAGATATAACAAACCAATAATTAAGGTTGTTTTAACATATGAAAACCTTTTCATTCCAGAGCAGTACCAAAGAATAGTAATTGAAAGAGAAAAGTTAGACTATGGGGATAATTATATGTACTGGATTTTAAATATATCAGAACTTGAGAGGTTGTTGGCTATGTATAAAAAAGATAAACAAACAGCATTAGATATATTAAGAGAGAAAATTGATTTAGAAAAGTTACACGATCCAAATGGAACAAGGCTAGAGTTGCTATATGAAAAAAGAAACTATAGGGAAAATGAATACATGAGAAAAGTAAAAGACCATTTTGCTGGGATAGTTAGTTTGTGAAGCAGGAAGAACGATGCAATATATTAAAATTGTGCGTACAATAAGAAATCAGCGCATGTGTATTTATATGATGAGCATCAACCACAGTAAAAATACTATATAGGAGATGAAAATATAATTATGGGAATAAGCAATGAAAAAAAATTAAAGCTACAAATTAATTATAGGATACTTAAGTTGATGTGGCATAGGCTGAGGGAAGATGGTAAGAATGAAAATAGTCAGCTATTTGCATTTATAGGAGATAAGTCAAAGCAGACATATGATAATATAACGTTGAACGGAAAATTGTCACAAAGTACGCTTGAATCTATAGCAACGGAGATACATAGGAAAACCGATGTAGATATGGATGTATTCATTGGCGAAAAATATTTACTATTGCCAAGTCTAACTGTAGATTAGCACATTAT
>DMOI01000031.1 GCA_003452395.1 Clostridiales bacterium
CTAACAGAATATACACAATGGGGATCTAAAGGAGCTTTACAGCTTCTTTTTTCTTTGTCTTAATACTAATTCCCTCCATCTATAATCTAACCTCTTACATCCCTATCCATGGGCCTTAAAACCTAAAATAAAATACTTTGACATTGCGCTATCTATACATTATAATTATCAGTAATTACATATATTAAAGGAGGTTATCCAATATGTCCAAATTAGTTGGTTATGAATGGAAAACAGAAAAAGGAGAAAAATTCTCTGCATACGATGGCGGTTTAATCCCTGCTAAAGTATCAGATTGGAGTCAAGCAGAAAAATCCCAATTATCTGGTAGAACTATAGTTCATATTTATTGGATCTTAAAAGATGGCGAAATACTTCCTTTTGGTAAAAATTCAGCTATGAAGGAATTAGGGATCAAAGCAGGGACAATAAAAAAGATGGCTGAAGAATACATGTCAAAAGCTAGAAAACAAGCTGAAGACTATAAATGGTTATTAAAGTCTTTTGGGTCAATGCAAAAACATTCTAGCGTCGAAACCGCAAATAATGCTTATATAAACCTTAATTACTCTCCTTTACATACTCCTAGACCTAGAATAAGTTATTTAGAAAATACAGCTTGTTTTTGCAAAGATAATGAATATCTAACACGACAAAACAACGCAGAAAATAATAAAGCACTCGTGGAATTAGGATTTATAAAAGTATTAGAGAACTAGAAAATAGTTCTCTTCTTGTTCTACTTGTTAACTATTTTTAAGGAGGAATAAACTAAATGAGAAACTGGGAGAATGTTAAAATTGAAGATTATGTGCTAACATATAGTAAGTCAAATAGGCCACAATATCATTCATGCAATTGGTGCGGAAATCCTGCTATTAAAGTGATCACGCGAACGAGTGTAGTAACAGGCAATACTTATTCCGACTTTGCTTGTGAGCGTCATACATTAGATTGGCAGCAGGGACTAGAAAACTAGTCCTTTTCTTTTTGTCTAAAAACAAATCAAACTCTTGTTTTATACTATTGTAATAAGATATAAAATTATTGTACTTTTATAAATTATATGGTATTATTAATCATGATCAAATTTAAGGAGGTTCTTACATATGAAATATACCTTGTATCATGGTTCTATCGAATCATTTTCAACATTTGAAGAATCTAAAATCAATGCACACGAAACCGATGCTAATTATAATGGTTTTTGGTTTACTTCTGACAAATGGGCCTCTCCTGCTTGGAGAAATCCAAAATATATTAAAAAATGTATTGTGACTTTAAATAATCCAGCACCACACGATATTATCAAAAAAGTATACAAAGAGGTTAGGAATTCGCCAGACTATGAAACATTCAGAAGTATTCCCGATGCTGTAAGATTTGTCCTGAAGGGTATGGGTTATGATGGAGTAATTTTTAATGACATACCTAAAATCAATTCAGAAGAATTATACATCCTTGGCACTACTAAATATCATTCCGCTAGAGGATGTCTATATTTCCTAAAAATGGATGAACTATATGTTGACTTGTATAGTAGTTATGGTGGGGAAATTAACGAGCATATTACAGGTTATGAAGATTTAGAAGACTTTTTGAGAATGCAGGAACAAACTATAGTAGTATTTAGCAATGATCAAATTGAAATATTAGAAGAGATACCTCAAAATTAAGGAGCAGAAATGTTCCTTTTCCTTTGCTCTATTCATCCATAGTAAGTATAAAAATAAAATTAGACATAATAAAATATTTATGGTATTATATATTAACGGATTATTTAAGGAGGTTTTTATTATGTCTAATGAGAGTATTTTTATTGTTAAAGTTTTAGACGATGGCGAAGTATTTGAATATGAGTATTCTAACTATAAACATGCTAAAGAACAGTATGATAATGAAAAGGTAGCAACAATTTATGAATATATTGATGGCAATTATCATTTTGTTGAGTCTAAAATATAATATATAATATATGATATAAGGAGGATTAAATAATATATGACCAAAAGCGCGAGAACCGCTATAAGTTCTCTTTTCTTTTGTTTGTGGATGTTTTACCCATAGTGACTTTTTAACACGTTTAAATAGCGTTCATGTGGTTTAGAACACAAATAAATACATAGAATGGAGAATGTAAATAATGATAAATTGCTTACTTTGTGGTGCAGAAATGATTTGGTGTGATGAATATACTTTTGAGAATTTAGGAATGGAAGGTACTGGTGTAGTAACAAATTTAAAATGTACTGAGTGCAGCGCCAGTGCAGACTTTTATAGTAACTAGAAAAATAATAAAAGAAGAAAGAAGGAATTTATATTAAAGAATTTACGGTTACATCTATATTTAGTGGTGCAGGAGGTTTTGATTTAGGTTTTAATATTCCAGGATTTAAAATAGTAAAAAGTGTGGAAATAGAAAAAGATTGTTGTTTTACTCTTAGCAAAAATTTTGATCATGAAATAATTTGTAATGATATTAATAAAGTAACTTTAGGCCACACTGATATATTAATTGGAGGTTCGCCTTGTCAAAGTTTATCAAATGCTAATCGAAATACTCATACAGGAATTTTAGAAGATCCTAAAAATAATTTGATTATTTCATACATAGAAAAAGTAAAAGAGGTTAGTCCTTTAGTATTTGTATTCGAAAATGTTCCTCAAGTTGTTACCGCTTTAGATGGTCAATTTGTGAAAGAATTTAAGGAGCAATTGCCAGATTATCATATAGAAGTAAAGATATTAAATGCAGTAGATTACGGAACAGCCCAGGCAAGAAAAAGAGCATTTTTTATTGGAAGTCGTATAGGCATTATAAATCATCCAAATCCAATAAATAAAATAAATACGGTTAAAGATGTTTTTATTAATCTTAATGAAAATATTCCAAATCAATTAGATATAAGTAAAAATAGTGAACAAACATTAGAACGTATATCTTATATTAAAGAAGGTAATAATTGGAAAGATATACCTGAACATCTTAGAGGAAAATGGACACATTCAAGTATGTATAGACGATTAGAATTAGACAAACCTTCTGTGACTATCACAAACTTTAGAAAGACAATGTTGCTTCACCCTACAGAAAACAGAATTATAAGTGTAAGAGAAGGAGCGAGAATTCAAGGTTTTAATGATGATTACATATTTTATGGAACGATGGCGAACAAACAACAAATGGTAGCAAACGCAGTGCCTATTCCATTGGCCAGAGCAATTGCTGAAAGCATACATAAACAAATTATTAATTTGACTTATAAAATTAATAAACCAGTGATAGCAGCACGACAATAAATTAAAATCTTTTTTGTTAAAGACTAATTAATTTTAGTCTTTTTCTTTGTCGTATTATGTTTTTATGTTTAAATTAATTTTTATTTATCTATTGTATTGTGGTTAAAAATGCGTATAATATTATATAAGAAATAAAACAAATATAGGAGTTTTTTAGATGAAAGAATTATACAGTCATGAAACAATTTTGAAGTTTGAAAATGAAATTGCAGTAGGCGAAAAATTAGCCATTAGTGGTTATGAGTACACAAAAACCTCTACAGATACCTATGAAAATTCTTCAACGATTATAGAGGTTCACAGAGACTTCGGAAATCCTTATACAACTTTAAATTATAAGTCAAAAAAGAAAAGTTATTCACAAAATGCATATGGTCAAAAATTTAAAAAGAATCAATTCTAAGACTCTCAGGAGTCTTTTTTCTTTTCTGGTACAAATTCACCTAAAACAAATTAAAACCTCTTAAAACATTATTTCTGTCCGTCTGTAACTATCCTATAGCCTCATTTCTATTTCCTAATTATCTCTTAAAAGCCCATTTTATAGGATTGAAAAAAGAAATAATTATTGTGTTTGTGTCTATTCTGTGCTAAAATGAATTATGATAAATTTTAAGGAGTTGGTCAACGATGTTCAGACCTACAACCAAAAAACAAACTAATAAATCACTGCCATTCTATGGAAAATATGTCTCTTTTCTTTTTGGAGTTGAAGGAATCGGGAATAATAAACGAGAAGCTGAAGAAAACCTTTTTAACCTAATGAACAAATTTGCGGATCATGTAAAATAAATATATTCAAATGGTACTTTCTATACTTCAAAAGAACCTCTAAAACAGGTTCTTTTTTCTTTTGTCCAAATAAAACCTATATTTGGTCGGATGAAAAGGGAAATAATTATTATATATCTGTTGCATATTTTTTAAAATCCTATATAATGGATAATATAAAGCTAATAAAGGAAGTGTTTAGACAGTGAAAGAATGTTTCTTTTGTGAGAAGGAAATCGAAGAGGGTCAGGAATGGACATTTTCTCAAGATAA
>DMOI01000002.1 GCA_003452395.1 Clostridiales bacterium
GGAAGTCGAGTGTCTACTCGACACCAGATATGCCAAGTAGTTTATATGAGAAAGAGGATGTAGAGCAAGAAGAGCAAGAAGAACAAGAACAAGAACATACTGATCTAGGCACCGAGTTTAATCAGGGTTTAAGCGAAAATAGGGTGGTTAATAAAGGTAAACAATACATAAATGACAAAATAAATCAGCAAATAAAAAAAGGAGTTTCGAATCTACTAAAAAAAGGCGGAACAAAAGCTGCAACAACTGCGGCAACAACTGGCGGAGGTGCAGCAGCTGCAGCAGGAGGGACTGTAGCAGCAGGAGGTGCAGCAGCAAGTGCGCCAGTGTGGATACCAGTGGTTATAATAGTTTTAGTAATAATTATTTTAATAGCCGCAATAATTATGGTTTTACCTACAAGCGTATTTGGTAATACAAGTAAGGAAATAGATGGACTTAATTTTAAAGATGAGAATTTAATAAAAGAAGTATATGATATGAAAAAAAGCGAAGAAGAGGGTATAAAACCACCATTCATGGAAAGACTTGCAGATTTATATATGTTTTACGAAGAAGAGATACAGGAAGAGTTTGGAGAATATGAAGTAGATGAGGATATGACCGAAGTTCAGGAGGAAATGAAGGAAGACTTGGAAAAAGCTATGAAGGAGGTTGTTGAATATCAAGGAGATTTTGCTGCTACTCTTGATATTATACCTTTTTTATTAAAGTTTGAAAGGCAATCTTATGCTTGGTCCTATCCTGACTGGTCACCGATAATAAATGATACAGAGAAAAAAATAGTCAAACTTTACAATAATTTATATAATAGTAATCCGGAAAAGAAGAACACTGAGAGATATATAATAAAAGATATTGATGGACATATACGGGAAACTATATACATAAATCCTGATTTTACTAGAGATCAGATTTTCGAGGAATATAAAAAGGTGTTTTCAACTGAAAGTATAACTTTAATAAATACAAAAACAGGACGTACTATTAATAGAGACGAGAGTTTAGATAGACAATTATTAAAAGAGCAATTTGATAAAGTATATATGGAAGCTACTACAAGTTATGAAAGATATCTTAACTTAGTAAAAATATGCGATGAGGCGTATAAGGAAACAAGCAAAATTCATTATGATACTCCTATTATGTATAAAGCTGATGCAGCTGGAGCCCCTATAACTGGAGAAATTTATATGACCAAGTCTTTGTTACATAGGTTTCAAACAATAAATGAAACCAGAGATATAACATATAAAATGACAGGTTACAGTCAAAAATATGGAGATGCATGGAATGAATTTAACAAGAACGATGCAAATATGTTTGATGAAAAAGATGAGATGATTAAAAATGCTAGGTATTATGTTCCGAGTACTAATACATATAGCTATACAGATAATATTATAGATTTTCAAAAACTTGAAAAATCAGCAAGATTGAATTGGTATTACTTAAATGCATTACTAGGAGAAAAGCTTCAAATGGAGACTGGAAAAACCTTAACCCCAGTTACAGAAGTAGTAGCAAAAGAGGTAGATAATTACAAAGTAATACAGCACATACTTGCTGGGTCAACACCATATTTCAAGTATTCGTATCCAATAAATTTAACTCCACTCAAACTTGATCCTGATACAAAAACTCAAATATTAGCAAAATATGGTTATGATAATTTTGATGCGGTTAATCCGTTCTTACCAGAGGAGATAAATGGAAGTGCAAAATATAAGTTTGATAATCCAAAGTATCCAGCTGGTTATTTATCAATAACTGAGGCAGAATCTAATGAAATAGCAGAAAAAATAGAAGATATGGATGAAAACAGTGGTATATTTTCAAGTATATTTTCAAAAATATTTCATGATATTCAAGTACTTTCTTTCGATGAAGAATGGAAGCCAGCATCTAAGATAGCATACAAGCCAAATAATCATGAGATTGCAGATATTATAAACAATTATGTAACTTTTGCATTTCACTCAGGTACGGGTGAGGCTGTAAAAGCATATGATTTCTGGGCTGATGCTTGTAAAATAGTTAGAGAAAAAGAAGTAATATTTACAAATGTGATATGGCAATCAGCTAGTAGTTATGCAGCCGCAAACGGCTATAGTGGGGGCAGTTTTAGTAACGAGGTAGTAGAGACTGTGAATCTCCCCAATAATGATACACCTACATATACTGAGCCAATAGTAGTTCCAGCTGATAATGATAGTCTTACAGTATTTAGGACGGTAAATACGACACTACCAACTGTAAAACCTGTAAGTAAGAGCAATTTATTTAATAAAAAGGATTATAATTACAGCAAAAATGAGAAGAGTAGGGATGACCCCATTGAGGAACAAGTAGATCCAAAGCAATCTTATGTTATAAATACATATAAAGATGTATACATGTGGAGAGGATCTGGAGAGGATTTAGAAACTCAAACAGACTATCATGTTTTAGTAAAACAGGAATACCATATTTGGTACAAAAGACAGTGGGCACAAGATTTAGGGTATGCCATGGTTAGAAAGTTAAATTAAAATAAATAAGACCCTTTTCATAGAAAGGAGGGTATCATATGAGGAAATTTTACAAGATAATTTTTTATACAACTATAATAGCTTTGACCACAATGCTTGTTTCTAATGCAGAAACAAATTATACTGCTTTTGATGATATTATGGAACAGATAGAGGTCACGAGAGACTACTATACTGTTGAAAAGAAGGAAACTGTACGATCTGAAATATTGGATATGCGTATGATTAGTCAACCTGGGGGAGAACAAGCAATAAATCAGATGATGACTCTTGAGGAGACTGATAGTAGTAGTGGTAATGGTAGCGGGAGCATGTTTTCGGGAGCAATGCCTACAGCAGATAGCCTAACGGGAGACATGAAGGCAAAGTGGGGAGCTAAAGTTGCAGGAACTGACAAATGGAACGAACTTATTTTAAAAGTAAGTCAGGAAAAAGGAATCAATCCAATTTTTGTAAAATGTATTATGGCAAAAGAGTCAGGAGGAGATGAAAATGCTCTTAATGATAGAAATGTTGATGGAACAATAGACTATGGATTAATGCAAGTTAACTCAAGTTGGGGAAATAGATTTGAATATGATAGAATAATGACTGATCCAGAATATGCAATAGCATGTGGGATAGATGTAATAAAAGAAAAGATAGCAATGGCAACAAGTAATGGTGAAGTTCCTACAGCTTTTAATATCTTTTGGTATTATAACGGGCATGTTGAGCAAGGTAGATTATATGCAGAAGATGCAGTATTACTGTATGAAGCATTGTCAGGTGGCACAAGAGATGATGATATAAGTATTTTTGTGAGTTTAGGAAATTTAAAAGGATATCCAGAAGAACTAAGAAGTAGAACAGAATTCAGTAGAAATGACTTAATAGCAATGGCAACATCACTTCTAGATGTTAAGCAAGATGTTGAAGGAAATCAGCCAGTTCCATATTTTTGGGGAGGAAGATCTACAGCGTATGGTTTTGATGGAAGTTGGTTTGAAACACGACGAGTTACAGCTGGGGGAAGTCAAACATCAGGACAAATGAGGATATATGGGCTAGATTGTAGTGGATTTATTGCATGGACATACGGACAATTACCAGAAGGTCAAAAATCAGGGTTAAGTGGTGTACTTACAAGTAACGCGCAAGGACAGTATAATAGCTCTATTGAAAGAAACCTTAGTATAGATGAGTTAAAACCAGGAGACCTAGGATTTACACCTAATTTTGATCATGTTGGTATGTATATTGGAAAAGATCCAGCTAATGGAATGCCAATGTTTATACATGAAGGAGGTTCAGGAGCAGATGTAGATTATGTAGGAGGTGTATTTCAGAATGGATTTGTGTATGAAAGAGGATGTGTAAGAATATCATATTTGGGAAGTAGCAATCCATATCCTTCTGAGATAAGCGGAGTTGCAGTAACAAATTGGGGACAAAATTTTACTCACTTTTCAAGGGTTATGCACTTTCCTGAAGATTAAAATGGAGGTAAATTATGTGGTTTGAAAGCTTTGTACGGAAAACAATTGAATTTATATTTGATATATTTAGAATAAAAGTAGTGCGATATTTAATGTTACTTATGTTGGCATCTTTTATTATAGGTTTGATTTTTTCTCCGAAGGAAGGAGATGTATATCGAAGTATTGAATTTAAAAAAAATGTAGATATAAAGAGATTTGAGGTCCAAAATGAAATATCGTGGGAACAATATAGCAAAATCTATTCCAATATAAAAGTAAAAATAGAAGATATAGTTATAAGAGGTGGTTCAAGTGATGATAATAATAAAAAGATTAAAGAATTTTTTGTTGGAAAATTTGAAGATTATGAAATAGATGTTCAAAAAATAGAAAAAATTAAAGATAACCAATATAGTAGTTTTATCAAAATAAATAAATGGATAAGACAAAAAGGAAGAGACGGAGCATTAGAACCATATGGATCATTTAGGTTAATAATAACAGACGATGGCGAGAAAACGGAAATAGAACAAATCAGTGATATAGAAAAAAACTAAATTTGTAACAAAAACTTAACAGAAATTTCAAAAAGAAATATGACAATCCTACTTGTATTATGTAGTAAAATACTATATAATACAAGTAGGATTGCGTATTTTTACGACTTTTAATACATTTTAATGTAAAATTGTAAGTATAAGGGAGTGAGGTTTATGATAGCTATTGCAACAGGGATTGATGCTCTTGATCAGAGGATTAAGCAGAAATTTGAAGAAAATAGTATGAAAGATTTTATGATCGTTAATTATAGAGAATTTTTGCTTAAGTCAAATTTTGATGTTGTTATTATATCGAAAAAATTAATCGGAAACATAGAGCTTGAATATTTGATTCTAACATTAAGAGAAAAAGATATTAGAATCATGTATTTAACAAATAAAGACTCAGAAGAAGAAGTAAAGTTATGCTTTAAATATGGTATAAATGATATTCTTACCGACCCAATAGATGCTGACCTTGTTCATAAGGTATATAAAGAACCTAAGAAATTCAGTGATGTTAAAAAACTTTTTCTCATGGTAAACAGCAAAAATGCAGCAGATAAAACTATCGACCTTGATAGACTAATGGAGATATCCACTCAGCAGAGTAAGTCTAATTCAAAGGTAGAAAGCAAAGAATCTACTTCAAGAAAAGAGTTAGAAGATGAAGCTAGGAAGCAAAGAGAATATGAAGATGATGGTAAAGAACAATTTACAATAGAGAAGAAGCAAGAAGAAAGAGTACATAAGCCAGAAACAATAATAGCAAGAGCAGTAGATAAGATAGTAGAAAAAAGAGCGGAATCTTTTCCAAAAGAAGATTTATCAAAATATAAGAAGAAGGAAGTTATAAGAGAAACTATACAAGAGACGGTATATAGAGTACCAAGTGATTATAAAAAGATTATCGTCATTTTGGGTACGGAGCCAACAGGGAAAACAACTATAGCTGTTAATATGGCTTGGTATTTTAGCCAACAACATATAAAGACAGTATTAATAGATACAGATTTTAAAAAGAAAGATGTTTACTTTCATTTTGATAAAAATTTTAGTAACTGCCTAAATAGATTGCCAGAAGAGGAAAATGTTATAAATTTAGGAATAGATGTTAATTCAAATCTAAAAATATTCACAGAGAACAAGGATTGTGAGGTGGATATTGGGCAATACGACATTATGAAACTTATAGTCTCTGCAAAAAATCATGCACAAGTTGTTATAATAGATTTAAGTCATGATTTAGATGAAGATACAATAAAAAACATTTTAGAGATTGCAGACAATGCAATAGTAGTTGTTGACCAAAAGGTGACGACTTTAAACAGAGTGCCTGAGGATTTAGGAAAGTTTAGAGGACAACTACATAACATGAGTATTATTGTAAATAGATATTATCCTCTTAAACACTTAGAAGCAGATGAAATAAAATCAAAATTTTTTGAAAATGTAGACCTCCCAAGTGGAAAGGAGTTTGATTATACAGTAAATAAGGTTCATACTGTTAGCGACGATGCAAAATCAGTACTACAAGGTTTAGCAAATAGAATTCCAGCTATGGAATTAAAGAATAATTTTATTGTTGATGATATTAAGAAGATATGTACATATTATTATGTTGCCAAAGATGCAGGACAGAAGAAAAAGGGATTTAATTTCTTTAAATGAAATAATAGCAAGAAGGTGATTTTTGATGGATGTGGCAATAATTGCACAAAACTATATAATAGCGAACGCACCCAAAAGTGCTGGTAACGAGTTAGAAGTACCAATGTATTTTTATTTTGCTGTAGCTATTGTAGCTTTAATCTTCTTCGCGATAGCGCTATTTCAAAAGATGTTGAAAGATTCAAAAATTAGAGAATCAGAGAGAAATAGGTTGCAAAGGCTTAGGGATCAAAGAGAAAAGTTAACTAGACAAAAAACTATACTAACTGAACCTGATATCAACCCATATAGACATAAAAGTGAAAAGCATATAATGTTAAATGGACACAACATTGTAGTTGATGATAAAACTAGGGAAAAACAACATAATGAAATAAAAGAGGTAACTCCTCAAGTTGGAAGAGAAACAATAGAGGAAATACCTATTAAAAAAACAACGCAGGATGTAGATAGTAAATACATTGATGAGTTAAAAGAAGAAGTACGCTCGAAAATGCAAAAAATCAAACAAATTGAAGAAGAAAGGATAAAAGAAGAGCAAAAAATACAAGCAAATATTAAGGAAGATGAAGAAAAACTTGATGATTTTGGGCAAGAAAAAATAAAATTGGAAGAACTAAGGCAAAGGGAAATAAGATTAGAGAAGATAAGGCAGGATCAAATAAGGGAAGATGAGATAAGACGAGAAGAAATAAGACAAGAAGAACTAAAACAAGAAGAAATGAGGCAAGAACAGATAAAGCAAGAAGAACTAAGACAAGAGAAAGTGAGACAAGAACAGATAAAGCAAGAAGAACTAAGACAAGAGGAACTAAGACAAGAGGAACTAAGACAAGAACAGATAAGGCAAGAAAAACTAAGACAAGACGAAACAGATTTTACTAAAGAATCACAAAATAAAACAGAACCGAAAGTTAATCACAATCTTATGAATATGTTAAGTAGATTGAAAACACCGAATAAATTAAATGAAGACAATGAAGAATTAAGACAAGAAGAATTAAGACAAGAAGCGTTAAGACTAGAAGAATTAAGACAAGAGGAATTAAGACAAGAAGCGTTAAGACTAGAAGAATTAAGACAAGAGGAGCTAAGACAAGAGGAGTTAAGACTAGAAGAATTAAGACTAGAAGCGTTAAGACAAGAAGAAATAAGACAAGAAGAATTAAGGCAAGAGGAGTTAAGACAAGAGGAAATAAGACAAGAGGAGTTAAGACAAGAAGAATTAAGACTAGAAGAGTTAAGACAAGAGGAAATAAGACAAGAAGAACTAAGACAAGAGGAGTTAAGACAAGAGGAACTAAGACAAGAGGAATTAAGACAAGAGGAGTTAAGACAAGAAGCGTTAAGACAAGAGGAACTAAGACAAGAAGAATTAAGACAAGAGGAGTTAAGACAAGAAGCGTTAAGACAAGAAGAGTTAAGACAAGAGAAATTAAGACAAGAAGAGTTAAGACAAGAGGAATTAAGACAAGAAGAGTTAAGACAAGAGGAATTAAGACAAGAAGAGTTAAGACAAGAGGAGTTAAGACAAGAAGAGTTAAGACAAGAGGAATTAAGACAAGAAGAGTTAAGACAAGAGGAATTAAGACAAGAAGAGTTAAGACAAGAGGAATTAAGACAAGAAGAGTTAAGAAAAGAAGCGTTAAGACAAGAGGAACTGAGACAAGAGGAACTAAGACAAGAAGAACTAAGACTAGCAGAGTTAAGAAAAGCAGAATTAATACAAAATGAGATAGGTATAGTAGGCAACAACAGGGTTGCCCAAGAACCTGAAAAAGATGTGTTGAAGGAAGATTATAAGAAACAAATCAGAGAAAAAACAAAAAGTATTTTAGAGCAAATAAGCTTTGAAGAAATCGATTATGACTTAGATAAGGACTTTTCTAATCATAAAATATTATTGCTACTAAGCCCAGAGAAAACAGGTAAAACAACTATTGCTGTTAATTTAGCAGAGGAAATTGCAAGCAGGGGTATAAAAACTACACTTATAGATACAGATTCCATAAGGCAAGATGCATATTACTATTTTAACACAGAAGAGAAGGGGTGCTTAAGCAAATTATCGGGAGTTAAAATGCTTAGCGATGTATACGATTTAGGGTTAAAAATAAATGAAAATTTAAGACTGTTTTCAGAACATAAAGGTGTAGATGTACATATAAGTACAGATGATATTATAAAACTTGTTAAAATATCGGCAAAACATTCTGAAGTTATAATCGTAGATTGTGCAAACTTTTTAGATTCGAATGCAGTTAATAAACTTATAGAGTTAGCATATGGAGTTTTTATAGTTACGAATAAACAGGTAAACATGGCATCTAGGCTTCCAGCAAAATTATATGACCAAAGAAGGGTGTTGCAAAATAAAAAAGTTGATTTAATTATAAATATGGATGCAGAAATAGACTATTTTAAAAACACTGTAGTAGTAAGTTTCTTTAAGAATATTATTTCATCAATTAATTCAACAGAAAAGTATACAATACCGATAAATCAAGTATTTTCTATAGCATATGATTTGAAATCTATAATAATAGGATTGACTGCTCCGAGACAATCGGCAATAAAAGTAAAAGGAAACAAAATACAGGCAGGGATAAAGCAATTAGCAGAGTATGTAATAAGTGGAAAATGAAAATCAATTTGAATAATTGAAAATATACAGGGGGAGTGTTAATATGAAAAATCAGAATGTTCTTTTAACAATAGGGGTAAGTTGTATAATCTTGGGTATAATTGTAGCCTACATATCAACGAGCTATTTACCAGGAAAAAAGAAAGAAATAGAGGCGAGTTATGCGGGGCAGTATGCGGCAGTGAGTGTTTTTATGATTGAAGAAGATGCAGGGCTATACTCAAATACAACTATAACAGAGGAGTTATTTACTCAAGGGACTATAAGACCAGTTTTAGTTCCTACAACATTTTTACCAAAAGATAAAACGGGAGCATTGTTAGTATACACTGAAGGTGAAAAAGCTACTATATTAAAGAAAAGGACTAATAAAAAACTCGTAAAGGGAGAGTTCTTATTAAAAAAGGCACTTGATGATAATGCTATGTATCCAGATGAACAGCAATATAAAAGAAGAAAAGAATACACTCTAAAAAATAACGTAGCAGGAGAAGTAAAAGCAGGATGCTTGGTAGATGTAATGGTAAACTATTTAACGGGAGATTATGATGTTGTTATATCCAAAATAAAGGTGGAAAAGGTGATAACAACAGCAGGTGCAGCTGTTGCAGCAGCTCCTGCTGGAGGTGCTGCTGCCCCTGCTGTGGGGTTAGGAGATACTACAGTAATATTAGCTGTAGACGAAATGCAATTTAGAGATATTGAGTTAGCAGAAAAAATGGGACAACTTCAGGCAAGGGTTTATGAGGATGAGGAACAGGCCCCATCGTTACAAACATTTAAGTATTCTGTAATGAAGAGCCTCGTAAAACAAATTGCAGAAGAGAAAAATTTAAGTGGAGATATAGATAGCTATAGTTCTAGTGCATATATTGGTTTTTATGGAGAAAAGGGAGACTTTGAAGAAAAATTGAGGGGAGAGCTACAGAAGTTTAAAGACTTGAAAAAAACGAATGAAGCAATAGAAAAGCAACAAGTAGTCAATACTATAACACCAGTAACACCAGTAACACCAGTGATACCAGAGACGCCAGTGGTTACACAGTAATAAATTATAAACTAGAATAATGAAAAATATCAAGAGTTTAGTTAAATCCTTGACAGCTAGTCTATATTTAAAAGGAAGGGGGATGGTGGAAGTGCTTATAACAGTTACCGCACCAAAAAAAGGATTAGGACAGACTACGACAGCAATAAACATTGCGGCAATGATAGCAAAATATTTTAAATCAGAAGGAAAAGAAGACAAAGTAATTTTGCTTGACATCAATAAATATTGTAAGGATATAGAATATTATCTTTGTGATACAGCTGCTACGAGAGGACTTGATGATTTCTGTAGTTTATATAAATCAAAACTAATCAACTATGAATCTTTTCAAACATGTGTAAAGAGTATAAATACTCATATGGATATAATGGCAACAAATGATTATTTTGAGTTAGATAAAGATGCGGCAGAAGCTTTGATTGAGTATTCTTCAATGGCATATTCTTTTACGGTACTTGATGCTATTGGTGCTAGTAATGTACCTTCAATGGCAGAGCCTTTTTATGAAAAATCAGATATAATAGTGGTTGTTATAAACCAAATAAAAAGTGTTATGCATTTAATGTATGAAAGAGATACATATAGAAAATATAAAGAAAAGGTGATTTTTGTATTAAATAAAAACATAGATGTAACCGAGACAGGCACTATGGAGTACAATATAAAAACAATAAAGAAGGAACTACAAACATTAGAGTACAAAAACCAGGTATTTCCTCTTGATTTTGATGTTGAAGTAATTAACGGAAGCAATTTTGGATCTATACTTGGGCTTGTAATGGGTGAAATAAAAGAAAAAAGACAATATACTATCCAACTTAAAGAGATAGTGAAGTACATTTTGTCAAATGACACGGTTCATTATGCACTAATAAAGGATGAGGATGGAAAAAAAGACAATGCAAGTGACCTTATATCAAAAATTTTTCATAAAAACAAATAAATATATAAGGTAATATACTAAAACAAAGTATTTTCATTGTTAATTGATTTAAAGGGGTGATTTAATGCCAAAGTTTTTTAATACTCAAGTATATGATACGATAACTAAAAAGCTTGATGAAACGTATAGTAGTCCAGATAAATATTCGGAAATATACGATATACCACGCGAACAAGCTGAAAAAGAAATAAGTAGCTACGTCAATCTAAAGGATGCAGCATCTCTAGGGAACAGAGAGTCAAGAGAATACCTAATAAATCAATATTCTAAATTTTTAATATACTTTATGAAAAAGAATAAAATTAATATCGACGATTTGATAGACTTTGATAACATTCAAAATAATATCATCGTTATAGCTTTCGAAATTTTAATGAACGTGGTAGATATAGGAGATATAATCAAAAAGTATAACATTGTAATTAGAGTTACAGAAGAGGAAATAAGAGCTATAATAGATAAAGAGATGCCTCTTATAAAAGAGTTTTTGAGTAACCCGATGAATAGAGTTAAAATTCTTGCAACACTTGTGTATACTCGTGAATATGGACAAGACTGTATTGATACTATGCAACATCACAATATTAATGAGATAGGTATACTCGATATGGATTACATATATGTAATAAAGGGAGATAAAATACATTTAAAATTCTTGAAATTTGAAAACGAGGATATAATCCTTAACATACAAAAGAAAACAACCCAAGATTCGCCAAACAATTACGATCAGCATAATCCATTTTTGGTTGCTGCAAAGAGGAATTCAAGTCGTATAACGGTTGCTGGTTATGGATGTACGCCTGCGCATGATTTATATTACAACGAACGTATATTTAACTTATCAAAAATTTCGCTAGAGGAGATGAGAGACAGATATAATACAATTGATGAGCTTATGTGTAGATTTGGCTGTCTAAATCAAAAAGGAAGAGGGTCTCACTTTATTACGGGTTCAGACATGGGTGTTGGTAAATCAACATTCTTACTTGCTATGCTGGAGAAAGTGCCTGATGAGTGGGGTATAGGAATACTAGATACACAAAACGAGCTGCAAGCTAGAAGGAAATACCCAAGGAAAAATGCACTTACGCTAATAGAAACGGAAACAATGGATATAAAAAGATGCTTTCAGATAATGCTTAAGATGGCTAGGGATGTATTATATGTAGGTGAGATCACAAAGCCAGAGGAAGTAGGAGAACTTATAAATGCCAGCTTGCGTCTTAACTCAGGGGTAGGAGGAACACTCCACTCATTATCACCATATGAGGTTGTTACAAATCTAAGAAACCTTATGCTAAGAACAGATATGTATAGCGACGGCCCTATAGCTGAGGCAGATATAGCAAGGGGACTTGACACTATATTTCACTTGGCGAAACTACCAAACGGGAGAATTCTTGTTGAATATGTTGTTGAAGTAGAATACGTGGAGCAGGATCATTTTGTGGATAAAATAGATGAAGGAACTTTAAAAGAAAGATTTATGAGCTTTCTAAAATTGGGGCAAATGGCATTATCAAAATATTTGTATACAAAAGCCTATAAGTATAACACAATAATACAATATGATAGAGAATATGACGTATGGGTGCCTAAAAGTATGCCGTCAGATCAATATTTTAGTAAGATAAAGAAGTATATGACCGAAGAAGAGATAGATGATTTTAAAAAGTTTTTCTTGGAAGAAAAGGAAAGAGTAGAAAAAATTATAAAAGAAAGAAAAAAAGAAATAGCAAAGAAGGTGTGAAAACGTGAATGATATTTTAGTAAGACTTAGGGCGGTTATCATGAATGTTATGTCATTGCTTACACCTCAAAACATAGTTTGGTTAACATTAATTACTGCAGGTGTAGTTATAATATTTAATTTAATGTATGATCACTACAAATATAGAAAAAATGTAATGAAATATTTGATAAAAAAAGATAAAAAGTCTATGATACATATTCTCACAATAAGACTTTCAAAAATTAACGCAGTGTATAATATAATAAGGAAGCTTGCAATAAAAATAGGAATGTTTACAAGATATTCTTATGAGAAAAATCTGGAATATGCAACAGGAGCTTTGATTTCTGCAATATTTGGTTCCGTTTTTATAATAATGGTTTTTGTTCCAGGTAATAAGTTTTGGTATATATCTATGTTTTATTTTTTCATAGCAATAATAGTAATAGCTGTAGGCTTTTATTCATTTTTTGCAATGGCCAGAATGAACTTTATAAAAAAGCTGCCTGATACGTTTAAAATACTTAATAGTAGATACATAAGCAAGGGTAATATACTAAAGGCAATGCACGTTTCAATGGAGGATTTTGATAAAGTAATAAGAAAAGAAATGATAAAAATATATAATGTATTAAAGAAAAATAATATGGAAGAAATAGATTTTGTACTAGAAAACATAGATGAAACATATAAAGATGAATTTTTAACCATTCTTTTAAGTCTTATAAAGCAAGCGCATTATAAAGGCGGAAATGCAATGATAAAAGAACAGTTTGAGACCCTTACTGAAGAAGTACTTGAAGAAATAGAAAACAGGTCAGATCTTGCTTCAGCTAGTAAATCATATATATTTTTATCCTTGTTTATACCACCATGTATACCATTAATTCAGGATTTTAATACAACTCATATTGGTGAAAAAGCAACTGAATTTTATCAATCGGCGCTAGGGGAAAAGCTTCCTGTACTGTTGATAGGTGCTATGCTAGCTTATATAGGATTCTTACTATTTATGGAAAGATCAGCGTAGGAAGAATAGATAACAGATAACAGATGACAGAAGACAAAGAATAAAGAATAATTTATTTATGTACTTTGTTATATGTTTATATTGGGGGTTTTAATTATGGGAATTTTGGTTCAGGCTGGCTATTCGTTATTATTCGTAATAGGAATATTTTTAATAGGGTACTATCTTATAAACCAGGAATGGTTCATGAAGATGATTACGGATTTAGAAAAAGGTATTAGGTTTAACTATATGCAAGCAAAAAAGGCATATAAAGATTTTATGAAAAGGTATATATATAAAGAGGATGCAGGGTTTTATCTATGGTATAAAAGGTTTCTTATGTATGCAAAATTTTCTATTGAAGGGTTTATGAATATAAAGTTTGCATTATTTATAATAACCATAGTTATTAGTATAATGGTAAAGACGACGGATATTATGGTTTATACAGATGAAATGTATACAAAGTTTCAATATGAACAAGATGTAATAATGATGGAATCCGCCAAAATTGAAGATGTAGAAAAACCACAGATACTTGAATTTAAGAAAATTTTATTTAAACAATCGCTAGAGGGAATGGATAAACAAAAGTTCAAGAGCTTGAGTAAGGATGTCACTGAGAGTTATGTAGAAGGTATAATAATAAGCTTAGGTAATCCTACTACAATATCAGATAAGTCTTTGGCTAATGAAGTTTACTACAAATTAAAGAAATACTATGAGATACGGGAAACAAATTATGGTATATATTTTTTAATAGCAGTTGCAGTGTCTTTTACACCTGAGATTTTTATATTGCTGTACAATTTTTTTGTAAAGGTAGATTCGAGGAGAGAGCTAGGATTTATGAAACGTTTAATAATAATGAATGGAAGTATAAAGCCAGTTGATTTCATGGAGGTTTTAAAATATATAATAAAAAAATCTACATATTATACAAAAATTCTGGAAGAGATACAGGATAAAAACAAGAAAAACTACTTGCCAAACACACAAATATATTTACCGTACATAAGAGCATCAAAGGCTTTGCCAGAAAAACTATTTTTTGAAAAGCTAGACGAAGCAAATAATTATGATTTCGACCAAGCTATACAAAACATAAAAAATGAGTTTAACCTAGATAAAAGAACGCAAGTAAGAAAGATAAAAAAGACAGTAGAGATAATACATATATGGGGAATAGTTGGGTTCATGGCACTTATAGTATTTATGGTTATGTATTTGATATTACCATGGATGGACGCATACAAAATGGATACTCTTATGTAGGGTAATAGGTGGCAAAAAACAAAAAAAGGTTGACATTCTGTCGCAAAGTGATATAATATTATCGAGAGTAAACTTGCAAGGAAGTGGGATAATGCATGAATTAGTATTTGATGTAATTGTTGGACTTATAATCTTGGGTATAGCTGCAATTACTATTAAATTGTTTGATAGCAACTTAAGTCTAATAAACGCTTCAACGAATGATAAAAATGTAGAAATATCTCAAATAAGTGATGGCCCAGCTCCTATAAAAGATTCTAAATATTATAATGGCTCGGATGTACTTGCATATGTGAACGATAGTAAAGTGATGGCAGATACATCTTTAATAATACTAATACAAGATTCAGGAACAGGAGATATTTTTACAATAGATAGCCTTGATAGAGCCTCAGATATACTAGGGGCAAGCACATATTTAAGAGGCAACTTAACATCTCGATATTCTTTCAATACAGTAAGTTATACATTCGTAAGAATGTATCCTTAAGGATTAGGTGGAAATATATACTACTAATTTAGTTAGTATATTTATATATACACATAGATTGTTTTAGACAAAGGAGGTGAGAAATAATGGAGAAAATTATCGCCGTAGTTATTATGGTTGTTATAGTTATAGGACTAATAGCAACAGTAGTAATGCCTCAAAGTCAACAAGTAGGTCAAATGGGAGCAGCGTCATCTACTCAAATGAATACATTAAACACTGCAATGCAAAGTGGTAATGTAGCAGGAGATGCAGTTAAATCAGAATTTGGTTTAGGTAACAATAATCCTAAACAAGTTGTTATGATTGATGACGATACTACTACTGTAGCAGTACTTGCGATGGATAATGCAACAGGATTAGTTGAGTTAACAAATCCAGAAGATGTATTTTTTTCTGATGATTTAGAAGCAGCTGCAACTGCTGGACAACCAGCATCACCAACAGGAAGTGCTGTAACAAGAACATTAGCAAGTGCACTTGTTAGTCCTAATGTAATGTCAGATGCATTGTACAGTAGATCTGAAAAACTAGATACTAATGGTATAAGATGGGTATTATTTGTAAAACAAGTTATTGCAAGATAATATAGTTTTTTAAAAAAAATAACGATAACCTACAAAGTTATTGTTATTTTTTTTAAAAAAACTATTTAAAAACGCAGATAAAAGTGGTATAATATATATAATACAATGATTAATTGTAAATATAGATATGTAGTAGCTATAGTGATTATGATGAAAACTAGTATAATGTTCACTACTATTTCTCAGTTGCTGGGGGGTGCTTTAATGAAAAACATAGTTTATATTATTATATCGAGTGCAGTTATTTTAGGTATCTTGGGTGTGATAATAAATTTATATAAAACTAATTATGAGATTTTGCACGCAGTAACTACTGGGACAGATAAGATGGGAAATGTTAATGCAGATGGGATGACTGTGGCAAAAACATATACAGGATCAGATGTGATTTCATTTTTAAGATATAATGAAGAAACTGGTATAAGAATAATAGTAGAAACTCCAACAGCAGTAGAGTTAATTGCCGACGCAGAAGATAGAAGCGGAGATATAAATATTATAGTAAACGAAATAAACGGAAATAATGGAACAAGCTATATGGATGAAGTGTTTGATGTTGTGGTAAATGCTACGAAAACACAATACAGGTTTACAAGGTAGAGCTAAATATAGAGTTATTAGATTAGAGGAGGTGTTTTTTTGGAGGATATTATCTATGATGTGGCGATTGGATTTATTGTTTTACTTGTAGTAATAGTAATAGTTAGTTTATCAAATAAAAGTACAGAGGTTATACAAGATACCACAAATATAGCGTCAGAAGCTGAAGAAAAAAAGTTTGAAGGGTTTACGTACGACGACTTAGATAAATTCAAAAACGAAGGGAAAACCTTTTCAGGAAGTGAAGTTATATCGTTTATGAGGTATCACACAAATAGTAGTGCACTTAATCGAATAAGTGTTGTAACTAATTATGTTGCAAATACATCTACAACCTATTATACAAATGACGTAAATAATCCCGCAGGAAAAACAATTGAAGTAATAGAAGGAATGTTGAAAAGCACAACAGATAATAATATTTCCTTATATGATAAAAAGTTCAAGTTCGTTTATAATAAAGCTAGCAAAACAGTAAGCTTTCAAAAGATACCGTAAATATGGGGGGGAAGAAAGATGATAGGTAGACTTTTAAATACTATTGTAAACATTTTAGTTATGACTTATATGGTGCTATTAATATCGTTTTTTTTCTTGCATGAAAATCTAAAGAGCAATGTTAATGAAATTAATTATTCTATACTTGATGGTGTAGCAACAACAGGAGTTTTTTCAGAAGATACATACAATTATCTTAAGCAGCAGATTTTTAAGTATAGTGGTGGAGACTCATATCAATTAATAATAAAATATGAGAAAAAAGTAAAGCCAGGAGTTTATGATACATATTGGAAAAAAGATTGGATAACTGCTCGTGATATGGGGAATTTAGACGTAAAGGGTCAGGTAAAGCCGGATGAAATACTGACTAGAGTAGGAAGACCTATACCGATGCATATAGGGGACAAAGTAAGTATATATCTTGAGGATCAAGAGCATACATTATTTGTTGCTTTACTTAATGCACCATTTTTAGGTATGCTTAATGAATATTCAGATATGAGAATTAAGTCATTAAAGACAGTAGTTGTAGGTAGAAATGCAAAAAACATAGTGAAAGGCTACGATGTAAAAGCAGAGATAGAAAAGAAGAATATAGAGGGATGGATTACAAGTATAAATTTGGTACCGGCACCTCCTCTTCCACCTGATCTAACGGACGAAGATTATCCGGTGACAATTAGCGTAAAGACCGAGATGAATACTACGGGAAAAGATTACAATGCCGCAAATCTGATTTATGGGGATGTTGCAGATGAACAATATGTGACACCTAATTTAGGTCCAAATCACATATTTAATACGGCTGAGTTTTATAGGCAAGTAATAGATTATTATCCTGTACCAGTTTCAATACCAACAGGCAAAGAACTGTCAGATTACGAAAAGGTTATAGAATTCACACAAAAGTAGGTGATATAATGGAACAGGCAACAACTTCAATAATTATTTCAGTATTTATAATATTTTTACTTATACCTACCATATTTTTGAAGACAAATAATACAGATAAAGAAAATATGAAGAAAAGCTTACACTTTGCTACTATGGCACTTGCAGATTGTATAGAAATAGAAGATGTAAATTTTGAAGACCTCTCTAAAGGATATTTAAGGTATATGGAGTCATTTGACGCTAGTAAAGCTAATATTGCAATAGATGAACAAAAGCTGCTTTTGGAGTTTAATAATGTGCTGTTTAAAAACTGTCAGGATCCTGAATTGTATGCGAAGGCGCAAGCAAACATAATGGCGAAGGTGTTAATATATAATAATAGATTTATAGTGCAGAGAAATAATAGTGGAATGCCAGATTATGATTATAAGACGGAGATAGAAAAGTATAAGCTAGGACAAGCAGGTAAATTTAATCCGTCATATTATTTTACAGTTTACAGAGACGATAATAAAGATAATATTCCAGATTCACCAAATGATATATATTATACAACTACGAAAGATGATAAATTGTATGATGAAAATAAAAGATTATTTTGTGAACAGGTGCCATATGATAGTGGAACGCCAATTGTAGGTACAGATTTTAGAAGATATTTAGTAACTATGGATGGTCTTGGAGCAAAGTATTACTATTTAAACATTGTGAATAATAAAATTTATAGTAAATATCAAAACCCGACTGATGAGGATCAAGTAGGATATAATGATATATCTACCACGCCCTCTGTATTACAAATTCCACATCAGATTAGTTATTTGGGGCTTACAAAAAAAGATAAAAACAATCAGATTATAAGAAAGCTAAATCAAGTAATAGCAGACTATTCAGAAGGATTGACAGTAAACTTTCCAAATCCAGATGATGTACTTTCTAGAATTAATATGAAGCAGAAAGATTTAAATTTTTTTGAGGGTGTTACATTTTTAGTTATATACAAGGAGAATAACTATTTAAATGTAAGAAGCGAGACTATGAATTTTAAAAATTATGTCGTAGCGGGATATACTTTAAAATAATTAAAATTAAGAATGGAGAATTTAAGATGAAAAGAGCTATTCGCGCTACCTTTTTTATACTATTTATTATTGCTTTGTTTTATACAGTGCCTGTTTTTTTAAATAACACCTTATGGACAAAGGTACCTGTTAATATAGCCGTAGAAGATATAGTTGTAAAATTATGCATCTTAGTTTTACCTTGCTTAGCGTACATATACATTTATAGAAGTGTTATAAATATAAAAGAATGTTTTAAATTTAATAATATATCATTGATACAGATAGTCATACTTGTTTTAATAGGATTTCTAATCCAACCTTTTGCTATGCTTATAAGTAGTATAACAAGTATACTTTTTGAAAATAAAGTTATAGATTATATGAATGCATATGAAGGTATACCATTCTGGTTAACCCTAGTTTCAATGGCTGTGATGCCCGCACTTATGGAAGAAGCAATGATGAGGGGTATAGTTTTGTATGAATCCAGAGATTTAGGTATAAAGATAGCAGCCATATTAAATGGCATTCTATTCGGCATAATACATAGAAACTTTTCACAATTTTTTTATGCTTTTGTATTTGGGATAATATTTGTGTATATAGTAAAAATAACTAATTCGTTATATAGCACAATGATAATACATTTCATAATAAATGCTACACAGGTAGTTATAATGAAAATATTTACTACACAGAAAATAATAATAAGCAGTGAGATTACAAATATAAGTTTACTCCAGAAAATAAGTGGAATAGGATTCATAGCTATTATATGTATAATATGTTTACCAATTATTAGCTATCTATTTAAAAAGCTAGTATATATTTCAGAAAACAAAAAAAGATTAAACAACCAAATTGTTTAATCTTTTTTTGTTTTTATAGCAATAATGCAATATTATAAAGTTGTCTTATCAGTTCTACCTGTTATTTCAAAACCTGCTGCAATAGCCATAGCTTTAATAGCTTCAAGTGATACTTTCTTCCCGTTATAATCAATTAAATCATCCATCGAGCCTGTATGAACGCATGCAGGTTGGTACTTTTGTAAGATAACCCCGTGGTCATTTACAAAGATTTCCAATGAATCTTTAACGTTTATGTCTAAGTTACGCCTTAACTCGATAGGTAGAACAATTCTTCCTAACTCGTCAACTTTTCTAACAATTCCTGTAGATTTCATATAATAGCCTCCTATAAAATATATTCAATAATATTACATTTACTATAATACCATATATGTAATATAATGTCAACACAAAAAAATAAATATAATATTATTTGTATAATTTTCTTGTTATTTGTAACCTTTTCACTTTATTTTAGATTTTCAGGGTTTAGATATTCGAGTTCTGGGAGTACAAATAAACCATCTTTTCTTATTAAGACATCGTCAAAGTATATTTCTCCTCCGCCGTATTCGGGTGTTTGGATTAATACTAAATCCCAGTGAATATCAGATTTATTGCCATTAGAAGCATTATCATAACAGCAACCTGGTGTGAAGTGAATGGAACCTGCAATCTTTTCGTCAAATAGTATTTCACACATCGCCTTTGTTACGTATGGATTAACACCAATTGCAAATTCTCCTACATATCTTGCGCCTTCGTCTGTGTCAAATATTTTGTTGATTTTCTCGTTATTGTTAGCTGTTGCATTTATTATTTTGCCATCTTTAAATTCTAAGCGTATGTTTTCAAATTTGAAGCCTTGATATTCGGATGGAGTATTATAAGTTATAACACCATTTATCGAGTCACGTACAGGTGCTGTAAATACTTCACCATCTGGAATATTCATTTCTCCAGCACATTTAATTGTAGGAATATCTTTAATAGAAAATGTCAAATCGGTATTATTAGCTATAAGTCTAACTTTATCTGTTTTTTCCATGAGAGCTACAAGTGGATTCATCGCATTTGACATTTTTGAGTAGTCTAGGGTACAAACATTGTAGTAAAATTCTTCAAATCCTTCTAGGCTCATTTCGGCTTTTTGAGCAGTAGATGGAGATGGATAACGGAGAACAACCCATTTTGTTTTAGTTACACGTATATCTTTGTGAACTCTACCAAAAATATATTTTGTATATAAATCCATATTTGGTTGTGGCACGTCAGAATTTTCGTAGGAATTATCTTTATAGCGAAGCCCTACATAAGCATCCATATTGTTCATAACTGTTGCTTGATGAGTTGATTCAAGGATCATTTGTTCGTCAGAGCAACCGAGGAGTAGACTACGCTCTATATTTTCATCTACAAGGCGTACAAAAGGCAAACCACCTACTTCATAAGTTTTCGCTATTATAGCCCTAATTAAATCACTGCATTCGGTAGTTGATTCTATAAGAATTTTCTCACCTTTTTTTATTTTGCATGAATAGTTAACAATAATGTCAGCCAATCTTAAATTTTCTACACTTATCATAAGAAACCTCCTAATTAGATGTTGAATATATGTTATAACAAAAAAATTTAACATTTATTATTATACCATATAATGTACAGATATGAAAGATTTATCCAAAACATTTTAGTTTTTAACTTGAATAAAACCACAAATCTAGCAAACAATAGGAGTATGAATAATGTAGTGTGAGTAAAATAAGAAAGGAAGGTAGAATATGAAGGATAACAAAATAGGTTATATAATTTTAGTAAGTATAATGTTAATTGTTGTAACAATATCAATTAGCATAATAAATCTAAGCAGGGTTAATGTTGTAGCATATACATGGGGGTCAAGGGGAACTATAGTGCAGCAGATACAACAGAAGCTGACCGAATGGGGGTACTATAAGGAAGAAGTAGATGGTGTGTATGGATATGATACTTGGGATGCGGTAAAGACCTTTCAACAAAAAAACAATATAAAAGCCGATGGAATAGTAGGAAATGCTACTTTATCGAAGATGGGTATATTTTTAGGTAATGTAGCTTATGCAGCAAGTGAAAAAGGTAATTTATATACTTGGGGTTCTACAGGAGAAAAAGTAAAAGAAATACAGAGAAAGCTAAAAGAATGGGATTATTATAAAGGTGGAGTAGATGGGGAATATGGATATAATACATGGCTTGCTGTAAGAAAGTTTCAGAGTAAAAACGGATTAAAGGTAGATGGTATTGCAGGAGGACAAACCCTAGAAAAGATAGGAGTAAAGACAGGCGGAGGAACTACAAAAAGCTCTGGGGGGAATGTAAGCAGAGATGTAAATATATTGGCAGCGGCAATACATGGAGAAGCGAGAGGTGAACCTTATGAGGGGATGGTTGCTGTAGGAGCGGTAATATTAAATAGAACAAAAAGCGGTAAATTCCCGAGCACTGTAGCAGGAGTTATCTATCAACCTGGAGCTTTTGATGCTGTCGACGATGGGCAGATAAATCTAGCACCAGGAAAACAGTCAATAAACGCTGCAAAGGATGCCCTAAGCGGTTGGGATCCATCTAGCGGATGCTTATACTACTGGAACCCAGCAACTGCCACGAGCAAGTGGATCTGGTCAAGAGATATAGTCACAAAAATAGGAAGTCATTACTTTGGGAAGTAAGATTATAATTAATTCCAAAATATGGGATTATGAGCTACTTATCGTAGGGGCCGTGCCTATGTGCCGGCCCGTGCTAGAATAACTGATAAATATATGTGAAGAAAAAAATATAAATTAGAAAATTTAGTTAGTGCATAATATTGACGGGCTGGCACATAGGCACAGCCCCTACGATTTTAAAGCCTTTGGCTTTCTGAAATACGTTTGGAAGACAAATTAGTGGAGGAGGATTAGCAATGCCTGATAAACAAGATAAACAAAAAGATAAAGATAATTTTTTGCTTCGTTTTAAGAAAAAACTGTCGGATAGACATATATATAGTGTATTTATTGTTGTAATTGCAGTTATGATAGGGGTAGGAGTATATATATATAAGGAAAAGGCAAATTATGAGACATATTTACAAAATACTTTCCAGAATTCTTTTTATGAAGGGGCAAAGTATATAGATGATGTTGATAATTTGCTATCGAAGATAAACGTAACGAATAAGCCGAGCCAAAGAGTAAAGATATTTACAGATTTATATAGAGAGGCAGCTTCAGCCCAGACTAACATGGGTAGACTTCCATATAATCAAGAAATAATGGCTACAGTGTTAAAATTTTTAACTCAGCTAAGCGATTTTTCATATGCCATGCTTATAAAGTCGGCAGACAACCAGGATTTAACAAAGGAAGAGGTAAATCAGATAAATGATTTGGCGAAGTATGCAACTGTTTTATCTAATAAAATGGCACAAATAAAACAAGATGTAAGTGATGGGAACAGGATAAACTGGGGTGAAATACAAAAAGAAGGTGAGCAAAATCTAAATACAAAAGAGGGAAAAGCTACAAAGGCAGTGGCCGGCTCTATTTCAGGAGTAAAGAAAGATTTTCAAAATTATCCTACATTAATATATGATGGACCATTTTCTGATCATATACAAAAGATGGAACCAGAGGCCCTTAAAAACGAGGAATATGTAAAAAAAGACGAAGCATTAAAGATAGCAAAAGATTTTATAGGACAAGAAAAGATAGCTAAAATAGATATGACATACGTGACAGACACTAAACAAAAATACGTAATACCAGTGTATCGATTTGCAGCAAAGATGAAGAACGATAACGATAAAGAAAGAGATTACAGCGTGGTTTTAGATATAACACAACAGGGAGGGATGCCACTGTGGATGTTAAATTATAATGAAATACAACAAACTGATAAAAAACTAAAATTAGAGGATTTAAGTGCGAAGACAAAAGAATTTCTAAAAAATAAGGGGTATCCAAATATGGAGGTAAACTATTATGAGATAGTTGATGGTGCGGTTGTATTTAATTTTGCATATGAGCAAAATGGAGTTACCATATATTCGGATTTAATAAAGGTTAAAGCCTCGCTTGTGGATGGTGAAGTGGTTGGTTTCGAGTCGCAAGGATATGTTATGACTCATAAAGAAAGAACACTACCAAAACCAAAAATAACTGCAGAGGCAGCAAAAAAAGAGGTAAGTGAAACATTTAAAATAGAAAGGGTAAAGTTAACGCTGATACCACTTAATTCGAAAAGAGAAGTACTATGTTATGAGTTAAAAGGGAAGAATGGTGAAAAAGATTTTTTGGTATATGTGAATGCACAAACTGCTAAGCATGAAAACATACTAGAAGTTATAAAAAATGAAAATGGAGTATTTACTCAGTAGGAAGCTGAGGTTCTCCCCTTGCGAAGGGGGAGTTAGAGGGGGTTATAGAGTTGGTATTAAACCAATGTGACCCCACCTAAACTCCCCTTCGCAGGGGAGGAACTCCAAAACATAATTTTTCAAGGCACTAAAGTACTACTCACGTTCTTTTCTCTTCACTTGTTCTAAATACACAAGAAGTACAGATATATCAGCAGGTGAAACACCTGATATTCTGGATGCTTGTCCTACTGATGTAGGCTTTATCTCGTTTAGTTTCTGTATTGCTTCAGCTCTTAGACTAGGTATTTTTGTGTAGTCAAGTTTTGATGATAAAAGCCTTCTTTCTAGCTTTTTAAAGTGTTCGACTTGTTCTTTTTGTTTTTGTACATACCCTTCATACTTAAAATATATATTTATTTGATCAACTATATCTTCACTGAGGTTTGGTCTTTCTTTGTCAATTTCTGCAAGCATTTCATAGGTTAGTTCGGGTCGTCTTATCAAACTGGCAAGAGTTATTCCAGATACAAGCTCTACACTATTATAGGCTCTAAGAAAGTCTTGAATCTCAGGCTTGGTTCCAACATGAGTGGTTTCTAGTCTTTCTACTTCTTGCGAAATCACTTGTTTTTTATGCAAAAATCTTTTATATCTATCTTCGGGTATTAAACCTACATCGTGGCCTTTTTCAAGCAGACGCATATCTGCATTATCTTGTCTAAGAAGTAGTCTGTATTCAGCACGTGAAGTCATCATCCGGTAGGGTTCTTCTGTACCTTTAGTAACCAAGTCGTCTATGAGTACACCTATATAGGCATCGGAACGGTCAAGCATGAGAGGATCTTTGTTTTCTATTTTCATAGCAGCATTAATACCTGCAATAATGCCTTGTGCTGCAGCTTCTTCATATCCTGAACTCCCATTAATTTGTCCAGCAGTAAATAATCCCTCAACGTTTTTTAGTTCGAGTGATAATTTGAGCTGCGTAGGATTTATACAGTCATACTCTATAGCATAACCGATTCTTGTCACTTCACAGTTTTCAAGTCCGGGGACAGTTCTTAGCATATCTATTTGTACGTCTTCAGGCAACGAAGAAGACATACCTTGAACATATATTTCATTGCTATTTTCACCTTCTGGTTCAAGAAAGATTTGGTGACGTTCTTTGTCCGCGAATCTAACTAGCTTTGTCTCTATAGATGGACAGTATCTAGGGCCAACTCCTGCAATGCTTCCATTATATAAAGGCGAGCGATTTAGATTGTCAAGAATGACTTTATGAGTATTAGCATTAGTATAGGTTAGATGACAAGGTAATTGTTCACGTAATATATCCTTTCCGTAGTTTTCAAAAGAAAAAGGGATTATTTTCTCATCACCTGTTTGTACATCTGTTTTTGAAAAATCCACAGTAGTTTTATCTATACGACAAGGTGTTCCAGTCTTGAAACGGTAGATTTCAATGCCTAAATCTATAAGAGAATCAGTCAAATAATTTGCTGATTGAAGGCCGCATGGACCACTGTTTACAGTGTAATCTCCCGTGATGCATACGGATTTAAGATATGTTCCAGTTGCGAGGATTATACACTTAGCCTTATATATAGAATCAGTAGCGGTTTTAACTCCAGTAACTTTACCGTCTGTAGCTAAAATCTGAATGACTTCGCCTTGCTTCAACTTCAGATTAGGTGTGCTCGTAATAACTTTTGTCATTTCTTCACTATATCTTTTTTTATCAGCTTGGGCACGTAAAGAGTGAACAGCGGGTCCTTTACTCGTATTAAGCATTTTTATTTGAAGATAGGTTTTATCTATATTTTTACCCATTTCACCACCAAGTGCGTCGAGTTCTCGTACCAAATGTCCCTTGCTAGTCCCCCCTATACTAGGGTTGCAAGCCATCATGGCTACGCTATCTAAATTTATGGCAAACAGTATCGTGCTGTGGCCAAGTCTCGCTGTAGCAAGAGCTGCCTCACAACCTGCATGTCCAGCACCAACTACAATAACATCTACATCATCTGCAATATATGTCATAAAAATCACATCCTTTTGAGTTAATATAATAATCAAAAACTTTAAAAAATCCTCGATTATTATATTATTATATAATAAAACAGAGGAATCGTCAAATGGTAATAAAAATATTTGTTTTTACTACTTTATTTACCCAAACAAAATCGGCTAAATATACTGTGTATTATATCCTCACTTACAGATTCTCCAGTGATCTCACCTAAATATCTGTATGCATTTTGTAAGTCAACAGCTAGAAGTTCTTGAGTATGACTGAGTTTTATATTATCTAAGACATTGTCCATGCTTTCTTCGGCTTTATGTAATGCATTTTTGTGTCTTACGTTAGTTAAAATAACATCATTATTTACATCAATTTGACCAGACATAAACATCATTTTTATTGTTTGCTCAAGGATATCAAATCCTGTGCTTTCTGTAATAGAAATGTTTATGATAGGAGCATCAGTTATGAAGTTTCTAAGAACAGAAAAATCAATAACAGCTGGTAAGTCTGATTTGTTTAATATTACTATATATTTTTTAGATTTAATACTTTCTAAAATACTAGTATCCTCTTTTGAAAGAGGTGATGAGTTATCCATGATAAACAAAACAAGCTCAGCTGAAGCAATGGCTCTTTTTGACAGGTCCACTCCTATTTTTTCAACAATATCTTCTGTTTCACGGATACCTGCTGTATCAACAAGTCGTAGAGGAACCCCGTTTAAATTAACATATTCTTCAATTAAATCACGAGTAGTGCCAGGTATATCTGTTACAATAGCACGCTGGTCTCCGATTAAGGCATTGAGGAGTGAAGACTTGCCGACATTTGGTTTTCCCACTATCGCTGTGGAAATACCTTCTCTGAGTATTTTACCTGTATCAGAAGTTGTGAGCAAAGACTTTATTTCGGAGTTTATTTGGATTACAGTAGATTCAATACTCGCAATAGATAACTGTTCTATATCATATTCAGGATAATCTATATTTACCTCTATGTGAGAAAGCAAATCTGCAATTTTACCTTTTAGTATGGATATTTTATGAGATAGTGAACCTTCTAGTTGATTTACAGCAGATTGTCTTGAGAGGTCTGTTTTTGCAGTTATCAGATCAATTACAGATTCTGCTTGAGACAAGTCGAGTCTTCCATTTAAAAAGGCACGTTTAGTAAATTCACCAGGTTCCGCAAGGTCCGCACCATATTTAAGGACAATCTCCAGTATTTTTTGGGTGGGAACAATTCCACCATGGCAGTTTATTTCAACAATGTCCTCTTTGGTATAGGTATTAGGTTTTCTCATTATAGATACAAGTACTTCATCAATAATTTTATCTTCATCAAAAATAAAGCCAAAGTGAATTGTATGCGATTTGGCTTTTGACATATCTTTACTATTCTTGGCTTTAAATATTTTCCCGATTATATGCATTGCATTACTACCGCTAATTCTAACAATAGATATGCCACCACTCCCCACAGGAGTAGATATCGCAGCAACTGTATTATTTTCCATAAATCATTCTCCGTTTTTAAAGTACTTAACTTTCAACTCTCAACTTTCAACTTTCCACGTATTCCACTGCAACTTTCCTATCTGGTTCTTCCCCAATGCTTGAAGTTTTGATATTTTTAGTATTTTGCAGTGCAGCGTGAATAATTTTTCTTTCTTGAGATTTCATTGGTTCAAAAATATATGTTGTTTTTGTTTGCTTTACTTTTACTGCTATATTCTGAGCTAATCTCTGTAAAGTTTCGCGTCTTGTTTGTAAATAGTTTCCTACATTCAAGGTAATATATAGATGGTAAGGACTTTGTCTATTTATTGCAAGATTAACTAAATGTTCTAGTGCATTTAAAGTGTTGCCATGCTTTCCTATGAGATAACCAAGACCATCATCTTTTATATCTACGAGCACATGTGAATCTGATTGCTTTATAACCTCTACCTTTGAATTAACAGTCATACTTTTTAAATAAGAAGATACCAATGTTTCTATACTGCTAATTGCATCGAATTTTGGATAAACCTTGACTGTTGCATCTTTTTTACCGAATAAACCTAAGAATCCAGTAGAGCCTTCGTTTAAAATTTTAACATCTACCTTATCAATAGTAGTTTTTAGTTCTTTTAGGGCTAAGCTAACGGCCTCATTTACGTTTCTTGCTTCTTTTATTACGTACTTCATTCACAACACCACCTTTTGTAGTAATAGGTATAGATATATCAGATGCAACAAATGATGTATCGGCTGCATTTTTAACACTATCTTTTGTCGAAACTTTTATATATTTATCAAAGAATAATTGTTGGAAAATAGAAAATATATTTCCTAGCAGCCAATATATACCGAGTCCTGATGGAAAGCTAAATGCTGTAATAAATATAAGTCCAGGTATAAAGTATATCATAGTAGCCATCGAACGCTCAATTTGGGAAGCAGTATCATCACCAACAGGAGCTTTAGGATCTTTGGCGGATTTGGTCGACGCACTTGTTACCTTAATAGATAAATATGTAGTTAAGGCAGTAATTATAGGTATAAGAATACTTATATCAGTGTAACTAGGAACATTTGTTAAATTTATTGTAAAAAAACCTTCTATATTGTTTTTTGCTGTTATTAAACTAGGTAGAGCAGAAGCAACACTGTCTGGCATTTTATTAATGAGGGCTGTCCACTCAGTGTTATTAATATTAGAAGCTAAGGTTTTTAAATTATCAACACTGTTGATGTCTTTTATAAGTAATTGCTTTGTTTTAAGTAACGGCTCAAATAATTCTTTATAATTAGGTAAAGTCATAACCTTTGCAACAATTAAATCGTATTTGTTAGATAATTCTGATATATATATATAAGCATCCCGAAGAACATTAAATAAGGCGAAAATTATGGGTATTTGAATAAGTGCAGGTAAGCATCCACTGAGTGGAGTGGTACCATGCTTTCCATATAACGCGTTCATTTCGGCAACCATTTTTTGCTGAGACTCTTGATCTTTTTTGTCTTTATATTTATCTTGTATTATCTTCATTTCAGGTTGAATTATTTTCATCTTTTTTGTTGAGGTATATTGTTTTAAAGCAATAGGTAACAATAAAACCTTTATTAATATAGTGAATAATATTATAGCAATTCCCAATGAATACACAGGTGAAATACTATAAATAAAATCAAAAATAACGTTTAAAATTTTAGAAAAAAAAGTTTCTAAAATTCCTGGTTGTGAATTAAGTAAAACATATGGCATAATTTAAACCTCCGGTTTTTCAGATAACAGATAACAGTAAAAGCTTAATGACAATATAATATATTTACCTGTAATCTATTCTTTGAAATCTGTAATCTGTAATCTGTTATTTTAGTGGGTCATACCCACCCTTGTGGAATGGATGACATTTTGAAATACGTATTATGCCCAAAATCAAACCTTTAAAAGCACCGTATTTTTTTATTGCTTGATATGAGTATTGTGAGCAGCTAGGTATAAATCTGCAGGATCTAGGTGTTATGGGCGAGATGTATTTTTGGTAAAGTGATATTAAAAACAAAAATACTTGTTTCACTTTATTAAGTTTGTCTTTTTAAACAGATTTAACATAGCGCCCTCTACGTCTTTATAAGTTTTATTGATTATATCATTACGTGCAATAAAAAGTATAGTATAACCTGACTTTATAAATGACTCATTTATTCGATAGGACTCACGTATAAGCCTTGTAGTTCTATGCCTCACAACACTATTACCTACTTTTTTGCTGACAGATATCCCTAAATGATTCTTATTTGATTTATCAGATAAAGTATACATCACTAATAAATTATTTGCAATAGATTTTCCAGATTTATATACTTTATTAAAGTGTTGTTGTTTTTTTAAAGATTCTGTACAGTTCATACTAAACCCTTCTTTTCTAATTTTATAAAAAAAGACCACATTATGCGGTCCTTATGCTGATAATTTATGTCTTCCTTTAGCTCTTCTAGCTGTAAGTACTCTTCTGCCGCTAGCAGTACTCATTCTAGCTCTAAATCCATGAACTTTACTTCTTTGTCTTTTTTTTGGTTGAAACGTTCTTTTCATAACAGCACCTCCTTAAATCAATTCACAATGCACAGTGAAGAAATAAATATTATAATTTTTTTAATTATCAATTATCAAATAAAAAATTACTATACACGATTTGCGTGCCTTTATATTATATAAGAAAACATGGGATAAGTCAAGTGATTTTTATGGAAAAAACTACATATTTTATTTTATGTAACTCGTTATTGACTTTGCATAGAATATTTTGTACAATACAATGAGAAAGAAGGTGGACAAATGGAAAGATATATAAAGGTTTTTATTGAAGAAGGTTTAAAAGACAAAAAAATAAATACAATAGAAGCATATAAAAGGGATATAGATAATTTTGTTTTATATATAAGTGGCAAGGGAATCCATGATATAGAGAAGCTTTCGGATGTAGATGTAATGATGTATTTTATAAATCTCGAGAAAACAGGGAAATCAAGAAATAGTATAGTTAGGTATGTTGCGGTTATTAGAACGTTTTTCGAGTTTTTATATAAAAAAGGAATATTTATTAATAAAATAGATTTTGAAAAGTATAAACCTAAAGTTGAAAAAATAGAGAGAGGTATCATTTCTAAGAACGAATTTGAAAGATTACTAAACTCTATAAACATAGAAAAAAACATCGGACTGAGGGACAAAATAATAATACTTTTTATGTATTATTATGGACTCAAACCCACAAGCTTGGTTGAAATAAAGTTAATGGATGTAGATCTAAATTTAGGGATAGTAACAATAAATAACAAACGAATATCAATAAATAAAGAAATAGTTCCACTTATTAAAGCTTATGTGATGCTATCACGAAAAGAGATAATGAAAGAAAATTACAGCGAATATCTATTTACTGGATATGGGGAGGTTAGGTTAACTAGACAATCTGTATGGAAGATAGTAAATAAATATAGAAAAATGGCAAAAATAGATACAGAGATAACATCTAATGTTTTATATGACTCACAGAGGTATCATAGGTTGGAAAGGTAAGAACTAATACACGATTAAAGATAAAAAACAGGGGGTTGATCATTTTGGATAAACTTGTGTATGATGGATTTTATAAGGTTTGGAAAACAGAGGTAAAAATAAAGGGCGTAAAGAAGACATACGAAAAGGTGGATATACGAAGTGGGGTAGGAGGTTTGGTTACAGACGAAGATGGAAAAATTTGTCTTGTTACACAATATAGAATAGGCCCAGGAAAAAGTATTAAAGAGATACCTGCAGGGATAATAGATAAAAAACTTACAAACAAGGAAATATTAATTGAGGAACTTTTTGAGGAATGTGAGATAGATAAAAATGATATAATGTATATTTCGGAAAATCCAATATTGTCTTATTATATGATTTCGGGAGGTTCTGATTGTAAATTAGAAATATACGAGGTAAAAGTAAAAAAGCAACATAATAAAATAGTTGATGATGTAGATGTCGAGATGGTTGAGTGGATAACTGATAAACAATTTGATGAGCTTGTGGAAAATGGAGAAATAGTTGATAATAAGACTTTACTTTCATATTACTATATGAAAAATAAAAAAAGAGTATAAAGAATGTTGAAATCAAAAAGGGGGGTAAATATGAATACAACAGAAAAAGATTTAATAACTAAAATCGAAGAAGCGAAGAAATATATAGAGGGTAAAATAAAAATAAAGCCTGAAATAGGGATTGTACTAGGGTCGGGACTAGGTGATTTAGCTGAAGAAGTTAATGAGGCTATAACGATAAAATATTGTGACATACCGCACTTTAAAACATCTACAGTTGTGGGGCATGATGGAGTACTTATAATAGGAAAGTTCATGAGTAAAAATGTAGTGATGATGAAAGGTAGAGTACATTTTTACGAAGGATATTCTATGGAGGAAATAACATTTCCAACTAGAGTATTAAAAGCATTAGGAATTTCAAAACTTATAGTTACTAATGCTGCAGGCGCAATAAATAAAGAATTAAGTCCAGGTGAATTGATGATAATAAATGATCATATAAATATAGTAGGAATAAATCCGTTAATAGGTAAAAACTTTGATGAACTTGGTACACGATTCCCAGATATGACAAATCAGTATAACAAAGAACTTATTGATGTAGCAAACGATGTAGCATATAAACTAAAAATCAATATAAAAGAAGGAGTCTATGCATATATGTCGGGACCAAACTATGAGACAAAGGCAGAGATAAATATGCTAAGAGTATTAGGTGCAGATGCTGTAGGAATGTCAACAGTACCGGAGGTCATAGTAGCAAGGCATTCGGGTATAGATACACTGGGCATATCTTGTATTACTAATATGGCATCAGGAATATTAGATGCACCCTTAAATCACAGAGAAGTTATAGAGGTAAGTAATAGAGTAAAAGATAAGTTTAAAACTTTAATAAGAGGAATTATAGAAGAAATGTAAATTATATAATAGAGTACAATATAAAATAAAAAAATTAATTAGTGATTATTGATTAAAACAATAAGATGAGTTGGGTTGGTGAGTAGGTGAAATACAAAAGAGTCATATATGCTTTTATAATTATCACGTTAACAGGGGTATGGGGGCTTGAAAATATAGATACTTCTAAAATAGAGATTATCCAATTACCTGTAGCGCAAAGTGATAGTGAAAAAATAATTAAGAAAGATGCGGTAAAACAAGAAAATTTGACAACACTTAGTCAAAGTAATATAATAAACGTAAATACTGCATCAAAAGAAGAACTTGATATATTATATAAGATAGGACCAAAGACTGCCGATAAAATAATTGAGTATAGAGAAAAAAACGGAAAATTTAAAGTGAAAGAAGAAATAATGAATGTAAAAGGAATCGGCGAAAAAATATACGAGAAAATAAAAGATAGTATAAGTGTAGAGTAAGTAATAAAGAACAGAGAGTAAAGCATAAATGACTATAAAATAATTAGGAATTGATGAGGGGGAATTATCTTGGCACATAAGATTTTAGTAGTAGATGATGAAAAATTGATTGTAAAAGGAATAAAGTTTAGTTTAGAACAAGAAGGGATGCAGGTTGATGCAGCTTTCGACGGGGAAGAAGCTATAAACATGGTTAAAGATAATAAAACGGAGTATGACCTTATAGTTCTTGATGTTATGTTGCCTAAAAAGGATGGATTAGAAGTTTGCCAAACTGTTAGAGAATTTTCTAAGGTTCCTATTTTGATGCTTACTGCAAAAGGTGAAGACATGGATAAAATAATGGGATTAGAGTATGGGGCTGATGACTATATGACAAAGCCTTTTAATATATTAGAGCTCAAAGCAAGGATAAAAGCAATACTTAGACGTTTAACCTACAAAGAATCAGAAGAAGACAAAAATAAAATAAAGATAAAAGAAATGGAAATAGACTTAGGTAGCAGGAGAGTTTTCATAGATGGTAAAGAAGTGAATTTGACAGCTAAAGAGTACGATATATTAGAGCTATTATTAAATAATCCTAATAAAATATATAGTAGGGAAGGGCTTCTAAATACTATATGGGGATATGATTATCCTGGAGATTTTAGAACAGTAGATGTTCATGTTAGAAGGCTTAGAGAAAAAATAGAAAAAGTTCCGAGCGAACCAGAATATATATTTACCAAGTGGGGAGTTGGTTACTATTCTAAAGATTGAGAGATTAAATCAAAAAATGAAGTGGATACATAGTCTGAGGGCAAAGCTTTTATATATATATTTGGGGATAAGCATACTTTCACTTTTGCTATTTTCAATAATTGTATATAAAGGGTTGGAGGATTCTCTTGTAAATCAACGAAAAGATGAGCTGATTAGAAAAGCAAACATAACAGCAACACATATTGCAAAATATGATTTTACAAAGAGTGCTCAGAGCGAAGAATTTAAAAAGGATATTATTCAAGCGGGAAACGAAGTGAAGGCAAAAGTAATAATAATTGATGCAAATGGTATGGAAATAGCTGATTCGACACTAGAAAAGGGAACTACTAGGTTGTATGCTACCCCAGAAATACTTGAAGCATTAAAAGGTGGTGAAATATCGGGATTCACAAAAGATTATAAAATACAAGTATTAGTTCCGATAAAAAACGAAAAGCAAAAAATAATAGGTGTAGTTTATATATTAGACACAAGTGAAAAGACAGGAGTAATACTTAGGGAAGTACGAGAAAAATTTTATATAATGCTACTTGCGACGAGTATAATAACGATAATATTTATAATATTTCTTTCAGGAATAATAATGAGTCCAATAAAAGAGATGCTAAAAGTTATAGAAAAAATGACAGAGGGAAGATTTAATCAAAAAATAAAGGTTAGAGGACACGATGAGCTATCCGAATTAAGCATGGCATTTAATCAAATGAGTGCGAAACTACAAAAAGTCGATGCCAGTCGACAAGAATTTGTCGCAAATGTATCACATGAACTAAAAACACCCCTCAGTTCAATGAAAGTATTAATAGAGTCTGTATTATTCCAAGACAATGTAAGCGAAGAGACATATAAAGAATTTTTAACAGATACTAATTCAGAGATAGACAGGTTGACTGAGATAATAAATAGTCTCTTAGTACTTGTTAAACTAGATAGAAAAGTAGTTCCAATAAATGCGGAAATGACAAATATGAATGAATTATTATCTGATATAATAAAAAGACTAAAACCACTTTCTGATAAAAGAGAAATTGAATTAATATATGATCAGGAAAAAGAAGTTAATGGAGAAGTGGATGTTGTAAAAATTACTTTGGCACTCACAAATCTTATAGAAAATGGAATTAAATATAATAATGATGGAGGATATGTAAAGGTAAAGCTAGATGGTGACCATCAAAATGCATACATTAGTATTGAAGATAACGGAATAGGAATACCAGAAGAAGAGCAAAATAAAGTATTCGAGAGATTTTATAGGATAGATAAAACAAGGGACAGAGATACAGGTGGAACAGGACTAGGATTAGCCATAACTCAAAGAACCGTGCTACTACATAACGGAAGCATAAAATTAACGAGTAAGGAAAATGAAGGAACAATGTTTTTAGTAAGGGTACCATTAAAACAAGGAAAATAAGAAAATTACGGAGGTGTAAATAATGAAAAAGAAAAAAAGTGTTAAAAAAATATGGAAACTAGTGTTATTAATTATTATATTAGTAGTAGCAGGATATTTACTCAGGGAAACACTTGTGGAAAAGAAGCAAGTATTTGTATATTGTGTGGATAAAACAGAAACAAAATTGGTAAATGAAAGCAGAAATATAAAATATAAAGATACAGTAGATTTAATAAATAAAATGGCAGAAGAATTAAAAAAGAATCCAACAGATAAAGATATAATAAAGTTGATTCCAGAAAATGTTGAGATAGAGAAGGTTTTATATAATCAAAAAGATAAGATTGTGGAGATATCGCTATCCAAAGATTTTAATGATTTATCAAATAAGGAAAAGATGTTTATGACCTCTGGAATAGCAAAAACCTTTAATCAATTTAATTTTGTTAAAGGAGTGAAATTTTTTGTTGGAGAAGAGCCAATGAAAAATGAAAATGGCGAGGAAATTGGAGTAATTACAGAGAATGATGTTATTACAGATACAACAAAACAAGCACAAGAGAAAAAAGAAGTAGAGATAAAATTATACTTTGCGGATGCTGATGCAAATAATTTGATAGCAGAAAGCAGAAAAACAATAATATTAAGCGATGAAAATATAGAGAAGATTGTTATAGAAGAGTTGATAAGCGGACCAGGTACGAGTAGTAACCTTTCTCCTATACCAAAAGGGACTGAGCTAAAGGATATAGAAGTGAAAGATAATATATGTTATGTAGATTTTAATCAAGAATTCAAGACAAATCATGTGGGCGGTTCAGACATGGAAAGGCTAACAATCTTTTCTATAGTGAATTCGCTTACCGAGATAGAAGGAATAAATAAGGTGCAGTTTTTGATAGAAGGCAAGAAAAATGAAATATATAAAGGACATTACGAATTTGATAAACCATTTGAGAGAGATGAAAGTATAATAAAACAATAGAATGTTAGAAACAATAACTTTATAAAAGAGCAAAATTGAGAAGCAGATGCGTCTGTTTCTTAATTTTTTCCAATTTTGCCCTTGACAAATGACAAAAAATGTTATATTATATAAAGGCATATTTTCATATGAAAAACCATAGCCCGGTTTATATAAATAGATTAGATATAATGACAGGCCTGGGAACCAGTTGTTATACCCTAATTGAGTAATGTTTAAAAATAAAAAATTTCAAGATGATTCGTAGTGACTCAAGACCTTTCCACAAATAAAAGGTTAAGGAACAAACTTTTTAGATTGTGAAGCGTTATGCATTGTGAATTAAAAAAGAAGGAGGTTATATAAAGTGAAAACATATTTACCAAAGGTAGACGAGATTGAAAAGAAATGGTTTATAATTGATGCGACAGGATTACCACTAGGAAGGGTTGCAGCTAAAGTTGCAAGCGTACTTAGAGGTAAAAACAAAGTTATATTTACACCTCATTTAGATACAGGGGATTTTGTAATAGTTATCAATGCGGAAAAGGCTTTACTTACAGGAAAGAAGCTTGATCAAAAATATTACAGACATCATTCAGGATATATGGGTGGACTAAAATCAGTAGTATACAGAGAGTTAATGGAAAAGAAACCGGAGTTTGCTATGGAATTAGCAGTTAAAGGTATGTTACCAAAAAACAGACTAGGTAGAAAAATGATTACAAAGCTTAAAGTATATAGAGATGCAGAGCATAATCACCAAGCACAACAGCCAATAGAAATGAAAATCTAATTAATAAAAGGAGGAATATATCTTGGATAGTAAAAAACAATTTTATGGAACAGGAAGAAGAAAAAGTTCAGTAGCTAGAGTTTATCTAGTACCTGGAAAAGGCAAAATAACTATTAATAAAGATGATATAGAAGAATATTTCGGAATGGAAACATTAAAAGTTATTACAAAGCAAGCATTAACATTAACAAACACATTAGAGAAATTTGATATTAATGTAAATGTTCATGGTGGCGGTTACACAGGTCAAGCAGGAGCAATAAGACTTGGTATAGCTAGAGCGTTACTTGAAGTAGATGCGGACTTAAGAAAAGTACTTAAACAAGCAGGTTTATTAACAAGAGATTCAAGAATGAAAGAAAGAAAAAAATACGGATTAAAGGCTGCAAGACGTGCACCTCAATTCTCAAAGAGATAATTATTCAAAAAGGATGGCTGTTGCCATCTTTTTTGTTGTAAAAGCGAACAAAGATTACGTATAGTTTATATGAAGAAAAACTTATTACAAGCGAAATACTTTTATTGGGTAAATATACTAATTTACAAGTTACTCAAAATATACTATAATATAAGAGGAAACTTTAAATATAAATAGTTTATATATCCAACTTTGTATTATAGAAAGCAGGTGTATGTATTGAAATATAAAATTCCCGAATTGAAAAAAATCTTAATATTTTCTCTATTATTAATGTTTTTTCTAACGTTATATAGTGTCATAGCTATTGCTGTTTTATTTCATAGCTCTTATACTGGATTTAAGGAGATGTGGGTTACTACGGCGATGTCAACTATGGAACATCAATACCTTGCAAAAATGCTCGTTTCAGACGAAGAGATAGCTGAAATAATGGAGAGTAACAAAGTTATACAGGTGGGTATGAATGCTAAGACATCTGATATTAGGATAAAAAAGGAAGCAGATTCTAGTATTGAGAAAATAGATATAAGAGGAAAAGGGTATAAAGGAATAATGCTAGTGATACCAGACCCGTCAAGAGTGTTTATAGGTAGTGCTAAGGCAGATCAGGCTAAGGGCATGTTTCTCAAGGATATAGTAAAAAAATACGATGCTGTGGCAGGTATCAATGCTGGCGGATTTGTAAACCAAAGTAGTAAGCATGGAGATTCAAGGGAAGCTGATGGTCTCCTAATATCAGAAGGTGTGATATTAAAAGGGGTTGACGACCTAGAATATAATGTGATCGGTTTTACAAAGGACGATAAATTTATACTTGGGGTATATGAGCTACCTAAAATAAAGAAATTAAAAATTAGAGATGCAGTATCTTTTGCACCGTTTCTCATAGTTAACGGAAATCCATCTAAGATAATAGGGAATGGTGGATGGGGTATAAATCCACGAACGGCGATAGGTCAAAGAAAAGACGGAACAGTACTACTACTTGCCATAGATGGTAGACAGACAGGAAGTGTTGGTGCAACTATAAGTCAAGTACAAGATATAATGATAGAATATGGAGCATATAACGCAACAAATCTTGATGGGGGATCATCAACGATAATGGTTTATAAAGATGAGATTGTAAATAATCCGTGCAGCGTAGCGACTGGGAGATTTTTGCCAGATGCATTTCTGGTTAGGAAGTAAAAACCTGTGGATAGTATAGTAAGAAAAAAAACGAATAGAATATATATTGACACACTTCTCAACGTGTGCTATAATATATTTATTGCAGAATACAATGGTATCGAAAAAAGGACGGTTAGCTTAGAGGCACCGTCCTTTTTCTTTTTACTTTTTTATTACTTTTATTATTTCGAGAATAACAAATAATAATAAAAAATCTATAGTTGCTGAATACAACAGTATCACCTCCTTTCTTTATAGAGGCAAGTTACATTATACAATACAAAAATAAAAATGTAAATACTTTAAATTTGCATTTTTTTATGATATAATGGAGAAAAATAACTCCCCTGCCGCTAACGCGAAGCCCTCTCAGAAAGGGAGCTAAAGAAAGGAATATACCTATGGAAAATCTAAAGTTCACTCACTTACATGTACATACTGAGTATAGTCTGCTCGACGGAGCGTCGCGTATAAAAGATATCATCAAGCGTGCTAAAGAGCTTGATATGGATAGTCTTGCTATAACTGACCACGGAAGTATGTATGGGGTTATAGAGTTTTATAAAGAAGCTAAGAAGCAGGGCATCAAGCCTATAATAGGATGTGAGGTTTATGTGGCTCCTCGTACTAGGTTTGATCGCGAGCCTAAAATTGATGATGAAAGGTATCATCTCGTTTTGCTTGCAGAAAATGATGAGGGATATAAAAACCTTGTTAAAATAGTATCTAAGAGTTATGTAGAAGGATTTTATTATAAGCCGAGAGTAGATAAGGATTTGCTTAGAGAGTATTGTAAGGGGATTATAGCTACAAGTGCTTGCATGGGTGGGGTGGTAGCAAGAAGGCTGAGGAGTCACGGTTATGAAGATGCTAAAGGTGTAGCACTTGAATATCAAGATATATTTGGGGAAGGCAACTTTTTCCTCGAGCTTCAGCATAATACCTTGCCAGAACAACAACCGATAAATGAACAGCTTATTAAGATGAGTAAAGAGACAGGCATTCCTCTTGTTATAACAAATGATGTACATTATACTTATGCAGAGGATTACAAATCGCATGATATACTTTTATGCATACAAACTGCAAAAACTGTGGATGACGAAAATAGAATGAGGATGGAGACAAATGATTGGTATTTAAAATCTAAAGAGGAGATATACGAGAAGTTTAAAGATGTTTATGAAGCTATGGAGAACACTTATAAGATAGCAGAACGTTGTAATGTTGGGTTTAAGTTCAATGAGATAAAAATGCCAAAATTTGATGTACCAGAGGGATATGCTCCATACGAGTACTTGAAAATGCTATGTGATAAGGGCCTCCGCGAACGATATAAAGATACTACGGATGAATTAAAAGCTAGGATGGAGTATGAGCTTGGTGTAATAAATCAAATGGAATTTGTAGACTATTTCTTGATTGTCTGGGATTTTATAAGGTATTCTAAAGAAAATGATATAGCTGTAGGTCCTGGACGTGGTTCGGGAGCAGGAAGTATAGTCGCATATGTGCTTAAAATAACAAATGTGGATCCTATAAAATATGGTCTTATATTTGAAAGGTTTTTAAATCCTGAGAGAATAAGTATGCCTGATTTTGATATAGATTTTTGCTATGAGCGACGTGGTGAGGTTATCGAGTATGTGCTGAAAAAGTATGGAAAAGATAGAGTAGCACAGATTATAACATTTGGTACAATGTCTGCAAGATCCGTTATAAGGGATGTTGGCAGGGCTTTAAATATGGCTTATGGCGAAGTGGATATGATTGCAAAGATGATTCCATTTGAGATAAAAATAACAATAGATAAGGCTCTTGAAGTTAATTCGCAGCTGAAGGATTTTTATGATAATGATGAGAAAATAAAGTATTTAATAGATATGTCACGCAAACTAGAGGGACTTCCTCGTCATGCATCTACACATGCAGCAGGAGTTGTTATATCGGACAAACCTATAGATGAATATATACCGCTGGCTATAAATGAAGATATGCCTATGACTCAGTTTGCTATGGGTACAGTAGAGGAACTAGGACTTCTTAAGATGGACTTTTTGGGGCTTAGGACCCTTACAGTTATACAAAATGCGATTAGCCAAGTAAAATACAATTATGGTAAGGTTATAGATTTAGATACACTACCACTTGATGATTCAAAAGTGTTTAAAATAATAGCAGATGGTAATACACAAGGAGTTTTCCAACTTGAAAGCAAAGGTATGACCAGTTTTATGAAGGATTTAAAACCTGACTGTATTGAAGATATAATAGCGGGGGTTTCTTTGTATAGACCAGGACCTATGGATTTTATACCAAAGTATATAAGGGGTAAAAAGACTCCAAAAGAGATTGAATATCAGATTGATGAGTTAGAGCCTATACTAAAATCAACTTACGGGTGTATTGTATATCAAGAGCAGGTTATGCATATAGTTAGACAGCTTGCAGGCTATTCTTTGGGTAGAAGTGACTTAGTTCGTCGGGCAATGGGTAAGAAAAAGATGGATGTCATGCTTAAAGAAAAGCAAGTGTTTTTATTTGGGGACAACGAAAGCGGAATAGAAGGGTGCGTGGCCCGCGGGATACCTGAACATTTAGCAGAGGAAATATTTAACGAAATGATAGATTTTGCAAAGTATGCATTTAACAAGTCTCATGCGGCTTGCTATGCGGTTATAGCCTATCAAACAGCCTATCTTAAAGTATACTACCCAGCTGAGTTTATGGCTGCTACGATGACTTCTATTATGGATTCGCTTGATAAGGTGGGGGGATATATATATGATTCTAAGAAAATAGGAATAAATATATTGCCACCAGATATTAATGAGGGTTATAGTAAATTTTCGGTATCAAATGGAAATATAAGATATGCATTATCGGCTATAAAAGGCGTTGGAACAGCAGTTATTGACGATGTTGTTAAAGAAAGAAAGGATAATGGAAATTTTAAGAGTATGACAGATTTCTTAGAGCGAATGGTAAAGTATAATATCAATAAAAGATGTGTGGAAAATCTGATAAAGGCTGGTGCTTTTGATTCACTAGAGGGAATGAGAAGTCAATATCTGAGTGTATATGAAAAGATACTTGAGTCGGTTCATCAAAAACAAAGGAATAATATTACCGGACAAATAAATATGTTTGCACTTACTGGAGTAAATGAAAACGAGATAAAAGAAGAGCTGCCAAACATGTCGGAGTTTAATAAAAAAATATTTTTAAATATGGAAAAAGAAGTGTTAGGTATATATGTAAGCGGACATCCTCTTGAGGCATATATGGAAATAATTAATAAATACACAACTACAAGTACATATGAATTGAATCAAAAAGATGAACAGACCGAACAATATATAAAGCAAGATGGTGAAATGGTCACTATAGTGGGCATAGTATCTAAAAAAACCATTAAGACTACAAAAAACTATAAGCAGATGGCATTTGTAGAAATAGAAGATTTATATGGCATTGTAGAGCTTATAGTTTTCCCAAATTTATACGATGAATATATGAGAGATATTCAGGTAGAAGATGTAATAATAGTGCAGGGTAGACTAACGATAAAAGAGGATGAGGGAGTAAAAATTATATGCAATAAAATAAAACCCGTGGAAGATTTGGTACAAGATGAGAGGATAAGAAGGAAAATAGTGATAAGCGTACAGGATATGAATGATAGAGAAGTATTTGACAAAATAAAGGGCATACTAGATATGTATCAGGGTGACGTAGAGGTGAAAATACATACCAAAAATGATGACAAAACGCGTACCGCAAAGGCTAAAGTGTCACTCGAGGATGAAATGATAGAAAAGCTTGAAGGACTGCTTGGGGAAGAGAATGTGAAGGTTGTTTAGATGAGTATTCATAACAATGACAAATAGCGAAGCATGTCAATTAACAATCTAATAAGGAGGTCCTAACCATGAAATTTAACAAATGGATATTAGGTATTATATTCTTATCTATTATAGGTACCGTCCTAATTTATCCGTATTTGCCCAATCAAATTCCAATTCATTGGGGCATAAGCGGAGAGATTGACGGGCGTGGGAAAAAATGGATGAGTTTTATAACTGCATTACTGCCTTTAGGTATGTATTTGTTATTTTATATGGTACCTTTTATTGATCCTAAAAGAGAAAATTATAAATTACACAGAAAGGCGTACTTTTATATTGTAATTGCTGTTGTAATGTTTATGATAGTCTTGCACTGGCTGACTATAGCGGTAAACTTTTACAGTAATATTGATGTTGTGCTATGTATGAGAGTGATGTTTGGAATACTTTTTGTTGTGTTAGGAAAATATATGAGGAAACTAAAATTTAACTATTTTGCAGGTATAAGGACACCATGGACGTTGTCGAATGAAGTGGTATGGGCTAAAACACATGATGTAGGCGGATATGGCTTTATGTTACTTGGGTTAATAATGCTAGTAACTATTATTCTAAACCATGAAATAGGATTCGCGATAATGATGATTGGTGTAGTAGGGATTACTTTGGGACTATTTGTGTATTCATATATTGTATTTAATAGAATTAAAAATGAGGAAAATATTAAATGAAAGAAATATTATTATTGATTTTTTAAAAGATTTAATATAAAATGAGTTAATAAATTGAATAATAAGAAAAAAGCAAATATGAGGAGGAAAACAAATGAGTAAAGTTAAAACAATTGGGGTATTAACAAGTGGTGGAGATGCACCAGGGATGAATGCGTGTATTAGAGCTGTCGTAAGATATGCTTTACATAACGGGCTTAAAGTTAAAGGTATAAAAAGAGGTTATGCAGGGCTTTTAGAGGAAGAAATTTTCGAATTCACACATCGAAGTGATGTTGCAGAGATAATACACAGGGGTGGCACTATATTATTTACGGCTAGGTCAAAGGAGTTTTTTGAGGACGAGTATAGAAAAAAAGGTGCAGAAATAATTAAAAAACATGAGATAGACGCGCTTATAGTTATAGGAGGAAATGGGTCCTATAAAGGGGCAGAAGACCTTGCAAAACTTGGTATTAATGTTATTGGGTTGCCAGGAACGATTGATTTAGATATAGGTAGTACAGAGTATACTATAGGGTTTGATACATCTGTAAACATAGTTATGGATGCGATAAATAGAATAAGAGACACATCTAACTCACATGAGAGATGTAGCCTTGTTGAGGTAATGGGAAGACATGCAGGACATATAGCATTATGGGCTGGAATAGCTGGTGGAGCTGACCTTATATTACTCCCTGAGCATAAGGATACAATCACGGACGATGATATAGTACATGCTGTATTGGAGGACAAGCGAGCAGATCATACACATAGCCTAATAGTAGTTGCAGAGGGATTTGGTGGAAGTGATAGGCTTGCAAAACTGATAGAGGAAAGGACAGGTATAGAAACTAGATCAACAACACTAGGATATCTACAAAGAGGTGGAAGTCCTACGGCACTTGATAGAGTACATGCCACTATGATGGGAGTAAAGGCAGTAGAAGTACTACTAGAAGGCAAAGAAAATAGAATAATAAATTATAGAAATGGAAAATATATAGATGATGATATACATGAAGCAAATCAGATGATAAAGGGTATAGATGAAAATATGTACGAAATTTCGAAGATAGTTGGGTAGGCAAGCGAAGCTTGCTGGGTAGCTATAATAAAAGATTTAAAAATGATGCAGGAGTTGAGGTTCTCCCCCTGCGAAGGGGGAGTTAGAGGGGGTGTAGAGTTAATAAAAACCAATGTGACCTCACCTAACCTCCCCTTCTCAGGGGAGGAACCCGAAAACACATAACGTGAGTTATGTGTTTTGTTGAAAGGAGATTATTTATGGCATATGAAGTAGGAAGCAAATATCATGGATTTATACTGAAAGAAGAACGGGAAGTAAAAGATATAAGCTCTGTCTGTAGACTTTTTGAGCACGAGAAGACTGGAGCAAGACTTCTATATATATCAAATGATGATGAAAACAAGGTTTTTTCTATAACCTTTAGAACCCCTCCGACTGATGACACAGGAGTACCCCATATACTAGAGCATTCGGTTTTGTGTGGATCAAGAAAATTTCCGACTAAGGAACCGTTTGTTGAACTTTTAAAAAGTTCGCAACATACTTATTTGAACGCAGCTACATATCCAGATAAGACTATGTACCCCGTTGCGAGCATGAATAATAAAGATTTGCAGAATTTAATGGATGTTTATTTGGATGCAGTTTTTTATCCTAATATATATAAGAAAAAAGAAATATTTATGCAGGAAGGATGGCATTATGAGTTAAAAGATAAAGAGGATAATTTGAAATATAAAGGTGTTGTATACAATGAGATGACGGGTATACTTTCTGATCCCATGCAGACTCTAGCAAATAAAAGTTTTAAATATTTGTATCCAGATACTTGTTATAGTAGTGAATCAGGTGGGGATCCAGAAAAAATAATAGATCTAAAATATGAAGATTTCTTAGAATTTCATAAGAAATACTATCATCCATCAAATAGCTATATATATATGTATGGTGATGGAGATATTGACACTTACCTGAGCTTTGTAGATAAGGAGTATTTAAGTGAGTTTGAAAGAAAAGAAATAGATTCAAACATAAAACTACAACAAGGCTTTGAAGCTATGAGGGAATATGAGAGTGAGTATCCAATAAGCAAAGATGAAGATGAGAAGGACAAGTCGTATTTTGCCTTGAGTTTTGTAGCGGGGAACGCTTTAGATAGGGAGTTAGCACTTGCTTTAGAGATACTAGGAGATATACTAATGGGAAACAATTCATCCCCTCTTAAAAAGGTATTGCTTGAGTCAGGTATTGCAAAAGACTTTGCGCTTGATGCGGGTGGAGATCCTACTTTGCAACCAAGCATAAATATAATTGCATTTGAAGCGAATAATAAAAATAAAGATAAGTTTAAGAACATAGTTTTTGAAAGTTTGGAAAAGTTGATAACTGAAAAAATAAATCCCGAACTAATAGAAGGCGCGATTAATAAAAAAGAATTTATACTAAGGGAAGCCAATGCAGGAAGCGAGCCTAAAGGGTGCGTATACAATGGAGAGGTATTAAAGACCTGGCTCTATGATGGTAATCCTATAGATGCAATTGAATATGGAAAACAACTAGACATAATGAAAAACAAATGTGTAGATGGATATTTTGAGAATATTATAGAAACATATATCTTAAATAACAAACACGCGGTATATGTAATTCTTAATCCAAAAAAAGGTTTGGCTGATAAAAAGTTAAAAGAAGAAAATAAAATGCTAGCAAAATTAAAAAAATTAATGAATAAAGATAAAATAAATGAGTTAGTAGAAGATACAAATAAACTGATAGAGCTTCAGGGACTAGAAGAGAGTAAAGAGGATTTAGATAAGATACCGAGACTGGCGATTAGTGACATAAAAAAAGAGAGTAATTGGATAGACTTAGAGGAAAAGGACGTAGATGGAGTGAAGACTTTGTACTACGGCCAAGCAACAAACAAGATTATGTATATAACTCTAAAGTTTGATTTAAAAACTGTGGATAAAGAATTACTAAGGTATTTGACTCTATTTAAAGTCATGTTAGGTGAGCTTAGCACTAAAAATTTCAAATATGAAGAACTTGCTAAAACAATAGATAAAAATATAGGACATCTGAGAGTAATGACGCGGAATGTTATAAATTTTGATGATTCTGATCAGTACGAGCCTCAGCTTGTGATTGCGACGAAGGGCCTAGTGACGAAGACTAAAGAAATGCTTGAGATAGTGAATGAAATAATACAAAACACAGTATTTAATGAATCAAGTAAAATACATGAGATAATAAGAATGCTGATTTCTAAAATAAAAAGCTCGATAACAAATAGTGGAGCAGGTGTGGCACTAGATAAGCTAGCATCAAGTTTTATGGAGTCAGCAAAGTACAATGAATATATATCAGGACTTGGATTTTATGAGTTTTTAATCGATTTGGATAAAAACTTTGATTCGAGGATAGAGGAAATAAAACAAAACCTAGAAAAAATGAAAGATATTGTGTTTAATAAAAAATATATGTCGATGCTCGTTGTGTGCGAGAAAGGCGATTATAAGGTGTTTTTAGACAATATAAGTATAGTGACTAAAAATATAGAAGTGAAAGAAATAGAAAAGAAGGTATACGTTTTTGAGGAAGATAGTAAAAGAATAGGGCTAACAACGCAATCAAATGTACAATATGTTGCAAAAGGTTATAATTATAAAAAGCTAGGTTATAAATATTCAGGACAATATATAATTATTAAAAAGATACTTGAATTTGATTATTTATGGGTAGAAGTCAGAGTAAAAGGTGGAGCATACGGAAGTGCAATATCGAACAGCTGTTTTGGAAACTTTATAATATTTTCATGGGAAGACCCCAATCTAAAAGAAACATTAGATATATACGATAATGCATACAAATATCTGGAAGAGCTAAAAATTGATAGAAATGATATGGAAAAATATATTGTAAGTACAATAGGAGAACTAGACAGACCATTTTCTACACAATATCAAAAGGCATCTAGTTTTGAAGCTAAAATGGTTACAGGAATAACAAAAGAGATAGAGCAAAGAATTAGAGCTGAAATACTAGAAATGACAGAGGATGATGTTAAAGGGTTTGGAAAAATACTAAAGGAAATCATGGAGCAGGGATATATATGTGTATTAGGAAATGAAACGAATATAAATAAGAATAAGGAGTTGTTTGATAAGGTAGAGAGAGTGAAATAAGGATTGAGGAAGCACAAAAAGTCGAAAAAGCGAATATAATAGATAAAAAATGTCAAGCTATGCTTGACATTTTTTACATTTTCAAATAAGAAATACATTTTCAAATAAGAAATGACAAAAATATCCAAGAAACATAAAAAAAGGTTGACATATTATGGAAAATAATGTATAATGTGAATATGTTAAAAAGAGGGGATAAAAATTACTGTAGGGGAGAGGGTAAATATGGATATAAAAGATGTGATTAAAGCTAGAGTATTGGAAGAGAATAAAGATATTTTGAATGTTTTGGCACAGAGGTACAAAGAAATATATAAGGTGGATAAAACAGCTCAAGAATTATATGATGATGTTCTTAAAAAGAAAGATGAGCACAAAATTGTCATGGAAGATATTCAAAGTATGAAAAAGAGCTTATCAGAAGAACAAAAAGAATTATATAAGGATTCGTTTAGAAGAGAAGAACGATACGGGGTTATTATAGAAAGAGTATTTAGCATGAGGGATGAAATATTAGAAAGAAATCCTAATATGAGAATGAGGCAATTTGAAAATGATTATGATGCAAATATAGATAAAGGTGGAAATACAAAGGAAGATTTGAAACCGCTAGGAAAGCAAATAGAAATAGTACCACAAACACCTGATCAAAGATTAAGTAAAATAAGTATAGAAATGGAAAAATTAAACTTAAATATGGGATATGTTAGTGCTTGGAACCTATATAAATTGTCAAAAGAGAAATCTGGAAACATCAGCATTTCCGAACAAAAGATTTATGATACAGCTAAGAATACAATACAAAAAGAAGCAGATAGTCGTAAAGTAACGTTTGAGGATATGATGGATATAATAGAGTATTATAGTAAATTAACACAGTTAGAGAAGAGGGTAGAAAACGAGATGAATGAAGAAAAAAAAGCAGAAAAGTCAAATGAAAAAGGCATTGGAGCAAAAATCAAGGGATTTATAGGAAAGGTTGCAAAGAAAATAGGTATAGGTAAGGAAACTTTAGAAGAGGTAGAAGGTGTAAAAACAGAAGTAGAAACAAAAGAAGCATTACAGGAAAGATTGAGTCAAAGAAAAGAGAAAACAAAAGAAATAGGAGTTAGACTTGGGTTGACGTCTGATGAAATGGAAAAGAAAATAAATGCAAGAGAAGCACAAAAAATAGTAGAAGTAAATGAGTTGTCGAAAGCAGATGTTTCTTATAGAGTAATAGTAAATAAATTAAAAGAAAATGGATTGTCAGAAAAAGAAATTAATAAGATGATTAGCCCTATTACTGGAAGAGTAAACACAAATATTGAAAAATTAGCGCAAATATCCAAAATAACGGGCTTTGAAGTTGCAGATTTGTTAGCGGGAGATAAAAGTGAAGATGAGATAAATAGATTGGCCATAGAGGTAAAAGAATTAGGTGAAGGAAATAAAAAGAGTTTTGGAACAAAAGTCCAAGAAATTAGAGGGCAACTGGCAGAAAGATTTAGTAAAACTAAAACATCTTTAGGATTTACAGAAGAGATAAAAGAATTGGATGAAAAAAGTAAACAGAGTCGTTGGAAGAAAGTAATGGCAATAGGTTTGTTAGGAGCAATCTTTGTTACAGATGCCCAGGGATATTTTAAATCTAATGAAAAACCTAAAGAACTAGCAAAGGCACCTGCGCCAATAGTGGAAAATCTAAACACAGTAGATTTTATGCAAAAATTAATGAAACATGATAAAATGAAAGTTGCAACTCCAGAACAACAAGTAGCAACTCCAGAACCAGAAGTAGTAACTCCAAAA
>DMOI01000001.1 GCA_003452395.1 Clostridiales bacterium
TATAATTTGTAAATCTACAATTATATCTAAGTAATGCATTTTGTCTTGCATATCCTTTAAAATATATTCTCCATTATTACCTCTAACCATTATGTGGTACATTGCACCTTCGTAATGTATCCTTTGTTTTCTTGCCACTATTCCTCACCCCTTGACATTACAATATCATGTGCTTATGCAATTGTCAAGCCCGTTCTCTTTAAATTTCTAAAATTCATGCCTGACCCCATCTACTGCAAGAGATTAATCAGTCAATAACAGAGTGGTATCTGACCACCTGCGATGATATTCAAATTTGTTTTGATAATCCCGATAAATTAAGATTTTTAGACGATGAAATCAATTCTATCTTTAATATTATGAGACGGTGCTACTCTTTCTGCGATTATGCAACTGTTGTGAAGTTTGCTAATTCAATAAGGTATTACATCCTCGTTCGAGCAATATATAATGACAGTCCCAACTCCATACATAAATTAACTGTACTTGCCGCTGAGCATTTAAATGATAAAGTTAGTAAATTTAAAGCTTTGATTTGTGCACTAAATGTCCTTAGTCGAAAACGAGAGTTAACCAAGGCAACAGAACTATTTATGCTCTTAAAAACAAATGAAAAACATTTTTTAGCTAATATCGAGATAAAATTAGTTTTTCGCTATAATCATGCACAGGCAATATACTTTTACATGAATAATGATTATACCAAGGCTTTGGACTTTTATAAAACGAATGAATCTCTATTCGACCAGCTTCAAAATGTTGAAAAAAATGGGGAGATTAACAGTTGCCTTATGTGGACAGCAAAATGTTATAAACATATGAACGATTTTATAAATGCAAGAAAGTACTACACAATGGCATATAATAATGCTATAGAGTACGGCTTAACACGTAGCTATATCAGTTCATCGCTACGCTTAATCGAAGTAGATATATTAGAACATACTGATCTTAACGATCCTGTCTCTATATTAAATAAGTTAAACGATATAGAACACCACGTCATATCTTTTAACGAAAATAAGTTTTTAGCATTCTGGAATTTTTTATATGCCAGAGCCCTCTACATTATTAACAATAATACCTATTCCGATGATGTGAAATCTTTTGTTAACAAAGCTTATGATTTATATACTACTATGGGATTCTTGAAAAAGCAAACTGCTATAAAGCAATGGCTCTCTAGTATAAAGTAATGCTGCAAAACAGACAAAATCTCTCAATTTTATGAAGCTTTTGCCTGTTTTGTTTTTGTTCAACAATTTATAATACTTGCTTGCACTCTTTTACTGCAGATTCGGGTGATATTTTTATGCTATCACTATATTGCACCATATCCACAATGCACCCTGCACCTATTTCAATATCTCTACCTTTTATACTTTGGACTTCTGCATACTCAACAAAGACTTTGTCTGCTCCTATTTTCTTAATTATTAATTCTGTCGTCTTGCTTTCATTTGTTATTTCCAGTTTTCCAGCAATGATTGTTCCTATTTTTGCTTTTGATCCTTTTCCCCTAACATTTATAAATACATTTCCAGCCTCTACCTTATCTGCGCTCATCCTGCCTTGTATTTGTAAGGTACTGTTTTTTTCTCCCTTTATCTGTTCTGTAGTTATCAAACCTTTCATATTGCATTTTTCATCAAACAATACTTTTTTAACATTAATAGTTCCATCTGTTTTGATATTTTTCCCCACAATGCTATTATTGATAGTAGCTTGCCCCTTCAACTCAATTACTGCCGCCTTAATACTATTACCTACTTTTAGTTGCCCTTTTTGTTCAATTTGTTCTTCGGCAATCAGATCATTATTAATCTTAATAATTCCATCCAACTTTGCCTTTTTACATTCCAGTGACTCGTCAACAGTTACCATTCCATTAAGATCAATAAACTCTTGTTCACAATTTTCTGTATACTTACCCATTCCATTTATCTTGTTTTTAGAGTCGTCCTCATTAAACTCTAAAATTCCTTTGAATTTGTTCATAATACCTTTCAAAATCAACTTTATCGCCTCCTTAAATTTGATAATATCCGCTATTTTTTACTTCTTGCCTTGAATGTCTATTTTACATAGATATATTTCACACTCTTATCATGTAAGTAATCATCAAGTATTTTTTTCATTCGATTTGATATGTCAATCGTCCTAATTAACTTTTCTTGTACAAAAACAAGAGGATTAATGTATCTTCTTTTAACATCAAGATGTATGCAATACTTTCCTTCTACATAATCATCACTTTCCAATACCTCATCAAACTTTGTATATAACTCCCACATAGATAAAATTTCCTTTTCACTACTTGTCCGTATCTTTTCAACTATTTCTTCTTCTTTGTATATGTATAAATCTTCCTCTTTTAGTATATTCTTATTACAGCACAGCTCTAATATATCAGCTAACATTTGACCAGATATTTTTGACTCTTTTCCGCTCATAAACCTTCCGTTTTCTATTGAAATTTTCATTAATCTTTCCGCCAAACATGGCTCACTAATAACCATTTCGGGTTCATCTTCTTCATTGTTGCATATTACTATTCTTTTATATATTTTTTCAACTTCCTCAATTTTAATTTTCCCTCTTGTTAAACTTAAATAAAATGTATATTCCAATCTATCAGCAGATAGTTTTGGGGCTTTATTGTCTGCTATAGAATATTTTTTATAATCTTCCACATCTTCTGGTAATATATCGTACTCATTCAGTATTTTAAGTATTTCTTCCGATTGTCTTATTACTTGAATTGTATCAACTTCTGTAATTTCTTGATTCACATAATCTTTCTTTAAAAAATCAATAACATGTGCAAATGTAGGTGTCGATATGTCATGAAACAAGCCCGATATGCTTTGCCTAATATCTTTCGTAAAGTTCCATATAATTAATGCTACGCCTATACTATGATCTAGTCTGGAATAATTAAATATTGGGTTAAATATTTCAGCATTTAAATAATCCTGCCCACAATTTTGCCCAACATGTTCAAGTCTCTTTAGTTCAGTAGTATTTGCTAAATCTATTATAAAACGAGGCACCTCATTACTATAAATACTATGTAATTTTTTTATCATTGCTCTTCCACTTTCATTAATTGCTTTCATATTTTTTCTCCTTCTCTATCCAAATGTTATGCTTCCATTATATTATAATCTACCTCAAGATTCTCCTTACTATCTATCTGTTCAATTTGATTTACAACTACTTCAGCTCTCTCTTCAATATTTGCAATTGGTACATCAACAATTTCATACCCATACTTGAGGTACGTTTTTCTAAGCTTTGCGTGTATTTTCCGAGATTCAATTTCATCTTCATATCCCAAATAATCAGGAGTATAAATCTTTAATGGCTCAAGTAAAAATATTTTACCATATCTTTTGCTAAGATCTATATGTTCTAAAAGTCTTGTATCCAGTGTCCTTCCATAGTATTCAGAATACGCAATGCTATCGATAACACTTCTATCAAAAATACAAATCTGACTTTTATCAACTCTTTTTTCCATTTCAATTTTAAGCTTTAATATCTCATTTTCCATTTCATCTCCGCTATTCAGAACTTCTTTCAATTCCCTACCTTTGCTTATTTCACTATCCATATAGAGCCTAGCAATTTCCGGATATACATTGAACCCTAAGTATCTTAAATAATTAATAATAGTAGTTTTTCCTACTTTTGGACCTCCTGTTAAAACAAACCAATTATTCATACTACACCTCCAAGTCCATACTAGTTTCTCTTCCCTCCAAGCAACCATCTCTGAACAATGTGATCCCTTTTATGTTACTCCCAATTATATCTAATAAAATGCTATTTACTTCTTCCTTACCTATGTAATTGGGGATATTCAAGGTTTTAGACACAGATTCATCCACGTATTTGGTGGCACTCGATACAATACCTATTTGCTTTGATGGTGAAACTTCCAAGGCAGTTACAAAAATATCTTTTATTTCTTCGGGTAGTGTTTCTATGTCCCCACATCTTCCAGTTTTAAGCACTTCTTGTATTAAACTTAATTTTTGTATTTCGCTTAAATTCAATTTACTTATTTCAAACAAGAATTGTGAATTTATACTACCATCTGGCTCTAACAACGAAAATCTTGGCTCTATACTATATGAAGTCATAGCAATACTAGCGCTTTTACCTGTTGGTGGTAAAGCAACGGTTGCAGAATTTCTTATTCCAAACTCTTTTACCAAATTCCACAATTCATTCCAATTTTCTTTCAAAACAATTTGATTGTCTTCATCTGCAAATCTCATAAACCATTCATAATCTTTATATCTACTTTCTTCGAATAGTTGAAACTTACCACGTTCACGTGCCATACTAACAGATTCAACCTTCGAGTAATAATTAATGCTTGCCAAAATATTTTCTAGTAATATTTTTGATTCCTCATTTCCATATGGCATTCTCAATTTATAAAACATATCTGCTGTCCCACAAATCCCCAATCCTACTCTCCTTTTAGCCTCAATTATATTCGTTGTATTTTCTACTTTTTTTTCAATTGAATGATCTACTATATTATCTAACATTCTAGTTCCGGTTCTACAGCAATCAATAATTTCTTTCATATCAACCACACCCTCATTCACAAATTCGGCAAGGTTTATATAACTAAAGTGACACACCTCTCCTTTTGACATCCCTATTTCCGCACAAGGAGCAAATCCTTCATACTTAAAAATTGGAGTTGGATTGTCTCTTTCAAAAGAATCAATAAATATAATCCCCGGTTCACCACAAAAATGCATACTATCAGACATTTTTCTCAATAATTCATTTGCTTTCATTGTTTGATTTTTTCCATCTACAATAACTTCCACGTCAACGCTATGTTTAATTTTTTCTATAAATTCATCTGACATTTTCACTGATAGATTAAATCTCCAACTTGCATAATTCGCATTTTCTTTCATTTTTATAAACTCTAATATATTTATGTTTTCAGCACTTATTGTAGCCATACCTGCAGTAGGTCTCCTCGCATCATTATCAAACGATTTTAAAACTTCATTCAGTACCTTCAGCGTATATATGGGCTCGTCAATCTCATCAAGATCAAATCCCATTCCTATTCCTAACATTGCATAATTATATATACCATCCCTCATCTTTTCGAAATCTCTTTTAATTTCTACAGGTATCACAGTACATGCACTTGCACCATTCTTTTCACTTAAAATATTATACAATATCGGAGTACCAAGAACAATTTTTCTTTCCATTACATACTTCATTAGTTTAGTAGTAAATTGTTCATTATTTACATTATATTTTTGATCCATTTCAGCAATTTTTAGCACAACTTTTTCAATAAACTCTTCTGCACTTTCAGTTTCCAATAAAATATTCAACTTTCTCATTAATTTTTCATTAAATTTCCCCATGCAGTCACCTCCTGTCTTTACATTAATAATGTCCCAAATTCCCTTTTACCTTTGCTTTTTCTATATAATATTTAAATACCAAAACACCTATTATGCTATATAATACAGATATTAGAATTAGTATAATTACATCATTCCACAAAATATTATTCGCTACAATATTCTCTATATTCTTTGTTGCCCAAGTCATTGGAATCATATAACTCATACCCTTTAAATAAACTGGTAGTTCATTAACTGGAGATGTTATATTAGTAAAAAACAATAACACATACGTAATAATTCCCAAAAACGCTTGAATCCTTTTATAGAACAGTGCAAAACCACCAAACATAAGTCCCAATATATAAAAACAAAATACCGTAAATATTATAATTAACATTATTAATATATTTTCTAATCCTATATGTATAAAATCATTCCATAATCCAAACAAAAGTATTACAATCAAAAAGCTTATTAGAGCCTTAATAAAATTAAATGTAACATTTACAATTATCTTTGCACCATATATGTATATAATATTTGTTCTAGTCATAAACATTTGTTCTAATGTTCCGATCATAGCCTCTTCTTCAACAACACTGCTAATATAGGTTAACGCAGATGTACACAACTGCCAAGTTATAAGTCCATATAACAAAACAACCGTACCACTCCCTTTTTCGCTATTAAATGATATCAGCACGCCTATATATATTATTATCATACTTATGTTATAAAAAATATAGTTGAATTTATATTGTTTTAACTCTCCCATAAGCATTAGTATTTCTGCTTTAATTACCCTAACCATTTTTACGCAACCCCTCTAGATATTTTTCTATGCTATTTCCTGTTTGCTCTATTTTTATTATTTTATCTATACTTATTTCCGTTAATTTCTTTTGCAAATCGTTGGTTATTATTTTTTCAAGTCCATTATCACCTTTAAATAAAATTTCATACTCCAAATAAGAACTTTTCATAATAAAATTATTTATATAATCATATTTTATTAGTTTTCCCTTGTCAAATACAGCAATTTTATTAGATATTTCCTTTATAAATTCTAAATCATGTGAACAAACAAGAGTAGTTATCTTCATTTCATGTGTAATTTTTTTAATAAGTTCGGTTATATCAAATCTAGAATTAATATCTAATCCCAACGTTGGCTCATCTAGTATTAACAATTCTGGTTTTTTCAACAAAGCTACTATTAAGGCAAGCTTTTGTTTCATACCCCTAGACAAGTTGTTCACAATAGTATGTTTTTTTTCATATAAATCGAAATATTTCAGCAAATAGTCTTTCCTATTCTTACAGCTTTTACCTTCTACATTATTCAATAATGCAAAGTAATTAATGTTATCTTCTACTGTTAAAAAGTCATACAAGTTTCTAGTACCTTCTAATAATATAGATATCTTATCTTTCACTATATATTTGTGTTCATCTAAACTCAGACCATCCCAATATACCTTTCCACTAGTCTGTTTAACTAAATTTGAAACAATCTTCATTAATGTAGTTTTTCCGGCACCATTACTTCCTAAAATTCCAACAACATCTTTCTTTTCAACTTCCAAAGAAATATTATCATTCGCCACGCAGCTATCGCCTTTATTTATATAGGTTTTACATATATTTTCTATCTTTAACATTTTTACCTCCTACACATGTTATATTAAAATTTCGTTTATATCTACCACACTACTTAATTAACAATTGTAATTTATTAAATTTCTATTATCCTATCAAACAACTCCTCATTCTCCTCTATCTTACTTGCATTCCCACAAACGCATATTATTCCATTCTTCATTACATCAGCTATCATTTTACTGTATGCCCTTAGGTCTTCTAACGTTGTTTCTAGTATTTCTCGTCGTATAGTTTCCCTCATTTCTTTCGTTATACCACAAGCCTGGTTGTACTCTTCATTCAAAGCCTCTTGGTATACAGTTGAATATGGTTTATCTTCATCACCTATAGTGCTTATTATGTAACTATCAAGCTCATCTTTTGTAAGCTCCAGATTTTCTATATAATTAGACATCTTATCATAAACTTTTAGTGTTTCTTTTAAATTTGGATCTCTATATGATACACATACATATTGACCGTGTATTTTTTCAACCAAATAGCAACCATACGCCCCACCTTCTAGTCTTACCTTTTGATATAAATAATTTCGCAATATATTATTTAAAACTAGTCTGTGCCCCCTGTACTTATAACCTAATAATTTAGTATTAGCGCCTTTACCTACACACATCACATTTGCATCGGTTTTTATTGCTATATTTTCTTTCTTTATTTCGAAATTATATTTATTTTTTTCTATATCCATATATGGCATGTCAATAAGAATATTTTCTGTGTTCTCTAAAAATATTTTATAATCAATATCATTACATGCAACCATAATCGACATATATCTTTTATTTATTATTATTTTTTGTAATTCTTCTAATGTTTTTTTTAGCTCTTCTTTTCTAATCTCAAAGTTTTCTATCAAATCTTTTAAAAATCTATAATAACCAAGACCATCTATATATTCATTATAACTACTTGCCTCACTCAAGTTACTATTAATAACATTTCTGGATATATAATCTTGATTTCTTTCCATCCATGTTTCATAATTTATTTTTACCTTTTTTAAAATTACATATATTTTCGTAATATCATCAAACAAAGTATTGCTCATTATCTCATTTACAACTTCTATCATTTCTTTTGTCTTATTCGAAAAACCTTTTACGTGTACTACTAATTGTGGCTCACATTTTGTTCTATCTTTTATATCGAAGATTACCCTATTTTCAAATTCTAAACTTCCTATATTAATATCTCTCTTTTTTGCAAGTTCATCACTTGTATAATTTATAGTATCTAGTGAACTCAAAAGACTCTGCAATATTTTCATATATTGCAGTTTTTCATATGGTACTATTTTCAAATCAAATTTTATCATTATATACATTAAACCTTTTGTATTCTGTTCATAATGGAGAATTGGAACATTTTCTATATGTTTTTCCTTAAATTCTACATAATATTTTTCTTTTTTTATCTCCTCTATCTTCAATTTTGGTATTTTATCAAGATCTTCCTGGCTATCTTTTGTATTTTGCATAATTTTAAGTCTTTCGTTTTCCTCTTTAATTTTAAGAATTTCTTCTTTTGTCATAGAGTCCTGTATCTTTTTTAGTTTTTCCTTTTTCATTTTAGCTGTATTTTCACTTAGTCCTTTTTCTGGATTAAGTATGGTTGTAACTGTATACGTATCTTCTATGAAGATTTCTTTTATAAGTTTTTCAAAATAACCATCCATATATTTTTCTCTAAAAGTATTAAAGTGCTTAGTATATTCTAATGCATCTATTAAGTTTTCACCACATAACCAATTTTTTCTTATATATTCATTATAAAATAACCCTTTCGGATATGATCCACAGTCAGCTTCTTTAATATAAAATTCTTCTTCATTTATTGCTGATTCAATAAACTCATAACCTATTCCTTTTTCTACTATATCCTTTAATGTATTAGTTACAAGTGGAATAAACTCATTTGCTTTTTTACTATCTGATTCATATACTTGAAAAATTATGTTTAATTGTTCTGATGAGCTTAAAGATAAAGTAAAGCTTTCAGCCATACCACTTGATTCTAGAACTTGTCTAAGCGATGAAGGTCTATTAGTCATCAGAATTCTATTTACTATATTCATGGCTATTCTTTTTTCATTGTCAAGTCTATTTTTTAAATACCTAACGATAAAACATACTTTGTTCATGTCTTTATTTTGTGATGCTGGATATTTATATTCACACACTTTGCTATTTTTTAATATTACCTTTTCTATTCGAGTATCAATTTCTTTTCTTTCAAAATTCTTTAAATATTTTTCATTTATTAGTTTAAGATGTTCCTCTATATATCCATCGCCGTAGATATATATGTAACAATTTGATGGAATGTAGAACTTTTTGTGATATTCTAAGAGTTCCTCATGAGTAAGTTCTAGTATGCACTCTGGATCTCCCCCATGATTAAAACCATAACAGGTCTTTCCAAATGTATCTTTACTATTTTGGGTTAATAATAAATTTTGCATAGAACTACTACTACCCTTCATTTCATTAAAAACTATACCATTATATATCAATTCTTTTTTATCATTTAATTCATATCTCCATCCTTCTTGCATAAAAATTTCTTTTTTATCATATATTGCTGGATAAAATACGCAATCAAAATATACATCCATAAGATTAATAAAATCTTTATCATTTATACTTGCTAACTCATATCTAGTATTATCTGATGATGTAGTTGCATTTGTATATGTATTTTGTGACTTATTTCGCAATTCTTTTATAAGGTTTTTCACAAGGAAGTTTTTAGAGCTCTGCATAATGCTATGTTCTAATATATGTGCTACACCTGTATCATTATTAGGTATAGTTTTAAAGCTTATTGAAAAGACTTTATTCGTATCATTATTCGACACATACAAAAGCCTTGCTCCTGTTTTTTCATGCTCGAATAATCTGCAAATAGAATCAATATCTGGTGTTTCCCTTTCTTCTTTTAGTATAAACCCATTATATTTTTCACCTACTATATATCCCATATTACATCTCCTTTTACCGAATAGACTAGCTAAGTATNNATACTTAGCTAGTCTATTCGGTATTTTCTACATTTCAAGCTGTTTATCATTAGAGCGTTTATTGTCCAAAGATGAATCATAATCTGTACATGTGTTACTTACATAGTCATAAGGATTACAAAGCGAAAAGAATTCCTGTACATCATCCGTTTTTTCCACTATCATTTCCATTTAATTTCACCCCCTATTTTATAAATCTAATTTTAGGCTAATATATATGTAATTATATTAACTTCTATTTTACATTTATATATTTGACAATTTTCTCAAAATTATATTTTATTTTAGTACATTCAGGCTCCTTTTTTTTCATTACCCTACCGTATGGGCAACCACCTAAACAACTAAATAAAAGTTTACATTCCTTACACTTTACATTATCTAAAGCATCATATTCAATCCATTTAAAATAATTGTTACATAGCATATTATTACTATCTTTATTAATGTTTCTTAAATTACTTATCTTGTTCTTTACTATTCCTATATCTTTCAAGCATTTGTATACATCTCCCACCTCATCTATAAGTAGACTGTTTATATTTTCTGTTCCACAAGCGAATATTCTTTTATATGGATATAGGTTTTTCCAGTGATATGTGAGTCCTTTTTCCTTTACTTTATTTACTAACTCAATCTCAAGATCTACAAATTCTTCTGTTGTCACACAGCTACCTTCTACTGATTTACATGCATCTGTATCTGAAGTTACTTTTGCAAAATTTATCATTAGTCTTTCGTATCCTTCTATCTGTTTCAAATCATCTAGCAATCCATCTATGCTATCTTTATTATCCTTATCTATGTTTACCCTTATATTTATCAGAACACTCGTTTTAAGCAGAATTTTTAAAACAGTTATTATTTTACTGTATCCATCTTTATCTTCTCTTATATATATTCGTCTTTTATTATGAGTTTCCTTGTCTCCATCTATTGTTATTTGAATGCTTTTAATTTTATACTTCTCTAAATTATTTGCAGTCTCTTCATCTATCAGCACTCCATTACTTATCATATTTGAACTATAGTTTATACTGTTTTCTTCACACATTTTTATAATTTTTTCTGATAATCTCCATATAATGTCTTTTGCAAGTAGTGGTTCTCCGCCATACCATGTTATATTTAGGGATTTTAATACTTGTTTTCTTTTTTCTACAAACTTAAATATCTCTTCTTCTATTTCCTCTGTCATAATTCCTTTTCTTCTGTTTTCGTAACAATATGTACATCTAAGGTTACAGTCAAGCGTTGGTGCTATCGTTAGGCTCATAGTCTTATCTGAATACTTAACTAGATTTCTTATATGTTTAAAATTTCTCATTTCATCTACATTATCGTCTATTATGTACCCATTCTTTTTCATCGTATCATACACTTTCTTTCGTTCATCTGTTAACATTTCATAATCAAATGTTTCTTTTTCTATTTCATCAACAATTTCAAAGTATGCAATGTTTACATTGGCAAGTGAGTTTGTTACTCCGTTATAAGCCAGTTGTTCATCTTTTTCATTTTTAAATACATGATTAAATTTAGATTGTTTCACAAGTCACCATCTCCTTAATGTTCTTTTGAAAACCTGCTTGTTTTTCTACATTTCCAGCTATATTATTTACTTTAGATTCATTTTTATCTTCTTATAATTATATCTACCCAAGTCTTCCTCTATATCACTATATGACTTTCCAGCGAGCATACCACCTGCAGTGAATTCTTCTTGTGAAACATCAGCCAAACAAAAATCTGGTATTATAAAAGCATTCTTTTCTTCTGGAGTTTCAAATTCAATATCCACAAGAACAAGTCCTTCCAACTCCCCATTAAATATATCTATTTCAGCTATTTTACCATTGTACATATAATTATATCTTTCTTTAATAACTTTTTTTCCATCAATCATCTTTAAAGTATCAAACTCATCTTTAGTTAATTTTAGTGTGCCTTCCTCTCTTATAGACGCATCATTTTCATCTATACGCTTTTTCTTTGTTATTTCATACTTATTGCCGTTTTTTCTAATTCTAGTACTTGGATGTTTCTCTCCTTTCGGAAGGTAAATGTCAAATACTTCCTTGTGCTCGCACTTGCCTAATCCTTCTGGTATACTTTTTGCTAAATACGTTATTTCAATTTCTAACATATCTGCCTCCTTGTAATCTTAATTTTATATTATTTTATGCTACTACATCTTCAGTCTCAATTGCATTACATGCATATATACAATTTTCTCCCAATCTATACAAAGCTTCATCTATCCTTTTTATAAGTTTTATATCATCCCTACTCTTTACTTCGTCTAATATAGATATCTCAACTTTAGAATTCATACATAAACTTATTGTTCCATCAGGCGCCACAAAAATATCATTAAACTTATTACCGTATTCTTTAGGATTCGAAGTTTCTTTTGCTTTTGTGCAAGTTAATTTACTTAACGTTATATCTATATCATTATTCGAAAAATTTGCTTTTCTATGATCCTTGTGTATTAACTCATATTTACTTTTTCTTAAAATACTTTCCAACTTATCTAAGATTGAAGTATCTCCCATGTTATCACTATATAATTCCATAAACTTTATTGATGCATTAATTTCCTCTGCAAATTTTATCAAGTCAGTTATATTTTTAGTACTATCGTTAACTCCACTAATTATTGTTGTATTTAACCTAATATTTAATTTTTTTTGTTTATTTCTTAATGTTTTAATATTATTTATTACTTCTTCCAGTTTGCTTTTTCCAGTTATTAAATTATATATGTTAGGCTCTGTACAATGTAATGATATATTAATTTTATCTAAATATTTTGAAATATCCATATACTTATAAATCAAAGAACCATTTGTTACAAGTGTTGTCTTTCCATCTTCTATAAATATACTACTGCAAATTTCTTTAATATCGTTTCTTATTAATGGTTCGCCTCCAGTTATAGTTACAGTACTCCACCCATATTTTTTTTTACATACTTTAAATATATATGAATAATCTTTGGAATTAAGTTTCTGATTTTTTTCATCCCCTTTTATGCCTTCTCCGTGACAGAAAAAGCAGTTATAATTACAAGTATTTGTAACGATAAACCTTAGTTCTCTCAAACGATCACCTTCTTATAATTATAGACTCAATTACTATATTATATAATACTTTTAAAATAACAATTGTTATTTATTATCCAGATAATACCACAAATTTTATCTGTTGTCAATACTGTTTCAAACTTTTTTTAAAACATTCTACTTAAAATATTTTTGTATATGATTTTACATAATTATCTTGTCTTATTGTTTTGATTGTGATATAATATATATCTCATGTAAAAAGCGGGGGAGTTTTTCATTATTTTGTTAGGGGGAAGTTTTTTTATGAAGAAGTTATATACATTTGGGGAGTTTTTAAATTATATGATGGAGAAGCGTGGGATTACCATTCTTGAGTTACAGAATAGACTTGGGCTTAAGAGTCGTACTATGATATACCGTGTGCTTCAAGAAGAGGCAAAGTATAGTACAATTTTAGATATGAAAGATGACATTTCCAATGTTTTAGAATTAACACCACTGGAAGTTGAAGAGATGGAGACCTCATTAAGAGTAAGTGAATACGGAAAAGAAACTATTAATACTCAAAAGAGAATTTTGGAGTTTTTAAAAAATACCAAAACCAAAACTATTCCAGATACAGATTTCAGGGCTATTCAATGTTTCTCTGAAACAAGTTATCATAGCTTGGAGGAACTCTTTGAATCATATGCAAATTGTGATGAAATTCATATAAATATGACAAATTGTATTTCAAAGGAATATATGTACAAGCTAAGCAACTTTGTACAAAAAAATCATTCTAATTTCAAAAGCATATCTATAGATCATGTAATTCAACTAAATAAATCTTCAAGTAAAAACATAGATATCCTCGAGTGTATCCTTGAACTGCTTACATTTAAGCACTATAATGCATTTTATAATCCCGATATTAATATGATTTTTGATGAAGAGTTTTCTCTCTTGTCCGACATAGCTATAATTAAATCAATAAAAGATACTGAAGAGTTTATCAGTTTGATTAAATTGGATCAAAAAAACCAAATTTTGAATTATCATGTTTCAAAAGATATTAATTTGTATAACTTTTACATGAATATGTATTCACAAATAAAAAATTTATGTAGGCCACTTACCGTTAATTTTGATAATGAAGATTTTGTGCAAAATTTGTGTGATATATCTGAATATTTTTATGAAAATTCGAAAAGTAATGATATTTATCTTCTAAAGTCTAATCCATGTTATGATTTTATTAAACCAAGTACTATAATAAATATGGTGCAATCAAGTGCCGATTTTAAAGAATTATTAAATACAGATGCAATTAAAACATTTGAGTTGCTTATAAAAAATTTAGAAGCAAGGCATATAAACATATTAGATAAAAAAGAAAACACCATAGATATATATAGCCAAGAAGGAATAAACAAATTTATTGCTGATCGGAGACTAAGTGACCATATTCCAGGTATGAGAAATTTTACACTGTCAGAAATAAAAGAGATTTTGTGTTTAACAAGAAATATGCATTTAGCAAAAGATAGTTCTTTTCATTTTTATATTTTAAATGAAACTATTATAAACTATTATATTCTTTTAGGTTTTATGAAAAACAAGAGCTTATTCTTAGAAAGTTATGAAAATAAATATTTAAATAATTATAGATCCGTGATTATAACTTCTAAAATCTTCTTAGATAATTTTGAAAATTTTTTTGAAAACATATTATTAAAAGATCATGTTATGTCCGAGGAAGAGAGTATTGCATTTTTAGATGAAAAGATTAAAGAAGTAGATGATATGATAAAACAAGAAAACAAATAGAAGCCAAAGCGGCTTCTATTTGTTTTAGCCATAAAATTCTTTTCTTAAACTTTATATATGTATTATTTGTATATGTTTCCTATTAGCTTTATTTGTTATTATTATTATTATTCAGAGTAGTTTCAATTTAATTATAATTAACTTTCCACTTTATTATAATTAACTACTCCTGCAATTATTATTAATCCTCCCCCTATAATTGTAGCCCATCCTATTTGTTCATTCCATATAGCTACTCCTATAATTGAGGATATTAAAACCTCTCCATATGTATATATTGATATCTTAGATGCCTTAGCAATAACAAATGCTATAGACAGAGTATATTGTGCAATTACTACGCATAATCCCATTCCTATAAGATATAGAATATCTATCCCCATTGGTAATTCAAATTTTGTTATCAACATAAGTGGAATACTAACAATTATAGAAACAACACAAAAAGTCATAGCAATTGTTTCTGGGTTTGTATCATTTTTTATATATCTAATTGTAACATATGCTGCACCTGAAAAAATTCCTGATAAAAGCCCTATTATAGCTGGTATTAGTGAGTAATTCATATCTGGGTTTATTACAAAAATTATTCCAGTCATTGCTATTAACAGTGTGCTTATAAGCTTACCTGTTATTTTTTCATTCAAAAACATCATTGAAAACAATATTACGAAAATTGGTGATGTTTTATTTAATAAAGTAGCATCTGCCAAACTAAGGTTTGTTATAGCATATAAATATGTAATACTCCCTACTAATCCAAATAAAGATCTTAGTAAAAGAAAAAATAAGGTTTTCTTATTTTTAATCTCTATTTTCTTTTTAGTAACTATAAAAAATGCTACTGCAAAAAAGAATGCTATAATAGTCATGAAAAAGTTCTTTTCTATTTCGGGCAAACTACATAGCTTAGCAAATGTATTCATTAATGAAAAGAATAATGCTGATATCAATATTAATATAATTCCTTTATTCATTTTTTCACATCCCATTACGCATTATTTTAGTTTTCATCTATGTATCTTATTTTTAGCATCTTCTGGTATAGCTACAATAAATGTAGTTCCTTTACCATATTCCGTTTCAAAAGTCATATCTCCTCCAAATTTACCCCTTATAGTAGAAAGTGATATGTATAATCCAAGACCTGTTCCATTTTTACCTTTTGTAGTATACATTTGTTTAAATAATTTCTCTTCAACCTCAGGTTTTATACCTCCTGCGCTATCATTTACTATAAATAAAATTTTACTTGCTTGATTTTCTTTTTCATAATCTCTTTTAATTATTAAATCAATATCACCTTTTTCTCCATTATATGCTTCTACTGCATTGGATATTAGATTATTTAATACTTGTATAAGTACAGTTATATCTCCTTGTAGGTTTTCTTTTAAATCCATCTGTATATCTTTATTTAATATACAGTGATTTTTACTTAATGTCGGTTTAGTTATTATATCTAACCTTTTTATAATTTCATCAACTGTGAAACTATATAAACGATCATCATTTGAAGAAACTGCTTGATCTTTTACGGTGGTTATAACATCATTCATATACGAAGCATAACTTTTTACTTTTTCTACCCACTCTCTCATTTCTTTAGCTATATCATGATAATCTTCTTCTTCAACTTTATCATTTCCTAATGATTGTTCAAATTCATCTATAAGATCAGATAATCCTTCCATAGCACCTGACACAGAAAATATGGGACTTTTCAAGTTATGAGCTATACCTCCAACTAGTTGTCCTAACGAACTAAGTCTTTCTTGTTCTACAAGTCTTTCATTTTCATCTTGTTCAGCTTCTTCAAACTCGTTAAAAGCTTCTTCAAGTTCACCTATTTCATCATTCGATGTAATAGGAAGTTTATGATCAAGTTTTTTATCTTTAGAAGCTATCCCTTTCAAGCTTAATGCAACTTGTGATATTTCTTCTGCCAAGTTTCTAGATATAAGATATATTATCACTGTCATAAAAATAACAAGTGTTAGTAATGTATATACGTAATAGCCAACTGTTTTATATGAAAAAACCTTAAATTCTATCCCCAAGTATCCAGTTTCACCATTTATCTTTATTTTTCTAACCACTCCTTGTGTTTCAGTAGTCATTCCAAATACTCTATTATCTTCTTTAAGAAAATCTCTTATATGACTTATGAAAAATTCACTTATTTCTCCGCCTTCATATTTTATTGCTTTATTATTAATTATTATAAAATATCGATCAAAATCTTGTTCATAATTAAAATTTTTCATTGCAAAATTAACTTCGTTAATACTATTATATTCCTTTATTTCTTTTCCTGAAACAATCATTTCAATTTCTTCATTATATAACCTATATAATACTTCTCCCTTTTCAAATATGAGCCTTGAGTATCCAACCAAAGAAGTAAATAATATAGAAACAACAAATAGCGGAATTAACTGAAGAATCAACTCGGTTTTTAAACTTATTCTATTTATTTTTCCTTTTTGATCTATTTTTTTATAAAGCTTCGAATTCATTAATATTTCTTTCATTAACTTCTTTGAATACAAATAATATATTATTGATGCAATTCCTGTATATGTAAGAACAACAATCATTATCTTTAAAATATCTATTGCAGACAATCTCATAATAGCTAGTACTATACCAACTATAAAAGCTTCTACCATTGGAAACATATACATAACATACGGTGCTTTATAACAATTATAAATATTCTTAATTGAGATTTTTCCTTTTAAATTATCTTTGTATTCGTCAGTTTTTAACCACTTGTCAATGTTTTTAAAATATCCATATATTATTGCTGAGTTTAATAGCATTATTATTGAAATTACAATTATAAATTGTTCTGTGTATGATATTCCCGAAACCCTCTTTGTAGTAAAAAGCTCAGGTACAATAGTTTGCGTATAATTTAATAGATAAGGTAATATCTTATGTAATACAAAACCTGCTATAATTGCTACTATAGCATTTAGAACAATTAATCTTGAGACAATATGATACTTCTTTTCCATTATATCACTCCAATATTTTATTAATTTTTATTATAGTATCATTTATATCTGAATCAAAAACTGTATGTTCATCACCTATAACATCTTCTACTTTTATTTTTTTAGTATAATATTTGTTCCATACTGAGATATTTTCTTTTTTATTTTTTATTGTTTTATCTGCTAATGGATTTATAAAATACAATTGACCCTCTAATTTATTTTGAGGAAAATACGTCACTCTTGCAGCATGTAATGTCCTCATTGCATTAATATAATACATTATTTCATCAATTTCTAATTTTTTATAATTTGGTATTGATTCTAATATATCAATCGGTATGTTTTTAGTAACATATTCTTTGTTCTCACGTGCAAAACTTATTACCTTTTCCCATATCTGAACTATATTTTCTGATTCGGATAATACCTCTATTATATTATCTTTTTTTACTATTGTTTTAATAAATTCTAGCTCATAATATTTATTAAAAACAAATTCCTCTTTCCAATCTTTTGGTGCAATTGAGTTAATCATTATTATCTTGTTCACTTTTTTCTTTTTTCCTTCAAGAATCCTTGCAACTTCGGTTATTATTTGGCCTCCAATGCACCAGCCCAACAAATTGTATTCACCTTCGGGTTGAATCTCTAATATAAACTTTACATATATATTAGCTAACTCTTCAATCGTTATGTTTATAGGATTAAAATTTTTCATCTCTTTAAAATCTAGTGCATAATAATTGTAATTTTTGTTCATACTAATGTTCCCTGAATTAAAAATATGAACATATCCACCAATTGATCCACTTCCGCCATGAATCATAAAAAGATTTTTTTTATTTTTACCTCCGCTTAACAGTTTAAACCTATTCTTTTCATGCATTCCTGTTTTTTTAATGGCATTTTTAATAAATTCTTTTATTGTTACATCTTCGTAAAAACTTTTTATCCCCAAATCTATATTACATTCCGATTTTAAATCAACCATAATTCTTGTAATTAACAATGAATCTAACCCTAGTTCATTTATCTTTCCCCTCATATTTAATCTTTTTTTACTTAATATTTTTTTTAATATTATCTCTACCATTACTTCTGGTTTTTTCTTCTTTTTACTAGGTAGCCCAGTATTTCTAACGGTAACCATCTCTTTTAATTTTTTTCTATCAATTTTTGAATTATTCGTTAATGGTATTTCCTTTACTTTAATTATTTCATCGGGTATCATATAATAAGGAAGCATATCATTTAAACTACTCAATATATCTATTTCTCTTATTCTTTTTGACGATACTATATATGCAATAATAGCTTTTTCGCCCTTTTTTTCTACTACATCTACTATAACTTCTTCTATATCTTTCATTTCTTGAATTTTATTTTCTATTTCTTGTAATTCTATTCTAAATCCTTTTATCTTTACTTGAGTGTCACCCCTACCTAAACACTCTATTAAACTTTCCCTATTAATTCTTGCAATATCCCCAGTTGAATACGCCTCTTTATTTATACCATTTATAAATATGTACTTTCCCTCTGTCATTTTTTCATTATTCAAATAACCTCTCGCATTTCCTTCTCCTGCTATAAATAACTCGCCCTTTATTCCCTTCGGAAGTAAACGTTTATATTTATCAAGTATATATATTTGAGTATTTGAAATTTCTCTTCCTATAGTAATATTTTTATCATTTGTCATGTTTTTTAAAGTTGACCAAATAGTTGTTTCTGTAGGCCCGTACATATTATATATTTGAGCATTGCTTCCCTCTTGCATACTTCTAAGAATTGTTTTCGAACATGTCTCTCCACCAACCATTACTTCTTTTAGCATCATTAACCAGTCACTTTTATGTCCGTAGTCCATAAATAACTTTATTCTTGATGGCGTTGTTTGAATCATATCTATTTTATTATTAATTATTAGTTTACTGAACTTTTCTTGATTTATTTGCTCCTCTTCATTCGCTACAAAAATCTTCATACCTACAGAAAGTGGTACATATAATTCCAATGCAAATATATCGAAGCATATTGTTGTAACAGATATTATAGACTTACCACCTTTGAATTCTATTTCTTTTTTAATAGCATATATAAAGTTTACTAAATTCTTATGTTCTATCATTACCCCTTTAGGCTGGCCAGTTGAGCCAGAAGTATATATAACATACACCAAGTCATTCGGTCTGTTTATTATATTTAAATTGCCCGCATCTCCAGTATATATTGTTTCATTATCTAGTTCTATACATATTTTTTCTGTTTGGTGACTTATCTTACCTTTTAAGTGTTTTTGAGTAAGAAGCATCCTAATATCTGCATCACTTAACATATATTTTATTCTTTCTTCCGGGTATTCAGGATCAATAGGAACATATGCTCCACCTGCTTTAAGCACAGCAAATATACCTACTATCATCTCCAATGATCGATGAACCATTATACCTACTAGTTTATCTGGTCCTACTCCCTTGTCTCTTAGCACTCTCGCTAGTTGGTTAGATTTCTCATTTAATTCCCTATACGTCATCTTTTGTTCTTCAAAAACAAGTGCTATATTATCTGGTGTACTCTCCACCTGTTCTTCAAACAATTGATGTACTACCTTGTCTCTCGGATAGTCTGCATATGTATCATTAAACTTATATAGTAATTCATTTTTCTCGGCTGTAGTAAGTATCTCTAGTTCGTATACTTTTTTCTCAGAATGCAAAATAGCATACGCAAGCAAATTAAACATATGCTTGAATATGCTATCTATTTCGTCAGAAGTAAATAACTGTTTCAAATAATCTATCTCCACTATAAGTCTTCCATCACTTTCTCTGTCACTAACGTGTATTGTGATAGAACTTGTATCATGACCATTTCCCCACCATTTAGTTTCATATGGCAAATCATTTGGTATATCAAATTTTGCATTTTGATACGAAAACACCATGTCATACAAATTATCCGATGTTTCATGAGTACTTCTGAAATCAGATAGTATCAAATCATAAGGATATGCCTGATGCAACAATAACCCTTTTAACTCTTTTTCAACATTCTTAGTATGCTCGACAAAAGACGCTTCAAAATCAACATTTACTCTTAGCGGTGACGCAGATATAAACATCCCTAATGACTCTCTTTCCTTTTTTCCATTTCTATTTAATATTGGTGTTCCAATAGTGATGTCTTCTTTTTGCGTAATCCTAGCAATATATGCTACTAAGGTTGACATCAAAAAAGCGTAAGGTGTCACTCCATGTCCTGCACAATACTCATGGAACGCCTTTGTAAGGTGTTTTGGAACATTATATATATTTCTTCCTGCTTTTAGGTCAGCTCTGTCTGCATTATATGTTTTTAGTTCAGTAAATTCGGGAAATGTTTCGAATTTTTTTAGCCAATACTGTCTATCCTTCTCAAATCTAGGTGAGTTTTTATAATCTTCTTCTCTTTGCATAAAATCTAAGTAAGAATAAGATTGTATTAATCTTAAATCGTTATTTTTTAGTAAATCACTATATATGGCAGTTAATTTACTACATACATTTACTATAGACATTGCATCAGTAATCAAATGATGCGCCTTAAAACATACACCTTTTTTACCATCATTATACTTGTATATCGCAAAATCATATAGTTTCGAATCCATTATGTTAAAAGGCCTTTGGACTTCCTTATCTATATCTTTTTCCATATTTTCATCAGTATATCCTGTGAAATCCATTTTTCTTATTTTCTCATATTCATATTCTTTTATATATTGAAGAGGTTGCCCTTCTTTTTCTATAATACGTATCCTAAGTGCATCATTTTTCTCAATCAAAATATTTATAGATTTTTCTAGCAAATCTATATCCATATCTTTCTCATATTTAACAGAACCTACTATATTGTTTACAGGTGTGTTCTGGTGAAACATTTCTATATTCCATATGCCAAGTTGAGGATGGGTAAGATTGTATAGCTTTTCCAAAGTCATTTCTGACACCCCTTTTTTATAATTGTCATTTATTATGAATTTATCTCAATTTTATCCGCTATTATCATATTTTACCTTATTTTCATGTTTTTTTCAATAGTTTTACAAAATTGTAACATAAAATACACCATATTTTAATATAAGATGGTGTTATAGTAAGATATATATTTATTTCTTTCAAAAACCGTTATACTTACGACATTTCTAGAATCCTGATATAAAACAAGCAATCAAACTCATAATCATGAACTTCACAAGAGGGTTGTCATTTTTACCTATAACTTCATATACTTGTCAAATATATGTTTTATAGCCCTACAATAATTGGGGTCTATTCCTTTTAGTGTATTGTTAGAATTATACGATCCTGCTACGCATCCACCCCCACAAATCTTTATAGCTATACAATTTAGGCATTCTTCCCTTTCAAATCTTGTTATTTTGAATTTTCTTTGTTTTATTCCATCTATTGTTATGTCGTCTAAACTTCCCAACTCATTATCTTTTACTTTTTCTAAAGCTTGACAAAAATATGCTTTTTCATTCGGGAAAACTGTTATCTTTCTTGATATTCCGCAGTTTTCTTTAGCTATAGCATCATTATTAAATAGTTCCATTAAATCCCCAATGCAATAATCGCAAATACCATTTTTTTGAAGATTGAATTCGTGGCACTTAAGCATATTCTCTGCAGCGTTTTCTGGATAGTTATTATTTGTCTCAGCGGTTGAACTAATTAGTATATTCATGCCATAATCCCCAAAGTTAATTTCGCTTTTTAACCAATCTACAAATTCATCAAGTTGTTCCATATTATCGTCTGTTACAGTTATCATAGGAACAACTTTTGCTCCATACTTCAGAAAGGTTTTGATTCCTTTTATTACATCTTTAAAACTTCCCTTCCCATCTTTCGTATATCTATTTTTATCGTGAATATTCTCATACCCATCTATCGAAATTTGAACTTCTATATTTTCTTCTTTGGCAAACTTAGCAAAATCATCATTTACTAAAATTGCATTTGTATTTATAACTATATTGCTTCCACTCCACAAAAAGCCTTCCTTTTTTAGCTCGTTTATATGTTCTACAGCTTTATATATTAGATGCTTATTTATTAATGGCTCCCCTCCATAAAAAGTTATCTGTTGCCAATAACTTTCTTGGTTTACATTATTATTCATTGTTAATTTTGAAAATGTATATAGTGCTTTTATTGCTGTACTAATTGACATATCTTTATTAACACCACACAAACTTTGACTAGCATCCGCTTTATAAAAGCAGTAGTTGCAGTTTAGATTGCAATTTGTTGTCACTATTAAATATAGTGATTGTATTTGTGGTTTTTCCAAGTATTCAATAATAGAATTTATTTTGTTATTTTCTACTTCTTCTTCTACTATAAAACCCTCTTTTATAAGTATATCAGCATACTCACCAAATATAGATTGTAGTTCATTATTTGATAAATCTAGACCTTTAATTTTTTCAAAGTTATTTATCACTTCTTCATGTAATAATATTTTCTTCAAAGTTAATGCGTTAATCAACATTTTTTTATTATTTAAACTATGTGCAAATTTTGATAATTTCATCTCATCACCCTTTATTATGTATAATTAAGTTATATTGTAGTTATTTAATTTCTAATATTTATTTATATTCTCTTCGTATTACAAATATAAACAGTCTCTTTTCTCATCTTCCATTGCATATTCAGGAAATAGTCCTTTCTCGTACGCATCCTGACATTGTGGATCTGGTGCATAAAAATCATTTTCATACTTTGTGAGTGCATGTACTCTACACCCCCCTCTACATACATCTCTAGCTAAACAATTTCCACAAATACCATTTAGTTTATTCTCATCCATGTTTCTAAATTTATTTAAAAGTTCATTATTTTCCCAAATTTCTCTTAATGAGTTAGTTTTTAAATTTCCAAATATGAATTTATCATCATTGCTAGATACATGGCATAAACTTACATTTCCATTTTCACCTATACCTAACATATGTTTCCCCCAAGGACATATACTATGATTTTCTATATCTATAGGCATTAGTGCCATATTCAGTTCAACACTTAACTTATTCGAATCATCTTTTCTTAGATATTCATAGTAAAACTCATTTAGTAACTTTTCTATTTTTTTAAATTCAACTCCATATTCGTCACAGGCTTCTATCCCCTTCCCATATTCAATTATATTAGGAAGTAATCTAAATCCTAAGTGTAAGTCTTCATAAACTTTTTTTACTATTAACGGTATTTGCTTATAGTTTTCTTTGGTTAAAACTGTTATAACTCTAGCATTTAAACTCGCTTCACTAATTTTCTGAAGAGTTCTCATTGTTTTATCAAAATTGCCTTCTCCTCTCGCACTATCATGAGTCTTCTCATCTGCCCCATCTAAACTCACAGATATAGAAAAATTCTTACCATAATCCTTAAATTTCTCTATGTCTTCGTCTTTAATCAAGGTTCCGTTTGATTCTATAGTTACAATAAAATCATCTTTGATAAGCGATCGTATTAATTCATGTATATCTTTTCTAATAAAAATTTCTCCACCTGTAACATTTACTCTTTTTACACCCATTTCTTTAGCATCTTTGCAAACTTTTAACCAGAACTCTAATGGCAATTCGTTTACCTGTGCATTTCCATCTTCTTTCCTTCCGCAAAATACACAATTTAGATTACACCTATTAGTAAAAATTAGCGCTATTACTTCTAATTTCTCCATACTTATCACCCTCATAAAAAGATTTTATGTAGGGAGTACACTCATGCTCCCTACATAATTTTTATCCTCGTTTGCAGTTGTATCTTACAGTTCCTGCTTTAACTCTTTCAATCTTACTTAAAAAAAGTGCTTTTTTCATTTGTATTCACCCCCTTTACAGATTATTACGATCATTAATGCATTCTTACTTATGTCTATTTCATCAATGCATTATCTATAACTTTCCGTACCATCTTGTGTGTCTCTCCATTTAAATCTATTCCATTTAGCTCGACTATGTCTCCTATGATTGTTCTGTTCTTATACACAATACCTTTGCTTATATTGTTTTCCTTAAATATTATGTCTAGCATTCCTACATAATCGATTAAATCACATATATCGATATCCTTTCGCCCTATTTGAAATAAATTTTTATATCCATCATTATGTGATTCTTTTACAAAAAAACAGTTATCAACCGTATCGTAGACTTCATCTTTTTTCATATGTTTTAAATCAACATATGACAAGTTCAATAAAGGATGTAAATATGAATATTCCATAGCTGTATAAAGGTTATTAAGATTGCTAAAAACATCTACATCTATGGAGTAATAAATACTTTTAATGTTTTTACTTAGGAATCGTTTAATTTCTATGTTAGTTTCGATCTTTTTATCTTTTATATCTCCAAAAAATATTTTTTTACACATATCTAAATCTTTTACTTCATTCATTATACTCTGCTTACGAAATTCTGGAACACCTACAAACAATATAGATTCTATTATTTCCTCTCTTAATAATCTATTAAATATATTTCCCTTCCATATGTCTATCTCATCCTCGTAAATATCCGCGTGTGCATCGAAACATACTACCGCTATTTGCTCTGATTGTGCAAATTCTTTTATCGTTTTCAATATATAGTACGTTGTAGCATGTGAGTCGGAAAGGAGGACGTTTCTATCAAATTTATACATGTTCTCCCAGATAAATTCACAATACTTATTTCCACTTTTTTCAACATTCAGTACCATTAAATCATCTAAGCCTTTAATTATTTCATCCTTAATTGTTTTGTTTTGTTCTAAGCACCTCATATATTTATTATATTTTAAATATATTTTATCTATTAATTTCATTGTATCTGTTTTTATATAAAATTTTCTAATAATTTCAATGTTAGAATTTACTCTGTCAAAACTATACTTTTCTGTTTTAAAATATGGCTTCTCTTCTTTAATATGTGGTAACCAAGTAAACAATTTATATCACCTGCCTATAGTCCTATTTCATCGTAAACTACTTCTTTTTTTTTTCGTTATTTTGAGTTTCCCTTTGTAATTTATGTGTGTTACTACTATATTCATCTATTCTAGCTAATTCTTCCTGCTGGTATACCCTAACTGCATCTTTGTCATATGGTTTGATTTGACCTGTTGGTAACATTAGCATTCTTTCAACATTTAATTGTTCTAAAAAGTCTATATCATGCGAAACAATCGCCATCGTCCCCGTATAAGTTCTAAAAACATCTGCAATTATTTTTTTAGTATTAGGGTCTAGATGATTGGTTGGTTCGTCAAGCAATATTAAGTTTGCACCTTTATGCGCCAACTTAGCCAATGCTAGTCTACTTCTTTCGCCAGGCGAAAGGGTGTCAATTTTTTGATTTACCTTATCCCCAGTAAATATAAAATTAGCTAAAAATCCTCTTAACTGTCTCAGAGTACACCCTTGTCCCCTCTTCATTTCATCCAAAACTGTTGCTTCTAAATCTAGATCTTCATGTTCCTGAGAATAATAACCAATTTCCGTATTTCTATCAAATAATACATTGCCTTTTTGCTGAAGGAGCTGTCCAACAATGACTTTTAACAAAGTTGACTTACCGGCGCCATTTCTGCCAACTATCACAAATTTTTCTCCTTTATTTAAAGAAAAGTTGACGTTTTCAAGTATATTCTTTCCTTCTTTATATGCAAACATTATATCCTCTAATTTGACTGGTATCATACCTGATTCCTTGTTAACAACTAATTTTAGAGCCATTTTTTTCGATTCTTTTACTCTTTCTACCGAATTTTTTTCTAATTTTTCTAGAGCTTTCTCTCTACTTTTAGCTTGTCTTTTCTTTTTTCCGGAGGTACCACTCAATCTATTTATAAACTCCGTTAACCTTTCTTTTTCTTTTTCCTGATTTTTAAACTCCCTATTCTGAGTTAATTCGTTAAACTCTTTTTGTTTAATATATTGTGAGTAATTTCCATTATATAATTTAGCACTTTTTGTTAATTCATCAATATTTAAAGTCTTATTTGTAAAATAATCCAAAAACTCTATGTCATGTGAAATTGCTAATATACTTCCTTCATATCCCTTGAAAAATTCCATCATCCATTTTCTCGATGCTTTATCCAAATGATTTGTCGGCTCATCCAACAACAGAATATTGGGTTTTGCATATAATGTTCTTGCAAATGCAACCTTAGATTTTTGTCCGCCTGATAAATTTTTTATTTTTTCATCTAAATCAATTCCATCCATATTCATCCCAATAATAATTTTCAATGCTTCATTTTCAGCATTATAAATATCCCAATATTCCATTCTTGCTTGTATATCGCTTACCTCTTTTAGTAGTTTATTCAGTTTTGCTTCATCTTTTCCTAACTCTTCCGATTCCATTTGCTTATAGATTTCATGTAGCTTGTCCTCTAACTCTTTTATAGGTCTTCCCGATATAATAAAGTCAAATACCGATAGTTCTAAAGGCAAGTCTAGTTCCGTTATAACTTGTGGCATATAACCAACATTCTTAAATTTACCAGAATAATTTACAGTTCCTGATGTTTGTAAAACTTTTCCTGCTAGAATCTTTAACAAAGTAGATTTTCCTGCTCCATTTACTCCTACTAATCCAACTTTGTCAATGTTACCTATATTTAAATTTATATTGTTAAATATTTTATTATCTCCAAATTCCATACATAGTTTTTTAATTATTATCACTTTATCGCCTCCAATAAACATATCACTAATAGTATTATTACCTTATTTCTAGGAAATAAATAGCACATTTTATTGAGAATATTTCTATAATCGCTATCGTTTTCATGGCAATATTTTATTTCCCTTACATTTATCTATATACAAATAATACCATAATTTTTATTATGTGTCAATAATATTTTAAAACTTTTTTTAAAACAATATTACAGATATTCATGTACCATTTTATAAATTAACTTCAAAGCCGATTGTTTATATATATAATGAAGTTAGTACAGTATGTTATTTATAAAGTTTCTTAATCTAAGTCAAGTTAGCTTAGTAAAAAAGAAATAGAACACAATATGCATCTTATTTAACAAAAGAGAAATGCCCCATCGAGGCATCTCTCCATATTTACTCTCCTGTTACATCTACATTGCACACCTTGATGTACTTTGGTCCGAAGTATTTACCTGTCTGAAGCATTTCTTTTGAAAAATAAACTTCCTTCATTGCCTCAGTCATAACACCTGTTACAGAACCACCCTTTATAGGTATATATTGACCGCCTGTATAAAGTTTTGCATTTCTTATTTCTCCTGAAAATGCTCCTGTTACTCCATTAGGTGTAAATGATGAAAAGCTAGAGGCAATGATATCTCCATCTTCTAGTAGCTCTTCATATGTTTTATTTCCAGGGGATACTACTAAATTTGTACTTGATCCTGTTACTTCGCATTTTAAATACTCTGCATAATTTTTAGTTGCAACTATTTTCTTAAATACACCATCTTCTATAAAAATGCTTGACAAAGCTATGGTATCTGACCTCATTCCTTCCTCTCTTTATTCTGCTTTTAGCGGTTTACTTGATAGCTTAATAATAAGTTCCATGTTATCGTCAGTAGCTGCCACATTTTTTTTAATAACACCACACTTATCACATTTGTAAACTATTTTATAGTCACCTTTTTTTGCTTTTTCAATACCTATTGGGACTAATGTACCTTCACAGCCAGCCTCTCTATCACCCGGATTATTATCTACATGTTTTGAACTTAAACATAATGGACAATGATCCCTTGCTGTATATCCTAGTGGGGTAGCATCTGCACCACATATTTCGCATTTAAATGCTTCGTCAATCATCATAAATTTTCTTACCATAATAACAATAATCCCTCTCATTCTAATATTATTTAATCAAAAGCCTTTATTACAAAATACTATTGTGTACATTTTTATATACTTATATTTTCGAGCTAATATACCATAATATGTAATTCATCCTTTTTAGCCAGTAACCCCATACCCCACTCCTTCAAAAATCTTATTATCCTGTTCATTTATTCTATCATAAATTTCCATTCGTTTCAACTGGTTTTCGAACAAAATATTTGAGATTAGATTATGATAGAATAAACCATATATTACCCCTTTACATCCCCTTGTCCTTCACAAAATATATCCAATTCAAAGAAACAAGAGTTATCAATAGTTTTATTACTATATTACTAATAATTATTGCAATTAACACCTTATTATCCATTGTTCCATAAAAAGCTATTGTACACATCAAAAAAGTGTCTATTGGTATTGAAACGCTATTACTTATTAATACCCTTAGCCATTGATGTTTGTTTTTAAATTTGTTAGCAACTTTTTCGTATATCTTTGTATCTACAAGTTCAGCTATTACCATGGCTATTAATGAGCCGGCTATGATTCTCCATGTTGGTATCAATACAAGTCCAAACTCTTTTTGTAAACCAACTGATAAATCAGGTGGTAATATTGATACTATATAAAAAACAATAAACATCATTATATTAAAAATTGCAGCTAACCAAATAGCGTAGTATGCTATTTTTGAATTTGTTTTTTTGTGAATCAGGTCCCTTACTGTGAATGTAGCTGGGTATAAAAGAGTACCAGCATCCAAGGATAGTGCTAAGATTGATATTATCCTCAAGCTACTTATGTTAGAAAACAAGGTTAGGGTTATGTATAGAGTTGTTAGAAATATTATTATTTTTAATTCTTTAAAATTAGCAGAAGTAAAGCTTGTCATCTACTTTTTTCCTCCTTTTGATTTATAATCGCTTTGTTTCTTTTTGGTCTTTCAAAAAGAAAGAGAACTATCTCTAAAAACATAACTATTCACTATATAACCTTAAACAAAGAAACAGATAATTTTTTCAATTATCTGCCTTTTGTTTAAGGTTATATTCTTTTTACCAATCTCTTTCTCTAAGTATATCTCTATCATCTTCTGCCATCATGCTAAGACTTTTATCTACATCCATTCACAATCCATTCACATCGCCTCCAAAAAGTTTTTTTACTATTTAATATATTATATTAAATACTTTAAAAAAATTTCGTCGCTTCTTGTCGATTGGATAAAATTTATTTATTAAACAATTCCTTCACATCTACATTTTGTCTTTCTTCTTCTAATATTTCAAACATTTTCTCTTCTTTAAGTCCCATTATACCTGCAACTATGTTACTTGGGAACATTTGTATCGCATTATTTAAGTCCATAACAGCTGAGTTGTAAAATCTTCTTGCTGCTGATATTTGTTCTTCTACTTCGTTCAAGGTTCTTTGTAAATCTAAAAAGTTTGCACTTGCTTTTAAGTCAGGATAATTCTCAACTTGAACCATTAATCCACCTAACGTTTTTTGTGTCTCGCTTGCTATTTGCATTTTTTCTTCATTAGAAACATTTGGTGACATAGCCCTTGTCCTTAGCTCTGTGAGCTTTATTAGCGTCCCACTTTCGTGTTCTACATATTGTTGTACTGCTGCAACTACATTTGGTATCAAATCATATCTCTTTTTTAGTTGAACATCCATTCCTGCAAATGCATTTTTTACTTGATTTTTCTTGCCTATTAAACCATTGTGAATTATTATGTATACAACTGCTAAAACCCCTACTACAATAATCAGTAACAATATTGGATCCATTTCATTTCCCCCTTAGGTTATGCACAATTCAAAGTGCATAACGCACAGTGAAAAGGCTTTAATTTTTACTTTACTAGTAAATAATACCACTTTTTTATTTAAAATTCAATACTTTTTTATATTTTTTTAGCTAAAAGAATAAATGACATCTGCCATTTATTCTTTTGCATATTTTGATATATTAAGTAATATTCCCATCGATATAAGTAATGTGAGTAAGGAGCTTCCTCCGTAGCTTATAAACGGGAGTGGCATTCCTGTTACAGGTATGGTATTGGTTATAACCGCTATATTGATTATAACCTGTACGGCAACCATGGTCGTTATTCCGATTGCGACCAGACTCGAGTACATATTTGGTGCCCGCGTGGATATTTTTATTCCTTTCCATATTAGCATGAGGAATACAAATATAAGTACGGTCGCACCTACTAGCCCTAATTCTTCGCATATTATGGAAAAGATTATGTCATTATGTGCCTCTGGTATGTATCCTAATTTCTGTCTGCTCTCTCCTAAGCCCAGACCCCATACTCCTCCAGAACCTACAGCGTAAAGAGATTGTATGGTTTGAAATCCAGCTCCTTGTGGATCTGCCCATGGGTCAAGCCAAACTTCTATTCTATGTATACGTGATTTATACTTTTCTGGTACATATTCTGTCAAGTTCATCATTGGGACAGCATAGTACAATGCCATATATCCAATTACACAAATTGCAGATGTGATATATAAAACTTTGACATCCATTATTTTAATAAATAACATTGTAACTCCGATAACTAATATAACTAAAGAGGTACTTATATTTTCTATCATTACTAGTAGAACTGGAAGAATTAAATATAATATGTATTTTATTATATCTGTCCCCGTCATTTTCTCTCCATCTTTTTTACATAGTAAGTTTGCTAGAAATAGTATGACAGCAATTTTGGTGAACTCCGAAGGCTGGATACTCGCGCCCCCGACCACTTTAAACCATCTTGCAGCACCTTTTGCAACGAACCCCATTACTAGAACCGTTCCTAGTAACCCTATAGAGCCTACATAGGCTATCATAGATACCTTTCCCCATAATTTATAATTTATATTCATTATAACTATCATGGTAAATATACCAAGAAATACCCACATTCCCTGTCTTTTTAAAAAATAAAACATATCTGCATATCTATCTATTGCTTGATAGTAACTAGCACTAAAAATCATAACTAAGCCAAATAAAACGAGTGATAATATCATTAACATAAGCATAAAGTCTACTTGCTTAGTCTTACGGATTTTAGATGATGTAGGTGAGGGTTGTTTCCTATCACTAGTTTTTCTTTCACTTGCTTTTCTTTCACTAGCCTTTCTTTCAGTAGTTTTATTATCTGTAATTTTCCTACCTATAGTTTTCCTATCTGTAGTTCTTTCATCAGACAATCTAGCTCTCTGTTTCCTATAATCATTTATATTAGTAATTTTATTTGATCTGTTTTCTTGCATACACTTTTTTCACCCCTCACCTACCAGTTACTATGGTATTTACAATGCTAGAAATCCTATTAAACATGCTATAGCCGTCACAATAAAGAATACGGCTACAACTTTAGTTTCTTTCCAACCCATTAATTCAAAATGATGATGTATTGGAGCCATTTTGAAAACTCTTTTTTTAGTAAGCTTGTAACCTGCTACCTGTATAATAACTGATAGTGCTTCTATAACATATATTATACCTACTATAGCTAGAAACAACGGCATCTTAAGTAATAACGCTATACTTGCTACAAATCCACCAAGAGCCAATGATCCAGTGTCTCCCATAAATACCCTAGCTGGATGTGAATTATACAACAAAAACCCTAGCAAGCTTCCGATAGCCGCACATATAATAGGAGAAAGTTCTGTTGACATACCCAAGCTTATCGTTGCAAAGAAAGTAGCAACCAAAGCCGTCACTCCTGATGCAAGACCATCTAGACCATCTGTAAGATTCACTGCATTTACTGCTCCTACAACAATAAATACTAGGAAAGGGTAAAACCAAATTCCTAAATCCCATTCCATCCCATTTGCAAATGGAACAATAATTTTGGTCCCTATATTGGTATAATACATAAAATAATAGCCAAATGCTATAGCCGCTATTATTTGAAGTATTATTTTTTGGCGTGCATTAAGACCCTTTGAGCGTTTTAGTATCACTTTTATAAAATCATCTAGAAAGCCTATAAATCCAAATGCAATAGTTACAAGTAATACAGATATTGCCTTTTCATTACCGTTTATAAAAAATATACTTGTTATAATCATACTAGTAAGAATTATCAGCCCACCCATCAGAGGTGTCCCTTGCTTTTGCAAATGGCTCTGTGGTCCATCTTCTCTTTGAGTCTGACCCAGTTTCAGTCTTCTAAGAAACGGTATTAATATTGGTCCAAGTACTAAACTTAGCAAGAACGCAATCAACGTTGCATAAATAAGATTCTTAATTACAAAGATGTCCATATCTTTTTACCTCCTCAACATCACTAAAATGTATCTTGCCAGTACCCAGTATCTGATAATCCTCATGTCCTTTACCAGCTATAAGAACTACATCACCCGCATTTGCTAGGTCTAAAGCTCTTTTTATAGCTTCTTTTCTATCTGCAATTCTCGCGTAGGATACATTTGTATCCCTTATTCCTATTTCTACATCATCAAGTATTTTTTCTGGATCCTCTGTCCTTGGATTATCAGAAGTAAGTATGCAGTAGGTAGAGTATTCTGCAGCAATTTTTGCCATTATTGGCCTTTTTGTCTTATCTCTATCTCCACCACATCCAAATACTGTTATAACTTTTGCCTTAGCAAATTGTTTAATGGTTTTTAGCACATTTTCTAACCCATCTGGGGTATGTGCATAATCAACTATCGCGCTATATCCACTTTTACTTACAAATGTTTGGAATCTACCAGGTACCCCATCTGACAGTTCTATACCCTCTACAATCTTATCTATATCAATTCCTAGCTTATAGCAGGATGCTATAGCTGCTAAGGCATTATATACACTAAATTTCCCTGACGTTTTTAGCTTTACCCTTCTTTCAGTGTTCCCTATAACTAAAGTAAAATTCGCTCCTAATAATGATATTTCGATATCTTTTCCCATTATATCAGCATTTTTATCAATGCCATATGTTATTGTATCACACGCCGAATTTTTTATAAAATATTCCGCTGAATTATCATCTATATTTATAATACCATGTTTGCACATTTTAAATAATTTTAATTTTGAATTCCTATAGTTTTCAAAAGTCATATGAAAATCCAAGTGATCTTGAGTTAAATTTGTAAATATACCAATATCAAAATCACAAAAATCAGCTCTGTTTAATTCTAAAGCATGCGAAGATACTTCCATTACTGCATATTCCACTTTACTTTTCTTCATATCGTGAAAAAGCTTTTGTAACTCTGGTGCAAAAGGTGTTGTATTCTTAGAGGTAATTACTTCATCATTTATATGATATTCTATAGTACCAATTAGCCCTGTTTTAAATCCAATATTCTTTAATATACTTTCTATTAAAAATGTTGTAGTAGTTTTACCATTTGTTCCTGTAACTCCTAAAAGCTTAAAACTTTCTGTAGGTGAACCATATAATACACTAGATATATATGCCGTCATCATTCTAGCATTTCTCACCTTAATTACCGTAACATTTTCCGGCACATTTGCTACTTCATCTTCTATGAGTAACGCGACTGCACCGTTTTTTATGGCATTTTGTGCATATGCATGACCATCTGAATCAGGTCTTTTCATGCAGGTAAACAGGCTATTTTCTTTTATGCTTCTCGTGTCAAACTCTATTGTTTCTATATTAGTATTTAAATTACCTTGAACTAGTTCATAGTCTACATCCTTTAAAAGTTCTTTAAGTATCATTTCATCACCCCTGTTTAGTTTGTTTGGTTGTATCACCCCCTCCCCAAGCTGTCATTGCGAGAAGGTCCTTTTCGACGAAGCAATCTAATTTTTATATTTATGCTTTGAGTATATACTTCAGTTAAAAGCTGAGATTGCCGCGTCGTTCCTCCTCGCAATGACAATCTGCGGGTGCATCTTATCTGTTCTTTGTACTTTGTTCTTTAACTTTATTCCCTATCCCTATCTCACTTCCACTATTACTTCCTCACCTTTATTTATACTTTCATTTTCGAGTGGAAATTGGTTTGTTACTGTTTTTCCTTCTCCAAAAGTTTTTAATTTGAATCCATACTTGTTCGCTTCTCTTTTTGCTTCTGTCAAACTCTTGTCTATGAGATTAGGGACTGCTACATATTTATTTTCTTCTTTATTTTCATTTTCATTTCCTGTTTGTTCTACTCCTAGATATGGTAATACATTGCTAAATATTTCTTTTATTATAGGTGATGCGATAACTCCTCCATAGTATTGACCTTGTGGTTCATCTATTAGCACAAGTGCAAGTACTTTGGGCTTATCAGCTGGGGCAAATGCTAGGAAAGAGGATATATATTTGCCTTGTTTTCTCGGAAGCTTTTCTGATGTTGCAGTTTTGCCTCCTATGCGGTAGCCTTCAATATATGCATTATGACCAGTTCCATCAAATACAACTTGTTCTAGTACATATTTCATATTCTCTGATGTTTCCTCCGTTATTACTTGCCTACCTTTGTCGTATTCAAACTCCTTTCTTATGGTACCGTTCTCATCTACTATTTTCATACCAAAGTGTGGTGTTACTAGGTAACCTCCATTAACTGTTGCACTACATGCGCGAGCAAGTTGTATCGGAGTTATCTGAAACGATTGTCCGAACGACATTACTGCAAGCTCAACAGGTCCTGCTTTTTTTATATTATGCATTATACCTATCGCTTCTCCTGGTAAATCTATTCCTGATTTTTCTCTAAACCCAAATTTTTCAAAATAATTATAAAAACTAACTACTCCTAGCTTTTGCCCTAGCTCCATAAACACAACGTTACAAGAATTTTTTACACCTTCCACAAAGGTTTCTAACCCATGTGACCTAGGGTAATACCAACATCTTATTTTTCTATCCGCCACTATTTTAGAACCATGACACACAAACGTAGTTGCCAAATCCACAAGTTTTTCATTTAACGTACTTGCTGCCACCACTATTTTAAAAATAGATCCTGGTTCATATGTATCATTTATGAGAAAGTTTCTCCAACGCTGGTTCAATATTCTTATCTGTTCTTCTTTACTCAGAGATTCCCATATTCCAATATACTCACTATCTTTTATCTCAAAAGGTGTGTTTAGATTAAAATCTGGCTTACTTGCCATAGCATATATTTCACCATTTTGAGGATTCATTATTATTATAGATACCCTTTTAGCTTTTCTTTGCGTTAATGCACTATCTATGGCTTGCTCTGAGTAATTTTGTATAATGTTATCTATTGAAGTAACCAGATTGTCACCAGATAATGGTTCTAGTCTAGCTTCTGCCGCTTTACTCATTCTAATGCCTTTAACATCTGTTGGCGACAATATCTTCCCTTTAATGCCTCTTATGTAACTGTCATACTTTACTTCTAACCCAAGTATTCCTTGATTATCTGCTCCACAAAAGCCTAATACTTGTGAAGCTAAATTATTGTACGGATATAATCTTATATAATCTTCATCAACTATAATCCCATTAATTCCGCTACATCTAAGTTTGTCTGCTGTTGCTTTATCTATCTTATTTTTTAGCTTTTGTATCGCCACTTTTTTACTTACTCTATTAAAAACAAAATCGTAATCTAGATGGAGTGCTTCAGCTAAAAAGCTAGAAACTTTTTCTTTATCTTTGATCCTAGAATTTATTACATAAACAGTATAAACGCTTATACTTTCTGCCAATACAACATTATTTCTATCAAGAATTTTACCCCTTTTTGCAGGTATATCCCTATTTCTTGTCTGTTGTTTATATGCCTCATCCTGCAGAAAATCTGATTTGAATATTTGAATGTAAAATAACCTTGCATGTAAAATTATAAAAACTATCGTAAGTACTATACCTAGCATTACAATTTTTCGTTTAAAGATAAGCTTAATATTTTTCATAAAATCCCACCAATAAGAATTTGATCATTTGCTCGCAAATGTCTTAGTTATATATATTCTATTTGGTAAGATTTTATTAATAAAATCATCTTTTTCGCTTTCTTTTCCCTACTATCTAAACTTTACGTAAACTTCAGAATCTGCATCCACTTTTGTTCCTGCTGCGGGTATTTGTTCTATTGCCAATTTACCTCCCCCTGAGCCTTCTTTTAATTTCAAGCTGTTTTCTGTAAGAATAGTCGTTACCTCAGTATAGGTTTTACCAATAAGGTTTGGAACTGCTATCATACTTTCTCCACCTTGCATATAAAGTAATACTTCTCTATCGAGCGGTACAAGGGTATTTCCTTTTGGTACTTGATTTTCTACTTTACTACCACTTCCAACTATTTTGTGTTTTATTCCTTGTTTATTTAAATCCATTATTACATCAACAATGGCTTGACCCGTATAATCGCTTAGCATCAACATCTGATTATTTAGTTTTACTTTGGTAGTTGTAATGTCACTTTCAACTTTTGGTATTACCATATATTTCAATATTTCTTCTAAACAATTTTTTGCAGTTGGTGCTGCAACTGTTCCTCCATAATAAGATCCACCTGAAGGTTCGTCAACTATTACAAGTAATATAATCTTAGGATTATCAACTGGTGCAAATGCCATAAATGAGGCTACATATTTATGATTACCTCTAGGAAGCTTTTCTGAGGTACCTGTCTTGCCACCTATGCGATATCCTTCCATATATACCTTGCTACCAGTTCCTTCTGTAACAACCTTCTCAAGATACATCCTTACAACGTCGGATGTTTCCTTAGATATAGTCTTTCTTACTATAACAGGATTATTTTGAACTATAACATTCATATCATTATCTACTATTTGAGAAACTAAATGTGGTTTCATTAAATTCCCACCATTTATAACTGAAGCAAATGCTGTTATCATTTGTATTGGTGTTACAGTAAACCCTTGACCAAATGAATCTGTTGCAAGGTTGGTAGGCACAACATTTTCTACTTTGTGAAGCATTCCTCGACTTTCACCATTTATATCAATACCAGTAAATTGTCCGAATCCAAATAGCTTTTGATAGTAATAAAACTTCTCTTTTCCAAGCCTTTCTGCTATATCCATCATTGCTACATTACAAGAATTTGCAAGTGCTTCTTCTAGTGTCTCGTGTCCATGCGTTTCATCACATTCTAATTTTGTTCCTGTTACAACTTTATAACCAGTGCAGAAAAATGTATCGTTAACATTCGTTGCAATCTCTTCTAAACCTATAGCAACCGTTATTGCTTTAAATACTGACCCTGGCTCATATGCATCGTTTATAGCATAATTTCTCCATAAAATATTTAGCTTTTCTTCTATTGACCTATCCTCGTAGCCCTCTAGCTTTTTTATACTTTGTTCATCTATGAGCTTCATTGGATCATTTAAATTAAAATTAGGATAAGTAGCAAGCCCTAATATTTCTCCAGTATTAGGCTCCATGGCTATTATCGAGGCATTCTTAGGTTTATGTATATCTACAGCTTCCTTTAATTTGTTTTCTAATATTACTTGAATATTTTTATCTATTGACATGACAATATTGTACCCGTTTTTTGCCTCTATTTGATCCTGAACTAGCATATCATTGCCTTTAAATGTTATAAACTTTCTTCCTTGCGTGCCTTTCAAATATGAATCATACTGACTTTCTATACCAATCAAACCTGTGATTTCATTTGCAAAACCTATTATATTTGAGGCAAAATCGCCATAAACATATTTTCGTTTATATGCCTCCTCATAAATAAGGTTTTTTAGTTCGTCTTCCCTCATTTTATCAACTATCTCTTTTGTAACATTCTTTTTGAGCACCTTATAGTGAGTATCTTGTTTTATCATTTCTTTAATTTCTTCTAACGGTATATCTAGAATCTGACTCATTTTAGAAATCTGTTCTTTTTTATCATCCTCTTTTTGCCTTGCGAAATTTATATTATCTATAACAATATCATAAACTCTTCTGCTTATAGCTAATTCATAATTGTTTCTATCTAAAATGCTACCGCGCACAGCCTTTATCTCTTTATCCATTTTTGTAACCTGCTGCAAGATTGCCATTTTTTGATACTCTTCGCCTTTTACTATCTGTATATAGCCTACCTTACATAATAAGAAAAAAAATATTAATGTAAAAATAACTCCTACAGAAATTATTTTACTTTTAGAATCTACCATGTTTTTCAGTCCCTTGCAAAAAAATTATCAGTTACCATAAAAAATGTTACTTGTTCCCTATTTCTTGTCGCTTGTATTATTTTTATATTTTAGCAACAAGTAACAAGTAACCAGCAACATCCCTTACATCTGATAACTGATATTTATTTCAATACTTTATTGTATAATTTTCTTTTGGAACATCTATATATACTATTTGGTAATCCGCTGCCTTAACCATTCCTAGTCTTTGAGTAGCAACCTTATGAACATTTTTTGAATCCATAGATTCTGCAACTTCAACCTTTGCATCATATAAATTATCTTGTACTAATTTTATCTCTTGTTCTATTTTTTTGAGTTTATCTTGTTTGTTTGCAGCACTAGAATATTGTGTCATGAGACCTGCTACCATACCAAAAACAACAAAGACCGAAATAATAAGATTAAGTCTATAGAAAAGCAACTCTTTATTTACCTTCCTTTGTTTTCTTCTTATTTTCTCTACTTCATCATTTGTGTTCAACTTATACGCAACACTTCCATGTACGTATTGGTTTTGGTTACTTCTCATAACATTTCCCCCTGTCTGTTTATCTCTTTATTATTGATTTTTTTATATTTTCCTTTATCTGCTGCTAAATTTTTTCCACTATCCTTAGTTTAGCACTTGTGGCTCTCTTATTTTTTCTTATTTCTTCATCGTTTGAAATTATCGGTTTGTTTGTTATTATCTTCGCTTTTTTCTCGCGTCCGCACCCGCAAATAGGTAATTTAGGTGGGCATATACATGGATTTTCTAAACTCTTGAAGATATGTTTTACTATCCTATCTTCTAATGAATGAAATGTAATTATACAAAGTCTCCCGCCAATATTTAACCTGTCCACCATTTTTTCTATTGAATTTTGCAAAACTTCAAGCTCTCCATTGACTTCTATCCTTATTGCTTGAAATGTTCGCTTAGCGGGATGTCCTTTGCTTCCTTTTTTAGAAGGTATTGCTCGATCTATTATGTCCACAAGCTGTAATGTAGTTTCAACCCTTCCTTTTTCCCTCTCATTTACTATCAGGTTTGCTATTCTACCCGCATACCTTTCTTCCCCATAGTGTTTAATAATTTCGAATAATTTCTGCTCAGAGTACTCATTCACTACCTTTGTGGCAGTTAAATCGTTTCCTTTATCCATCCTCATATCGAGGGGTGCATCTTTCATATAGCTAAAACCACGTTCTGCAGAATCAAGCTGATACGAAGATACACCAATGTCTAATAAAAACCCGTCTACAGTACCAAAATTTAATCCGTTAAGTATTTCTTCTATATGTGAGTAATTATCCTTTACCACATATAATCTATTTTTAACACCTTCTAAATTTTTAGAAGCTGTGCTAATAGCATCTTCATCCTGATCAATCCCAATCAACGCACCATTTCCATCAAGTTCTTCACATATTTTCTTTGAATGTCCCGCCCCACCCAATGTGCAGTCAACATATACTCCACTAGGTTTAATATTTAAGCCTTCTATACATTCATTCAGCAAAACCGGTGTATGACTAAAATTCATTTTTACCTCTCCCCTTTTGCTCCACACTTTTGTGCCGTCATTGCAAGGAACGAAGCAATCTTTTTTCACTTTCAACTCTCAACTTTCACCTTTCAACTCTCTAAATTCCCAAACTCGCCATCTTCTCAGCAAGCTCACTAGCATCAAATGACTCATCTTCATTATATTTACTCCACATATCAGTACCCCATATTTCTATTCTGTTAGATACTCCTATTGAAGTTATGGCTTTTTCTAGTTTTGCATATGCTCTAAGGTTTCCAGGAAGCACCACACGTCCTTGCTTATCTATCTCACACTCTTCTGCACCTGCTAAGAAAAACCTTGTGAAGTTTCTTGCATCCTTACTACTAAATGGGAGGGCTCTTAGTTTCTCTTCAAACTTTTGCCATTCATCCATTGTATAAATGTATAGACAAGTTTCGAGGCCTTTGGTTACTATAAATTTTTCACCTAATTTGGTACGAAATTTAGTAGGGATAAGCACGCGGCCTTTTTCATCAACACTGTGTTCATATTCACCTATAAACATTGATATCCCCTCCCCAACATTTTCGTTCCATTTCTCTCCACTTTTCTCCACTTTGTAATCACATTGTAACTCTTTTGAATTAAAATTGCAAGAGTTTTTTGAAAAAAACTTTATTTTTTTTAAATATTTTTTTAATACACTTCAATATACATCTATCACGATACGAGAGAACTTTCCTATATAATAAATTTTAAAATATCAGCCTTAAGTTTAGCTAATCTTTCAGTATACCTCTTTTCCTCATACTCCCTGACCCTGACTCTTAGTGCACTTAAAAGAGGCATATCACTGAGCTAGTGTTATGCCTCTTATTCTTATGCTTTTCGTAAATTATGGCAACCTGTGCCGTCATCTTTGTAGTTGGTGCAGCCATAGACAAAGCCGCTACCGTCACGCTTCGGTTTTACGATCATGTAGCCGTCATGGCACTAGTCACACATGTAGGTATCCTTCATTGCATCGATGTTTTTTTAAATTGAAGTAGATTTGCATCTACTTCAATTTTTCCTATACTCCTAATGCGTTTTCCCTGAACTGTATATATTTTTCCACATTTATATCCAGAAACTGATTAACAAACTCCCTACTACAAGAAAATTGCTTCTTTACCTCTCCCTTAGTTATGGGTTTATCACTTGCTAAATACAATAATCTATTTAGCGGATTTGCCATTTCTGTTTGATAATAAGGTATTATAAGCTTATCGTATACATTATAGTAGTCAAAATATTGTTTATTCCTAACAACCGTTTTAGGAATGAGTATAATCGGTTTTCCATTATGAACTGGTAGATGTACCTTTACTTTATCCCATTTATTTATATCTATATTGTGATATCTTATGCTGTTTACCTGTTGCATTGGAATATTATATTTTACACATTCTTTTTGTGTATACTCAACCAAATTTTTTTGTATTATATTTGATATAAAATCAGAAACCTTATCTCTATACACCCTAGGTATAAATACTTGACAGTCAAAAATGTCTTTTATCATTCCAGTCTCTCTTACCTTACTTTTCTTAATTTGCTCATACAGATACATCCCATCTTTCAAAGAAAATTCTTTACCTTGAGACTTATTACTTGAATAGCCTATTTTCAGCTCATTAATTTCCCTCAAATACTTCATCATTCGCCTTGCTTCGTCATCTTGATCATTTCGAGCATACTCGATCAACTTTTCAAAGTACCTGCTTATTTGCCTTTTTACTCCTTTACACCATTAATCACTTGATATATGTATACAATATGGGTCAATGAAAACTTGTGTATCTCCGCCGTCTAATTCTATATCTAGAAAATCAACTTTGTCGGAGTTTAAATCATATTTTTTGCATAATAACATATGCATCACTCCTCCTTTTTAGTTTGGTGTTGTTCTTCTGTGATCTGGTACTTTTGTGCCATCTCTTTTGGTATAACCCTTTACTACAACTATCTTTTTCTCTTGCTTGCCTCGTATTGAGCTCTTAGTTTTCATTGCAAATATCCTCCTTTCGTCTAGTTTTAAGACGAAAGTGTACTTTTTTAACAAAAAGTGTTGCAAATCTAACACAATTTGTGATATACTTTAAACAGTTATTTTTAAGTATGTACACTTTCGTACATGTTAGAGTCCCTTTGCAGAGGGATTCTTTTTTCTTTCTATATATTAATGTGTTACATTAATACCAAAATCATTCTATCATGTGCCTATGTATTTGATCTAAATATCTAACCATCGTCAAATAGTTCCATGTGGCCCAGCTTCCATTCTTTTTTTCCTTACCCGATTGCATTGTGTCCAACTCATTAAACATTGCACAATCTCTTTTTTCAAACTCTTTACTATCAAGTAGGTTAATTTTACAAATTACTTTTTCATATCCTTTCAATCCTTGATCTACTGGTTTTTTATCTCCGATAGTATCATTATTTTTAACAATATAAAATTTATTTTTGCTGTACAAATAAATTAATGCCAACGCTACACCTTTTCCACCACCACTTTTACCTGGAAGTGCATCTTTTAGCCCCATAAAATCTCCAAAGCCCTCAAAGCCCTCTTTTTTATATTTAAGTGCAACTGAATTATCGATAAGATTTGTCCATCCATCTTCCCCATCTTCCCCATCTTCCCCATCTTCTCCATCTTCTCCATCTTCTCCATATGAACCATTTTTTATATTTCTATGCCTCGGAGAATTTAATATTATTTTTCTTGCAACTATATTTGAACTTTTTATTTCCTCATTTTCCATGAATTTCGAGTCTATGTCCTGCTCCCTTATGTCAAACATGAAGAAATCTTGTTTTCCAATAATTTCACTAATTGTAGTCATATATCTGTATAAATATTCATCTGTTATCCTTAATGCTACTCTCTTATTATTTTGTTTTATTCTTAATAAAAAGGCTTTTAAATCTTCTTTTGTAAAATCTCTTGCATTACTTATAGATACTACAGGTATCAAATTGTCATATTTTAATATTTTTTCGATCTTTTCGAAATACAATTTCATATTTCCTCTCAGATCATTAGCTATATTGCATTTATTTACTCCCACATTTTTTCCATATGTCTCAACATCAAATGTAAAATAATCAATAAATGCTTCTTTTCCATTTAGCCTCTCTTGTATACCCTCTATTGTACATATTTCATCTTTCTTCTCATGAATTATTTCAATAAGAGGTATCATCTTTTCAGAAAAGCAGCCACTGTAGTTTTTCATCAATTTTAATTCTTGATCCCTATTCTTTAGTATTGGTATATACATACAATCACCACCTTTAGTTTATAGTTTATACTTTTGCTTTCAATCCTACAAATTGATTCCAATCCAGCTTACCGTCATGTTGTAGAAAAGCGATTATGATACCCGCTATAACTTTCTGATTTTTTGCAAATTTCAGTATACTATTTTCATTAAATATATTTTTATCAACAAAGTTATTATAGTCATCTATATTAATTAGGTTTTCCCTTGCAAATTTATTTGCTCTTTTCTCTTTTTCATTCAACGTCTCCTCATTTTCATCTACAAATGAAATCATTGTTTCTTCTTGATTATAGTCATTTATTAAATGTCCAAGTTCATGGAAAAATGCAAACCATATTACATCAAGATATCGTAACCTTTTGCTTATATAGATAGCAGGTATTCCATTGTAAGTAGTCGTCGCTCCTCGTACTTTACTGCCTGATATTGCTTCTTCACATACGAAGTAAATTCCTAATCTTTTACACATTATTCGCAAATTTTGTATTGCCTGTTCAAAATTTTCTGTATATACTATTCTTTTAAAATCTGGTATTCTTTTTGCCAACTCATTTACATCAAATTTGTTTTGCCCTATATCATTATCTTTTATCTCTATCTGCTCCTCACAAAGTGAGAGCCATACTAAAATTGGTTCGTTGTCGCCACCATCTTGCATAAAACTAGGATTAAGTTTCGCCCATCGTTCATCTACTTCTCTAAAACTTTTTATCTTTAATATTTTAAGCATTTCATCATACTGTTTTTCTAGTGGCCAATTTAGCCCTTTAAATACTTCCTTAAACTTATATTTTTTAGCTATCTCTCCTACATTCTCTAATTCTTTTTCATTGTTCTCTTCTTCCCTTGCTAAAGACAGTCTATAATTTGATTCAATATCTAACCAGAACTTTGCTTGCACATCTGTAAATATTTTTTCTAGTGCTATGGCAACTTTTTCTGTCATCTTTGCTTCACCATTGATAAGATTAGAAACATATTTTTCGCTACTTCCCAATTTTTCTGCCAAAGCTTTTTGAGTTATATTATTCGCTTCAAGATATTCTTTTAGTATAGTACCTGTCGGCACATAATAATTCATACTCATAATAACCCCTCTTTTCTAATAATTTTAGTGGTAATCTCCTACAAATATAATAATAATTTCTTTAATTGTTTTTATATCTTCTATGTTATATTCGCCAATTGGCCTAAATACAATTCTATCGTTTTTCGAATACCATACTGCCCAACAACCTTCATATGTACCTGTTAGTTTATGCCTTATAGGTGGCGGAGATGTGGATATTTCAGATAGATCATCAACCGAAGATAGCTCCACCATTCTACTAATGATATTTCTATGATATTGTGTGTATTCTTTCTTCAGAAGCCTTTCGTTAGTAAGTATTTTTTCTAGTTTTCCTTGGTATTGTATTTTCAAGACTGTTTCACCGCCTATGCCTTATAGTAGTATGATATCATAAATTTATATTTAAGTCAACTATTTTTAAAAACTTCTATACTTTTTTCTTTTTTAAAGGATATAGAAGTATTTACAATATTCGGTAAATACTTCTATATCCTTTATTTATATATACTTATAGGACTAATATTGTTTTTAAAAAACCATTGATAATCTATATCCAGAATTTTTTCATTGTTCTCTTTCAAAAAATTCCACCTATCACTATATTTTATTTTTAGATATCTTTTGTAAAGTCTATTGATAGTACTTTTTTTGTATTTTTTCTTACAAATCTCTATGCATTCCTCTCTTGTTAAAGAATTGTCTTTCACTACTTTTCGTAGAAACTCCAGTGTAATTGTACCAAGTTGATACTCTATATCTATTTTTTCTGATTTTTGCACATTTTTATAAACTTTAAATATTAACTTGTCATTTTTTTCTTCATACACATATATACCACATTCTATTGGTATGGCTCTTTCTACTTCTTGACATTTACTAATCGGACAAATTACATATACTTCATCAAATAATCGTTGGTAGTCATTAACTTGTTTGTCAAGTCTATCTAAAGTATCTAACTCAGTTTTTATTTCATATGCCACACTTTTACCATTAACCTTACATAAATCCAGCCTACTTTCCCCACTATTAAGTTCAAATATTGTTATACTATTGTTACTTTTAAATAGTACTTGCCTAATAAAAGCTGCTTTTATAACCGCTTCATTATGATAATATTTAGTAAACAACTCATTGTACACTTCTCTAATATTCTCTGCTGTTATTTCATTTTTGACGTATTTATATACATTAACAAACTTTTTATATAATTTTTCATTCAAAGACATAATGTTATATTCTTTATATAATCGCTGTAGGTCATCTTTAACAATATAGTCATCCAAAACACAACCTTGCATATTCTTCCACCTCTTCTTCCATTGTATAATCTACCTAGTATAGTTTATCAAAGTTTGCACTAATATTCAAGCAATACAGATATATTTATCCAAGTTTTCATCGCTTACTTTCTACCGCAATTGTACTTATATATCAATTTTTATCTACTATTTATGTATTTTACTAATAAGTTTGGTAATCTTTCACTCCAATTACTACCAATATGTGCATTTAACAATATTATTATTTCTTCTAATGACCATATTTGAATCCTAGAATCCAATTGTTTTAATTCGTCATTTACATATCCAGTGCAAAACATTACTCCCCTATTTATGTTGTCTTCTATAACAGTATAGCCAAAAGCTTTTACACATTCTTTAGTTAATTTTGTCGTTCTATACAATTTACATTCAGCATATACCTTTTCTTTTCCATCTTCCCTGTCTATTTCTGCTATAACGTCTTTTCCACCGTCTCTTGTGGCTGGAGTTAAAACAGTTTTATAGCCTATTTCTTTATATAATATTTCAATTAAATATTCAAACTCTCTAGGTTTTAAATCTAATATATAATTTTCCAGTCCTTTATTAGTATATATAAACTTAGCTTCTATAATTTCTATGCACTGTTCTATCCCTTTAATTCTCTCATCAGGCATCATACTTATTTCCGCTTCTAAATAGCACTTCAAAGCTTTAATTGCTTTATATGGGCTGAACGGCAATAGCTGCACTATCCATGTTAATCCTTCCCAAGTATCTTGCATGTTTTCAATTCTCCTATACATTTCAACACCATTGAAAGCATTTAACAAATTTCTGTCCTCTTGCCTTTGATTTTCAGTATCTAGACCTTTTATATGTGCTTGCATCGTATCATAATGCATTAAATCCAACTTACGAGTAAAAGGAAACAACATATATCTAATCAATTCTTTTACATCGCTGTCTGTGTTATTATGAATATTTTGAATGTAGTCATCTAACCACTCATCATAAGGTATCATGCAACTTGGATATATGCTTTCTCCCTTTTTCAACAACTCATACCACTGATTAAAATTTGAATAGTTATCTGTGTAATAATTTTCCAACAATTTATCCTCCGTATATCTTTTCTGTTCAGTATTGTTTATTTACTGATTTTAACTAGTCTATCTTTTTTATCTCAAACTTTATTCCTCTATAATTTTTGTATTGCCTTTTTCAACTCTTCCATCTCTTCCTGACTCAAAGTAACACCTTTACCCATCTTCTCGTGTTCTGGTGCCCAGTCACGTATATCATACTTTGCAGGCTTATCGTTCCAGCTAACTAGATTAAGTTCTTTCGTCCACCCCCCTGATGCTTCTGATAATACTACAATTTTTTCGATTATTTCATATTTTACTTCTGCCATATTATTCATTCTCCTTTCAGTTTTTTCTTTTTGTTTGTTCGTATCTGTCCTGTTTATATCTTCAAATTTGCAAAATCTTTTAACTATTTCTAAGCTTATCCTATTGATTGGCATACCTTCAAGTAATTTTTCTATAACAAAAGTCACATCGTCTATATTGGCAGTTTTAGGGAGTTTCATTTCACCTGGTTCAACCAATTCTCTTAGATTTTGTTTCAGTCGAGTAACGCAGAGGAGCC
>DMOI01000044.1 GCA_003452395.1 Clostridiales bacterium
TTAACGATATTTTATCTCGAAAAATTTTTATTCCTTAAAGCTGTATCTAATCACAATAGATTCCTGTATTCTTACTTTTTAAAATCGGCGGCTATGCCGCTATTATTGACTCTAGTTACTCCACTTTCACTATTTCTCTTCCTAAAAATAAAGCTCCTCCCAAATAAAATTGCCCATCTAGGGCAATTTTATTTGAAGTCCGTTATCGTGTAAGACACTAATTCCGCGGCTCTTCTCTTCCGATATTTTTCCACCCTTTTTATTCCCAGGTTATCGTATATGCATCCCCCGCACTAGCTCCGCTCGCTCCATCTAGTGTCATACCCGACGGACTTAAAAACAAAGCCGGGCGAACCCCGCGGAGACCGCCATAGGCGCCGTCGGTGCCCACCGCGCCATCCGCGTTCACGTGGCGGACGTTGCACGAATTAGGCGCATATGAGTCCCTTAACCAATAGTACCATGGGTCATTATCGTCATCTAGTGAACCACTTGTATATTCGCTGTTACTTCTTGCTTGGGCTGTTGTTTTTCCTATATACCACGTTGTTCCATCTCCCAAGGTTGCATTGTTATATACATAATCATATAGTTCCTTTATTCCTAATAAAAATACTTTATCATCTGCTATATCTTCATAGTATGCACTATCATAATTTTGTACTGCTGTTGTTATTGTACTGTTATATGTATGATTTGCTGTTCCTCCATCTTTTTCTATATCTGCATCTGATGTTACTCCTGCTCCATCCCAATCTGCTAATATTACTTTATGTGTTGGTGTCACCATTTTGCTTACATCTTCTGGTGTGAAATTCCCTCCTGTTCCAGAATATAAAAAACCTCTTTCTACGCTATATTCGTTATAGTTACTCCATACATGTGCATTATCTGGTGCCTGATGTGACCATGCTACTGCTCCTGCATCCGCACTACTATTTAACCATTCTCTTAAGTTTGATTTTTCCCAGTAGTTACTTCCGTAGCTTGTTCTATTTGCGTCCCCTCTGCCTTCTGCATTGTCTCCTGTTGCATCAAAGGCTTTTAGGCTTATTATACGATCTGCAAATAGCATTAGGTCATCATTTGTATCTCCATCTATATCTTGCTTATGTATTACTCTCCATACGATTGGTTGTCCATTATAGCTTCCAAATTTGATATATTTTCCTACTGCTACATTCGCTACTACTGGTGGCTCTGGTTCTCCTCCACTTGCTATTCCTGTTACTTCTACTATTATCGGCGTTACTGTTGCTACCCCACTTGCGCTTACTGCTACTACGTATGCCCCTGTTCCTAGTGGATTGTTTGGTACTTCTTTTATGTAGCCTTTTGTTACCATATCATCTATTATATTTGCTTGTGGTACTGTTATTTCTTCTTGCCATAGATATGCCTGCGCTTGGGTTTGTAATGTTGCTACGTTTTGGTTATGTGCTATCTGTTTTGATGTTTCACTTTTGTTCATGAATATTGGTATTGCTATTGTTGCTAGTGCTGCTAGTATTACGAGGACTGCTAGTAATTCTAATAATGTAAACCCTTTTTTGTTCTTTTTCTTTTGCATTTTCCCTTCCACTCCTTTTGTTGAACATGTCAATTACATTTTTCCTTAGCTTGTATGTGTTTCCTTGCTTTGCATGATTTATCCAGCTTTTTATCTTTTCTGATATTTCTTTTATGTCTTTCTCGCCTTTTTTTAGTTCTTCTGCATATTTTTTTATTTTCTTTTTCGTTTGTTTTTTATTTCTTTTACTTAGTTTCATTATTATTTTGCCTGTGTTTGTTAAGTAAAACTTATACCCTATGTAGCTTACGCCTTCTTCCATTTTACTTATCATTGTTTTTTTGTTTAGTCTTAGCTCTAGCTTTTCTTCTACATATTTTTGTATTTGCTGTCTGCAGTTTCTTAAATATTCTTTGTCTTCATGGATTAGTATAAAATCATCTACATATCTTGTGTAGTATTTTATTTTTAGTTCTTCTTTTATGTACCTATCTAGTCCACTCATATATAGGACTCCAAAGTATTGACTTGTCATATTGCCTATAGGTAGTCCTTTTTCTTTTGTTATTTTTGTTATACCATATGTTTCACATATTTGGTTTGTTTTTTCTAATAGTTTTTCATCTTTTGTGCTGTCAATTATTTTTTCTAGGAGGCTGTTTAGTTTTTTATCTGTTATGTATCTAACAAGTTGTTCTTTTAGTATTTTGTGATTGATGTTATAAAAATACTTTTCGATGTCACATTTGAGTATGTAGCCTTTGTTTGTTTTATTTTTGTTGTAGTATTCTCTTAAAAACTGTTTTATTCGTTTTATTCCGAGTCCTGTGCCTTTTTCTTTTTGTACTGCTACGTTGTCATATATTACTTTGCTTTTTATTAGTTTACTTAATATTTGATCACATAGACACCTTTGTATTATTTTATCTCGGTATGCCATACTCATGATTAGCCTTATTTTTGGTTCTTTGACTATAAATAGTCTGTAGTTTTCAACTTCATAGGTTTCTTTTTCTAGTTCTTCTGCTATTTCTGATATGTTTGATAGTAAGTTTTTCTCAAATTCTATTTTTTCTTTTTTACTTTTTCCTATCTGCACTTTTTTGTAGGCTTCATACAGGTTTTTGTATTCAAACAGCTTATCATATTCATTTTTTATTGTTTTCAATTATAAATATTTATATGTACTGTTAAGCGATTACTTGTAGTTTTCAGTTTCCTTACTAACTCCATGCTTTCGCCAGTACTTTTTGTTCTCCATTTAAGGATGGGACAAGTCTCCTTTAAATTTTGCTCGGATATATTGTTTTTTTAGGCTCAATATATTTCTGGCTCTGTTTATTTAAGGCCGGGCGAACCCCGTTGTTACCGTTATAGGCGTTGTTGTTGTTCACCGTGCCATCCGTGTTCACGTTGCGGACGTTGTACGAATTAGGCGCATAAGACTTATCCCGTATGGTTAGTTGATTATACTTTTTATTAGATTGAATATGATTTGTGCTGTTTGCCCTTGCTGTTTTGTTGTTATTGAATTTGTTTCCTTTAATATTACTAATAAATATTCTATTGTTTGTATTTTTGCATACAGCTTCTTTTTTTCTTCTGTCATCATATTTTCGTTACAGACTTCTTCTAGTATTTCTACAGATAGATTTTGTAGTTTTGTGACTAGTGAATATCTATATTTCTTAGGCGCATTTTCTGTTATTTGATATATCTTTTTCACCAGTCTCTTAGCTTCTGCAAGTAATATTGTTTCTTCCTTTTTGCTTTGTACTTTTTTATAGTCCGAGACTTGTTTGTTTTCTCTTTCTATTCTTTGTACTTCTGCTACTTCACGTTTCTTTGCACCTGTTTCCTCATCATATTTTTCTGTTTCATTTACGATTGCTATTCTATAATTTGCTGCTTCGATATTCTTTTTATTCTTCTCTAGTGAGCTTAGTGGAAATCCTACTTCATAATCTCCTGTTTTTTGTAGTCTAAGCTTGAATCCTAGTATATAATGCAATATCTCTGCATCTGTGTTTATTGCTACATAGAAGTTTCCCCTTTGGATTATTAGTATATGATTTATATACTTTTCTTTTAGTCTCTTATAATAATCTATAAACTTCATTTTACGTATACCCGAATACATTATGTAACTTGTTTCTCGAACTACACCTTATGACTTCATATAAAATCAGCCGTATCCGTATGGTATGGTATGGTATTTTTTTCCATATTTTGCATCTCCTCATTTGCTGTCTTGTTTTATCTCATATTATCATTTTTTAGGTGCTTAGTCAAGAATTTTTCCTGTATTTTCTTTGCTTCTTTTCTTTAAATCTTCTTTTCTTTGCTATATTTTTATTTTACCACATACAAATGACAATTTACGAGTATAATTCCTTTTAATTTTTTCATATTTCTCATACTCATTTGACAATCTTATACATGTTTTCTTATTCTTTATGCCTCATTTGTACTAAATTTTATTACAAATAAATAATAATAACAACATATTATCAAACAGAATTTAAATAAAAGCAACGAACATTCTCTCGTTGCTTTCAAAGGCTTAAATTTCATCCCTCATACTACCGCTGCAAGCAATAATAGCTCTTCATTGTCATTATATATTTTAGGCAGCTGAGTTATTGGTAATGGGTTTACACCACTCCCTACTTCTATCGTATATCCCGGTCTCCTATATTCTTTTATAAACCAGTCCTTATATCCTGTATATGAGGCTGACCCATAAGTGGTTTCTAGTGTATATCCACTCACCCTAGCGAGCATATCTCCTATTCTTCTTGCTTCTTCTGTTGCCATATTCATGAAATCCCAGTATATAACTTCACCCTGCGAGTGATATGCAAGAACCAATCTAGGGTTTACTCTTCTTGTAAAATCTGCTGTTGTTTTACTTTCTGGTTCCGATTCTGGAAATGGCCCACTGTATTTACTCGGAGCGGGTCCAGTTATCCCTAGTTCCCTCTGAACCTGCTGATATTCTTCCCAACCTGCATTATAGTTGTGATTTGGATCCACACCTCTATTATTTGCTTCCCAAGTCTTAGAGAAGTCAGTACTTCCATTATTCCATCTGATTAGTTCTTGGTAATTAGGATTGGTGGGTTTTAATCCGTTTATAACAAGCTCTACTCCATCTGGATTTACCATCGGCATTATATATATAGTGGATTTTCTGTATATCTCTCTTATGTTATATCCTTTGATGCTTGAGTTCATCACGTATCCTTCTGCGACATTCTCCAACCACTTCATAAGTAGTGGAGTTGTAATCCATTCAAGTGCGTGATGAGACGCATTATAAAATACTTTATTAGGTCCATCTCCTATCTTTAAAACATATAAATTACGACCTAACACACTTTTACCTGGCACCTCCAAACCTATAAAGGGGTACCTTGCTCGCAGTCCCCTTATATTATAGTCTAGTACTTCATATGTATATCCTACATTATCGAGTATTACATCCATTCCATATGGAACTATTATTCTTTGTCCTATTTGAAGCCTCGTTGGCACCAAGGTAGGATTTGCAGCCTCGATAAAAGGGATTGTCGTATGAAACTTTTTTGCTATACCACTAAATGTGTCACCTGCCTTTATAACATACTCTGAATACCCCAGTAAATATTTTTCAAGCACCTGCCACGTCTTTGGCCCTACTATACCATCTGGAACTAACCCATAATTCGTTTGAAATCTTTTTACAGCCGCAAGAGTCCTATCCGAAAATACACCATCTACCACGAGTGGTCCATATCCTATTTTATTTAATACTGACTGCAGTATTTTAACATCGTTATTCCGATTTCCATACCTTATTGTTTGCAAAAAAAATCACCTCACATAATCAATTCGTATGCACAATGCATAATTAATTATATTTGAGTGAATTTGTTTTTATTCTATTCTTTGTGTTTTATACATATATCATTGTTCTATATCTTCTAGACTCCTATCTTCTTTTACATCAAATTCTCTTCCTTCGTTCATATAATTTATTTTCTCTACTTTTTTCCTTGTTTCATCTAAAATATTCCCTGATGTTATTTGCCCATATTCTTTTAAAGTTGTCCTTGTTATCGAAAACATGTCACAATTAACCACATTAAACGCTACTTGCTCCGTAATAAATTCCTCTACTACCTTTTTCTCCTTTGAATCTAATTCGCAGTAAATTTCAGTACCGCCTACATATGACTGCACCATTAAATTTCTTTCCTCTCGAAAATATTCTCTTAATTTATGTAAATTATGTTTTTGATATTTTATTTCTAACTTTCTCATCCATCTTTCTAAAATATTATCATTCTCATCTTTTGTCATAAGTTTTTCTATTAAATTTTGAGTTTCTTCTTGTTCTTGTATCATTTTTGAAAGACTATCTAGTTCTCTATTATATTTCTTATTTAATGTATAGTATGTCATATATAATTCTGTGAGTCGATTATTCTCATCAATTTGATTATCATCCATACTACACCTCCTCTATATTCAAACAATAACTAATATCATATTACTAAAGACACGTATTGCATATTATACCATAAATTTTATTTTTTGTCAAATTATTACATATTTTTACGCGCGTTTGTTGTATCAGAGCGTGTTTCCACCCTGCACGTCATCCTCAGGATGACAGATCAGGGTGGACTTTCTTGGTAACAAAAAAAGTAGTTGCTCACAAATTAAGCTACTACTTTTAAACCAATGTGCTCTTATTTAATTTTTTATATTAATTTCCATAATATGCCTTCCTATATATCTCTACCAATTCACTAATCAGTGGCAATCTTGGATTTGCTGTTGTGCATTGGTCCTCAAATGCTCTTTCGGCTAGATATTCTACCCTACTCATATACTCTTCTTCATTAATTCCACATTCTCTAATACTCATTGGCATATCTACTTCTTTCATAAGTTCTTTTATTTTATTTATGAGTGACCATACTCCTTCTTCATCTGTATACGCTGGCCATCCAAATCTTCTCGATATGTCTGCATATTTTTTAGGCGCTATATACTTTTCATATTTCGGAAATGACACAAATTTAGTTGGTGTACTTTGCCCATTATATTCTATTACATATGGCAATATTATTACATTTGACCTTCCATGTGAAATACCAAACTCTCCTCCTAGCTTATGCGCTAAAGAGTGATTTACTCCTAGAAAAGCATTTGTAAATGCCATCCCTGCTATTGTTGAGGCATTATGCATTTTTTCTCTAGCTATTTTATCACTTCCATCTTTGTAGGCACGTGGCAGGTATTCAAATATGAGCTCTATCGCCTTCATAGCTAGTCCATCTGTGTAATCCGATGCGAGAACCGAAACATATGCCTCAATTGCATGTGTTAGTGCATCAAGACCAGTATCTGCTGTAACTGCTTTTGGTAGACTCATAACCAAGTCAGGATCTATTATCGCCACATCAGGTGTCAACTCATAATCTGCAAGAGGATACTTTATATGATTATCCTTATCTGTAATTACTGCAAATGATGTAACCTCCGAGCCTGTCCCTGACGTAGTCGGTATAGCAACAAACTTGCATTTTACACCTAGTCTCGGAAATTTATATACTCTCTTTCTAATATCCATAAATTTTTGTTTCATTCCCGCCGGATCTGCATCTGGATATTCATAAAATAGCCACATACCTTTCGCTGCATCTATTGGAGACCCACCACCAAGTGATATTATACAATCTGGCTCGAACTTTTTCATTCTTTCAACACCTCTGTACACTGTGTCAAATGATGGATTTGGTTCTACATCTTGAAATATCTCATACTTTATTTGCTTTTCCCTCTTATTCAAATGATAAATTATTTTATCCACATACCCTAAATCTACCATACCTTTATCTGTTACAATAAATATTTTATTTATATCGTCCATTTCCTCTAAGTACTGGATTGAACCACTTTCAAAATATATTCTTGACGGAATCTTGAACCATTGCATATTCACTCTTCTTTTCGCCACCCTTTTTATATTAAGTAGATTTCTAACGCTCACATTATCTGTAGTAGAGTTTTTACCGTACGAACCACAACCTAATGTAAGTGATGGCACACTAGTATTATATATGTCCCCTATTGCCCCTTGTGACGATGGACAGTTCACTATTATTCTACCTGTATTCATCCTTTCTGCAAACTCATTAATTACCTTATCATCATTTGAGTGAATTACTGATGAGTGTCCTAGTCCACCTAAAGCAAGCATCTTTTCTGCTAAACTTATACCGCCTTCTGTGTCTTTTGCTCTAAATACAGCAAGTACTGGCGATAGTTTTTCACGTGATAATGGATAGTCAGCACTGGCGTCAGCTAGCTCACAACATAGAATTTTTGTATCCTTTGGTACTGTTATGCCTACTTTACTTGCAATCTCCCATGCAGGTTTACCTACAATGTCTCCATTTATTGCACACTTGTCTTTATCTATAACCAATGTAGAGATTGCTACTGTTTCTTCTACATTAGTGAAATAACATTTATTTTGTTTCATATATTCAGTCGTCTCATCGTATATAACGTCATCTATTATCACGCCTTGCTCTGATGCACATATCATGCCGTTGTCAAATGTTTTTGATACCATCAAATCTGTAACCGATTGCTTTATATTTGCAGTTTTTTCTATATAGCATGGTACATTACCTGGTCCTACACCTATAGCTGGGTTTCCACTCGTGTATGCCGACTTTACCATACCTGTCCCACCTGTCGCAAGTATCAAGCTTATACCTTGATGTGTCATAAGCGCTCTACTCGCCTCGATAGAAGGTGCCTCTATCCACTGAATACAATGTTCCGGTGCTCCATGTTTTATAGCAGCTTCTTTTACAACTCTAGCAGCCTCCACGGAACATTTCTGTGCAGATGGATGAAACGCAAATATTATTGGATTTCTAGTCTTTACCGCTATTATTGATTTAAAAAGTGTAGTAGACGTCGGATTTGTAAGAGGTGTAATACCTGCTATTACCCCTATTGGCTCCGCTAGTTTCATATAACTTTCTTCTTTATTATCTTCTATTATACCAACTGACTTTATGTTCTTTATATCATGATATATATACTCCGTTGCAAATAGATTTTTTATTACTTTATCCTCGTACACTCCACGCCCTGTTTCCTCCACTGCAAGCTTTGCTAAAGTCATATGATTTTCAAGTCCTAGAAGTGCCATCTCCCTTACTATATCGTCAACTTTTTTCTGATCAAAACCCATATATTCATTTAGTGCCTCTTTTGCATTAACCACTAATTCACCTATTACTTCTTCTACCATTCTTTCTTCCCCCACAACTTCAACCCCCAGTTAGTTCACAATTTGAAAACTAATATTTTGGTTTAAATTATTTTAATAACCATAAATATCCTTAATTGTTTTCTATTTATTCATTATACCATTTATTCTTTTATTTTCAACAAAATGCTCATAAAATATTTATAAAAACAAAAAGAACATTTCTGTTCTTTTTGTTTTATGTATTTAAACTATTAAATCCCCTTGCTCTAGACTTGGTTGGTTATCGTGTCCAGTTTCAATCCCTCCTTGCTCTTCATTATCAAGAATTTTTCTTGCTTCTTCAATTTCATCCCTTATTTCATTTATGCTTGCTTTCCTTTCAGTTATTGGGGTTATTCTTTTGCTGAATTCTTCATCGCTTAATGCAGCCAATTCTTTATTTTCTTTTTCAACATCAATTTCTTCTTTACTAGAAACTCCTATTGTTTTCATCAATCCTCTTCCCAATTTTTCAAAGATACCATTTTTATCATTTACATCATACTCCACAACTTCCTCTTTTTCTTGTGCTTTTATTAACTCTCCTTCAATAAGTAGTGTATTATCAAAATAAGCTTCATTTTCCCCAATACCCGATCCATTAAATCTCGTAGATACTATAATACCCTTCGCAAAATTAGAATTAGTTTTACACATCTCTGGATATTTTTTTTCAATTTCTTTAATACGGGCATCGTGTTTTCCTTCTCTTATTTCATTTTCAACCCATACTCTTGTATTTATTAATTTCGCTGCAGCTATAACCATTGCATTTTTTGGGTCATTAACAGTATCCGTAAACTTTCCACTCGGAGGTATTTGTATTTCATCTTTAAGATCTTCTTTTAAATGTTTTTTAACGTATTCCCACTTTTGATCCAACGTTATTCGTCCAGTACCTCCATATAATTGGTATAGATCTTTTATTACCCATTCACCTATAAGTTGAAATGGCCCAACCGGATCATTTACAGTAAGCTTTGATACATCCCGATTCATAATCTTGGGATTTGTCCCTGCTGATGACTCTAGCATGTATCTAGTCATTATAGCTGAATTTAGCCACCTAGTCTCATCTTCACCTTTTATAAATCCCTGTTCCAGAAATGCTTGTGTAACTTTTTCTATTTTATCAGCATCGTTCATAGCCTTCATTACTAATTCAACTTTATCAGGCCCTAATTTAGTCTTCATCTCATCAGTCAACCTTATTTCTGATAGTTTTACTGATGTTTTCACTATCTCTCTTTTTGTCTCACTTTCTACTTCATTCTTATTAACTTTTTCAATAATTGGAGTTTTAACATTTTTATTAGTTCCATCTAATGCTTCTGTATTCTCACCTGATACTAGTGGAGATTGAATCATTGCTCCAGCCAAAAATGCCATCATGGCTGTTTTTGCAATTCTGTTAGGAATGTAACTCATGCTTTTCTTAATTTCTTTAAAATTTTCTTTCAAAGCTTTCCTTCTTGTTTTTCCCAACTCATTGACTACACTCTTATATTCAGATTGTATCCAAGAATATAGTTCTTTACCAGTTATTGTAGTATCTTTACCATCTACATCCACCACTAATTTATTTCTATTTAATCTACTCTTTTTTAACCTGACATCCACTTCATTACCTTCATCTATTATTTGTATTGCTTCTTTTTGTCCAGTTTTTTTCATATAGTTTATATATGACTTTAATAATAATCTTTCATTAGTAGTTCGCCTAAAGACCCAATGTGATAAATAATTTTTCTTATTCTCTGCAACATAATCTGCTATTAATTCATACTTTTCAATCAACTCTTTTTGGATCATAGCTATCACCAACTTTCGTTTCAATCCATATCATTATTATACTACTTTTTACATATTTTGTCAATGTTTGTCTGACATTATATGACATAAAACATTATTCGGATACAAAAAAAGAACCTCATATTATAATAAAGTTGCGTAAACTACTATAACAGATGATTCTATATATTAAATTATATATCACTCATTGGCTCGGGTTTTCCAAAATAATAGCCTTGTGAATAATCTATACCTAGCTCTTTAACTTTTTCAAATATTTCCTTATCACTTACATACTCAGCCACTAGTTCAATATTAAGCTCTTTTGCAAAGCTTACGATAGCTTTGGTTATTACTTGTGCATTTCTATCAGAAACAATGTTTCTTATAATGGATGCATCTATTTTTATAGTATCTACTTCCAATTTTAATATATTAAAAAAATTAGAGTAACCTGTCCCAAAATCATCTATACTTATTTTACATCCGAACTTTTTTATTTCAGCCAAGAAACTACTTATACTCTCATAGTTTGATATACTTTCCGTTTCTAGTACTTCAAATATTATCCTATTTTGTAACTGGGGGTATTCATTTAGCTTTAACAATATGAATTCTTTTATATCTTCATTCGTCATGTCACTTGCTGAAAGATTTATTGATACTGAGTATGGTAAGTTAGAAAACCTTTTAAATGTTTTTTCAATTACCGTTTTAGTGAGATATGGATACAGCTTAACTTGTTTTGCTATTCCTAAAAATGTGATTGGGGCGTATATATTACCTCCCTCATCTTCTATTCTCACAAGTGCTTCATATTTTTCTATTTCTTGAGTATTGTTATTTACTACTGGTTGATAAAAAACACGTATTTTATCATTGTTTATTGCACTCTTTATTATTGAAACTATTTCAAAATTATCTTCTGAAAAATTTTTCAACTCATTAATATATATTGTAAATTTTTCATCATGATTCTTCGCATACTCGAGTGCAAAATTTGCATTTTGTAGGATATCGCTATCATTTCCCATATGTGTATTTATAGCTATCCCCATTGACACCACTATGTTAATAGCTATGTTTTTATGTAAATATTCCTTTTCACACAATTCATCATATAAATATTTTGCAAAGTTATTAAAATCAAAAAGAGCAATCTCTTTTCTAATTAAAACCGCATATTCATTAACCTGAAGTTTATATATTTTAAATAAATTATTGCTCGGTATAAATGATATTAATCTATTAATTATTTGATTTGAAATGTCGTTCCCTGCGTCGTAACCATAGTATTCATTTATTTTCCTAAACTTGTCCACATTTATAACAATAATTGCAAACTCATTTTTATCATCGATATCTCTAATTAATTTTTCACTATTCTCTAAACCGTTATTATTATATTCATAAATTTTATTTAAAGTTCGGAGCTCATGTTTAATATTTATTTCCGGACACACTTCATAAAACTCTTTTATAAAGTGTGTTCTATCCTTACTGTCTATTATCAGTCTCGAAACTCCCATATTTATAATACTTAAAACTTGATTTTTATCTATTGACTCACTTAATAAAATGACACTTACAAATTCATTCTTACTTTTTATTTGATTTATAATCTCTATTTTTTCTTCAATATCATAATCCATCTCAAGCACTATTAAATCTATTCTCTCTGAGTTTTCTAAAAATATTTTCATTAATTGTTTATACTCTGAAGTAATAAAAAGGAAGTTAAACGAGGACAAAAACAGATCTCCAAGTAATCTTCGACGCCTTTGACTAGAGTCTACGTAAAGTATGTTAATGTTATGATATCCAACTATACTACTATTCATTTTCGTCTCTCCCTTTATATTATTTTATAATTCCAATAACTAATGACTTATTTAGAAACTCTATGTATCCATCACCATATGAAGAAATCTGTCCTATTGTAAGGGCTCCATCAAAAGCTAGTCCCTCATATGATTTTAGCCTATTAATTAATGGCTCAAATTTCTCTTCCAAAAACATAGCTCTTGAAATAGAATCAAAATACAGTATGTTTTTATTTTCCTCTAAGTTTTTCAAATGCGTTTCGTACATATTTTCGACTGACCTCAAGATATCTTCTTGATCACCCTTCAGTATATATACAGGCTCTTTTTTAGAAACTTCCGATACGCATATTAGTTCGCCTTTCTCATTTACTGCTATCGGATCACGAACTACAATTGAACCTTCCATCCGCTCTATACCAAGTGGATAACCTTTTGAGATATTCATAAAATTTTCTATCGTAATACTTTCTCCAAAATCTTTTATGGCTGTTTTATATATTGTAAATGCATCTTTCCAATTGATTTCATAAATAATGTTTTTATTTACTTTATTTAAAATGAACGGGCCAATAAGTTTTTTCCACCCATGTTCAACTATCAAATCCAAATTTTTATTTATACAAAATATTATTGCGTGATCAATGAAAATGCCTTCTTTGTTAAAAACGCAGGGTTTTCTAGAAAAATCGAGATTTCCAGCTCCACCACCTATATATTTTACAGTTGTCGTAAGTTCATTAAAAGCCTTTTTTATAAAAGTTGTTATATATGTAGACAATCCATCTACTAAAACTAATAAAGTCTTACCCTTCATTTCTTCTATGTTATTAAAATATGAATTCTCACTCTCACTACTCATGTCTATTAAGTTTATATCCCCTATAATTGGAAGTTTCTTAATTACCATTCCGGTATTATACATTTCCCCATTATTTAAAACACTAGGAAATATTCCACCAGCAAATTTAATATTTTTATCATTTAAAAATTTTATAATATCTTCTGCCATTTCCACACTTTTTTCTGATAAAAATATTAAGAGGCATTCATTATCATCAACATCAATATCTAGGTCTTTTATATTTAAACAATACATAAACATCCTCCTCTTTTTTTATTATAATAGTATTATAATAAAAAAAGAGACATTTTTCAATGTTTTTGTAAAAAATTATATATTTACTTTCTCTTTTTTAAACTTCGTCTATTATGTAACTCCCTTTTATCTTTACTATGCACGCGGCGGGAGTCGAACCCACGGCCTCTCCCTTAGGAGGGGAGCGCTCTATCCTACTGAGCTACGTGTGCAAATTTCATAATTTATGTAATATCAAAAGGCCAGTATCACTAGCCTCTCGACTTTTTAGAATATTACTTTACCCTGTAACCAACAAGTACCTGTAAACCTCATCCCTACTGTCGGAATTCCTACTAGATCCTTTTTATTTATGCATATTTCCATATCCATACCCATAACTTTTAATCCCAGAATGTAAATTTGTTCATTAGAACTGCTGTTTTTAACAACTTTCTTATCTACTATCTTACCTAGAATATTGTACACAGTCTCTGCCTCGGTTTGAATTATATATGTATCCATGACCGTGAACAAATCACTTTCTATTATACTTTCTAAAATATACTCCCTTTGTTCTTCTAATTCATATTCATCTTGAGCGTATTTTGAGCTTCCTATTATATAATCCTCATAATCTAAATACCTTTCCGTATTTTGAACGCTAGGAAATATTACCTTTCCGCTTGTAACAAGCCCAGCTACTTGAACACCAATGAAGGTTGAATTTCTTTGTTTTTTATTCTTCATGTACTCAACAATATTTTGAAGTGAAAATGATAATTCCAGATTTGTTCTAGAATCTATAAAATTAACTTGATACTCTTTTTCTTTATCTTTCATTATTAGTTCTTCTACTTCTATTTCTTCTATTTTATACGTCTTTGTAGCATCTACATACGGTACAAAGTCTTTAACTATAAACTTATTTTTGCTATCTAGTTCTCCTCTTACAATAATGCCCATGTTTTTCTTATAATTTCTCTCTTTTTCAACATACATATTACTGTTTTTGTTTCTTATTTCCCTAGAATTAGAAGGATCATTTACTATTTCATTAACCAGTTTGTATTTTTGATCAAATGTATCATATCCACTTAGTCCAATACAGTTAAAATTAATTTTCATTCTAATCCCCCCTTAGAAATATTTCACAATTAATGATATGCAATTAGTTCATGATAAATACTTTTATATTTTATCACATTCTCGCCAATTTTAAAAGTATTTTTTGAAATTTATTTATTATTTTTCTACTTTGCCCCTAAAATATAAAATATACTACAAACCAATTTTGATTTGTAGTATATTTTATGCTTAATTTATTTGAAACTTTACTTTTAGTTTTTCTTCGAATTTTTTATCTATCTTAGCTTTTTCATCTTGTTTTAATTCCTCTAATTGCTGTGATATTTCTTGTTTTGCATCTATTAACCCACTTGCTACAGCTTCATCCACCTCTGTTTGTTTGACTTTTATATAACTACTCATCTCTGTATCTACACCTGCTACTTGCTCATTTACATAGTTGGTTAACTCTGTTTTAACTTCGGTAGCTTTTTTATCTGCATATGTGTCTATCGTGCTCTCATACTTTGCATCTAGCTCATTTATCTTAGTATTCGTTACATTTACATAAAAACTTTTCATACTAGCCATACCCTCTGTGAGCACTTGCACCAAAATTGAGCTGGGTTCCGCTATAACATTAGCGGTAAATATTATCAAAAATAAGATTACTATTAGCGCTACTCTTCTCCTCATGTCCTCTCCCCCTAAAGAAATACATTGCATAATAATACTATCTTATATCATAATGCAATTATACTCCTTCTGAGCCCTTTAGTCACTGGTAATTATAGTATATATTCTATTCCATCTGTTATCAAATTTGTTCTTTGTTCTCTGTACTTTGTACTTTGTTATTCTCTTCCATTCCTTTTACTATAATTTCCCTTACTGTATTATGTATCTCATTCATATCTTCCCTGCTCATACCTTTAGTCGGTATTGGCTTGTGGTATTTTATCTTTATTTTCCCCGGTTTTACTTTTCCCTTGTTTGCCTCCATAATTTTAAACGAACCTGATATTGATACTGGTACTATCATGGCACCCGATTTGGTAGCTATTTTGAAGCTTCCTGATTTAAATTCGCCCACAATATCACTCTTGCTTCTAGTTCCTTCAGGAAATATCATCATTGCATTACCAGCACTTATATAATCAATGGCTTCACTTATTATTTGCGCAGATTGTCTAACATTACCCCTATCTATAAACAAACTTCCCATATTCTCTATCCATGTCCCCAGATAAGGTATATCTCTTAGTTCCTTTTTAACAATAAATCCAGCTCTTCTATTCATAGAACTTACTAGTGCGATAACATCAAAATTACCTTGATGATTAGAAATAAAAACTAAAGGACCGTCTATAGGTACATTTTCTATACCATCTACTTCCACAACAACACCTGAGATATTCAATATATTTCTTACAGTTTTATGATATATTTTATTAACAAAAAAATTGTCTAATTCCTCTTTATTACCTTCTTTCCTCCATTTAGTCGCTTTATTCATATAAAATATTGTTTTAGTAGCTATTGACCATACACAATATATGTAAAATAAAATTGTCCTAATATAAATCACTCTCCTTAATTTAAGCCAGAAAAACCTAATTTTTTACTTATAATAATCCCATCTCCTACAGGTATCAGCGTACTCTCAAAATCAGGATTACTCATAATCATATCTATAAAGCTTCTCATTCTTTTATGTATTGTTCTATTTCGCCTTGCAATTTCCTCTTTTTCACATGCTACTAGTCCCTTGTATAGCACATTATCTGCAATAATTACCCCTTCTTCTGCAAGAAGAAGTAAACTGCTTTTGTAGAATATGTCGTAGTGTCCTTTTGCTGCATCTATAAATATTACATCAAACTTTCCTGAAACTTTCGTTGTTTCTTCTAATGCATCACCAAAAATTACTTTTATTTTATTTACAGTATTTAACTTTTTTATGTTCTCCAAAGCTTTTTTGTACATATCGGCATCTCTTTCAATAGTAATTATCTCTCCATCACTTGCTAGATATTTACACATCAAATTAGCAGAAAATCCAACAGCAGTTCCTATCTCGAGTATCCTTTTTGGCTTTTTTATCGCAAGCAATGTCAGTATAAGACTGGCCACCTCGGGTTTAACTATTGGCACGTGACCCTCCTCAGCTTCAACCCGTAATGCCTCTAGCTGTACATCTAGCTTAGGCTGAATCTGCCTAATATACTCCTCGATATATTCATACACTACTTTATTTTCTATCTTCATGATTTCTCACTCATTTCATATTTTTATGATATTACCTGTTGTTTTAATGATAACATTATAATTTATTTATTATACATATTCTTCGCCTTTACATGCTCTTTGAATGTTTTTGAAAAGTAGTGTTCTCCTGTGTTTTCATCCTTTAGTACAAAGTAATAATAATTGCTTTGCTCTGGGTAAAGTGCCGCAAGTATAGAATCCGTGCCTGGATTACTTATAGGTCCTACTGGCAACCCGACATTTCTATACGTATTATACGGTGAATTAATCTCTAGATCTTTATCATACAATTTTTCTTTCGTTTTACCCTGCGCATATTGTACTGTAGAACACATTTCTAGTCTCATATTTTTCTTTAGCCTGTTATAAATAACTCCAGCCACAGCTTTTCGCTCTTCTGGCTTCTTCACTTCACGCTCTACAATAGACGCGATAGTTATCACTTGATCTACGGTATATCCAAGTTCTGTAGCTCTATCATAATACTCGTCTTTAAAATTATTTTCAAAGCTGTCTAGCATTTTTATAATAACTTCCTTCACATTTGTTTTTTCACTCAAATCATATGTGTTAGGAAATAAATATCCTTCTAGCTTACTATTTCTCATAGGCATATTGTTTAAAAATTTATAGTTCTTTGTATCTAACTTATTTATTTCATCTATAAATTCTTGCTTTGAACAAACACCTTTCTCCTCTAGCTTCTCACCTATTTGTGCTATCGTATATCCTTCTGGCACAGTTATTCTATTTTTCAGTGTTTCTCTTCCTTCTTCGGTCGTAAGAAATTTCATAACCTGTTCATTTGTCATATTCATACTTATTTCAAACATACCCGAATTATATTTACCATCGTAATGATATAGCTTGCTTTTTAAGCGATAAACATTCTCATTTATTATCATGTTTTTCTCTTTCAATATTCTTGCAATATCTCTTGTTGTTGCACCTTTTGGAATGTTTATATCTATAATTGTGCTGTTGGTTTTATTATCTGTCGGCACGTTCTTGTATATGTATATCCCGTAACTACAGCCTATTGTAACTAGTGCAACCATAGTCGTCATTGCTATGATTAGTTTTATACTTTTCTTCATCGTCTACCTCCATTGCACGCTTATTGCTAATAATCTTCTACATAGTTTATTATACCTTTTAGACACCTAATTTTATACTATTTATAGCTTTTTGTCAATTTCTATTTTTCAAACTACAACTCAAAATTTTGCAAAAAATCTTACTCTCCTATAGTCTTTATATCAACCTTTAATCAATACTCCTATGTTTAAAAAGTTGACAAGCCTAGAGTTTCTTGTACATAATATATTATCCATTTGAGTAAATTATCTTCATAAAAAATCGCAGTATCTACGGTAAAATTACCCTCTTTATTTTCCCACATTCTATTTAGGTACTCATTTATTTCATTGCTTACTGCATCATTCTTATCCATTTCTAATTTTATATCCGTTTCTAAGTTAAAATCATCTATATTCCTTCTTGTATAGTTTGCCGAGCCTGATATAACAGTACTTTTTTCTTGTGTATCTATCTTAATTAATTTCGTGTGAAACTGTTCTCCTTTTGTATCATACCATCTAACCTTGATTTTCTCCTGTGTGTTTTTAATCAATTCACATGCTACTTGTCTATTCGGTATTCCATTCTTCTTAATTCCAAAAGCATCCTTATTTGCATCCATAATTAATTTTACATCTACACCTCTGTTCGATGCATTTATAAGAGATTTCACGAGATCCCTGTCAGATATATAAAATATCGCTAAAGATATACTATCGCCCTTGTTGGTTTTATTTACTTCTTTTATTATTTCTTCTTTTATTTTACCCTCTGTAATTATAGTTGCCATTATATTACCTGCGTTTTCGGCTTTTCTTACACTATTTGCATCGATATCTAATGTCTTTCCTGATAGTTTAGCCACAGCCTCTTCAGATTTTAGAATATCCTTTATAATGTCACCTTTAAAACTAAATCCTACATTAGAGTGAAGTGAACTAGCATCATGCGGATTAGCAGATACTATCAACCCCTCCTTTTCTGTAAGCACAACCTTCCTATGATTAGCCTTGAACTTTATCATTTTCAGAAATCCTCTAATATTCACTTTTTCAGAATCTTTAGAGAATGGATTTGATATATATCCTGCACCTTCTACACCAAGCCAATTTAAAAACAGATTGTATACACCTGCATATAAAAAGTTACTTTCTCTAAGCTTATCTAGATTAGTTACTATAACCTCAATATTATTTTCTCTCAATCTCTTAATACACCCTGTTTCGTATACTCCGTAAAAATTATTTATTGGGTCAGTTATGAATACAATCCTTATATCTTTATTTAACTTCTTCTTTTCAACTAGTTTATCCACTATATTATCTGAAAGAGGTATGAATCCATTACTCTTGCTTCTATCATAATCATCATTAAACAAAAACATATCTATCAATATAAAGTTCTCAGCTTCATCTATCATACTATACATTTTAGCAAATATCTCCTGTTCAATAACCCTTTTACCGTCTTTTTGATATGTCATATCCTTGAAAAACTCTACATTGTCCATTTTATACGTGTCTGATTTATAAGATATTCCTGCTGGAAGTGGCTTATATAACCCGAAAACTGTTACCAAGATTAGTATCCCCATTATAACTGTAAAAGCAAACTTTTTACCCATTTTTATCTTTAACCCACTCATATTATGAGACCCCCATTTTATTTTATTGCCAAGTTAGAAGTCTTTACACACTCTTTTTAACCGCAAATTCATTTTCTCCTAACACTATTTAACTTTTCATTATTTGCCCTTACTTCCTCTATTATCATTTGCTTAAATTCCTCGTCACTTAGATATCTCTTTTCATTTTTTTCTATACTAAATGGCTTTCCTATAATTCCTCTTGAACTATTTATGATAGCTCCTAATCCGTTTTGGTCGAATGCACATTTTATATCATCTGCTGATCCACCCTGTACTCCAAATCCCGGTACCAAAAAGAACATTTTAGGATGCTTCTCTCTCATTTTTTGCAGTTCCTCTTTATGTGTTGCACCTACTACCGCACCTATACTAGAATATCCATTCTCGCCAATGCAATTTTCTCCCCATTTTTCTACTAGTTCCCCCATTTTCTCATATACAGCTTTATTTTCACCCAGAGTCTTCAAATCTTGAATTTCAGACGAGCTTTTGTTTGATGTTTTAACAAGAATAAATAGCCCTTTCTCATTTTTATCTGCAAGACTCGCAAAAGGCTCAACTCCATCTATTCCCAAGTAACCATTTACTGTTATAAAATCACTTTCAAATGGTGCTCCATTTGAAAGGTATGCTTTTGCATAAGCTTCTGAAGACGAGCCGATATCGCCTCTTTTTATATCAGACACTGTAACAAGACCAATACTTGATGAGTACTCTAATAATTCCTTAAACAGTGCAAGACCTTCTGGTCCCAAAGGCTCGAAGAATGCTATATTAAGTTTTATGCAAGGTACTATGTCATGTACAGAATCTATTACTTTATAACAAAATTCTCTGTACTGTTCTATTATTCCTTCTATTTGTTTGATTTTATGGGTGAAAAATATATCATTAGGATCGAGTCCTACACATAAAACAGAGTTTGTATCGTTTATCCTTTTTATTAATCTATCTATCGCTTTCATCATGTCCTCCTATTTTTTATATTCATACACTAACTTTCCATTACATATAGTCGCTATTACCCTGCTTTTGACATCAAAGTTATCATATGGGCAATTTCTTCCCTTTGATTCAAATTCATTAATATTTAACTTGTATTCTTCTTCTAAATCAATAATCGTTATGTTCGCCTTGCCTTGATTGTATGGTATATTTACTATCTCGCAAGGTGTTTTGCTCATTTGATTTAATAATATCTCTACCATTTTCTCAGTATCATTAATCACGCTCGCTACTATCGGTATACTCGACTCAAGTCCTATTATACCATTCATTATATTAACACCTGTTTTTTCTTCTATTGAATGTGGTGCATGGTCTGTCGATACCACATTTATTATATTTTCTTTAAGCATTTTTATAGAGTACTCCTTATCTGCCTCTTCTCTAAGAGGTGGATTCATTATTGCACTGCCCTTATATTTTTCTATATCCGCATGTATGAGTGTAATATAATGAGGACAAGTCTCCATCGTAACTTTAAATCCGTTTTTCTGTGCCCAGACTACCAAATCTATGCTTTCCTTTGTGCTCACATGTTGTATATGTACTCTAGCATCAGGTACCTTCTTTAGCACATCAAGAGATAGCTCTACCGCTTTTATTTCACTATTTCTATCATACGCATCCATATCTCCTAGCTGACAATGAAGTAGTACAGGTAGTCCGTACTCAAGTCCTTTTGTATAAGATTTATATAAAAGCTCCTCGTCATTAAGCCCAAAGCCATCATCAGATAACGCTATTATATTTTCTTCTGCCATACCGTCGATATCTGCCATCTCCGTACCCTTGAGGTCTTTAGTCAGTGCACCTACTGGATATACATTTACAACGGCTTGCTCTTTTATAATACTATTTAGCATTTTAAGCGTTTCTTTATTATCAGCTACTGGTTTAGTATTCGCCATGCACACAATATGAGTAAATCCTCCTCTAGCTGCCGCTCTAGTACCTGTTATCATGTCTTCTTTATACTCAAGTCCTGGCGTTCTTAAATGTACGTGAATATCTATAAGATCTACAAATGCATGTAGTTTTTTATTTCCTTCTATTATCTTATCGTAATTTATACCTATGTCTTTTCCTTCTTCGTATATCTCTAAAATACTATCATCTTCTATTAACATACTTGCTACACCTGTTATATTATTTTCCTTATTATTAACACTTAAAATCGGTCTTTTAATAATTACATCTTTAATTAAAATTCTCATAAGTTACTCCTCTATAATTTATTTTTTCGCGTTATTGCTCATAGCAGTAAGAGGTAGATTTTGGTTACACAATGGACAATTATCGCTTTCGTATGTAATTGCTTCTGTTGTATATAAAGCTATGTTTTCTCCTTCAAACTTTACAGCCCCACCAGTCCTATCTACCATCAGACATACAGCTATTATGTTTGCATTTTTCTCGCTCAAACTATCTATTGTTTGCTGTACTGAACCGCCTGTTGTTATTACATCCTCAACAACTACTATATTTTCATTACTAGGCAAATCAAAATTTTTTCTAAGCTGCATCATCCCTGTCTCTTTATCTTTCGATGTATACGCCATGAGACATTCTCTATTTCTATCTTTACCTATCTTCTCAGCCAAGCTATATGCTAGTGCTATACCACCTTCTGCGGGTCCTACTACTCTATCTATTTTGTTTATATCTACCTTTTCTTTAAGCATTTCTAGCCATGCATCTATAAATTTATTCAGTTTCATTGGATATTGTTGTATTGCCTTCGCATTGAAATATACTGGCGAATGCTTTCCTGATTTGAGTTTAAAATGTCCTTCCTTCATTACCCCTGTTTCTGTAAATACGCTTTCGATTTCTTGTTTAGTCAACATTTAAACAACCCCCTTAATTTCACTTAGATTTACTATGTTGTGATTATCACACCAAGTATTCATACCATCTATTATATTTTCTAGAGCACCTACATTAGCAAATGTAGCCGTGCCTACCGCTACCGCTGTAGCCCCTGCCATGATAAACTCTATCGCATCCTCTGCGGTCATTATGCCGCCAAGCCCTATAATCGGTAGTTTTGTGTTTTGAGCTACTTGATGAACCATTTTCACTGCTACTGGCTTTATTGCAGGACCTGAAAGTCCACCATAATTTTTTGCTATTACAAATGCTCGTTTCTCTATATCAATTTTTGCACCTATCAAGGTATTTATAAGTGAAATAGCATCTGCTCCTCCTACTTCTACCGCTTTGGCGATGGTTACTATATCTGTTACATTGGGTGTCAGCTTCACGATTAATGGTCTCGTACATACCTTCTTTACTTCACGTACTACATTTTCTGCAACAGTTGGGTTTGTACCAAACGCAACTCCGCCCTCGGCTACATTAGGGCATGATATATTTAATTCTATCATATCTATCTTCTCTTCACATAACCTTTCTACCACTTCTACATATTCTTGTATTGTATGCCCTGCCACGTTTACTATCACTACTCCGCCTTTTTCTCTATATTCCTGTAAGCTTTTAATATCATACTTTATAAATTCTTCTACCCCGCTATTTTGTAATCCTATACTATTTAACATTCCACTTGTAGTTTCTGCTATTCTAGGTGTCGGGTTACCTTTCCACGGTACCATACTTACCCCTTTTGTAACTACAGCTCCTAATTTATGTATGTCCATTACCTGACTCATTTCATATCCTGATCCAAATGTCCCAGATGCGGGCATTACTGGATTTCTAAGCTTTATTCCTGCTATACTCACTCCCATATCAATCATCGAAAAGCACCTCCTTAGCATCCACTATTGGTCCATAGCTACAAACTTTTTTATACTCCCAGTTTCCACTATTTCCTACCTTTATTTTGCACACACAGCTAAGGCAAGTTCCAAGCCCTCCACAGCCCATTCTTTCCTCTAGCGAAAACTCTGCTTTTATATTATTTTTATCAACATATTTTTTTAGTGCCTTGAGCATAGGAAGTGGCCCGCAAGCATATAGCATATCAAATGTTTCATTTTCCAATATATCCATTACTGTTCCTTTAGTGCCATATGTACCATCCATGGTCGCTACCTTTACTTTACTACATTCCTTCTTAAAGAACTCTTCCTTAATAAAGCCTGTTTCCTCACTTGTTCCTATTCCTAGATATACATTTGTATTATCCTTTGTCAAAAGTTTAGCAAGTTCTATCATTGGTGCTATACCTATACCTCCGCCCACTATCGCGATTTTACCTTCACTACAAACTGTGAACCCATGCCCAATGGGCCCCATAATATTTACCTCGTCATTCTCTTTTAGACTTGTAAATTCTTTTGTACCACTACCCACAACTCTATAAAGTAATACAACTTTATCTCCTTCTATCTGTGATATGCTTATTGGTCTTGGCAATAAGTTTGTAGGGTCATTGCAATACACATTTACAAATTGTCCTACCTTAGAATCCCTTGCAATGCTTGGCACTAATAATACTAGCTCATATACATTGCATGTACACTTTTCGTTTGACACTACCTTCGCTACTTCTCTTATCATAAGTTACCTCCATAGATTTCATCTAGCTTTATTATTTATTTAAAAACCTTAAAATACTCTTAATCCCAGTATATCAAATATTATAAATTTTTTCAATAAAAAAGAATATATTTATTTATTATGAGAATTATGTATAAGCTCAATTTTAAAAATATAAAGTTATCCAAAATAATCAAAGAATCTTATCACATCAAAAAAATAAGCTCAAGCAATATTTGCCTGAACTTATATAGTCTTTATATATTACTTCCTTCTACACATTATATATACTCGCGTTAAATTACTTTTTCTAATTAATCAATCTTCAAGCTTCCAACTTCCTTCATATCACCTAAATCATTTGCTTTTATCAAGTTATTTGAGAATGTATATATCGTGTCATTTATATATACCGCTCTTCTTACTTCCTTGTTATTACTATCATAATAACTTCCTAATTTTTTATAGTCCTCATCTGTAATGTGAGTTATTTTACCTTTTAGCTTGAATCCTTCTTTTAAATCTACACTATATGTGAAAAGTCCTTGATAACTAAATTGTCCGTAATTCGGATAATTATCCTTATTTACTACTTTTTCCCCTGCTATAAGTTTATATTCATTTACTGGGAATGCAAGTAAATTTTTATCTTTTGAAAACACAAGAGCTTTTGGGTTTTGTAATATTTCAGAGTTTGTACCTCTATCTCCTATTTTCTCTACAAACATTTCTTTTGGGTTGTTTACATCACTAACGTCAAATATAGCTATCTTCATACCTAGATAATAAGCGTTTGTTCCGTTTCCAGATGAGAGTTCTATCGTATCTTTACCAAATCCTATAATATGATTTTCGTCATATGGATGCAGATAATCACTGAATCCAGGTATCTTGAGTGCTCCTAACACTGCTGGCTTCTCTGGCGTACTTAAATCTATCACAAATAGTGGATCTGTGTTTTTAAATGTTACCATATACAGCTTATTTCCCATAAATCTTGTCGAGTATATTTTCTCTCCCGGCGCTATGTCTTCGAGAGTTCCTATTGTCTTCATCATCTTATCAAGTACATATACATTGTTTTTTGATGTATCATCCCATGTGTTTCCTATGGTTGTTGCTATTCTAAAAAAGGTATTATCCTCATCCATCGAATATTGGTTTAATATAGTACCCTTTACTTCGCCTTTTGCCTCATACGCTATACCATCATTTTTTAGTTTAAACTTATATATATTTGTCTTTGAATCATCGCTCATTGCTCGCATCGAATAATTCCAATTTGTATTCGACACATATAAATTTTCAAGCGAACTATATACATTTTGTCCAGCGCCAAGATATGTATCTATATTAACTTTTTCTTCCTTACTAACATCAACTGCTGCTACTATCATATAATTATCCATCTTAAAATCAGGGAAATACCTCATGTCTTCGCACTTCACTTTTATATCTTCATCAGACACTAAACTATCCCTGTAGTATGGTAATATGTCGGCATCTTCTTGTATGCTATAATTGTAGTAAGCGTTTTTATTAGAAATCAAATACAACATATTGCCTATTTTCCTAGAAGAAATATAATCTCCCTCTACTGCAAAGTGTCTCGTTTCTCTTATATCTTCTTTATTTGCTATATCAAATATTTTCACTTCTAACATATCATTTCTATAATATCTTTGTCTTGGCATAATCATTTTTGAATTTATAGAATCTTCATAATAAATATCTTGTGGATAAGTTCTCCCTATTATTATCAGATTTTTTTCATCAAGATACATCTCTTGTGGGGTATAATTCTCTTTTTCATTAAATGTTAATGTTTTTATAACTTTCATATCTTCACTTGGATACGATTTTGAAATGGTTACCTTATTATTTGATAAATAATAAATATACTCCCCATCTGTTTTGATTATATCCGACTCATCCACACCTTTTACCTGCACATTGGTTTCTGAGTAATCATTCTTTTCCTTTTTTGCACTTTGCATGTTGCTCTCAGCCACTGCTCCTGCCGTTGCCACGTCCATGGTTTTCATCAGCATATCATTTCTATATCCACCATTGTTTTCTGCTGATTCTGATAAAAACTTCTTTAGCGTTTCCATATCCCCAACTGTTGGTAATTCATTTATCTTTTTTATTATTTCGTCAGAAATATCAGCTAAATCCGCACTGGTTATCTCAGTATCACCTATTATTATCAACTTATCCTCGTAGTAAACTTTTTTGCCAAGAGCTTCAGCAATAGCCCTAAGAGGTACAAAAGTTCTCTCTTCTATTATTTTAGCTTCCGTGTCAATCGCTATTTTTTTACCATCCTCTGTTATTTCTTTACTTCCAATAAATATCTCTAGATTTTTACCATTATGTAATATCTTCACCTTCTTACTGGCTGCGTCCCATTTTACATCAGCCTTAAAACTTTCCGCAATAACCCTCACAGGTACTAGCGTCCTATCGTTTTCAAGTACTGGTATAACTCTTTTGTTTTTACTATCAATATAAATTTCCTTACCATTTACAAGAGCCCTTGGACTCCCCAAATACATGCAAACAGACTTATCAACTATACTCTGTGCTCGATCTGCAGCTGACGTTTTAACTCCAGTTCCCAAATAAAGTAAAGCGGCTATCACTATCATACTTACTACCATAACACTTACTAGCATACCATTCATTAATTTTTTCATCATAACACCATCCTTTTTTTATTTTTAGACGATTTATTTTTATGTTTTGTTCCATTGTTACTGTTTTATTATATATGGTTTTCTCTCTTTTTTCAATATCTTTTTAAATTTTTCTACTATTTTAGTGTTTTAGTGTTTTATCAAAAAAAATAAACCCTTTCGAGTGTCCTTCATTATGTTATTATTAATTTAAAGTCCAGATTACCATTCCGAATCCTTCATCCTTCATCCTTCAAATATTTTTAGCTTATGTACATTCGTATCTTGCTATTTATTGTATCATTTCATATTCTTGTTTTCCCATTACGCTTGTAATATGCTTATAAATATTATGCTCTTCTGTTTTATTACCTCCACCTTTACTTATATCTATATCATGTCCTCGCGCGCTCATCAATCTTGTTATATGCTCATATATATCATAAGTTTCCTGATACCCATCCATACTTATAAATTCATCTGCCCTAGATACCTTTACTGTACTTTCTGCTTTTTCATATCTTTCTTCTCTCATTATTTCCTTTTCCATTATCCCGCTCCCCTTTCGTTATTATCATGTGTTATATACCATATTATTACAGTTGTCAATAATCTTATGCAAATTATAATTTTGAATTTTACTAAATTTTTTAATATTGCATTTCTCTCCACACACTAACATATACATTTACCTTATCTTATTATTCCTCATCTCCAAATTCTATTTGATTATCGCCAATATCTATCCCCGTTGTATTTTCTTCCAATCCTATCGCAATTATCCTTGCTTCTTCTATAATCTCTTTTGGAACTACACTATCTTCTTCTAGGTTTGCTATATATGTTATACTCTCTATAGCGCTATCATTTTCAGGACAATACTTGATGGCATTTCCGAATGCTACTACAGCTTCTTTAAACTTCCCTTCATTAAAATATAAAAATCCAATATTGGAATTCATTGCAGATAACGCTTGTATTTGTGCTTCTACTTCTTCTACACTTACTTCTTCTTCATCTTTTTTTAATAATTCTTTTAATTCTTCTAGATTCTCCTCAGACAATTTAATTGCTTTTTTTGCATAAGGAATAGCTTTATCGTATTGACCCATATAATTATAACATGATGCTACATTATTACATATAATTTGGTTTTCTGGTTGGAGACTATATCCTACTAATAAAGCATCCTCCGCTTCATCATACTCTGCCAGCTTTATATATAAATTACCAAGCTCAACATATGCTTCGGGTCTATCTGGACTATGTAGTACACCCATATAATATTTAAGCTTAGCTTCTTTATAATTTTCAATAGCTAATTCTTCCATTTCTTTCTGTAGACTGCTATCACCATTTTCTTTTAACAATATCCCTAATTTATCCCGTGCTGAATTTCCAATACAATAACACATTTCTCCAATCCTTAATATGTTATCATAGTATATGGCATCGTGTGAACTAAGCCCCAATCCTTTTTCAACATACCACTCCCTAGCCTTGCCAAATAAGTTTATCGCTTCTTGAAATTCCATATCACCATGTTTATCATATGCTTCAACAACATAAGGGTTTTCTTCTTTCTCCATATATACTCTCTCCATTTAAAAGTCCCTCCTATTAATTTTCTATATCTTTCGTTATTATATCCCATTATTTTACATTTGTCAATAGCTGGTTATCTTTTTTGCATACAAAAAAGTCCAGATATTCACCCTACGGGTACCCTCCAACTAAGATTTGCTATGCAAATCAAGTTTTCAGATGTCTGGACCTTACATCAAGCGCGAGACGAGACTCGAACTCGCGACTCTCTCCTTGGCAATACGATATGAGGTGTTTTATGTACTTTTGCACTTTCCCGTTAAGTGCTAGTTATACTGGTTTTTTTGAGATTGTCGCCAGTTTCTATTATCGTTGGGTTTCATGTAAAAATGGTTGTTGGGTTTGCAAAAGATTTGCCGTCTTAACAAACGCACTATTCCTTATCTTTTTTGGTTCAAAAAATGCTTATATCAAATAGTATTGGCATACTAAACATACTTAAATAATCTATTAAATTCCAAACGGTTAAACGGCGTTACTAAAAGTATTGGTACATATAAAGTCCATCTTACCCATATAGGCAAATAGTTATACTTTTCCGTCACTATCACTACCTTTAATTAAAATAGCATTCCGAAATTATCATAAATCAGACTATATATTTCATTTACATCATTAAAATCCTTATTCAGCATTTCTCTAATTTAATTTAAACCACGCATACTCCCCATATTTCTTTTGAAATCTTATTGTTGGATTATCTAAATTGCTTGATATAAACTCAACATATCCTTCGAATTCTGCACCTTTGTATAGCTCTGTTGATAAAGATGGTTTTATGCCCGAAACGGATACAAAGTCATTGTAAACAGTACCATCACTTCTCACTAATTCAAAACTTGAATTGTTTATATTTATAGCTTTGTCATCTGTTGTTTCTAAAACTTTCACTTTGAATTTAGCTAATATGTATGAATTCCCTGGTGTTGCTTTCGAGTTAAACTGATTAGCAAGCGCCACTCTACTATTGGCATTTTCGCCTCTTACAACTTCTGTAAGTGTAAGTTCTACTTTGTATGAGCCCTCCATAAAATTTTCGCAAGGTATTGCTAAAGTTTCTCCTATTACTGCTGGATTAGTTCGTGAGTTTAATAGTTCAGAAATAACCCCTTTGTCGTTTATCCCTGCTGTATTTGTATTTTCATCCCATCCTACATCCTTACCTAGAGCAACTGCTACTGCTCTCAAAGGCACATAAGTTGTCCCATTATATAAAATATTATCTGCCTGCACTTTGACACCGTTTACTGATATATTAACTCCATTAAAAATTACTTCAATATTTTTGCTTAATCCCCCTGCAAATACTACTCCTGTACATACTGTTAAAACTACCGCTATACTTATTAATCTTCTCATTCTTAATAGCCTCCTAAAAGTTTATTTGTTTTTACATAATAACCACGAGTCAATAGCCTTACCACAATATTAGCTACCATTCTCTATCTCCATACTTATCTGTTATTTTTTTAATATTATCCCCAAAATACATTTTAGCGAACACATTGGCGTCCGTTTCAACTTGTTGACCTTCATATTCTTCTCTTTTGCATTTATCAATATTTTTATAATTTTTTATATTATCTCTATACATCTCTAGCATGTATTGTGCTTGATATACATGCCGTAGTTCATGATATAATACACAAGCAAAGTTTCCATTCCCTGCTGTATGATATAAAAAAATTACTACTTTCATCCTTGAAAAATCTTCTTTTATAAGAGTATACCCTTTTCTAGATTTGGTTGTGGCACATATCTTAAAAAAATTCATATCATCATTATCAAAAGAAGAAAAAATTTCATTATTCTTTACATTTTGCAATGCTTGTTCTTCATTGTCATATATAATCAAGTCACACTCTAAGTTCCAGTGGTCTTCTGGAAGAAGTCTTATATAATATTCTATCTCGCTATCAGTTACTTTGTCAGTATAATTAAACATATTCATTATTCTATCGCCCTCCTTTTCTTTTTTAATATCCACTAACATAATTATACCTTTTTTTTATTTACAATACTATTTAAAATTAATAAATAAGTGAATGTAGGCGAATGGTCTGTTATGATTTATGACAAACTTAGCTTTCCGTTCTCCTGTTCCTCTATTTAACCATCTTCTTACCCTTCTTCTCCACCTTCCTGACATCCTCCAACACCGGCAAGTCCTCAGGCATTACACCGCTGATCTCCTTCATTGTTTGTCTTACTTTCTTTCCTACTTGGTAGTGAACATTATTTGCATTATCTTCGCCTTTTATGTTTTCTCTTCTTATTTTTTCGTCAGTCTGAGTAGCTCGGAATAGATTAGCCGCAAGCTCTGTGCTTCCCATAAAGTCTAATATTGGTTGTTTCACTGAAAGTCCTTTTTTGGCTTGGATTTCTCTCATGTCAAGCCCACCATAAAGTCCCTTGTAACCATAATTCGTAAATTTCCCATAGTTTATGACTCCCGCCTGCTTCGCAGCTTCTGCTAGACTCTTATTATGCTGAGTCATTTCTTTTCTCAGCATAATTCTTTTTTCATCATCTGTAAGTTTAGATATATCCTCTTGTATTTCCATTTCTCTAGTCTTTATCGCAAAATATGTTTGTCCCAGAGCTACAGGTTCCTTTTTAGGATCTCCATTTTGGACTATAAGATAACACGCATATCTGGTAAGCATTATATCTTCTATTTCTTTAGTTGCTGTTTTAGGCATCTGTATCGTTTTCCTGACGTCAGCAAAATGATCCAACGCCTCTATTTTACTACCTTCACATGCAGTTTTCGCTTTTTCTATTACATTCTTAAAATTTTCCCATTTGGAATATTCTAGAACAACTGCTATATCCCTTGCCAACCAATATTCTAATCCATCCTCATCAACATTTTTAATATCTTCAAATAATCTTTCATTAATTTTCTTCGGTAAGTTTTCCACTTAAAACTTCCTCCTTCCTTATCCTCATTAGATTTCTGTAGTTTCCCCGTTCGCTAATATTTTATATTTTACTCCGAATTCTTCAAAAGTTTTCTTTACTTTTTCTATATCCACTGGATGCATAGGGGCATCCATATGTACAGGTATTATCAACTCTGCACCGGCTTCCTTCGCAAACAAACTCAATTCCCACTCAGTCATACACACGTGTCCTGAAACACATCCGCATACTATGTCAGCCTTATAATTATTAGGAAAGCATATCGTGTCACTTGTTATGTAGACTTTCTTATCTCCATCGTCAATAATATAGCCTACATTTTCATATACTTCTTTTCCGCCTTTAAGCAAAGGTATGTATCCATGAACGGCTGCCACTACTTCAATTTCAATTCCTTCGAGCTCTAGTATGTCTACATCTGCTTCAACGATATTGATTGCTAGTTGTGGATATGCTTTTTGCACCTCCTTAGTAGAGAATATTTCCGCATCGAAATTCTTTATAATCTCTGCATGACAATGATCACCATGCTTATGAGTTATAAATATATAGTCTGCTTTAGCCCATTCATCTATATATTCCTCCTTAAAGCATAGTATCCCTGGATCTACAAGTATTTTTTTACTTCTAGTTTCTAACATAACACATGATTGTGGATATTTTGTAATCTTCATTAATCTTACCTCCTCTTAATTTACCCCTATATTATTATTTCACATAACAAAATTATACTATATTTCCCTTACTCTAGCAATAGTTCACAACAATAAATACGATATTACTTCGTCCCTCCAATAAACAAAACTGGAAAACCTGCAAAAACAAAAAAAGCCCAGATACACTATCTGGACCTTACATTAAGCGCGAGACGAGACTCGAACTCGCGACCCTCTCCTTGGCAAGGAGATGCTCTACCACTGAGCCACTCACGCATCTTACTTCAATTTTATTTAACTCCATATACTCACATATATCCCTAGTTTGCCTAACTAAGCGATTCACTCAAAATATAAACTACATATTTTGGTTCTCTGCTTATACCACTGAGCCACTCACGCATCTTACTTCAATTTTATTTAACTCCATATACTCACATATATCCCTAGTTTGCCTAACTAAGCGATTCACTCTGGAAAAAGCGGATGGCGGGAATCGAACCCGCATAGTCAGCTTGGAAGGCTGAAGTTTTACCACTAAACTACATCCGCATATCATGTTCACATTATGCAATTTCTATGCCCAGAGCTGGAATCGAACCAGCGACACAAGGATTTTCAGTCCTTTGCTCTACCGACTGAGCTATCTGGGCTTATTTTATTACTTCTAATTCTGCATTATGTTTTTTCTTTTAGTTATTCTACGGACTAAGCGATTCACTCAAAATATAAACTACATATTTTGGTTCTCTGTCTTATACCGACTGAGCTATCTGGGCTTATTTTATTACTTCTAATTCGCAATTATGTTTTCTCTTGTAGCTATTCTACGGACTAAGCGATTCACTCAAAATATAAACTACATATTTTGGTTCTCTGTCTTATACCGACTGAGCAATTTAGTTAAAATGGAGGGAGAAGGATTCGGACCTTCGAAGTCGCTGACAACAGATTTACAGTCTGCCCCCTTTGGCCGCTCGGGAATCCCTCCATGTAATTTCAAGTTTGCATCAACTATAATATCAAAATATATACGGTTTGTCAATACCTAATTTTGAGAATTTGTTATTTTGAAATTGATTTTATAAGTTTTATTATAATATCATTTTATTCTATATATATAGTTTGCATTTATCAGCAACGTATAGGTAACATTTACTCTTTATTATTATTACATAAATTTGATTTTATTACCTTTTTGACGCTCTTTTCAAAATCTAATCGTGAAAGCATTACCAACCTTCCACATTTCGTACATTTTATCCTAAAATCTGCCCCCACTCGTAACACTTCCCACTCAAAGCTCCCACAAGGGTGTTTCTTCTTCATTTGTACAATATCTCCGATATTATATTGCATACATGTCAGCCCCCTTTAATACCTTTATACACATAACCCATCTACATATTATATTAAAGTATATCAGATTTTAGCCATTGTTACAATCTCAAAGTAATAAAAAGATCATAAATTTTATTGCTTTATTTTTGAATAAAAAACTAGCCTGTTTCATATACTTGAATTGTAACTAAAAAAGCAATTTAAAGAATTTAATTAAAAAATTAAAATTATAGCATTCTATGCTTGACAATGTTCTTGAATCATGATATAATACCTTTTGTCGGTATTCATCAATAACTTAGTGGTAGTAACGATGCTAATACAAGACAGTAAAATGAACAGGTAATCCTCGGTAGCTCAGTGGTATAAGCAGAGAACCAAAATCTATGTACTTTAGATTTTGTGTGAATCGCTTAGTCAGGCAAATATGGTATTAGTGGAAACTACAACATGGCAACAAAATGAACAGTAATCCTCGATAGCTCAGTGGTAGAGCATTCGGCTGTTAACCGAAGGGTCGTAGGTTCGAGCCCCACTCGAGGAGTTTTCTGGTCCATTGGTCAAGCGGTCAAGACATCGCCCTTTCACGGCGGTAACAGGGGTTCGATTCCCCTATGGACTATAGTAAATATATTGGCGCCATAGCCAAGTGGTAAGGCAAAGGTCTGCAACACCTTTATCACCAGTTCAAATCTGGTTGGCGCCTTACTTCCTAAAATAAAATATCGCGGGGTGGAGCAGTCTGGCAGCTCGTCGGGCTCATAACCCGAAGGTCGTAAGTTCAAATCTTGCCCCCGCAATAGCATAGAATCAACGTTTGTTGATTCTTTTTTTATGTCCTAAAGGCGAAAATAGTGTCCAAATAGTGTCCAATGGATTTTTTGTACGATTTTTTATTTAGAACCTTTGACAAAAACTAGTAATAAGAGTAAAATGAAATCAGGATTTACGACAAAATAACAAGGGGTGTTTTAAGTGGAAAAATTATTTGAGTTTTTAACCGGGCTACCACCAAATATAATAATAATAATCTTGAGCATAACTGCATTTACGTTCATTGTGGAAATATTAAATGCAGATGAAGTTGAAAAATGCTTTTGGACAAGTTCTAATAAATTGTTTCATAGTATATTTTCAACAATATATAGGTCATTGGGGTTAATGTTTGGAGTTATTATATATGGAAGTTCTTTAAAAAATGCAGATATCATAGTTAAAAATATATTTAATATAGGGATGGGCATTGTAATTATAATATTGATTTTGACAATAATAAAGCAAAGAATGTTAAGTTTAAAATTGTTTAAAAAATGGATTAAGGGCGAATATTCTCCGGAAATATATGCTTCATCAATAAACTTATTAGCAATCATTATTTTACTTTATCCTGCTCCAGAGATAATAAAAATACAAAATTATGAATTGATTATTACACTACTCAGCTTAATCTTTGCTGCATTTATGGAGGTTGTTAAGAAAAGTTGGATAATATCAAAAAAGTATTATATTAAATTTGATAAGGATAATAGAAAATGGTACATAAAGAAAGGAATACAAGGGAAGAAGGTTTTGCTACAATCGGGGAATACATCAATTATAAGAGACAAAAGTGTTATAGATAACACAGAGATTTATTTAGAAGAAGGTGATAAATAATGGGTTTAATAGGAGATATTAAAGATGCAGCAAGTATAGTTCAAAAAGCTGATAACATTGAATTATATCAAAAAATACTAGATATACAAGCTTCTGCACTAGAGTTACAAGAAGAGAATATAAACTTAAAGAACAAAGTAAGAGAACTAGAGAAACGAAAGAATATAGAAGATAGCCTTGAATTTAGGGAAAATGCTTATTACAAGAAGTTAGAAGATAACAAAGAAGATGGACCTTTCTGTAGTGCTTGTTGGGATAAGGATAAGAGGTTAACAAGAATGCATTCCATTAATGATGGAACAGTTGTCAAATTTGCTTGTTCTGTTTGCAATTGTAGAGTATACGAAGATGGCGAAGCTTGTTGGGGAATTTAAAATAAAGCACCTGTAAGGGTGCTTTTAACATACTTCTTTATGAGAATTTGCTTTTATATCTAATATTCCATTCATTGTATCTGCTACCTGTCTTTCTGATGCCTCGAATATATGAGCATATATCTGTTGAGTTACATTGGGGCTACTATGCCCTACTCTTTTGGCTATGAGTTGAATATGAACATTACTGTTGATCAAAAGACTAACGGATGTATGTCGTAGTGCGTGAAAAGATATATCGGGTAAGATATATTTCTTTATGAGCTTTTTGAATATCTTATATGGTGTATCCGGATGCATTTTGCCTCCAAAGTCAGTAATGAATACTTTGTCACTTTCAATCCACTGTGAGCCAAGTTTTAATCTAAGTTCTAAAGTCTCGGTCCTATGCTGTCTTAATAAGTCAGCGGTAACTTTTGTGAAGGTCACAGTACGAACAGAACTTTCATTCTTAGGACCTTTTTCTATGATACCCTTTCCACTTATGTACTGAGTTGAGTTTACAACTCTGAGTACTTGCTTGTCCAAGTCTACATTATCCCAAGACAACCCTGTTATTTCGCCTTTACGCATTCCTGTATCAATTGCCAACATAATTAATGCACGATACTTGATTGGTTCGTTTAAGAGGCATTTAATGAGTTTCTGTACATCTTCGGGAGAATAGCAGTCAACCTCTTTTTTCTTAGGTTTAGGTTTTGGTACCTTGTCATTTGGGTTAGATACAAGTAGCTCCCAGTTGACAGCTGCATTTAAGATAGAAGACACTACACAGTAATAATGTTTGATAGTCTTTTCTGATAATGTGGTACCTTTATTTGTTGTAACAGTACGCAAGTCGTTATATAAAGTGATTAGATGAAGAGGGCTAACGTCCTTTAGTTTTAGATAGCCAATGCCAGGTATTATTCTTTTTAGTAAGTCCTTATAGCGTGCAACAGTCTTAGGAGCTAATTGAATTTCAGCATACTCGTTTATCCACTTATTTGCGAATTCTTCAAAGGTCAATCCATTATTTCTCACAAAAGTTCCTGTCTTGATATTGGCCTTGATTTCAGCTTCCCTTGCTTTTGCCTCTTTTGAACCTCCGTGAAAAGTTTCTGTGTGACGAATTCGTTTACCATTCGCATCATAGCCTAGAAATACGTCAATTTTATGAGTTTCCTTGTCCATCTTTGCTATTGCCATTAGTACCAACCTCCTCTTTGTATTTTTCAAGCTTAATTTTTGGATCAAGTGACGTTAACAGATCTTTATACAATTCAAATTTAATTTCTTTATTAATTAAAGCTATTTTTACTTCTTCTGCCCCGTCTTTCCATATTTTCATTTTACTTGCAATTTCCTCTTGAGTGTAATTATTATCATAAAAGTTTTTGCGTTTTCTATTTTTTGCTTTTTCATATTCGTTCTCTATAGGACTAGATAAGCGATTTATAGTGTTCTTTATAGTTTTGCCATACTCTATACAGCTTGTATTTTCTAGCACAGTCCTTTTAAATCCATCAATTGTTTTCTTCTTTTTAATTGCAAATTCCCTATCGCAATAACTTTTATTGGGCCTATCAGGTATAAAAAACCGTTGACAACATTCACAACGTTTTATATGGATATTATTATGTATCAATTCGGATAAGAAAACATATAAGATTAAAGGTACGTCTTGGATTGAAGAAACCTCATATACATTATATTCACTAATTGAATTTAAAAGATTAGTCTTTGAACTAAAGAACGTGTCTATATTTTTGTAAGAAGGTTCTTTTAAATAAAAATCTTTTATAATATTTTTGTTGTTATCTTCTAAAAAACGAACTTCCATAAATATATCTTGAGGATTATATAATTGCCTTAAATTAAAAACTTTCGAGCTGATTAAGTGTAAAGCTTTAAATCTATTTAGCGGATTAAGTTTAAATTCACTTGATGTTCCATTATATATGTAATCAATAATCTGCACAAAATTAAACTGAATCTGTTGTAATATTTCTTTGGACTTAGATATATCATCAACGAAGTCCTTGAAATAAGAATTTTTTAAAAAAGTGATTGAGTTATCACTTTCAAAATCTAAAGAAAGAAAATAAACGATAAAATTTCCTAAAATATTTTGTCTTAATTTATTATTGTACAAAATGTACTCTTTTGATTCTTTCGAAACAGAAGTTGGGATATATACAAGCATCGAGGGACCTCCTTAATTAAAGATTAGTTTTAAGTGTCTAACTGTTATGTACAAAACTATTATACACCTATTTACAGAATAAAACAATAGTTTTATAATGAATTTATAGTTATGCATAACTAAAATAATGTACTGGGAGGTAATTTCAATGAATTTAATTCAAATGAAAGTTTTTAGAGTAAAAGAATTAGCAGAGTATTTAGGAGTAAGTCAATGGTTAGTAAGGGATCTAACACGAAAGAAAATACTACCCACTTTCAGGGTAGGCAGCTTATATATGTATGAAAAAGAAGCTATTGATGATTGGAAAAAGCAACAATATGAACTGATGAAGTAATGGAGGTGAGTATATGGCTAGACCTTTAAAAATCGGATTAAATTATTTTCCAATGGATGTTGCGATGTCAAAGGGTGAAAGACTTTTGTTCGCGAAAGAAGGTGTCATTGGCACAGGAATATTGACACGTTTGTACCAAGAAATATATATGACCAATGGTTATTATATTAAGCTTGATGAAAATCAAATACTATTGTTTAGTACGGAATATAAAGTAGATGACAAAGAATTTATAAAGTTTATAAATAGTTGTTTAAAATATGGAGTATTTGATGCGGATCTGTATCGCAGATATAATATTTTAACATCTGAAGATATACAGGCTAAATATTTAAAAGCTTGTGAAAAAAGGATGTGTGTACGAATGTGCTATGAATATGTCTTAGTAGAAGAAAGCTATGGTATAGATGTATATTTTGAATACTTGGATAGTTTCCGGGGGATTTCCGGGGAGGAAACCCTAATTAATTCTCCGGAAACTACACAAAGTAAATTAAAAGAAAAGAGAGAAAAAGAAATTAAAAGAAAACATATGATAGATAGATTGCTAACAGATGAAAAAATAATAGATAAAATTAAATGGTTTGATAAAGCATATTATGATGATGGTAGAACTACAAAAATAACAGAATCACTTATAAATAGTGTTAGAGAATATGAGAGAATTTTATTAGATAAAAGAATTAGTGATTTTAAATATAAGGCTGAGTATTTTAGTGAAGATGAAATAGATAATGTAGATTTTAAAGCTGAGTACGTCCTAGATCCAAACAAACTTAAAAAATATCTATCACAAAAGGACGGTGATTTACTTGCAGAAATTATCTGAAAAACAAAGAAAGTTTGCTGATTATTATATTCAATCCGGAAATGCTGCAGAGAGTTACAAAAAGGCAGGATACAAAGTTAATGAGGCAACTGCAAGAGCTAATTCATCTCGGATGCTAACAAATGCTAGCATAATCGAGTATATAAAAAGTGTGAATGAAACATTATCAAATTGCAGAATAGCAGATATGGAGGAAGTTAAAAATTTTTGGTCAGAAGTTTTAAGAGGCGATGTTAATGGCGAAAAGGTTCAATTAAGAGATCGCATAAAAGCAAGTGAATTGATTGCCAAAAGCAATGGTGCATTTATAACTAAAATCGAAGAATTAGATTCGAGAGAGATTATAATAACTATGTCTGATGAACTTAAAGACTGGGGAGGATGAATTGTAAATAATTAAAAGTTATTTAATAATAATCATATTTTTAATATTAGTATTGACTATGACTAATCCATATGGTATAGTCAAATAGTAAAACATTAACGATGCATAAGATGCATATCGAGGGGGATAAATATGGAATATAACAATTCTTATAGTACATCGTATATACTAGACAAATTTGATATATCAAGGCAAACATTATATAATTGGATTAATGCAGGATTAGTTATGGAGCCTGAGAGAGATTGGAGAGATTGGAGGGTATGGACCCAACAGACATTAGATGAAATAGAAAATGTTATAACTATGAAAAAAGATGGAGTCAAAGCGGATGATACAGGTATAGAAAAGAATTTACATATAAATAATAGAAGATATCTAGGCAGCAAACATAAGATGGTTGATTTTATAAAGGAAACAATAGATAATGAGTTTCCAAAATATAAATCTTTTTGCGACCTTTTTGCAGGAACAGGTGTTGTAGCAAATGCGTTTAATAAAAAAGGAGTTAAGGTAATAGTAAATGATTTGCTGCACTCTAATTATTTATCGTATATGACGTGGTTTTATGATGGTATGTATAACTCGGGAAAGGTAAATAAATTAATTGACGATTTTAATAATATAGTTCCTAGCAATGATAACTATTTATCAATAAATTTTGGAAACAAGTACTTTTCAATGGAGAACGCAAGAAAAGCAGGTACAATTAGAGAACATATAGATATGATAAGTGATGAACTTACAACAAAAGAAAAGGCAATGCTAATAACATCATTACTCTATGCTCTTGATAAAGTTGCAAATACTTGTGGACATTATGATGCATATAGAAAAAGTGCTCCAGAAAATCAGAAACTAAAATTATTATACCCATCAATTAAAGATAGTGAGAATAAAGATAATGAGGTATACAAGGAAGATGCAAATAAACTTGTAAAGAGTATAAAAGCGGATGTAATGTACATAGATACACCTTATAATTCTAGACAGTATGCGGATGCTTATCACTTACTAGAGAACATAGCAGAATGGAAAAAACCTGAACTGGAAGGCGTGTCTATGAAATATAAAAACAGATCAAAGATAAAAAGTGATTACTGTACAATAAAAGCACCACTTGCATTTTCGAATCTAATAGAAAATGTAGATGCAAAGTTGATAGTTGTATCATACAATAATATGGCACAAAAAGGTAATGGAAGATCCAATGCTAAAATGTCTGACGAAGAAATAATAGAGGCTTTGTCGAGAAAAGGAACAGTAAAAACGTACGAGACTAAACATCAGTACTTTACTACGGGGAAAGCGACCATAGAGGATCACAAAGAAAGATTGTTTGTATGTAAATGTAAATAGAGAGGTGGGTTTATTGAGAAGATCAGAAGAACAGAATTTAATAAAGTCACCACTTAATTATACGGGCGGGAAATATAAACTATTAGAGCAAATTGTTCCAATATTTCCTGAAAAGATAAGCAAATTTGTTGATTTGTTTTGCGGCGGATGTAATGTAGGAATAAACGTAATAGCAGATAAAATAGAATGTATTGATAATCAAAAAAATATAATAAGGTTATATAACATTTTTAAGTTAAACAATGAGCAAAAAATATTAGATATAGTGCTAGATATTATAGAAAAATATAGACTATCATTAGTTTCAAAGAATGGCTATAACTACTATGACTCGGAAGGCGGAAAAGGACTGGCAGATTACAACAAAGAAAAGTTTATTAGCTTAAGAGGAGATTATAATAAAAGAAATAAAGATGAGTTATATTATGATATAATGTTTTATGTTATTTTAGTATATGCTTTTAATAATCAAATCAGGTTTAATAAAGGTGGGAACTATAATGTTCCTGTGGGAAAAAGGGATTTTAATTCAAGTATAGAGGAAAATTTAAAGATGTTTATAAAACGAATACATACTTTAAATATAGATTTTATAAATGATGACTTTAGAAACTATAACATAAACAATCTAACAGAAAATGACTTTGTATATGCAGATCCTCCATATTTAATAACAACAGCAGCATATAATGAGCAAGGTGGATGGAATGAACAGTTAGAAATGGAATTATTAAACCTCTTAGATAATTTAAATAAAAAGAAAGTTAAGTTTGCATTATCGAATGTCCTAGAGAGTAATGGGAAGGAAAATATAATATTAAAAGAATGGAGCAAAAAATATAATATACATATGCTAGACTTTACTTATAAAAATTCTAATTATCAGAAAAAGCAAGAAAATAGAAACAATAAAATCAAGGAAGTGCTGATAACAAATTATTAATCTCTATTGCCAAATAGGGATTTTTTTTGTATAATTAAGTAAAAATATAGAAAAAATTAAATAAGAGGAGTGAAGTATTGTGGAAACACTATGGAGTATGTCAACTACGATAAGAAATCCAAATAGAATAAAAGACGTTCTCTCTACAATTAAAAAAATTGAGGGAGAAGAATGGAACGATGAGACTCAAAAAAAGCTACAAGCATTATTGATTAAGAATAGATATTATACTCCAACAGCAAAAAATCTCTCTAATGAACAAATAGAATTGCTTGAAAACGCAGAAGCTAATATGACGTATGAACAAGCAATAAAGATTTTTAATGATAAGAACTATGAGAGTCCTCCAATGAGAGGTAGGACGTCATTTGATCCTATTGAAAAGCTTGGATTAGTAAATGTTATCAATAGTAGAGTTTGTATATCTAACTTTGGCAACAAGTTTATTAATGGTGAAATAGATTTAGGAGAAGTAATATTAAGCAGCTTTTTAAAATTGCAATATCCTAATCCTGTTGCACAAGGTTTTGGACAGTGGAATACGAAGCCGTTCATTAATGCAATTAGACTTATAAAAAAAGTTAATGTATTATGTGCAGAAAAAGGTATGAAAGAAAAAGGAGTTTCGACAGATGAATTTGGTATTTTTGTACTTTCATTAAAAAGCCATAAAGACGTAGATGAGACTGCCCAAAAACTTATTGAATACAGAGTAAAAAAAGAGAGTATAACAGATGAAAGATTAAAGAAGAAATATATAGACGAATTTACAGCTGCATATTTAATAGATTTCAAAGATCCGATCAATAATACTAAAGAATATACAGACAATATGATTAGATATTTTAGATTAACAAAGTATATATATATTAGGGGAAACGGAAGTTATGTTGATCTAGAACCTAGAAGAATGATTGAAATAAATTCCCTACTTGAATCAGACAATGGAAAGTGCAAGAATTATACAAAAGATGAATGGATAGAGTATATGGGTAATTATGAAGCATATGAATTGCCGTGGGAAAAAGAAGATAAATTAAGAGAAATTGCAACTAAGATTATTGAAGAAGTTCATATTATTGAAGCAGATTTGAAAAGGCCAATAACTAATTTTAATATAGGTATAGATAAAGAGTCACTAAAAGAGACAATTAAAATTGCTAGAGAAAAAAGAACGAAGTTACAGAACCTGAAGATAAAAAATGATTACGCAGAAGTTAATAAAATATCAGAGGCAATATATGCACTCCAAAATATTAGAGCGTTAGATAGAAAAGCTTCTATTGAGTTGGAAAAGTGGAGTAAAGTTGCTTTAAATATCATAAATGATGCAATTCTTATTAAACCCAATAGTCCTATCGGTGATGATAACGAACCAACATTTACGGCACCAAGTGGAGTACCGGATATTGAGTGCTATTATGAGACATTTGCTGCCATATGCGAAGTTACAATGTTAACAGGGAGAGATCAGTGGTATAATGAGGGTCAACCTGTGCAAAGACATTTAAGGGACTTTGAAGAAAAAAACAATAACAAGCCGAATTATTGTTTATTTATAGCTCCTAGATTACATAAAGATACGATTAATACATTTTGGAATGCTGTAAAATATGAATATGAAGGTGAAAAACAAAGAATAGTACCAATGACAATTACTCAAATTATCTTAATACTTGAAGCAATCAAAAATATAAAAGAAAAGGGTAAGACTGTTAATAAAGAACAGATGAGGGCATTATACAATTCGTGCATAGAAATTAGCAGAGTACCCAATTCAACGGAATGGCAATCACATATAAGCCAAGAATTAGAAAAATGGAAATTAGCCATAACAGCTTAAATAAGTTTATGAATACAAAAAACTTAAAAGAGAAGAGTTAAGTATGTAAACCTAAGAGGTAGTCTGAACTAATACCTAAAATCTGAGCAATACCCATAAGTTCAAAATCAAGACAAATGCGTTCACCATTTTCAATCTTGGTAATTGTAACCCTATCGATAGTAATACCCATTAATTCTAACTTAGCAGCTAATTGTTGTTGAGTTAGTTTTTTATTTTTGCGACTCTCTCTTATTTTAGAACCGCATATATTCTTCTTTCCGTTGAAGTCGTAAACTTTCATATGATCACCTCTGTAAATGTACTATGTTAGAACTTTTACTTGATTATAGAACAATTCTGTGTTAATATAGTTCTAATGTAGTACATATGAAAAATAAGGAGGGTTTTTGATGCAAGAACAAGAAAACGAGTCAATGGAAAAGACTGGGGAAGAAAAACAAGGAGAGGCACGATTAAAAAGACAAAACCTCAAATTTATAATAGTATGTATAGTACTTATAATTTTTGTGAAACCTTTAGTAACAATGATATCTGAGTTTACAGCTCATCCGGACTACATTCAACCAATACTTCAACGAGATTATAAAGAACTTGCTAATCGCATTAAGGAGGATGAGGCAGGTACAAAGGGAAGCGGATTTGAGGAAGCTGTTGATAAAATGTCAGTTCAGCTAAATGTAGAAAAGGAAAAACTGAAAATTGTTTTAAGGCCTGTGTGGGATGAATATGAAAAGACGGGAATCTATGATGAGTCATCTGTAGTTAAGGCTATAGTACCATTAATTGCCGAAAATATAAACAAAACTGCTCCCAAAATGGTAGATGAGGTTACAAGACTGGACGGGTGTGAGGCGATTGGTAACAAAGGATTACATTACAAATACACATTGTTATTTGATATAAAAGGTATAGAAAGTGAAGTAAAAGAAGAAATGAAGCAAGCTAATATAGAGATTTATAAAACACATCCTGATATGAATACACTTAGGAATGCTGGAATAATAGTGAAGTATTCATACTATGATGATGCAAGGAAAGAACTTTTTGAATTTTCGATAAATCCAACAACAGATTTTAAGTAAACTACAGAAATGTAGTTTTATTTTACGTTTTTTTGAGAAACTAGTTGAAAAATAAATGTAAAAACTATATAATATATTTACTGTAAACATATCTTTATGCTTTTTAGTGAATATTATAATATATGTTGTATCATAATAATTCGTTTAAATGAGGTGGTATAAATGAGTAGGCGTCGACTTGCAAAAAATACATTGCTTAAACTGATTTTAAGAACCGACTTGCTCGGTGTGTTTAATATAAGAGATATTATCCAAGAGGTCCAAAATGTCTTGGGCGATAACTATAAATATAATGAAAGGCCCGTAACAGAAATTGAGTATAAAGTTGAAGATTTGCAGCCATTAGAAACAGAAGACTTATTGACAAATAAAATCAGAAATCAATATAATAATTATGAGTTTATACTCAACGAAGAGAAAAATATTAAATTTGTCTTGAATGAGTACTCTATTGTTTTTGAGATGGATAATTTTTCAGAATATAAGGAAATTGATCAATATATATCCGATTATATCAAAATTTTTTCCGTAGTTTCAACTGCTTATCCGAAAATAAGAGTTGTACGGTTAGGCCTTAGAAAGATAAATATGATAATTGCTAATTCTATTGAGAGTGCATATGAAATAGTTAAAGAGAATCATTTCCCAAAAGTAGTAGATTATTTTGATAATGTTGATGTTAATTCATTTAAAGAGGTAAAAACAGACAAACTAGATAATATACAATTTGAGGATGTTTCGTTTAATATTAAAAAGATAATGCAGCTTGGGATTTATAACGATAATCAAAAGGCTTATCAAATTTTTATAGACATAGATACTTTTAAACGAGAAGATCAGATAGGTTCAATTGGCGATTTGAACGAAAAAATCATTAATATAAACGAAAAAATATTTGGGATATACGAGAAAATTGTGACCGAAGACTTTATGAGATACCTAGAAGACAAAAACAATACTGATTTCAATGAAAAAATATTAGAAGGGGTGAATTTAAATGCAGACGTTAACAACGAATAGAGCTAAAATGGTAGGAAGGAACGCTTCTGTTTATTCTATATCAGGTAGTAAAAGTCACTCTAATCACTTAACCTTGGAAGCCTCTATCTGTAAAAAGGTAGTAAAAATTGAAAAAAGGAAGATAACTCAACTTCCTAAAAGTTAATATGACAGAGTTTCTAAATATTAAAGATTTATTTCTAGAGATATATGTAATTGGCTATACAAAACAAGGTGAAAGTGTTTTAATAATATTAAAAAGCAATGTTCCTGAAGAAAAAGTGGTGTTTTCGTGCGTAATAGATAATTATTACGAAGAAGTAAATCATACGGAAGTATTATTGGAAGATATATTAAAGGGGCGTAAGTTAGACTTATTATGTTGGTCTCATCCTTGTATGGATCACTCAAAAGGAATATATGAAATATACTCTAAGTTCTGCGATTGTAATAGTAAGGTCATCCTTCCTTGTGCGCTCCCCAATATTGCTAAAAATGAAAATGATGTTTCGGATAATACATATGACATTTTGGAAAGCTTTGAATCTGAAATTAAAAAAGCAGATGATTGTGCTCGTAATACCTTTATTTATGCAATTAACCGACAGGGATTTTTTACGAAAGATTATATCTTCGATTCAAAAAATTGCAGACTTAAAGTATCTATACTATCACCTATGGACACTAGCATTGCAAGGCAATCTTACGACAAGAAATATGAAAACAACTACTTTTCTGCCGCTTTATTATTTGAAATTGAAAAGACAAGTAATCTTAGCAGAAGTAAAACAATTGAAACTCTATTTAAAGGAATTTTTGGTAGTGATGCGGAAGATCATACTATTGACTTTATTATAAACGAATATGAAACAATTGAAGACGTAAACTACGTAAAGATACCACACCACGGGTCAGAATCATCAGCAAAGTTCATTAACTTAATAGGAACAAAAGAGTATGTTGATGGTGCATATGAATTTAAAATTGGGACAACCACTACTAAAAAAGTGAAAAACCAATATGGATTTATACCTTCTGAACAATTAATGGAGAAATATAAAAAGAAGTTATCTCAAGTGTGGTGTACTAATAAAGATATATTTAAGGCGGAGTTCAACAGCGGAGTAATAAAAACAACAATAAACTTATTAGATATGGTTGGTGAGACTGTTGCATATAGTGGAAATGCCGGAGAACTATAAATAGAAAGTATAATAGTGTCCAAATAGTGTCCAAATTCTCAATAAGACACCAAAAATAACATCAAAAAACTAAAATCATAAATGGTGAAAGGCTTACAGAACAAGGGTTTGCAAAAACAAACTTAAAATCACAAAAGTGCTTTATTCGCACTCATAACCCGAAGGTCATAGGTTCAAATCCTGTCCCCGCAAGTCTTGTAGAATCAACGTTTCTTGATTCTATTTTTTTTCTAAAAAGTGAACATAGTGTCCAATGGATTTCAAATACAAAAAGTATAGAAATATGAAATATGACAAAAATATTAAAAAGCATAAAAAAATGTTGCATAAAAGTCGATAATAGAGTAAGATAGAGTAAGATAAGGGGTGATAAACATGTTTAGTGCTTTAGATATAGCAAAGTGGTTTATATTGAAAACTAATGCAGAAGTTGAATTAAATGAAATTGATAATGATTTTGACGTCTATGAGAGGATTACCCATTTGAAATTGCAAAAGATATTGTATTATGCTTATGGTATATTCTTATCATACACAGAAGGAAAAAAACTATTTGAAGAAAAAATATTAGCCTGGGAACACGGTCCAGTGATTGACGAAGTTTATCAAGAGTATAAAAGTTATAAAAGAAATCCTATAGAATATGATCTAAAAGAAGAAGATGAAAATATAATAAGTGATATTTCTAATTGTCAAGAGGTTGTAAAAGTTTTAAATATGACATACGAAAATTATGCGGGATATACGGCGTGGCAGCTAAGAAATATGACTCATGAAGTCGGAACACCGTGGGATATAACTACTGAGGAAGAAGGATTTAATGTTGAAATTAAAGATGAGTTGATAAAAGGATACTTTGATACAGAAGTAATGGAAGATTAATATGTCTAAAAGTATTAAAGAACAATCCAGAAAAATAAAAAAAGAGTGTAATCATTGTTTTGAACCTACACATTTAAAGTTTAATTTTTCTTTTATAACATATGATAAAAATCTTTCAACAAATCTTAAATCCCAATTATTAGATAGAATAATATTTCTATCAAACATGCCAATGCTCATATTGATTGGAAAACACGATAAGAAAGTATATTTAGAAGTTGCAGATAAATCAAAGTTAGGAATATCAAAACAAATTTCTGATGAATTTGAAGAAAAAAGCAGTCATAGAAGGATAGGTAAAAAATATACAATATTTAGACTTTATCCTAATAATGAACCTATTTGTGCAAGAATAATAGGAGAAGTAATAAGAAATGTATTTTACATTTTTTATATCGATATAGGATGTAATTTATATGATCATTAAATTTAGAGATATTAGATATAAAAACAATCACTCAAGCGAGTGATTGTTTTTATGATATTTTTCTGCTACTATTCATATCTCAATGTCATTTAGTTAACTTT
>DMOI01000053.1 GCA_003452395.1 Clostridiales bacterium
TATCAGTACGCACATTCTAATAAAGTAAACCCTTTTTTATTTTTTCTTTCCACTTTCATTCTTTTCACCATTCCTCTTATTAAATTTTGCTATGATGTTTTTTCTTAGTTTATATGTATTTCCTTGCTTTGTACTTTTTTATAGTCCGAGACTTGTCTGTTTTTGTAGTCTAAGCTTGAATCCTAGTATATCATGTAATATCTCTGCATCTGTATTTATGTAGCATTGCTTTATTTTACTTTTTTATAAACCTTAGCAATGGTAGACATCGGATAGAAGTTTCCCCTTTGGATTATTATTATATGATTTATATACTTTTATTTTAACTTTTTATACATAATATCATTTTATTTTTTCTTTTTCAAGTGTTTTTAGTTGTTTTTATTTTATTTATAGCTATCCCTTAAATAGCTTACTATCTCATTAAACCTATTTCCATTAGATGCCTTTATAAGCACTACATCATCTTGTCTAATCGTATTATCTAAAAATTCATATGCTTTGTTTTTCTCTTTAAAATAATAAGATTCCTTTGAATCTTTTACTACATCATATGTATGTTTTACCTCATTACCTATCAAAATCACTACATCTATGGGCTTGTCTTTTAAATATCTTCCCAATTCATCGTGCTTTTCTTTAGAAAAACTTCCGAGTTCTAGTATGTCTCCTAAAATAGCAATTTTTCTCCTATCACCATATGTATTTATAGTTGTTTCTACTGCACTCATCATAGATAACAAACTCGCATTATAGCAGTCGTCGATAATTGTTATATTCTTATCAAAATTCATTATACTATATCTTCTACTCGGAAGTTGAAAATTCTTTATACCTTTCGCTATTTGTTTATTTGTTAGCTTAAATAACTTTCCAATCACAAAAGAAAACATAACTGGATACATTATATAATTTAATACATTATTCACTTCAAATTCAGCTATTTCATCATCAGAATTAATTCTGATTTTAGTAGATTCCCCATTTATGTGCTTTATATCTTCAAGGTAGCAAGCATTTTCTTTATTCTCTCCTACATATACTACCTCATTATCTATACTTACTTTTCTTAAATACTCATCATCCCCATTTAAAATTACTACTGCATCTTCTTTCATATGTGCAAAAATTTCACTTTTTGCTTTGAGTATTCCTTCTTTGCTTCCTAGATTGCCTATATGAGAGTCTCCTATATTAGTTATCAGTGCTATATCTGGTTTTGCAACTTTACTCAACCTCTCTATCTCTCCGAAACTATTCATCCCCATTTCTAGTATTGCTATATCATATGTCTCATCTATATTAAATACGGTGATAGGAAGTCCAACTTGATTATTATAATTTCCTTCTGTCTTTAAAACCTTGTATTTTTCACTTAAAACATTATATATCATGTCTTTTGTCGTTGTTTTCCCAACACTACCCGTTATTGCAATTATAGGTATTTTAAAGTTTTTTAAATACCCCTCTGCCATATCTAAAAAGGCTTGGTTTGTATCTTTTACTTTTATAATAAGTACATCTTTTTTGCTTATATTACTACTGACTTCTTTATCTGTAACAAACCCTTTGGCTCCCTTTGATACAACTTCTTCTATAAAGTTGTTACCATCCATAGTTTCACCTTTTATGGGAAAAAAAAAGTCACCAGGTTTTATGGTTCTTGAATCGGTTGATATATTATATATATCAACCGATTCATTTTCACTTACTTTAGTGCCTTTTGTCCACTTTATAATATCTCTTTCATTTATCTTTTTCATGTTAGTCCCTTCTTTCAAGTGCCAAATCTATCAATCTGTCTATAAGTTCTCTCTTGCTTATTCCTTCATGCTCCATCAGCATTGGATACATGCTTATTGGAGTAAACCCGGGTAATGTGTTGATTTCATTGAAGATTACATCATTTGTACCATTCTCAACAAAAAAATCAAGTCTAGCCAATCCTTTACAATCTAATATTTTATATATTTCTTTTGTGTATTCTCTAATTTTATTTATAGTACTCTCTTCTAAAGTTGTCGGTATTATAGCCTTTGAATCATCACTCACATACTTTGTTTCATAATCATAAAACTCTGCAGTATATGTTATTTCGCCTACAGTGCTGATAAGTGGATTTTCATTACCTAGTACCGCACATTCTACTTCTTTTCCTTTTATCCCTTCTTCTATTACTATTTTTTCATCATATTTAAATGCTGTTTTTATTCCTTCTGCCAGCTCTTTATTATTTTTAACTTTAGATATCCCTATAGATGAACCACTATTGGCAGGTTTTATAAAACACGGGTATCCTATTATCTTCTCAATAACTTCTATATCATATGTATCTTTTATTATCATATATCTTGCTTGTGGTATATTTATTATATCTATAATAATTTTAGTAAATGCCTTATCCATGCATATAGCCGAACTAACCGTATTACAGCCTACGTACGGAATACCAGCGAGTTCTAGTAATCCTTGAATTTTCCCATCTTCTCCTGTATTTCCATGAATTATGTTGAAAGCTACATCTACTTTAAATTCCTTCGTTCCTTCGTTTTCTAAAATCAGTAAGGTTTTTGAATTGTTTGGCAATATATACGCTTCTTTACCTTCATCTTCCCATGTTCCATCTTTTATTTTAGTCGAATTATAGTTTTCAAAAATTAGCCATTTCCCTTCCTTAGTAATTCCTAGTACAAACATATCGTATTTGCTTTTATCAATATTATCTATAATCATACTTGCTGATGTTCTTGAAACCTCATGCTCTGGTGATTTTCCTCCAAATATGACTAATAAATTCTTTTTAAGCATTTACCCATCTCCCTTTATAAGTCTAGTGCAAACCACTAGCCACGAGCTACTAACTCTTTAAATTTCTCTCCTCTTTCCTTATAGTCCTTAAAAGCTCCAAAACTTGCAGAAGCAGGTGACATAAGACAAGTTTTACCTTTCTCAGTCATTTTCTTTGCTATACTTACCGCTTCTTCTAACCCCGTAAGATATATTACATTTTGATTCTCATTTCTATTATATGTCATGTCATATATTTTTTTGCCTGTATCATATATACATAATATATTCTTAACATCTGACTCTATCAAGAAGTCTGCAATCCCTTTATAATCCACACCCTTGTCATACCCTCCAACTATCAATGTATCTACATTTTTTAGTGCTTTTATTCCTTCCATAGTTGGCTCTGGTATTGTTGCTTGAGAATCATTGTAAAATCTTATTTCACCGTATGTACCTACATATTCTAATCTATGTGGCTCTGGCTTATAACTTTTTATACTATTTTCTATGTTTTCATTACTTATATTGAGTAGTTTACAAACTAAAATTACAGCCATTATGTTATAAATGTTATGATCTCCTATTAGGTTTCTTTGCCCACTCAAGTTATAAATTTGCTCTCCATTATATGTGATATAGTCTTTCAAAATACATACATCAACACCTTGGGCGGTTCTTTGGCTTATACTTAGTTTTTTAGATTTAACATTTATATTATTTGCAAAACCATTTACTACCTCGTTATCTTTATTAAATATAAAAATATCGTTATCGTTTTGATGTCTTACAATATTAAACTTAGCTTTTTGATAGTTCTCAAGGGTTCCGTGATTGCTCAAATGATCTTTAAACATATTAAGCATTATTGCTATATGTGGGGAATTATTAATATATTCTAACTGAAATGATGATAATTCATATACAATCACTGTATCTTCCTCTATATTATCTATTTGATCAAATGCTGGTATCCCTACATTTCCAACCAAAACTACATCCAATCCTGCATTTTTAAATATGTGGGTCAACAAAGTAACTATTGTCGTTTTTCCTTTAGTACCTGTGACACCTATTATGTTTTTACTGTACTGCTTTAAAAACAAATCTGTCTGTGAAGTAATATTTTCTATATCATTTACACCTTCTAATATTATACCCGGACTTTTGATTACCATATCGTAGTCCTCTATACATTTTAGGTAATCTGCCCCCAAATGAAATGTTATGTTTTCATCAAGCTTTATCAGCTCATCATTTTTAACGTCCTCGTTTTTATCTGCAATACCTAAATGTATAGCTTTTAGTTCTTTCCTTATAAAATTATATGTTGACCTTCCTTCTCTTCCAAATCCAAGTATTAGTATTTTTTTATTTTTAATTTCGTCATATATGTTGTTCATTTACTTTTTCCTCCTCTATATGTATTTTATATTTATTTATTCACTTCATACTACATTATATCTATGTTCTCTTCTATTTTAATATTTGCATCCTCAAACAGATTTTCAAAATATTTTTTATACATCTCACAGGAGTCACTAAAATATAATTCAGTACCGCCTCTAACATCATTACCATTTTGTATGTTCTTTTCCTTTATATCTTGTATCACATACTCAACAATGGGTATGGAAGTATTAATTATCTTGACTTCACTATTAAAATATTTCTCGATACTATCTTCCCATGCTGTATAATGTGTACAACCTAAAACTATAGCTTCTGGCTTTATTTTTTTATACTCGTTTAAACTGCTTTCTATTGCATCCTCAACCATCACCCCAGCTAATAGTCCTTTCTCTATAATAGGAACAAAAAGTGGACATGCCCTCGAATAAACTTGTATGCTTTTTACTTCTTCTTTCATCTTTGTCTCGTATATATTGCTTTCTATTGTTGCCCTTGTTGCTATTACACCTATTTTATTAAATCCAGTTTTCTTAATATACGCTATAGTTGGGTCTATTACATCAGCAGTAGGAATTTGTGCAGTATCTTTTATTACATCAAGTGCAACTGAACTCATAGTATTACACGCTATAACTATATATTTTACATTCTGTTTACATAAAAATTCAATTATTTGTTTTGCAAACTCTCTTATATTTTCTTTGGACTTATCTCCATATGGAACTCTTGCATTATCCCCAAAATATATTATATCCTCACTCGGAAGTCTTTCTCTAAGAAGCTTTACTACGGTAAGCCCTCCGAGTCCTGAATCTATTACTGCCACTTTTCTATTATCCAACTTACCATCTCCTAATTATCACAAATTTCAAATTTGTTCATAAATTACTTACCACAACCCTTATTATTTTACTTGTCTTATTTTTTGTTTTTCCACCACTTCTATCAACTTCTCTTTCTCATTCATTTCTGGGTACTCAACCACCAACTTAAATAATTTGTCTAGTATTATTCCTATTTCTTTACCTTCTATTATACCAATACCTATTAAGTCACTCCCATCTATTTTCATTTCTTTTTTAGAAATGCATTGTTGTTTTTCTTTAATTTCATAATATATTTTCTCTATTTCATGACTTTTGTTTATATTTTCTCTCTTCAACTCTAGATTTTTAGCGGAATCATCTGCTCTTTGTACCTTGAGCAGGTCTAGAAAAACATCCTCTCCTATTTTTGAAACCGCCTTTCTTACCGATTTCTCTGTAGGGTTTATCCTGTAATCATGAAATCTTATAAGTCTTTTAATCTTTGCAATACTCTTATTATCAAATTTCAGTCTATTTAATATTTTACCTGCAAGCTCCTCACTTACTATCCCATGACCATAAAAATGCCCTATTCCTTTATCATCAAAAGTCTTAGTATGGGGCTTGCCAAAATCATGTAAAAGCATAGTCCATCTTAGAACAGCTTCCTTTTCAATGTTTTTCACTGCTTCTATTGTATGATCTGCTACATCATATATGTGATAAGGATTATCTTGCTTAAACCCTATACATGGCAGAAACTCTGGTAATATGTACTCCATAAGACCTGATTCGTACAAAATCATAACTTTTTCTGGGTAGCTTGATACCAATATTTTAGTTAATTCCTCTCTGATTCTCTCTGCACTCATATTTTTAATGAGCTTATTATTTTGCTTTATTGCCTTGAATGTTTCATTTTCTATTTTAAACCCTAATTGTGCAGAAAACCTTATTGCCCTGAGCATACGCAAACCATCTTCATTAAATCTATCGTTTGGGTCCCCCACACATTTTATAATCTTTCTTTCTATATCTAACGTACCATCAAATAAATCTATAATTCCATCTATATCATTATATGCAATGGCATTTATAGTGAAATCCCTTCTTTTTAAATCTTCCTCAATATCCTTTGTAAAAAACACCTCTTCTGGCCGCCTGTTATCAAGATAGTCACCATCTATCCTATATGTCGTTACCTCTATAGCCTCTTTATCTATTAACACCGTAACAGTTCCGTGCTTAATACCAGTATCTATAGTCCGTTCAAATATTTTTTTAACTTCCTCGGGACAAGCAGACGTAGTTACATCCCAGTCATTCGGAGTTCTTCCCATAAGAGTGTCTCTAACACAACCCCCAACTATATAGGCTTCATACCCCTTACTTATTATCATCTCAACTACTAACTTTATATTTACCGGTATATTTATCATAAGCTTCCCTCTTTCTTAAATATATTGCCTGCAAATATTATACTACATCTACAATATTTTGACAACATCAAAATAAAAAAATCAAATCCTTACTTTATTACGAGTTTTCCGTTTTCATATTCCACTGTTATAGCTCCTTGTTCCTTTGTAATATATGTTTCTACTGTATGCTTTGCTAATCTATTTAGCGTATCTTCACTTGGATGTCCGTAATTATTTCTTCCCACACTTATAATAGCGCTCTCAGGCTTTACTTCTTCTAAAAATTCATTTGTCGTTGAATATTTAGACCCGTGATGTGCAATCTTCAGTAAATCTACGTCCAAATCCTTATATTTATCAATTATTCTTCTTTCAGCTTCCTCACTTATATCTCCAGCAAGTAATATACTTTTTTGTTTATAGTCAACTTTTAATACAAGTGAATAGTCATTATTGCATGTCGAGTATGTATCCACATCTATGTCTGGATATATGCATGTTATCCTCATGTCATCAATCGTCATATGATCACCTTGTTTAAAATAATATATCGGTATTTTCTTGTCATCCGCCTTTTTTATAAGTTCTTTTTGAAGTTCTGTTTCATTCGCCTTCCCTATTGTTAGTATCAGTTTATCCACTTTCACTAAATCTATTATCTCTATCACTCCCTTTATATGGTCAAAATCAGGGTGTGTCACAAATACCGCATCTATCTTTTGTATTCCACTATACTTCATATATTTATCCACTATGTTCTTACCAGTATTACTTTGTGTATCTTCAATATTCATGTCTCCCCCACCATCAATAAGCACGTGCCTGTTTTTTGGCGTATTTATAACTATACTGTCTCCCTGTCCCACATCCAAAACCTCTATATTAAAGTTTTTGGGCCACACCTGTATTAGCATAATTGCTAACATTATTAAAAATACTGCATCAATAATATATTTTTTATATTTTTCTTTTACTTCTGTTTCTTGGCTAAAGTATAAAATAATTAGTACCATTAGAACATAGTAAAGTATTATTCCATATATACTTGGTTGTCCTGTCACAATTTTTGCATATTCTAGATTCACAAGATATGTCGCCACCATTTCATTATAAACCAATATGTAATACACAACTACCATTATTAGCTTTGCGAGTCCGACCCAGACAATTCCTATCAACATTCCTAATATACTAACTATAAGTAATATACTAGAAAGTGGTACAACTAGTATATTGGCTATAAGGCTATACGTAGGAATTTCGTAAAAATAATACGCAATTATCGGCGTTGTCCAAATAATCGCTGCAATTGATGAACTAAGTATCTCTTTTATAACCTTTGGGCATACGTACAATTTATTAAGTAGTGGAACCGTTGTTAATATCCCTAGGACTGCCGCAAATGAGAGTAGAAAACCTATATCGTGTACGACAGCTGGGTTATATATAATTAGTACTAATGCTGCAAATGATAAATTCGAATAATTATCTTTTTCCCTACCGATTACATCCGCAAATAACATCACACAACCCATAACAACCGCTCTTACAGCAGACGGACTTCCTCCTGTTAGCAGGGCATAAAATATTAAAAACAACATCGAAATTACTGCATTTACCTTTTTATTTACTTTAAGTACCGATAAAACCTTATATATAATAAGACACAATACCAATATGTGCATGCCAGATATAGCTATGATATGCGATATTCCCGCGTCACTGTAAAGCTTTTTCAGATCACCATCCAGACTGTTTTTATCGCCTAGTATCATGCTATTTACGAGTCCTGCCTCTTTTTGTGGCATTAGTTTATTAGTTATATTCATTGCACTATGTTTTATATTATTTAAAATCTTATCTATGTTTAACTTGTTTTCCTTATATGCTGTTACATCCCCATAAAATTTGTAATTAATCTTACGAGTCTTCATATAAGCGTTCTCATCAAACTGTCCCTTGTTTTTGGCTACCTTAGTTCGATAAAACAATCCTTTTATTTCTACGCTATCTCCTACCGATATATCTCCAGTATGCTTTATATATGCTTGTATTTTATCTGATAGTCTGTATGTACTTTCACCTAACTTCAAGCTCTTTGCTACGAGTACAACCCTCGTATATTCCCCATAAATCTTATCTATTTCTTTTATATCAGCACTTGCCGTAGATATATATTTCTTATCAATAACAGTCTCAATAACATCTACCTTGTATTTCTCGACACCATATCTACCGAATATCCCCATTAGAAAAAAAATAATTAACCCAAATACTATCATATTCTTGTTTTTTCTATACAAAAATATCACCCAAATTGAAATTAATATGGATGATACTGTCATATTTTCATAAAATAAGTTTCCTAATAAATAAAATCCCAAACAGTAAGAAATCGGTCTTTTCATGATTCACCTATTTTTCAAGCTCTGTTTTTTTCAAACTGGCTTTCTCATATTTATCACTGTCTTTATAATCTTTTATTATAGCATTCATACTTTCTAAAGCCTTATCTTTATCTCCCTTTTTCTCATACGAAAGTCCTGCATAATACAGTGCATCATCACTAAATATTTCACTCATACTATAATTAAATGATTTTTCAAAATTTATTACTGCATCCTCATATTTTGCGGAATCATAAAACTCCTTCGCCTTTGTATAATACGTTTTAGCAACTGTTGGGATTGTATTATTATATATTTCATCATATTTAACTTTCAAATTTGTGTCTAAATCACTTTTGCTTATTAACTTTATTTTTATAGCCGCTTGTTCAACATTACCATTTTTGTATAATTCATCAGCTTGATTTAAAAATTTTACTTGATCTGTACTACTTTTTTCATCCTGAAGTAATCCCACTCTTTCCTTTAGGGCATCTGTCTCTGCCTTCATTTGTTGTACCTTTGCCTCATATTCAGCTATTTCTATTATATACTTTTTGTTATCTTCTTTTATTTTATTTAATTCCCTTGAAAATATTGTACCAAAAAGCATAGATGCAAGTATCACAGCTACGAATACTACACCAAATAATATAGACATACTTTTAACTAGCTTTCTCTTATTTACACTTGTATTTACCTTTGGTTTCATATAAACTTTTTGAATTTTTTGTTTTTCTGTCATACTGTTTTTCTTTACTATTGTACTTTCCGGATTAAGTATCTTATAATAATTTATTAAGTCTTCATTATTATAATCGAGTTTCATAGCTCTATCTAAAGAGTACATAGCTTTTTCATAATTGCCTTGTATGATATAACATAAAACAAGCAATTTGTGGGCTTCCAAAAAATTTTCACTTAAATTTATGGCTTTCTTAATCCTAATTATAGACATATCCTCGTTCTTCTCTTTTATATATGCTAAAGCTTCGTTATACATTGTTATAGCTTCATCGTATTTAGCAAGTTTCGCTTTATTTTTTTGAGCATCTTCAATATATTCATTTGCTAAATTATTCTCTTTCCTCATATGAACTGATATAACCCAATGTTTTAGAGCATCACCCGCTCTACCTAAATATATGTATCCTAAACCCAATAAATTTCTTGCCGTTATGTTTTTTTTGTCAAATTCTACTGACTTTTCTAAAAGCTTTATCCCTTGCGATATGCACCCATTTTTTATAAGATTTAATCCTTTATTATAAAAAATAGCAGAAATCTTCTTTGATTTATCATTAATTCTACTATCATATCCGCATTTAGAACATAGTTTTTTATTTCCCAAATCATACTCGCACCCTGGACAAATCAATATACTCACACCTCTCTACTCTCTTCATTCTTTTTCTTTATACCTTTAACTATCTCATCAAATAAATCCATTATATCTTTTACTTCATCCTCATCACCATTTATCGTCTCACCTACATCACTTACTTTTAAAATTGGTTGATACTTTTCTATTTCTTTAACAAAATCTATCATATTTATCACCTCGAGGTTTTTATTTTTTTATTAAGCTATCTTACATTCTTTCATTCTTTCATCATTTCTTCATACCTTTCATTTATTCCTTCATAAAACAATACTTGAGCCACTTGTATATAGGGAAGTACCCATATTAATGCTATTCCAAATGTTACTCCCGAAAGTAAAATCCATCCTATAAATGATAAGTTGAACAAAAGAAATCTCGTTTTTTGACCCTTCATCATAGTTTTACTTAGTCTTAAAACTTGTTTCCATGTTAGTTCTGGCTTTTCTGCTAATATGTATTCTACCATTACGTAAGCCAATGATACTATAGTTGATATAACTATAGCAGCTATAAATAATGCAATTGTTATCAATCCTATACTACTTGTAAAAAGTGTACTAATTATACTTTCAAATACAGATATATATGTAGGAGGTACTGCATTGTGAAGTCCTTGTTTAAAAAGACCCATACCGATAGCTTCCTCTGCCTGTGGTATTATTACACCCATTATCATTATCATCGGTAATACATACCAAACTCCAATCAAAAATCCTTTTACACCTATAGTCCAAAAGACTCTCCAAAATTTTTTATATCCTACAAACCATTGTTTAATACCAAATTCATTACCTCTTACAAACTGTACTGTTATGTAAATTACTCCGACAGCCAATGGAACAGTAATAATATTAATTATTAACATAAGTATACTATCTATTAATTCCTGATCCCCAAAAATAATATCTTCTAATAAGATGATTAAATATAAAGCCAACGGAATCGAAACTATTACACCAAAATACTCCCAAAATTTAGGTTTTAATAAACCTTTTGCTTCTTCCTTTAATTCTGAAAACCTTTTCATTATTACTCCCCCTTATAATTTAGCTTGACTATGATTTATTATATAAATATGTATAACTATTTCTGCATATTTGCAAATTTTGAATAGTTTCCAAAGAACATTAAATTTTCTGTTCCAGTTGGACCATTTCTTTGTTTAGCTATTATTATTTCTGCTTGGTTTTTCTTTTCGGTATCTGGATTATAGTATTCATCTCTATATAGTAACATAACAACGTCAGCATCTTGTTCTATTGCACCCGATTCACGTAAGTCTGAAAGCATAGGACGATGGTCCACTCTAGTTTCACATGCACGGCTAAGCTGGGATAAAGCTACCACTGGGGCATTTATCTCTCTCGCAATAGCCTTTAAAGTCCTCGAAATTGTTGAGATTTCTTGTTGTCTTGATTCCTGCAATCCACCTGCTGTCATCAACTGCAAATAATCTATAACGACTAACCCAATGCCCTTTTCCATTTTCAACCTTCTACATTTAGCCCTTAGCTCGGATACTGAAATTCCGGGAGTGTCATCTATATATATAGGTGCATCTGACAGCGGTGCCATTGTTCTTGCTATTTTTATCCAATCTTCTTGTTCTAAAGCACCTGTACGCATTTTTTGTAAATCTATCATGGCTTCAGACGCTATCATTTTATTTACAAGTTGCTCTTTTGACATTTCCAAACTAAATATAACTGTTGGTATTTTATATCTTATTGCAGCATTTTGAGCAATATTAATAGCAAATGTACTTTTTCCTACCGATGGTCTTGCGGCTATAAGAATTAGATCTGACGGTTGTAACCCAGCTGTCTTATGATCAATATCTATAAATCCCGTAGGTATACCTGTCAGTTTACCTTTATTATGATAAACATCTTCTATCTTTTCAAACGCTTGCACTAAGATATCTTTTAGTTTTACATATCCTTCTTGAGACCGATTTTGTGATATGTTGAAAATATCTGTTTCAGCTATATTTAGTATATCATTTATCTCGTTTTTTCCTTCATAGCTGAGCCCCATTATCTTTTGACTAGAATTTATAAGTCTACGAAGTATCCCTTTATCTTTTACTATCTTTGCATGATATTTAACATGTATAGATGTAACAACAGATGAAACAAGTTCTGAAAAATAGGTCAAATCTGCTATTTGTTCTAAATAACCCTTTGTTTCTATCTTATTTTTAACTGTTATTATATCCACTGGTTCCTCTTTATTAAATAGCTCACAAATAGCCTCAAATATGATTTTATGGTCATTTCTATAAAACTCATCACCTGTTAATATCTCCATTGCTCCTATTATCGCTTCCTGATCCATAAGCATAGAACCTAGCACTGACTTTTCTGCATCAATGTCATGTGGTGGTATTTTATTTAATACATCACTTTTCATCTTTTGTCGAGTAGACACTCGACTTCC
>DMOI01000045.1 GCA_003452395.1 Clostridiales bacterium
AACTTATCAGTACGCACACTCTAGCAATGTAAAGCCTTGTTTTTTATTTCTTCTTTCATTTTTCAACTTTCATCACCCTTTCATCACCCTTTCATCTTATATTTTTATTAGATTTTGCTATTATGTTTTTTATAAAACTTAGCAACTGTAGACATCGGGCAAAAATTCCCTCTTTGGATTATTAGTATATGATTTATATACCTTTCTTTTAGTTGCTTATAATAATCTACAAATTTCATTTTATCATTTTATTTTCCTTTTTTCAAGTGTTTTTTGAAGTTATTTCCCGGAGGGGTTACAGTTCAGGGGACTGTTTTTCCTAACCGTAGGGTGCGGTACTAGCGCAAGCGTATGTCCGCCCGTTTATTTTTATAACTAAACACTTAATGATAGCCAGTATTTATATACATAACACTTCAAAAATATAAATTTCTACCAAACATCGGGCGGACATACGCTACGCTAATCCGCACCCTACATTAGAGAAACCTACAGTCCTACACCTGAGCTGTAACCTCTTGATAAACTTTAATCTATTTTGAGACGTCCCCTTTAATTATCTTTAAATCATTTTAATCTATTACTCAAATCTTCAAATCTAGCCCATATGACATCAGCGTCTATGCCTGTCGCCACCGTAGGTTGGTAATTGTTTATACCAGGTACGGACGATGTTTTCACTGGAACTATGTTTGAGGTTTCCTCTATTATATTATGATTAGTAGCATCTACATTTATAATATGTTGGTATATTATAGTTTCGTCATCGTAAGGCTTCCTTGAGCCACCAAAACAGAAGTTTCCCAGACTATATACTATAGTTTTACCCTTGTATATCTCTTTACCTTGCATAACATGTGGGTGATGTCCAATAACTAAATCTACTCCGTTATCTATAGCAAAGTGTGCAATACTCACTTGAGTAAAATTTGGTGTATATGTTATTTCTTTACCCCAATGAAAATTGGCTACAATAAATTTTGCACCTTGTGCCCTCATTTCATATACCTGTCTTATAATTTGCTGCTGCAAGCTTATAGAATTGCTCCACCCTGTATACCCTATGTATCCTATTTTAACACCCTTTATCTTTTTTACAAAACAAATATCATTATACGTATACACAATATTGTTATCATTTAAAACGCTCATCGTTTCTTTTAAACCTTTTGTTCCATAATCCATCGAATGATTATTAGCGAGAGATACTCCATCTACTCCTCCCTCTACTAGTACTGCAACATACTGGGGCTTTCCCTTGAATACAAAAGTCTTTATAGCTTTTGTTACTTGATTCGTCAAAGGCCCTTCTAAATTTATAAATGTAAAATCGTCATTTATAAATACATCCCTTACCTTTTCAAAAAAATACTTAGGATTATTTACTTCCAAATATTTTTTTGAAAATGAATTATTTAATTTAGGGTTATAATCCCCAATAGTACAGTCTCCAGCAAAAGATAATATGATTTTTTCATTTACTACATTACTAGGTGATTCAGAAGCTTTAGAAATTAAAATAACCCAACTAAGTAAAACACATGTGCTCGCTAAAGCATAAAGAAAAAATTTCATAAATCCCCCAATTATCCCTTTACATCAAGTGTAAAGAACCTTTACTTTATTTTTCGCCTTTTAAAAAGCATGTCTTAACAATAAAAATTCAAAGTCAATACATCTGTTTACAGGGCCGCGTTAAACATTTTTGGTGTACGTTTACTTTCAAATTTATTAGGATTTGTCACTGATATATATACTGTTCCTGAAGTGGTTCCTAACTGTGTTATAGCAACAGATGCTGATGTTGATCCTGTCCCTACTGTTGCCGTTCCTATATATGTTTCTCCTACTAATGCACTATATACTTTTACTACATCACCTTCTGCTAAACCTGCTACTATTACGGCATCATTAACTCCAGTATTGTTATTTATTGCTATAATATTTAAAGCTATTGGTGCAACAGATATTTCAGATGTATATGCTTTAATTGTACGTTTACTTTCAAGTTTATTTGGACTTGTTACTGATACATATACTGACCCAACGCCAGATCCAATTTGTGATATTGTAACTGTTGCTGATGTTTCTCCTTCACCTACCACTCTTGTTCCTATCGCTGTTCCTTCTCTTGCTACACTATATACCTTTACAATATCACCCTCTATTAAATCTGTAACTACCACTGTATCATTAGTTCCAGTGGCATTGTTTTTTACGGTAATTCCCATTGGTGCTGTAGTAGTTGGTTCTGTAGCATAAGCTTTAGCAATACGCTTGCTTTCCAATTTATTCGTATTAGTTAATGTTATATATATAGTTCCGGTACTAGCTCCTAATTGTGCTATTTCTACCGCTTTGGATGTTTCTCCTACCCCCACTGTTGCTGTTCCTATTGCGGTTCCTCCTGTTGAAACGTTATATACTTTTATAGTGTCTCCTTCAACTAAACCTGTTACCACAACTGTATCATCTGTTCCTGCATAGTTGTTTGTGACTGTAATAGCTGTTATAAGTGGTACTGTAGAAGCAGGTTCTGTTGTATAAGTTTTAGCTATACGTTTGCTTTCTAATTTATTTTGACTTGTTACTGATACATACAGAGGTCCTGTTCCAGCTCCTATTTGCGAAATTGTAACTGTAGCTGATGTTTCTCCTGAACTCACTATTTCGCTACCTAACAATACTCCACCTGTTGTCGCACTATATACTTTTACTATATCTCCTTCTATTAAACCAGTTACTGTTACTTTATCATCAGTTCCTATATAGTTATTTGTTACTGTAATAGCAGTTGCGACTGGTGCTGTGGAGGTAGGCTCTATTATATAAATTTTAGCAGTACGTTTGCTTTCTAGTTTATTAATGCTAGTTACCGTTACATAAATAGATCCTGTACCTGTCCCTATTTGTGGTATAGCAACTGTTGCTGATGTTAATCCTGAACCCACTGTTGCTGTTCCTATTGCTACACCACCTATTGCTACATTATATACTTTTACAGTGTCTCCTTCGACTAAACCTGTAACTGCTACGGTATCATCATTTCCTGTATAGTTATTTGTTACTGCAATGACTGTTGCAGCTGGTGTAATTGATATTTCAGACTCATACGCTTTACTCGTACGCTTACTTTCCATTTTACCAGTCGAAGTTATAGATACGAATATGTTTTTTGCTTCAATCCCTATTTGAGCTATAACAATATTCACAGATGTTTCTCCTTCTCCTACAGTTGCAGTTCCTATTACTCCTCCACCTGATAAAACATTATATACTTTTACAACGTCACCTTCGGCTAATCCTGTTACATCTACTGTATCATTCGTTCCAGCTATATTGTTTTTCACTGTAATGCGACTACTTGCAAGTTCTGTTGTAGTAGGTTCTGTTGTGTATGTTTTAGCAGTACGTATACTCTCTAGTTTATTAGTACTTGTTACTGATACATACAAAGTTCCCGCAGCTGTTCCTAGCTGTACTATTGAAATATTTGCTGATGTTTCTTCTACTCCAACGGTTGCCGTTCCTATTACTATTCCTGCTTTTGAAACAGTATACAATTTTATAACGTCTCCCTCTTCTAAACCAGTTACTTCTATGTTGTCATTAGTACCTTTAAAATTGTTTGCTACTGTAATAGCGGTTGGTGCTGGCGGTGTTGATACTAATTCTGCTGAATATAGTTTTTCTGTGCGTGCACTTTCCAGTTCTCTATCTGATTTTACAGATACATATATTTTTCCTGCAATTGCTCCTAATTGTGGTATAGATATTGTTACCGTTCTCGCGTCTTCCTCAACTATTGCCGTACCTATAGCCGCACCACCTTTTGACACAGTAAATACACTTACAATATCTCCTGGATATAATCCATTTACTTCTACTTTATCACTAGTTCCATTAATATTATTTGTTACTATAATATTTGCCACTAATGGCGTTTGTGTTGTTGGCTCTCCATAGAAATTTACCTCTGTACGACTACTCTCATGACTTTTGTTATCTTTATATGCTGAAGTAACGTAAATTTTACCAGCACTTATTCCCAATTGATTAACAATAACTACTGCTCCAAATTCTCCCATTTTTGCAATACCTATTGGTGTTGTGCTAGTTGCAGTACTGTATACTCTTATTATATCTCCCTCCATGATGGAATCATCTACAGGTTTTTCAACTGAAATTATATCAGGCCATTCGGTTGGATAGTTTTCTATGTGAATAGTCCTAATAGCTGGTGAAAGTGCCACAGTTTCGGGCTTTGCACTTACTAATGTTCGTAAGCTTTCGGTTTTTCCTATGCTTGTAATTGAAACATATAGTTTAGTTCCAAGTTTACCAAGTTGATTAAAATATATTGTTACACTATCATCAAACTCCGCTTCTCGTGGAATTAGCTCACCATCTATTTCTGCTCCATCTAGAATTAAACTTTCATCTATTTCCACTCCTTCTAGGATTAGACTTTCCTCTGATTCAATAATACGTTGTCTATCTAAAAATATCATTCGACTTTTATCAATATTCGCCTCTACTGCAATTGGACTTCCACCTGTTTGGGTAGTATAAACCTTTATAATAGTACGCGAACTCAAATTACTTATAGTGATACTATCAGGTTCGTTTGCGAGTCCTGCATATGAAACTATATCTTCAGGCATTGGTGCAGTTGAAACCTCAGCAAACACCACTTGACTTATGAAAATGGTAAAGAAAAGTGCAACGTATAAGCTTCTTAGAATTTTAAATTTTTTCATGATTTCCTCCTGAATGTTGAATATATTAAAATTATCGTTATTACTAATATCGACATTTTTTTGGATTGTTTAAATATTCTTTTTTGAATTTAAAAATATACTTTAAAAATTCATAATTTGTACAAACTATAATATGAATATACTTTTAATACAATGCAATTAAAGAAGCCCAAGATAAAGCATTGGACTTCTAAATTACCTATGCCTCACCTAATTTAATTTCCCAATTAGGTGTTTTTTAATTTCTAGTATTTCTATCCTCTATAAAGTCTCTTTTTCTTCTATCACATCATATCCTTTTTCTACAATAACACTTTTTATATCATCATTAGTTACTTTCGTTGAATCATACTCAACTACAACAGTTTTATTAGCAAGACTCACACTTACTTCATCTACTCCATTTAGTCCTAATATTGCCTTAGTTACAGTATCTTCACAATGACTACAAGACATACCCTCTACATTTATAACAACCTTATCCATTACTTCGCCTCCTATTTATAATTTTCCCTTATTAATAACATTCCATAACACCTTATCTAAATTTTATTAATCCTCAACTTTATTTTTCTCTATATTTCTCACAAATATCTTCACTATCTCAACTATCGGTATAATTGCAAATGAAGCTAATAATACAATTGACCATTGTTCTAAGTTTAATGGCACAACTTTAAATATTTTTGCTATAGGTGGAACAACAACTACTATAACTTGTAAAAAAGCAGTTATGAGTATAGCCCATATCAAATACATATTGCTAAATATACCTATTTCAAATATTGATTTTTTATTTGATCTCACATTAATTGAATGTGTAAGTTGTATTAATCCTAAAGTTATAAATGTCATTGTCATTGCAACTTCATGATTATATAATTTATTACCTATATAATATACAGTTAAAGTAATTAGTCCTTTGAATATACCTTGATAAATTATATTAAATCCTACACCATTCGACCAAAAACTGCTATCTGACTTTCTTGGTTTTTGCTTCATTACATCTTTATCTGATTTTTCTACTCCAAGTGCTAAAGCAGGTAAACTATCTGTAACTAAGTTTATCCATAATATGTGTATTGGAAATAGTACTACCCAGTTTAGCATTGTAGCTAAAAATAAAGTTACTACTTCTCCTAGATTAGAAGACAGTAAAAATTGAATAGTTTTTGTTAAATTACTATATATTTTTCTTCCTTCTTTTACAGCATAAACGATTGTTGCAAAGTTATCATCTGCAAGTACCATGTTTGATACGCTTTTTGAAACATCAGTACCTGTTATACCCATACCTACACCTATATCTGCTGTTTTAAGAGCTGGTGCATCATTTACACCATCACCTGTCATTGCTACTATCTTGCCATTTTTTTGCCATGTTTCTACTATTCTAACTTTATGTTCAGGTGAAACCCTTGCATAAACTGAATATTTTGTCACATTCTTTGTAAAGTCTTCATCAGAAATTTTATCAAGTTCTGCTCCTGTTATAGCTTCATTTTCTTCTTTTATTATGCCTAGTTCTTTTGCAATAGCGACTGCTGTATCCTTGTGGTCACCAGTTATCATTATAGCTCTTATGCCCGCAGACTTACACATACGGATAGCTTCTTTTGCCTCTTCTCGCGGTGGATCTATCATACCAACTAATCCAACAAAAACCAAGTCATTTTCTACTTTCATAGAAGTCATATCTTTCGGCATAACTTCTACTTTATTATAAGCAAATGCCAAAACTCTAAGTGCCTTGCTTGCCATCAGTCTGTTTGATGAACTTATTTCATTTAAAATTTCTTCTGATAAATCTTTAATTTCACCATTTATTAAAATCTTTGTACATCTTTCTAGTAATACATCTGGTGCACCTTTTGTCATTATTTTAAAATTACCTTCTACATCATGAATTGTAGTCATGAGCTTTCTGTCTGAATCAAAAGGTATTTCGTCTACTCTTTTTAAGTTATTATCTAATTCATTCTTACTAAAACCTTTTTCGTGTGCAAAGCTTACTAATGCAGTTTCTGTAGGATCTCCCAATAGTTTTATACTATTTTCTTCAGAATTTACAACCTTTGAATCATTACACAATGTCATTACATGTATAAATTCCCTTACATTTTCATGATTACCTTCTACATCCTTTGCCTCAAACACTTGACGGTTTATATAAACTTCCTTAACTGTCATTTTATTTTGAGTTAATGTTCCAGTTTTATCAGAACATATTATTTCTGTACTCCCTAGTGTCTCAACAGCAGCTAATTTTCTTATAATAGCATTTTTCTTTGCCATCTTTTGAACGCCAATTGCGAGAACTATAGTAATAACAGCAGGAAGTCCTTCCGGAATAGCTGCAACTGCTAAGCTTACTGATGTTAAAAACATTTCAAAAGTATCGCGACCATTCATTATGCCTACAACAAATATTACTACGGCTATTATAAGTATTGCTACTGATAATAGCTTTCCCATTTTGTCTAGATTCATTTGTAGTGGTGTCTGATTATCCCCTGTATCAGAAATTTTCTTTGCTATCTTACCAACCTCAGTATTCATACCCGTTCCAGTAACTAAACCGATACCTCTACCATACGTTACTATGCTACCTGAGTATGCCATGTTTATCCTGTCTCCAATAACAACATCTGCATTTTCTAATGTAACAACACTTTTTTCAACTGGTACAGACTCCCCTGTCAAAGCCGATTCATCTATCTTTAAGTTCGCAGTTTCGATTATCCTCATGTCTGCAGGTATAAAATCCCCTGCTTCTACTAAAACTATATCTCCAAAAGCCAGATTTTCTGTATCTATTCTTACCACTTCACCATTTCTTTTTACTTTAACCTGTGGAGATGACATCTTTTTAAGAGCTTCTAATGCCTTTTCTGCTTTACTTTCTTGTACTAGCCCAAGTATTGCATTTATTATAACAACTGCAAGTATTATACCCATATCTGTTAACTCACCTAATGCACCAGAAATTACCCCCGCAACTATAAGTACTATAACCATAAAATCTTTAAATTGATCTATAAATTTACCAAGTAAAGTTTTTTTCTTTCCTTCATCAAGCTCATTTTTACCAAACTCTATAATCCTACTTTCAGCTTCAGTTTGAGCTAATCCATTAGAACTCGAACCCGTTTCTACAAAAATATCTTCTATATTCATTACATGATAAGCATTATTTTTTTTCATATTCATCCTCCTTGTGATATCCCCACCTGCTCTGTCATTGCGACATCCTAATACTTAGTTTGTGTATTTTGCAAACTTAGTTATAGGGGTACTAGTATAGTGAGAGGTTTTTTCGACGAAGCAATCTCATCCTTTAAATTATCTCAACATCTCCAAATACATCGCCCGATATATTTGTCCTCATATTTTCAATCTCAAATTTCATTACTCCATATCCTACCCCAAATGGTCCTTCATATGACAAAAGCTTACCTTTTATATCATTTCCATTTATAGCACCTAATATTATATAGCAAGATTTCAAACCATATTGGGAAACATTTTGAATAATAGAACTGTCTAAATTAAAAATCTCTACTTCGTTCCCTTCTTCTAAAAGACTAATAAGCTTCTTGTCAAATTTTTCCCCATCTTCATGATAATTATATTGTCCCTCATCACTTAAACAATGTGAAAAGTCTCCACTCGCAATCAAGACTACATTACTTGGTGAATCATTTATTGCCTTCCTTATAATCATACCAAACTTATATAAATCAAGCTTTGATAAAAGTCCATAAGTTATGTTTACCACTTTATAATCTTTATATTTTTTATTTATAAAATACAGTGGAACCATACTTCCGTAATCAAGTTCAACACCTACTCCATATACTTTAGCAGAATTCTTGCCTAATTTTATTGTTGATATTTTATTTTGTATTGCATATTCTGCAACCTTCTCAGTTAAAACTTTATCAATCTTACATTCTATTCCTATTTGCTCATTACCAAACTCATCAAAGTTTCCATAAAGAACATCATCAATTGATATCGCTATCGTATCTCCAGAAAGAGATGCATGCGGTGTTACTATTATTATAGTATCAGGTACTTTATGTGCTACATCTGACGCAACTTCATAACAAGCATTAAAAGTATTCTTTACATTTTTTATTTGTTCCTCACCTATTTCAGGTAATAAAATAGGTGCTTGAGGCATTAAATAACAACCCTTAAGTTCTCCCATAAACACACATCCATTCTAAGCAATATAGTAAATATTCACTCTGCCTTCTTACTAAATTATAACATATGATTAAAAAACATACAAGAAAAATTATATTTTAATGTATAATAACGTTAATATTTCAAAAAATATAATAATACTAATAAAAATAATAAAACATGGAGGTACTTATGGACAGGGAAGAAAGAAAAAATGCTAATAGATTAGATACACTTGAAAATATCTTAGAAAAGCACACAAGAACTGAAAGACATCTAGAGCAGCATAGTGACATTGCGAATCCGGATCAAATTAAACATTCAAAAGAGATTCAAGGTGAGAGAGAAAATGAGATTAAGACTATAGAAAATAAAATTATTTTTGGAGATACTTCTAAGGACAATGATGAATTAGGCAACGTTAAGAAAAACTTTGAATTTACGAAAGGTTACCTTATGGAGAATGCGAAGGAAATGGATGATTTTACTTTAGAGAAAACTATTGAGAAACAGCAAAACAGAACTAAACATATGGAAAATTTTGAAAGAGGACAAGAAAATGATGCTGAAAACAAAAATGAGCAAAATTAATTGCTCATTTTTGTTTTCAAGTTTAATGATGCCTCATATACTTGATTTTTTGAAAAATCATGTTCATTTACTACCTTTTTTATAGCTTCCTTCATTGTACAATCATCTCTCATTATTTTATCTACTAACAATGCCTCTATGGATATTTTAGCTTCACCTGTATTTTCATCCTTGACCTCTTGATTTTGAAGTATTACAACATACTCACCTTTTTCTATATTTTCATCATTTTTAATTTTCTGTAAAACTTCCTTAATATCTCCTCTTATTACCCTTTCATGCAGCTTTGTCAAATCCGAGCAAATGCATATAGCTGAGTTTGGAAATGATTCAGCCAATTTTTCAACTAATTTTACTACCCTTCGTGGCGACTCATATATAACTGAGATTTTAACATTTGAATTACTTATTTCAGTTATCTTTTCCTTTAGCTTATTATCCCTGTCTAAGAAACCATAAAATGCAAATTTATCAATCTCAAATCCGGATATTGATAATGCATCTATTACAGCCGATGGTCCTGGTATGCCTATTACCTCTATTTGATTACTATGTGCAAAAGCGACAATCTCATAGCCTGGGTCTGATATACACGGAGTGCCTGCATCGGATACTAGACACACAACTAGATCTTCAGTTTTTATCAGCTCTACTATCTGCTCTGCCTTCCATTTTTCATTAAACTTATGATATGATTCCATCTTCTTTTTTATATTAAAGTAATTTAGTAATTTTATTGTATGCCTTGTATCCTCGGCAAGTATTAAGTCACACTCATTCAAAACATCTAAAGTTCTTTTAGATACGTCTCCTAAATTCCCTATTGGGGTTGCTACTATATACAGTTTTGACATAATTAAACTCCTAACTAAATATTTATTTTATAATTTATATTCACACAAGTATCTTTCCACAATGCTCCTCCAAAAAGCACTCTCCACATTTTGGTTTTTGACCCTTACACATTGTTCTACCGAGTGCCATAATTTGGCTATTGTACCTTGCCCAGTTTTCTTTTGGCAACACTTTCATTAGGTCAAACTCTATTTTAGTAGGGTCTTTCTCTTTTGTAAGACCTAATCTGTAGCTTACTCTCTTAACATGCGTGTCTACAACTATGCTTGGTTGCTTAAATATATGTGTTAGTATTACATTCGCTGTTTTTCTGCCCACTCCAGCAAGTTTTGTTAGAGTTTCTATATCCATAGGCATATTTTTAGAATAATCTGTTATAAGTTGACCACATGATCTTTTTATATTTTGTGCCTTATTTCTATAAAATCCTGTTTGAAATACATCTTGCTCTAATTCTGCTATATCACACTCTGCAAAATCTTCTATCTTGTTATACTTTATAAAAAGCTTCTCTGTCACTTTATTTACTCTTTCATCTGTACATTGTGCAGCAAGTATTGTTGCAACCATAAGCTCATAATCTTTAGTGTAATTTAGATAGCATATAGCTTCTTTACCATATTTATAATCAAGTAGCTTTAATATTTGATTTATTGTTTCTTCCATGCAGTCACCTCCAAATAATATCTTCATCCATCATTGCAATACTTTTGCATCCATAATCTATTCTACCATTATCTCATATCTTTTTCAATATAAAAAATTATAATAATATTTTTGTTTCTTTGTATATATTTTTCAATTTGGCAAATAATACAATTGTACATCAAATTTAAGGAGGTTAAATTATGACATCTAAAGAATTAGATTTATTGAAAGATACTTTAAATCAAGAGCAACAAGCTATTAAGAAGTGTCAAACTTATGCTGAGCATTCAAATGATCAATCAATCAAGAGTTTATTTGCACAAGCTGCTCAAAGACACGAAACACATTATAAAAAGATTTTGACTCAACTAAACGTATAGTCTGATGTAGCTATTATACATGGCTAATAGCAGGTAAAACGTTTTTATCTGCTAACTAAATTAAAGGGGTGAACTACTATGACGAATACAAATACAGGTACAGGTGTAGGTACAAATGCCAATGCAAATACAGCAGCAGCTGCTAGTGCAGGTTCTAGAACTACTAGCTCAGATAAAATGGGTGAAAAAGAATATGTAACAGATTTACTAAATTCAGAAAAGTTACTATGTAGTACTTATAATACTGCTATTATTGAGGCAGCTACTCCTCAAATAAGAGAAGATTTTAAATCAGTATTAATGGATCAATTTGATGTTCAAAATACAATATTTATGGCTATGAATGAAAAAGGCTGGTATCCAGTTGATCCAGCACAACAAAACAAAATACAACAAGCAAAAGACCAGTTTCCATCTTCAGTATTAAACGCATAATTAAAAAGCTACTGCTATCAAGATTTTCCTTGATTCAGTAGCTTTTTAATTTTTCACTTCAATCATTCCTTATAATCCATAGTATTCCGTTCGAAACATGTCTTATTGTCAAGACAGTACACAAATCATCAAAAACATCCTCATGTCTTTCCAGCTTTTTATATGTTTATCCTTTCACTTCTACTATCATTTGTAACTCTTCAGTACAATGATTAATCTGCTTTTTTTTTTTCTTCATCGTCATCATATTCTAAGATACCCACTCCTTTTTTCATATTTTCATTAACAATTTGTCCGTTTTCTATTACCACTATCGGTTCTGTATTTACAATTTCTTGATACATCTATATTCCTCCTGTCTTTCGATTAAAATTCTTGCGGTTTCCCACCTGCATTGCCAAATTTATTCTTATTCCAGTCAACATAAAGCTTTCCTTCGGTATTAAGCTCTGCTATTAGCACATCTTCTATATTTTGAACACCAGCTTTTTTAATCTCTTCTTTCAACCAATTTTCATCTAGTTTTGCATATTTCAAATTTACTTTTATTATATCTCCATCAATAATCAAAGGAAGCGCAAGTCCTTCGTATTCAGTACTAATTTTCATATCTTTTGCTTTAACAGGTCTTTCTTGCGATTTTGGTATTACAGAAAGGTTTCCGTTTGGTTCTACAATGGCAAATTCAACTTCTGATATGTTAACATATCCTTCTAATCGCAATAATGACATCAAAAAGGTTACATTTATTTTGTTTAGTTTAAGTTCATTTTTGTCAATCTTTCCGTTTGCTATTACTATACTTGGTTTCATATCTATATTATAAAATTTCTTATGCAACGATATTACTCCTACTGCAAGTGTACAAAAGACTATTGAAAATACTCCTATCGCCTGTTTAGATGGTATTTTATAAACTAAAGGCTCCGCAGCAATATTAGAAATAAGTAATAAAGCAGCAAGTTCATAGGATGTCATTTGAGATATAGACTTCTTACCCAACATTCTAACTGCTGCCCATATTACTAAAAACATTATTATACAACGTGCTATATATACTATAATTTCCACTAAGAAGTCCTCCTTTTTATGGTTCAGGTACTATTTTCTTAAAATTTATGAAATGTCCCATAACTTTATTTGCACTTTCTACGGCTCTGTTTCTATCCTTGATTTCTATCGCACTCCTTAATACTTCAATTGCATCGCTCATCTCTGAATAGTCATGCTCTGCATTATTTAATGCAATAAGGTATTTACCATTCATCCATATTTTATTAAATTCTTCTTCATTTTGCTGTGCAACTTCCCAATTCTCTTTCTTTGCTTCTTCCATTACCTCTTTCAACGTGTTCTCAAATCTATTACCCCGATCGTAAATATAATTTTGTGCTACAAAAAACACTGCGAATATTATTACTATTATACTTATTAATCCTCTTGTTATTGTATTATTGCTCAAGCAGTTCCCCCCCTTTTTATGTTGTTAAGCTATACCAATATTTTCTACACTATTATAAAAGTTATACATTTTATAGTTTTAACTTCAATTACATTAGCAGGATGATCTTTAGGTGATATGCTTCCCCACTTGGTGAAACTGCAATACTTTCAGCTACCATCAGATGTTTAATCATGTATTATGTTAAGTCTTATCTACCTTATAGTTGTATATAATTATTTCATTAAAAATGTGCATATGAATGCAATATATTTCCTGATGCACATTGTAAAGAGTGTGTTGACATCTGTACAGCATGTGCAGACGAATGTAGAAAAATGGCTAATTCGTAATTAAATAAACCCAGTTAGAGTATATCACTACTCAACTGGGTTTATTTTTATATCTCTAAATTAAATTCTATCCTTGTAAGAGGAACCTACCACTTTGTTGTTATTAGTTTTTAATGTGTTTTACTTTCCATTCTAAGCTGGGTTCCCCACTAGTTCCATCTACCGTATTAGGCTTGTGGTTATCCTATATTTGGATATTTAAACTATTTATATAAGTTCTCATATTAATTTTACTAGTGTTATCAGCTAATATTTCTTGAATTTCTTGGCTTTTAGATTTAACACTTTCTTCCTCTCTACTTTTAGTTTCTATTAGTATATCTTCTGATGTATATGTTCTTATATGACCAAGGTCAGGACAAGGACCATTTTCATCCCATACTGCAAATGTTTCCCTATTTATCTCTACAGGCTTTGTACTTTCTTTAAAAAAATCTATTATATTTGCATCAACATTCATAGTATTACCTTCAAAATTTATTGCAATTGAATCTTTGTTTAGCATAAATTCCGATGCCTCTGTACATTTAAAAATCAGCCCTCCACCATCGTCTAGAATAGAGCATCTGTTTTCATACTTACTACCTTTTATATATATCTTAGAATCAACTAAATATGTATCATTAAGTCCTGGTCGTAAATCAGATATTCCACAATCTCTTTCTAATATTTTTTTTCTTTTTGAAAATAAAGTTGGATGTATCAAATTAGAAATTGGTATAATCTTTCTATCTTTATCAATCAAACGATAGTCACCAGTTAACCAATTTTTTTGTATTGCTGCACCTTCATGCCCGTCAATTTCTTTCTTCCAAAACATCAATAATTCTCTCCTTTTATATCATTAGTTTTTATCCATTGTATAATATAGCATTTTTTTACATTTTTATCAATACACAGACAAAAAACATCAAAATCTTATGATTGATGTTTTTTTACTTCACTACCTTTATTTTTAAACTTCAAGCTTATTTCGTTATCTTTTACTTCAACTGTTACTGTTGCTTCTTCTTTTATTTCTCCATCTAACATCATTTCTGCTAGTCGGTCTTCTATTTTAGATTGTATTGTTCTTTTTAGTGGTCTTGCACCATATTGTTGGTCAAAGCCTGAATTTGATATATTTTCTATTGCTTCATCGGTCATTTTAATGTTTATGTTTACGTTCTTTTTTATTCGATTTTTCAGCTGTTCAAATAATATTTTCACTATCTCTCTTATATTCTGATCTGTAAGTGAGTGGAACACTATTACTTCATCTATACGGTTTAGGAACTCCGGCTTGAATACTTTTTTTACTTCTTCCATAACCATCTTTTTCATTGCTGCATAATCTTTCTTTTCATCTTTCTCGTAAACAAACCCCATTGTCTTTGGTGAAATTATATTAGCTGCACCTATATTTGAAGTCATAATTATTACTGCATTTTTGAAATCTACTTTTCTTCCTTGTGAATCAGTTATATGTCCGTCATCTAATACTTGTAGTAAAATATTAAACACATCAGGATGAGCTTTCTCTATCTCATCAAGTAGTATAACAGAGTACGGTTTCTTTCTTATTTTCTCTGTTACATGTCCACCTTCATCATGTCCTACATACCCAGGAGGAGACCCTATTAGCTTAGATACACTATGTTTTTCCATATATTCAGACATATCTATTCTTATTAATGCATTTTCATCACCAAATATTACTTCGCTAAGAGCTTTAGACAACTCTGTTTTCCCAACACCTGTAGGCCCGAGAAAAATAAATGAACCAACAGGTCTTTTAGGATCTTTAAGCCCTACTCTTCCTCTTCTAATTGCTTTAGATACAGCTTTAACCGCTTCATCTTGTCCTACTACTCTCGCATGCAGTAATTCCTCCATATTCATAAGCCTTTTACTTTCTTCTTTTTCAAGTTTTTTGACAGGTATTCCAGTCCAGCTAGCTACAATATCAGATATTTCATTTTCTGTAACTACTTGAGTTGTTTTTGTGTTTTCTGTTTTCCATTCATCACTTAGTTTTTGTAACTTCTGTCTTAGTTTGTTTTGCCTTTCCTTTACTTCCCCTGCTTTTTCAAACTGTTCTGTTTTGATTGCTGATTCTTTTTCTTTATCTAAATCTTTAATTTTCTGTTCCATTTCTTTTATCTCTTCTGGTGGTGTAAATGTCCTAAGCCTAACTTTTGATGATGCCTCATCTATTACATCTATAGCTTTGTCTGGCAGGAATCTGTCTGTTATATATCTGCTTGATAATCGTACTGCTGCCAGAATAGCATCATCTGTTATTTTCACTTCATGATGCGCTTCATATTTATCTTTCAGTCCCTTTAATATAGCTATAGTATCATCTTCGTTTGGCTCCTCGACCTTCACTGGTTGAAACCTTCGTTCAAGTGCTGAGTCTTTTTCTATATGTTTTCTATATTCCTCATAGGTTGTTGCCCCTATAACTTGAAGCTCCCCGCGAGCCAAAGATGGCTTTAAAATATTAGCTGCATCTAGTGAACCTTCAGCCGCGCCCGCACCTATTATAGTGTGTATTTCATCTATAAATAAAATTATATTTCCAGCTAATCTTACTTCCTCTATGCATTTTTTTATTCTTCCCTCAAACTCTCCTCTGTATTTTGAGCCAGCTACCATCGATGAAATATCTAGTGTAACTACTCTCTTACTTTTTAGTGTCTCTGGTATGTCTCCTTTTACTATTTGTTGTGCAAGGGCTTCTATTACTGCTGTCTTTCCAACACCAGGTTCACCTATAAGACATGGGTTATTTTTTGTCCTTCTACTCAAAATTTGTATTACACGCTCTATTTCTTTTGTTCTACCTATTACAGGATCAAGCTTTTGGTCTGTAGCCTGTGAAGTCAGATCTCTACTAAATTTGTCTAATGTAGGTGTAGATTTTTGCCTATTACCCACCGTTTTAGGATTACTCATCATCATGCCATCTTCGGATTCTATCATTCCTCCAGATAACATATTTATTATATCATCATAAAGCTTTTGCATGTTAACATCGAGTGTGGCCAGTATTTTAACTGCAACACAATTTACTTCTTCGAGTAATGCTAAAAGAATATGTTCAGTTCCTATATAACCTGTACTCATATTTAACGCTTGCTTCAAGCTCATTTCTAGTATTTTTTTTGTTCTAGGTGTGAATTCCTGTATTTTTACCTTTCCTGCTTCTCCAACACCTAATAATTCTTCTATCTTTTTTATTACATCATCTTCTGTCACTCCATAGTTTTCTAATGCTTTGCCTGCAACACCTTCTTTTTGTCTAACAAGACCTAATAAAAGATGTTCTGTTCCCACATAGCTATGCCCCAATTCTAATGCACTCTCTTGTGATAGCCTTATGGATTCTTGTGCCCCTTCTGTAAATTTACCAAACATGTGTTCACCTCCGGTTCTCTGTTCTCTATTATCTATAACAGCTTTGATTGTATTATCTTAGCTCTTTCCTCGTCTTTTTCTGTAGTCTGTAGTTTTTTTTCAGCTTGTTTTTCAACATTAGATTTTTGTATTTTTATCATTAAATCAAATATATCAACCCTATCCACAAATAGCTTATCGATAAGTTTCATATCGATACCCAATTTAACATATGAAAGAAGTAACATAGCTTCTTTGATAGTCATTAACTTAGCATTAGTTAATATTCCATACGCCCTGTATATTTCATCAACTAATTTTATTTTTTGTTCGCTATATAATTTATTTCTAATTTTAATTTCTTGATTAATTATTTGAGCAACAACATCATCAAGCCTCTCTATTATTTCTACTTCACTTTGTCCAAGTGTTATTTGATTAGATATTTGATATAAACTTCCTTTTGCTTCTGTTCCCTCACCATACATTCCTCTAACAGCTATCCCTAATTTACCGAGAAAACTTATAGCATTTTTTATTTGATTAGTGACCTCAAGCATAGGTAAATGTATCATGAATGATGCCCTCATTGCTGTTCCTACATTTGTTGGACATGCAGTTAGATATCCATAATCTTTATTAAATGCATACGTAAGCTTTTTATCCAGCTTATCATCTACTGAACTTGCATACTTATAGGCCATTTCCATGTTGTCGCCTTTAACTATAGATTGAATTCTAACATGATCTTCTTCATTTATCATAATACTTGCTTGGGTACTTTTTTCTAAAAAAACAGCTCTATCAAGCTCACTCTTTAGCATTTCAGTACTTATAATATGGTTTTCAACTAATACAAGATTATCAAGTCTTGTATTAGTTTTTATATCTATATAAGTGTATTTTTTCTCTGAAAATATCTTTTTTATATCTTTTACAATTTGCTCAGCCTCTTCATTTTTTAATCTATTTGGGAATGGATGTTTTGCGATATTTCTAGCGAGTCGAATTCTACTCGAAACGATTATATCTTTTCTCATATTTTTGCTCCTTTTTGCATTTCCTTTATCTTATCTCTTAGATAAGCAGCTCTTTCAAACTCTTCTTCGATAATTGCTTTTTCCAGGTCTTGCCTAAGGTCGTTAATTCCCTTTTCTTTAATTATATTTTCTCCTATCTTTGTAGGCACTTTCCCATTATGTTTAGTATGTCCATGAAGCTTATTAAATACTATAGGAAGTTGTTTATTAAATGTCTGGTAACATTGTGCACACCCGAGCTTACCACTCGCTTTAAAATCTGCATAAGTCATTTCACATTTCTCACACTTAATTATTTTCGCCTTTTGGCTTTCTTTTTGTTCCTCAAAGGTCGTTTCTTTCACTGTTAAATCCATAAGCCCCACTAAAAAATCCTGAAAAGAAATAGGTATATTTATTATTTCATTTTCTTTAGTTTCCTTGGCGCATTGTTCGCATAAATGTATCTCAGTGGACTTACCTTTTATAGTCTTCTTAATATGAATGCTTGCTTCATTTTCATTGCATCTATCACAAAGCATTTCTACCACCACCATATATTATCATAAAATATTTTCTATATCTTTTTCCCACAATTCTTACATGTATCACATGTTGGTTCATTTCCAGTATTACATTCAGCGCAAAATTTAAAAACACCTATGTTTTGGCTGTTTTCAGGATGCTTTATAAAATCTGGGATCTCATTTGTATATTTTACAGGCGTTTCTCTCATTGGATCTTCAGAATTTATTAATACTATCTGCCTTTCAAGATTTGTTATATAATCTTTTTTCATATTAATTTGTTTACAAATAGCATCAAGGTCTCCAAAATCATCACTACCATTATTTTTTGCAGTGTAGATTTTAATCCCTAAATCTTTATATATTTTGTCTATTTCATTTTTTACTTTTCCTATTTCAAACTCAAGTTTCTTAATGCTTATAAATTTATTAACCTTTTCTCCTACCGTATTCACGGTGTTTCCTATGTTTGTTTTCAAATTTTCAATAAATTGTTTTTTATCCATTTCAAATCTCCCCTTTTATATTATACTTAAATAAATTTATAATATTTACATCTATGTAAATTTTAACATATTATTTTTTCAAAGTCAACTTTTTTGGTCATTCGGCTAAAATTTCTTTATCTAACTACAGCTTTTTAAGTCTCGCAATAAAGAATCCGTCAGTATCATATATATGTGGCAACAGCTCTACATATCCTTGTTTTGCTGTATCACATTTTAAATTATTTGGCAAAAATTCAGTCATATCGCACATTTCAAAATCAAAATTTTCGATAAACCAATTAACATTATCAATGTTTTCACGTTTGGATAATGTACATGTGCTATAGATTAATATTCCACCTGATTTTAGGTATTTAGAGGCATTCTCCAATATATTTCTTTGTAACTTTATAAGTTCTTCTATATCCTTTTGTGTCCTGTTAAACTTTATATCTGGTTTTTTTCTAACTATCCCAAGTCCTGAGCAAGGAGCATCAACAATTATTTTATCAAATCTTTGTTCCATTTTCTCATCTTCTATAGTAGCATCCTGAACAACAGGTTTTATCATACTTAGTCCTAGTCTACCAGCACCTTCTTTTATCATATCTAGTTTATGATCGTATATATCTCCTGAAATTATTTCACCTTTATTATTCATTTTTATTGCAGCAAAAAAGCTCTTTCCACCTGGTGCTGCACATACATCAAGTATATGTTCATCTTCTTTAGGGGAAAGTACTTCTACAGCAATCATTGAACTTTCATCTTGAACATGAAAATAGCCTTTTTTGTATTCTTCTAAAAAAGTAATATTTGCAGTACCACTAAGCCTTAGATTATTTGCTACATATTTACCTTTTTTCACAGTAATCTGTTTACTTTCAAGTAAACCAACCATATCATCTACACCTATTTTTGTAGTATTTACACATATATTCACTTCTGGGTCGCTATTTAAAAATTGACACATATTAAGAACTGTATCATAATCATATTCGCGAGTCCACATATCAATAATCCATTTAGGGTAGGAATACATTATTTCTAAGTATTCATTTGTATTCTTTTCGGGAAACTCAATTTTCCCTTTATTCCTTATTATATTTCGCAACACAGCATTAATAAACCCATGTATATGTTTTTGGCATAGGTTTTTACTTATCTTAACAGCCTCGTTGCAAACTGCACTTTCTGGCACTCTATCCATGAAAAAAAGTTGGTATACTCCACTTCTTAATATACTTAAAGCATCCTTATCCATTTTATTTATTTTTATCTTAATAAACTTGCTTATCATATAATCTATATATATAGTGTTTTTAATAGTTCCATTAACAATTTGTGTAATAAAGGCTCTATCGAGACTAGATAAATCATCATATTCATCTAATGTACGTCGAAGCACCACATTATTATACCCACCGTCATTTAAAATTTCAGTAAGTATACATACCGCCACTTCTCTAGGATTTATCTTCATTAGTTTACCCCTCTCAATATAGTTGAAAGTTAAAAGTTGAAAAGATTTTTTATTTTCAGTTTTCAATTCTCAATTTTCCATTTTTATAATGCATGAATATTATTCTCTTGGCATAACTGCCCAAGCTATTAAGTAAAAAACTATGCCTGTACCTATACTTGCTAGCGTAAATAATATAACACCAAGTCTTACTAAAGTAGCATCTATCCCAAAATACTCTGCAACACCTCCACATACACCAGCTATTTTTACATTTGTTTTTGATAAAGTAAGTTTTTTATTCATAATATCAATCTCCTCTCTATATATTTTATTTTTTAAAATTTTTACTTATCTTTAACAACATCTTCTAACATAAATCTCCACAGCACACGGGTTGTCCACTTCTTCTGTAACAATATTTAGACAGTAGTTTTTAAAGTATCCCTATTATAAAACCCTCGATCCAGTTTTTGAATATCATCACATCCTCGTATACCCACTAATTATCTTACTAAAATTACTACCAATCGTATTTTCTTCTACATCTTTGCCTGCGAGCAGTGCACCTTCGCATATAAAATCTTCATCTATATAAATCCTTGCAACTCCTATCTCCACACCTTTTTGTATAGGTGCTTCGATTAGTTCAGGGTAATATATTTCTGCTCTAAGTTTTTCCTTTTCCGAATTTTTTATCGGTAATATTATATCATCTTTCAAATATAAATCAATACTTTGTTTTTTACTTTTTTTCACTTCTACACTTTTTGCTAAAATATCATTCTTTTTATAAATATCTTCATATTTAAAATTATCAAACCCATAATTCAAAACTTTTTTCGTGTCTGTCCATTTGGCTTGTTTACCTCTATTGCCCCATCCACTTGCGAGAACAACTGATATAAGCTGCATACCATTGTTTTCTGCACTTCCAACAAAACATTGCCCTGCAGCATTTGTGAATCCAGTTTTCACTCCATTTCCACCTGGATAATCGTTTAGTAATTTATTGTGATTTGTCAAACTAAAACTTCGATAATTACCACCATTAACAGGTGTGTATACATTTTTTGTAGTGATTATATCTCTAAATTTTTTATTACTGAGTGCATATCTAGTTATTAAAGCCATATCGTAAGCAGTCGAGTGATGGTCTTCTTTATCTAGTCCATTTGGTGTTTTAAACACTGTATCCTTTGCCCCTATTTCTTTAGCTTTCTCTGTCATCTGCATACAGAAACTTTCTACACTTCCACCTACATGTTCCGCTATAGCAACAGCCGCATCATTTGCAGATACCAACATGAGAGCATAAAGTAAATCCTCTAGTCTTTGTTTTTCACCTTGCCTTAAATATAGTTTAACCTTTGGTGCAAGTGCTGCTTTCCTGCTAACTACTACTATATCATAAATTTCAGAATTTTCAAGTGCTAATATACAAGTCATAATTTTGGTTGTACTTGCCATTGGTCTAGGCTTATATATATTCTTGCCCCATAACACCCTACCTGTTTTATAATCCATAAGAATAGAACTATCAGCCGCAACGATAGGCTCCTTTGTTTGCACAGCTAAAGCAATATTCAAAAACAACATATTTAGTATCATCATTATTATTATAATTTTCTTTTTCAATTCTCCATCCTCCAAATATAAATATATACTTTATTTATATTTGAAAGGGAATGACTTTATGAATTTTAGTTATCTTGCTAGTTCCTTGAGTGACATCTTTACTATGTCTGCTAGGTTAATGTCACTTTTATCTTTTGTCACTTTCGTTACAACATCATCTGCTACTTTTTTACTATAACCTAAACTTTGCAATGCTTCCATTGCCTCACAATTAATGGATGTGCAAAAACTATCTTTTATATTACTTGCTTGCTGCACTACTTGATAGTTTTTAAATTTATCTTTAAGTTCTAATATCACCTTTTGTGCCGTCTTTTTGCCTATTCCTGGACATTTACTAAGTGCATCTGCATCTTCTTCCACAATTGCCTTTACGACATTTTCAAAATACATAGCAGAAAGCATACCAATAGCCACCTTTGGACCGATTCCAGAAACAGATATAAGCATCACAAAAACACTCATAGTCTTTTTTTCGAGTGACCCATAAAGTTTCATAGCATCCTCTTTTACATATAGGTAAGTATGTATCTTCACTTCTTCATTTATCTGAGGTAAATTACTATAATCAAGTACAGGTATATAAACTTGATACCCTACTCCACTAACATCAACCACTGCATAATTTATCTCTTTTTCCGTTAATATTCCCCGTACATATGAAATCATGTCTGTACCCCTTTCACGATTGAAGCCCTCCAAACCTGTCATTACGAGGAGAGTCTACAGGTGCAGTTCTTTCTTAAGTTTTTCAACTCTCAACTCTCAACTCTCAACTCACAACTCTCAACTTTCCTTACCCTTACCTTTCTTAACCAACTTATCTAACCCGAATTGTGCTATTATTCCTGGAACCATATCTATTATCTTTCCAAAGCCTTCTTGATTTTGTATATTGATTACTTGTGGTTTTCCGTCTCTTATTATTAGTAACGAATTAGGAGATATCTTTGCTCCCATTCCTCCTCCTACAGACTCTTTTTCATCCTTTGATTGTATAGCACCAGCACCTATTCCGAGACTTATATCAAGCAATGGAACTATAATTATTCCATCTATTGTTATCGGCTCTCCAATTACAGTTTTTGTTGTCAAAACTTCCTCTAAACTTTTAAACATTTCTTTTAAATTTTTTGATACATTAGATTCCATAAGATCCTTCCTTTCTAAAAATTAGTTTTAATACTGTACCAAATACAGGTTTTGAAATTAAAAATAATAATGCGTATAATAAGCATGCTACAGGGATTATATGCCCTTTTATAAAAAGATTAAACTTTAAATCATTTTCACCCATTGCTGTGAGTACCTTTATATCCTTTGGTAGTATCGATATTAGGAGTGCTGCTATTGCTGATAGAATACCATATTTATATGGGTCACTAATAAAAATTTCGTATGTACCTTTTGCCTTTTTGAATTTAGTTACAGAAACAATCCTTCGTATAAGTTCAATAACCTCTTGCTTTAGCTCTTTCTTATACTTATAGCTTTTCATGCTATTATATCTTTCAATCAGATTTCCTTTTTTATATTCTTTTTCTTTTTCTACATTTTCAGTATTTTCACTATCTTGAGTTACTTCATCTTCATTACTCGCCTCATTATTTATTTTTATTTCCTTATTTAAAACCTTAAATGCTGACTCTATTTCAGATTCTTTTATTTTGCTAGTAAATCTGACTAACCCAAATAACAATAAAATATCAGCATGTCCATCTATTTTATTGTCCCGTATAAGCTCAACCTCGAATCCCACAGGTATACAAAGGAGAGCGAATATAAACACTATTATACTCAATACTACTATATATATAATTTTAAGTATCAATAAAACTATTCCTATAAAATCCATTTACATCTTCCTTTTTAAGAATTACTTTTCTTAAGTTGAGTATATAGCATCTTCGCAAGTCCAATTCCACCGTTTTCTGTAGCCTCTTTTGAGTACTGTGAATCTCTCATTTCCGTAAACATTGTTTCACCTTTACCTTTAGGAATCAAAGCATCTTCATTATCTTTACTTAATGTATTTCTCATTTCCTTCATCATTTGCTCAATAAAATAATTTTCAAATTGTTTACACGCCTCTTTAAGTTCCTCATCATTTTTTCCCTTTAGAGCGTCATCAGCCTTACTTTTCAAGCTATTTGTTTTTATACTATTACCTTGGCTAGTTGCCATATCTACAATACTGTTTATGCTTCCATCCATTTTCATAACTTCCAACTCCTTTTTATCAAATTTCTCCCTCAAATACAGTTTTAGCAGGTCCACTCATAAATACGTGATTATTATCCGTCCACTCAAAATTTAGGACTCCTCCTAGTAGTTCCACTTCTATTTTTCTAGATGTCTTACCATTTAATACACTAGCAACGGTACTCGCACAAGCAGCTGTCCCACAAGCTAAGGTTTCTCCTACTCCTCTTTCCCAAACTCTAACTCTTATTTTATCAACTGATATAACTTCTATAAATTCAACATTTGTTTTATTAGGAAACAATGTATGATTTTCTATCTTTCTGCCTATTTTCTCTACATCTATTTTATCGACATCTTCTACAAAAACTATAGCATGTGGATTTCCTGTAGATACTGCAGTTATCCTGTAAGCATTACCATCTATAATAAACTCCTCATCTATAACTATATCTTTGTTAAAAATAATAGGAACATTTTCTGATTTCAATATCGGCTCACCCATATCTACTTTTACATTTTCTATTATACCATCTTTCACAATAAGTTCAAGCTTTTTTATACCACCTAAAGTTTCTATCAAAACCTCTTGTTTATTAGTCATTTTATTATCATATATGTATTTTCCTGTACATCTTATACCATTTCCACACATTTCAGCTTCTGAACCATCCGCATTAAATATTCTCATGCGAAAATCAGCTGTATTTGACTCACATATTAAAATCAAGCCATCTGCACCTATTCCGAAATGCCTATCACATTGCTTTATAGCAAGCTCGCTTGGTTTGTCTATTTTTTCATTTATATCATTTATCATAACAAAGTCATTTCCCAAACCATGCATTTTTGTAAACTTCATGAACATCACTCCCTTGTTTATTTCATATATCTAATTTTACCCTTAAACCATAAAAAAAGCAAGACTTTTTTTCTTGCTTTTGGAAATTATTGGTTTTTATTTAGGTCAGCTTTTGTTTTAAATATTCAAGTTCCCTCGCTGTGAGCATCCTGTACTCTCCAACTGGCAATTCTCCTAGTTTCAGGTTACCTATAGATATTCTTTCGAGTTTGATTACCTCATGTCCAATCTTTTCACACATTTTCCTTACTTGTCTATTCCTACCTTCATGTATTGTTATCATTAATTCACAGTTTTTATCAAATATTTTATTAACACTTACTTTTGCAGGCTGTGTTTTTTTACCATCTATACTCACACCTTTTCTCATTTGCTCTAACTTTTCTTCAGTTGGTATTTCTTTTACCTTTGCTAGGTAAGTCTTTGCTATTTCCTTACTTGGGTGAGTTAGTTTATATGTCAAGTCTCCATCATTCGTAATCAAAAGTAGCCCTGTCGTATCGTAATCTAGCCTACCCACTGGATATACCCTTTGTTTGACTTTTTTGAGCAAACTAAGTACACTCGGTCTATCAAATTGATCTTTTGCTGTTGTTACATACTTTGCAGGTTTATTCATAATTATATATATATGTGCCGTTGCTACCTTAACTGGCCTTCCCTCGCAAGTCACATTAACTTGTTGTGGGTCTACCTTTGTCCCAAGCTCCATAATCTTTTTTCCATTCACTATAACCTTACCTGCAAGTATCAACTCTTCAGCTTTTCTCCGAGATGCTACTCCCGCATCAGCCAAAAATTTTTGCAACCTCACTTCACCCATTTTTATTCTCCTCATCTTCGTCTTCTCTAACGAACAGCTTCAAATTGCTTACATCTTCATTCGGTTTATTATATTTAGTCTCTGACTTATTTTTATACTCCTCATGTTCAGCAACTTTTTCATATACTGCATCTATTTTATATTTTATGTACTCATTATCTTTGTGTAGCACACCCACTTCATTAGCTAGCTTTTGATCTACTTCATCAATTTTTTTCGTTAGTTTTAATTCTACTCCATCAATTCTTTTCGTTAGCTTTTGATCTACTTCATCAATTCTTTTCGTTAGTTTTAATTCTACTCCATCAATTCTTTCAGTCAATCTTTGCTCCATAGCATACATTTTTTCGTTAAGCTTCTTAATATCATCCTTGATATCATTCTTAATATCGTCCCTTGCAACATTTACCTCTTCTTTCACTATAAATCTAATTTGCCTCAATAATTCGTTATTATCCATCTTTAATAGCCTCCTCAAAATTTATTATCCTTATTCTTGTATTTTATTGCATTATATATAATCTTTGATCAATTCTAATAATTCATCCCAATTTTTAACTTCAAGACCTGTCCAATGTTCCGATACATCATATTTCTTATCAGTCAGACATATTTTTACTTTTGCATTTACTTCATCTAAGTTATTTGCATTATCATCTATAAAAATATAGTCTTCCATGTTTAATAGGGATTTACTTACATTCGTTATAAACATACTTCCTTTTACAAATGGTAATTTATCATGAATAAATTTTGCTTTAATAATGTGATTATGATATGAACCAATTGTGCAGATTATTACCTCTGTCTTTTCACAAAGATACTTTATCCCCTCAAGTGCACCTTCTTTCATATTTATTTCACTATAAAAATCCTCTCTTTCGACAAGTTCCCATACATCTCTTATTAACGGGAATACATCTTTCCAATTATAGCAATACATATCTTCAAATTTTACTTTTTTATATCCTTCTTTATCTTTATAATGCTCATTATACAAATCTACTGCCCGCTTTTTTGTTTCAACAATTACTTCATCAAAATCAAGTATTATTCCTTTCATAACTCTATCATCACCTCTACAATTTATACCCATGTGGGAATAGTTCCTTTAGCGTATACACTTTTATATTTCCATCTTTATCTTCTAATATTATCTCCACATTTTCTGACATGAATTCGTACATTACCTGTCTACATATCCCACATGGAAAAGTCTCATCACCTAAGCTTGAAACTACTGCTACCGCTACAAAATCGTGATTTCCATCTGTTATAGCTTCAAATATGGCATCTCTCTCTGCACATACTAAAGATCCGAAAGACTTTGATTCTATGTTACACCCTTTGTAAATTTCCCCATTTTCAGTTAAAATAGCCGAACCTACTTTCAACTTTGTGACAGGTGCATAGGCTTTTTGCATTTCTTCTTTTGCTATATCAATAAGCTTTCTTCTAATTTGATCATTCATATTATACCTCTTTCATTTCAAGTAACTTTGCTATATCAGCTTTTGCCTCATCAAAACTATCTGTATATATATCTATCACTTTTATATTTTCTGTTAAAGATTTTATTTCATTCATTACCTCATCATAAACATGTTGTTGTTTTGTACTATTTTCTATATTAAACATTAATGCGTGGTGACTCGGTTTGCCGCCTCTCTCCATTCTCTCAGCAAAAAGATTTACATCCCTTATTTTTAAATTAAAAAGATATATATCAAAATCTGCTAAATCTATCTTTGTAATTAGACTTTTAAAAACTTTACTATAATCATAACTCCTATATCCTAACCTACAATAAACATATTCTGTTATAAATATTCTATCGAATAACAGATTAACACCACAATCTTCCATCATAGCTACGTAGTTTACCAGATTTTTATACATTATTTCTGAGCGTTTTCTAGCCTCTTCCTCTGTTTTGTATTTACTCCCTGTGAGTCTATATAAATTTGTATAAACTATTTTTTCCCTCAACCAATTTGTAAGTCCTGTTTTACCTACCCCCTGTGGTCCTTCTAAAATTATTAATTTTTCTTTTGCCATAACAATAGCCTCCTCTTTTGTTTTTCCGAGATCCCTCAGTCACTATCGTGCCAACTCCCTTATCAAGGAGCCGTTTCTCATTCTTTGATTATCTTAATCTCATTTGGCACTATACTAATCCACGTCTTACCTTTGTTTAGTACAAGCGATTTGCCATCTTCATATGTATATTCTACTTCGGCTTTATGATTTGATTTTGACCATTTTATAGGTATAATCTTTCCATTAGTTAGGTATAAAGCTTCTCCGTCAGACACTGTATCTATATTTTTTCTTCCATATGAGTCATTTTTAATTGGACTAACTTTTGAATATTGTATTATTACATTAGTGAACTCCAATTGCTTGCCTGTGTCTGCATCAATGTGAGGTGCAGCAAATTGGAAACGTTTATATGTATCAGAACTTTCATTATATTCAAAAACTGATTTTTGATAATAAGAATATGGTATAGTAATCTTTGTACACAAACCCCAATCATCAGTATTTAATATTTCATCACTAAACTTAAACATTGGTTTATAATCTTCATCATTTTCCACTTCATACTTTGCTAGTTTCCATGCAGCTTTTATCTTTTTCCCGCTTGTGTATGCACTATGTTCTAGTCCACTTGACTTTTGTCTTTCCTTATCTCTCCACGTCATTATAGCCTCATATTTAGGATTAATACCGTCTATACTCGGTACATCAAGGTCCGCTATAGCCTCTGTTGCTTGATCACTATGACCAAAATGAACATATATTGCATCATTATCAAATGCATAATCCATAAAATAATGCCTTGCACTTCTTATAGGACCTATCTTGTCCACATTTAAGTCTTGAAAAATGGCCATAAGTCTTACAAACTCTCCCTCAACAGGTACTTCATATATTATATCTGCTTTAGAAATACCACTTTGTGGTGTTGCCTTTTTATGATTATTTATCATAACTGCAACCGCACGTTTTTTGAGTTCGTCTTTATCTATAGGTAGTCCCGAAAGTGGACTTACGCTCTTTTCTTTATTATCACCTGTTTCACCTTTATCATTTGTGTCACCTTTATCATTTGTATTCTCATTTACAATATCAGACTTTTCATCCAAATTAACAAATGCAGGTTTTGCATCAAACTGACTTGCTACCACCCAACCTATTCCGAAAATAGCTATCAAAAATATTATTAATTTTTTATAATTAATTTTAGTTTTTACACTGTTCTGACTAGTTTTCTGTATTTTTCTTTTCATTTTACCCCCCATAAATCTCAGTTAAATTATTTAATTCCTTCACCGTAGGGGCCGTGCATATGTGCCGGCCCGTCTTGGGCGTACTATAAATTATAATATAACCTATTATTATAACAACTTTTTTTATCTTTTTTTCTCATATCTCATGCTTATCAACTACATTTAATTCGTTGGCTATTCAGGACGGGCTGGCACATAGGCACAGCCCCTACGTTTAGATAAGAGGTATCTCTATTCTTGAACCTTAACACCTTTTCTTAGCTAAACACCTGAAATATAAGTACGGTAACTAGCGTTCCTAGTGCTGCACCAGCAATAACCTGTAGTATACTATGTATTTTACCCTCTACCCTGCTCTGTGCAACTAGAAAAGCTAAGAAATATGCTAGACTTATAACTAAAACACTCTTTCCTTTATCTACAAAGCATATCGCAGTAGCTATTGCAAATGATATCGAGCTATGCCCACTCGGCATTCCGCCACGCAAAAATCTTGTATATCCTGTAAATGCTTTTATACCAACCGTTAACACTAAAACTATAAGTATTGCGATTAGCGTTATATAATAATTCATTTGGCTAATCTTTTGGAATAGATTTATAGAGTGTTTAGCTATTTTTGTATAAAATAATACATATCCAACTAATACTGCACACAAAGTCGCCACGAACACAGCTCCAGCTGCTACATCTTTAGCTTTTTTAGCTAATGCATGCCTACTTTTTCCACAAACCAAATCCACAACGCACTCAATAGAAGTATTTACAAGCTCCATACAAATTACTAGAGCTAAAGTAAATATCAGTATCAAAAGCTCTGTGGTTGAAAAATTAAAGAATAGTGCAAGCACAAGCACAATTAGCGATGAGATTAAATGTATCCTCAAGTTTCTTTCTGTTCTTATAGCTCTTACAACACCAAGCAGTGCATTATTAAAACTATCAAACAAACTTTTGTTTTTCATCTATCTAAACCTACTCTCACTAAAATATCTTCTTGCCTTTTAAACATTTCCTCTTCATCTTCTTTGTTTTCATGATCGTATTCTAAAAGATGTAACATGCTATGTACAGTAAGAAACCCGATTTCTCTTTTAAACTCGTGTCCATACTCATTTGCTTGCTCACGAGCTTTATCTAAAGATATTACAATGTCTCCAAGCATGATTTCTTTTGTTTCGGGATTCTCATCACCTAAAGGAAATGACAAAACATCAGTAATCTTATCTTTATCTCTATACTGATTATTTAGCATTTTTATTTCATCATTTGTTACAAACGAGAGGCTTATCTCCACATTTTGAGTATAATTCTCGTATACTAAAGTCTCAGTTATAACATTTTCTATTATACTTTTTATATCTTCACCAATCTCACAGTCCGTTCTATTATCATAAAAAATCGTCAAATCAAACCACACTCCCAGAAAAATACAAATAAATGTTAAACAAATATTTGTTTTATTATAACAAAAAAAGAAGACATCTGCAAGTGCAAATACCTTATTTTTAATTTTTTAAATTATAATTATGGCACATCTTTCGTTTCAGAGGTTTCAGGCGTTTCTGTATTTTCGATTGTTTTATTTTGACCTATTTTCTCAATTAACACTGCAATTCCATTTACCATTATTCTCTTTCCTTTAAAACCATAATCAAACCTGACATCTATTATTCTTGTATCATCTGATACTTCCAAAGATATATTTTCATATATTTTTTTTTGAAGTCTTCTTTTCGCCTCATCTATCGTATATATCGTCTTTTCAAGTCTATACTCTGCATACTCATTTAATACAAACCCAAACTTATTTTCTTTAATAAATGGATCAAGTGATATATATCTTTCTTTTTTTTCAAAAAGACTATTTTGTGGTCTTGTCTTTATAAAATCAAACTTTCCAAAATGTAAATCTAGTTGCAATTCTCTATAAACATTTCCCGTATAAGTTTTTTTAGCAACCTCGAGTTCTTGTTCTTCTTTTATAAATAAATACATTTTTCCTTCTATCTTTGCATTTGCATGTACATATTTTTTTAGTATTTCCCCATCTTTTTCTACATCTATCTCTCCACTAACTAAAATATCACCCTCATTTACAACATCCTTTGCTTTTACCTTTGGTACACCACTTAGTGTTACTATATCATGTATTATAGCTTTTTTATCTGCTACTATATCACATGGTGTACTTTCTAGTGATTCAGAAGTTTTTACCACAGTTTCAACGATGTCAATATTCACACTAGTTCCTTTTTGATATATATTTAGCCATGCTATATCTCCTATCTCTCTATAAAGTGAATTTACTACATTATCATAGTTTATTACAAATTCGGGCTTGCCTTTACTAAGTCCTGCAGCTTTTGCCACTGCCAAAATCTTTTCATCATCTATTCTTTCTGTCCCATAAACATTAATATCTAGTACTATATTAGATAAAATCATTAGTACTGTAAGCGTTAAAAATATTCCAATAACAAAGATTTTTCTTCCTCTATATTTATTAATCAAAAATGGCAATCCGTACTTTTTTATGATTTTTACTTTGGTATGTGTACCTTTTAAGATGCTCTTTATCCTCCAAAAATCCGTAAGAGAAATATTCATTTCGATATAGTTACTTTTTAATATTATCCGCCATAATAGAATGGAGCTGGTTGCAAATCTATTTATAATTTTTTCTCTTTGGAACCCAAATATTCTTATTCTAACGTATCCTCTAAAGAACTTCGGTATATTGTAAGACATATATGTACACCTCTAACTTCCATATTGTATATTTTTTATAATTCCGGTTATGAAAATTTCATCTTTCCTTATGTACTTAATATTCATGTTTTTACCACTTATCTTCACATGACCTATCTTAGTATTTATCCTTATTGTATCAGGCTTATAATCTAGTACTGCTTTATAATTTTCTATAACAATTTCTTCATTCCCGACAATGGTAGCAAGAGGAATGTTAAGAAATGTCTCTTTTGGTATGTCAACAGCACTATATATTTTTTTCTTCAAACTTTCCATGTCATCCCCCCGAGCGAATATAAGTAAAAGTTTTTTCTGCTTACTATATTTAGTTTATTCCAACAAAACAAAAAAATGCAAGTAAACAGCACTTGCACTTTATAAAATATTTTCTAGCACTCACATTTAACTTATATTTCTTTTTATCTTATCCAAAGCATTTTTCTCAAGTCTTGATACTTGAGCCTGTGATATTCCTATTTCATCCGCGACTTCCATCTGAGTTTTCCCTTTGAAAAATCTCAGTGTTATTATGTTCTTCTCTCTTCCTTTTAATTTTTTTATACTTTCCCTTAATGCAAGAGAGTCTATCCAATTTTCTGCTAGATTTTTTTCGTCTTTAACTTGATCTACAACATATATCGCATCACCACCATCATTATATATAGGTTCGTACAACGAAACTGTGTCCTGTATTGACTCTAAAGCAAATACAACTTCCTCTTTAGGGACACCTATCTCTTTTGCTATATATTCAATGGTTGGTTCTTCCATATTTTTATTTATAAAATCCTCCTTTATCTTATATGTTTTGTAAGCAATGTCCTTAAGTGACCTACTTACCCTTATCGAACTATTATCCCTTAGATATCGCTTAATCTCTCCTATTATCATAGGAACCGCATAAGTAGAAAACTTAACATCTTGAGATAAGTCAAAGTTGTCAATAGCCTTTATAAGTCCAATACACCCAACTTGAAATAAATCATCAAGATTTTCGCCCCTATTATTAAATCTTTTAACCACACTTAAAACTAATTTCAAATTTCCTTTTATATACTTTTCTCTTGCAAAAATATTGCCTTCTTTTGCTCTAACTAACAAATCGTATTTTTCATTTTTCTTTAATACTTCGAGTTCAGAGGTGTTAATGCCACAAATTTCTACCTTCCTTATCATCTTATCACCACCTAGCATGAAATGCAAAGTACAGTGTGCAAAGTTCAAAGTACAAATCAAAGAATTATTTAAGTATAACCATCCTAATTATCATTTATTATTTATTCTTTGTACTTTGTTATTTGTCCTTTGTTATTTGTACTTTGTTTTAATTATTGCCGAGCGGCTTATATTTAATACAGTTTTGCCATTTCTTTTTTAAGCTTTTTTATTATCTTTTTCTCAAGCCTTGATATGTATGATTGTGATATTCCTAGTTCATCTGCTACCTCCTTTTGCGTCAATTCATCTCCTTCATTATAAATACCATATCGTAGTTCAATTATTTTCTTTTCCCTTAAGTTAAGTTTCTCAACACACTTTTTTAAAATCTTAGAATCTATTTCTTCCTCTATCTTTTTAGATACATTTGACTCCTCACTACCAATAACATCAGCAAGTAAAAGTTCATTTCCATCCCAATCTACATTAAGGGGTTCGTCTATAGAAACTTCAAACTTCGTTTTATTATTCTTTCTCACAAACATCAGAATCTCATTTTCTATACATTTAGATGCATAAGTTGCAAGCTTTATATTCTTATTAGCCTCAAATGTATTAATTGCCTTAATAAGCCCTATATTCCCTATAGATACTAGATCTTCAAGTCCAATACCTACATTTTCAAATTTTTTTGCAAGATACACTACAAGCCTCAAATTTCTCTCTATAAGTTCGCGTTTAACTTTATTTCTATCGCAAGTATTTAGTTTTTCAATCAACACTTTCTCCTCTTCTGGTTTTAGAGGCTCTGGAAGCACCTCATTATTGTTTATATAATGTATTCCCTCACCTAAATCCGAATTAAACTTTCTTATAAAATTAATCCACAATAATTTTAGTTTTAAAATTAATTGTTTTAAGCTCATACATATGTCCCCCTTTTTTATCATCACCTCCCAGACTTGTCATTGCGAGGAGGTCCTTTCGACGTGGCAATCTCATCTTTAAAATTATTTCGCTATAGAAAGTATGTTTGTTTCATACGTTACTTTCTTTAAAGATAAGATTGCTTCGTCGTTCCTTCTCGCAATGACAGTCTGCGGGTGCAGTTCAACTTTTGGCTTTTATCCTAATATCCTCGGATGTATTAGCATGTTATATTCATCATTGTTTGTAAATTTTCCTTTATATATTGCAATTATTTGATTTTCTAGCACCAAGTCTCCTAATTTATTATTTAAAATTACTACCTTATCAAACATAACCCCTGTAAGCTTTCCATTAGCCTCTCCAACGCTTTTGTATGGTATATTGTACGTATCTACATCGTCATCAAAATCCTTCTGTAGCATATCCTTCAATATCTCATATTCGGATACTAAAACAGGTTTAAAACTTTTTGGCTCATATAGACTATTTCCAGTATCTATAATCCCTTTCAACGTCACAACATTTTTGTTTTTCAAAATCTGAACTATGTATATTTTACTTTTCGTAAAGTACTGATTTAAAATCACACTCGAGGCTTTGATTAGTAAATAGCTAAATATTACTGAAAAAATTAGGAGTTTTATTGTAATTTTATTTGTTGCTACATAAATAAAATTTTGTATATACGAATTAGTGTTTATGTAGTACATAGTTGCAAATGTTACTCCTCCAACAAAAGTGGAAACAATATAAACTGATATTATTATCTTGAATAATTCAACAATACTTTTAGGTCTAAACCCAACAATTATAGGAATTATAAATATTAGTCCACTTAAAATAATTTTATTTACAGTATTAAATTCAAAATATACAATAGCTACGCAGTAAGTTATTGATGCAATAAAAGATGCTACACACATTCGAATATGTGTGGTATTTAGTCTCAATAATTTTTTTGTTGCAAAAAATATTATAAAATTCATAACAAAATTCACAGCAAAAATTACATCTATATACAAATTTACTTCCAGTAGCATCAACCCCTCATAAATATACAGTTCTGTTTATACTTAGATTATATCCTTTGTATATGTAAAAAAATGTAAAAAGAGTGAACTCAAATCAAGTTCACTCTTTTTACATTTTTTATTTTATCCTATACAAAAATATATATTACCTCAAGTAAACTTACAAATTTGTCAGATAGTCTCCTCATCAGGCAACCGACGAGGTATTCTTTATCTATCGTAGTGGTCGAGCTTGTCTCTGCTTCCTTTACGTCGAGACAAGCTCGACCACTACGTTACATAGCACGCCGCAAGCGGACAGGGAATTAAACCCTGAAAGATTAAAATATATTAAAAAAGCAGCTCCCTCACACTAGTTAGTACTAAAAATAAAGCTCCTCCAAAATAAAATTGCCCATCTAGGGCAATTTTATTTGAAGTCCGTTGCACTCTTCGAGTATAGTTTAACTAAGCTTTGAAAATACCAAAGCTAAGTTTCCACTTATCGCGTACGACACTAATTCCGCGGCTCTTCTCTTCCGATATTTTTCCATCCTTTTTATTCCCACGTTATCGTATATGCATCCCCCGCACTAGCTCCGCTCGCTCCATCTAGTGTCATACCCGACGGACTTAAAAACAAAGCGGGCCGAACTCCGTTGTTACCGATATAGACGTAGTTGCAGTTCACCTCGCCACTCGCGAACACGTAGCGGACGTAGTACGAATTAAGCGCATAAGAGTCCCTTAGCCAGTAATACCCATACGCCCCTGTATTTAATCCTACATCTGTATAGCCTCCTGCTGTACTTTGCGTTACTGCTTCACTCGTTGGATATGCTTTTGTCCATGCTACTCCATCCCCTAGTGCCCCATTACTATATACATAGTCATTTAATTCCTTTATTCCTAGTAAAAATACACTTTCTGTCGTGTCTTTATAGTTTGCACTTACATAGTTTTCTACTGCTGCACTTGCATTTGTTGCTGTATATGTATGACTTGCTGTTCCTCCTGTTTTTGCGGCTGTTGCTGCATCTGTATTTGCTAGTATTGTTTTATGGGTTACTGGCATTATTTTACTTCTTTCTACTCCGTTAAAGTTTCCATCTGCCAAAAATCCTTTTTCTGCATCATATGGGTTGAAGCTACTATATACTCTTGCTGCGGTTGGCGAAAAGTATCCTAGCCAATCTACTAATCCAGCTCCTGCACTACTGTTTAGCCATGCTTTTAGGTTGCTTTTATCCCAGTAGTTACTTCCGTATGTTCCTCTATCTGCATCTCCCCCTGCTCCTGTTATCAGGTTTTCTCCTGTTGCGTCAAATGGTTTTATGCTTATTATTTTATCACTAAATAGCATGAGGTCTCCCTCGTGTAGTCCACTTCCTGGATTCGCTGCTAGGTATGCTGCGTCTACTTTGTTTATTACTCTCCATACGATTGGTTGACTTAGATATGTCCCGAATTTTAGGTAGTTTCCTACTGGCACATCTGCTACTACTGGTGGCTCTGGTTCTCCTCCACTTGCTACTCCTGTTACTTCTACTAGTGGCTGATTTACTGTTGCTATTCCTGTTACTGACGAGACAACTACTTTATACTCTTTTTCTGGATCTGTTGGATATATCGGATTTACGGGTAGCTCTTTTATATATCCTCCCGCTATCATTTCTGGTATACAGTCTGTATCATCTACTATACTATCTTGTGCTAATAGGTAGCTCTGTGCCTGTTGTTGTAGCATTCTCACATTTGCATTGTGTGCTATCTGCTTTGCTGTTTCGCTCTTATTCATGAATATTGGTATTGCTATTGTTGCTAGTGCTGCTAGTATTACCAGTACTGCTAATAATTCTAATAAAGTGAACCCTTTTTTGTTTTTTCTTTCAACTTTCAACTTTAATCACCATTCCTCTTATTAAATTTTGCTATGATGTTTTTTCTTAGGTTATATGTATTTCATTGCTTTGCATGATTTATCCAGCTTTTTATCTTGTCTAATATTATCATTTTTCCAAGTACCAGTCAAGAATTTTTTGTAGAGTTTTTTGTTTTGAAAATAAGTCCCTCTTAATGACAAAATAAAGACAGATTACTAATCTGCCATTATTTCTTCTCAACTTTCCAGTTTTCTCTTCCTCGCTGCGACTATCTTTAATACTACAAGCTTAACCACCCCTGCTGTTGGTACTGCTAGTATCATTCCTACAAGCCCGAATTGTATTCCAACAATTACTGCAAGTAGTATAAATACTGGATGTAGACCAACACTTTGTCCTACTATTCTTGGTACCAATATATTTCCATCTATTTGTTGTATTACACCTAGTACTATAAGTGCATAGAGTGCTGTTATTGGTTCTGGACTAAGTAGTCCTATAACAACAGCTACTGCAACTCCTATAAAGGGTCCGAAATATGGTATGATATTAGCTAGTCCCGCAAAAAGTCCTACAAGAAACGCATATTCAAGTCCAACTATACTTAAAGATATTATACTTATAGCTGCTACTATTGAACAATCGAGAAGCTGTCCACGTATAAACTTTGAAACAACACCGTCAACTTCAATCAAGAATCTGTTTATTCTATTACAATATCGTTTAGGCAATATAAGCCTCTGCCCTTCTTTATAAATCTTCTCAAAAAATTCTAAATCAACCATTATATAAAATGCAAGGACTAAAGCAAGCATGAAACTGATCAGATTGTCCATTATTCCACTAAATAGATTTATTATAAAATCAAAAATAACTTGACCAACATTTCCAATTCCCTGTACAAACTCAGTTACCTTATCTTTCAAATCAGTAGATAGCAAATGACTTGCATCAAGTCTAGCCTTTAGATTTGATTCTAAAAATACCTTTGTTTCATCCATATAGTTCTTGGTTCCGCTAATTAATGAATCTAAATTTGTAGTTTCTAGTTTTCCTTTTATCATTACAAATCCCATAATAATTACAGTTGTAATTATTGAAATAATTAATACATAAGTCACCAAAACACTAACAAATGTTTTAAACCTTTCTTTCTTCTTAATTTCTTCTCCATTTTGTTCTTTTTTGCGACGCCTTTTTATAATTTCTTTAAACAAACCCTTTTTAATCCAAACAGATATTGGGTATAGTAGGTAGGCTATTATAAGTGCAATCCAAAGTGGTTTTAGTACACCTAATACATATAAAAATGTATTCAGTATTATCATGCAAACTTCCGGTATTACATTCACTATACTACTTAATATGTATATTATGGTGAATGATAGAATAACGTAAATGCTCACCTTTATTGCTACCCTATCCACATGATCAAAATTATATCTCATTTTTTATTCCTCCTCTTTACACAATCCGTTTAAATTTCTTCTCTATCTCGTATCTATTCATAGAAATTATTACTGGTCTTCCATGTGGACAATGAAATGGATTATCTAAGTTCATAAGATCATCTATCATCCTCTTACTCTCATCAAAGCTCATTTTATCATTTGCCTTCACTGCTGATTTGCAGGCAATACTTGCTATCTCTTGTTCTTTATTTTGATATGCGTTACTCACTTCTTTCACTAGCATCTGGTCAACAATGTCAAGAAAAAATTGTGCGTTACTTGGTTTGTTTAGTATTATCGGCACTTCCCTAATTGCAAAAGAATTTATACCAAACTCTTCTATTTCAAAACCAAATTTTTTTAATATATGCAAGTTCTTCAAAATAATTTCTTTTTCTCTTATAGATACTTCTATTACCATTGGTTGCAGTAATTGTTGGGATATTATATGATCTGACACAAACTCACTCATAAGCTTCTCGTATAAAACTTTCTCGTGTGCAGCATGTTGGTCAATTATGTACATACTACTTTCGTGTTCTAAAACCCAATATGTATTAAATATTTGCCCAACTATTTTATAGTCCTTTAATACTTCTTTTTTTTCTATTATTTTATTTTCATTTTCCTGCACTATATATTGCTCTGTAAAATTAGGTTGGTAATAAGTTTCTTTAGCTACTACTGGTTTTTGTCTTAAAATGCTCATAGAATTTTCTTTTAATACATGATTTTCAACTTCAAATGCCTCTTTAATGTGGCTCTTATCAAGTTCCGCTTTAACCTCTTTTTCTTCACTTAGAGGAATATCCACTATAAACGATTCGTTTTCTAATACTTTTTTTATAGCTTGATATATAGCACTACACACCTTTTTTTCTTCTTTAAATCTTACTTCTATCTTGGTCGGATGTACATTTACATCAACCTCATCAGGTGGCATATTTATTTTCAATACGCAGAAAGGAAATCTTTTTATCATCATATAAGGCTTAAAGGCGTCTTCTAGATAATTCTCTATTCCTGTACTTTTTATATATCTTCCATTTACAAAAAAGTTTTCATACATTCTATTTGCTCTATTCACCTCAGGTTTTCCAATAAACCCTTCTACTCTTATATTATTTTCATATTCATTTATTTCTAACATTTTTTTGGTTATATCTCGTCCATATATATTAAATATAACATTATTTAAATCATTATTCCCAGTAGTGAAAAAAACTACTTTATTATTATTTATAAATTTAAACGATACTTCCGGATGTCCAAGTGTCATCTTACTAAGAATTTCTTCTACAAAGGCCGCCTCAGTCATGTCAGTTTTTAAAAATTTTCTCCTTACTGGCGTATTATAAAATATATTTTTTACTATCATTGTAGTCCCTTCTGGACAACCAACTTCACTTTCTTCAGTAATCGTTCCACCATCTATCTGCATTCTAATACCAGTCAGTTCATTATGCTCCTTTGTTATTATCTCTACCTGGGATATTGCTGCTATGCTCGCAAGAGCCTCTCCCCTAAAACCCAAAGACAGAATACTACTTAAATCATTCTCGTCCGTGATTTTACTTGTTGCGTGACGAATAAAGGCAGTTTTTACGTCAGCTTTTGGTATTCCTGTCCCATTGTCGGTTACACGAATAAAAGATATCCCACCATTCTTCAACTCAACAGTTACCGCAGTAGCATTTGCATCAATAGAGTTTTCTACGAGTTCTTTTACTATAGAAGCTGGTCTTTCAACCACTTCTCCAGCAGCTATTTTATTTATGGTTTTGTTGTCTAGAATGTTTATTTTGTTCAAGTTACTCACCTCTTAAATGTTTTTAATATAGATAAATCTCTCATCACTATATACCTAGCAACTTTTTCATCTCCACTATCACCAAAATATTCATCTTCATTTTCCTCTTCCAATTTCTCTATGGCGTCATCTAAGCTCATCCAATTTACTGAAAATCCTAATCTCTGTTCCCGGAGTGTATATCTTGTCTCTTTAAGTTCACCAATAACTTTTGAAAAATAAATATATGATATTTGTATTAGCTTAAATTCATTTCTATATTCCACTGTATGCCCTACAGCACCTATGACTTCGATATCTGCTCCAACCTCTTCCAATGTTTCTCGTCTTAACGCTTCCAATTCATTTTCGTCAATTTCGATCTTTCCACCAGGAAGTTTGTGATAATTAAGCTTCCCTACATATAACATAGCTATTTCACCCTTTTCATTCTGTAAAATAGTCATCACAGCTGTTCTTCTTTTATATATTATGTCTTGCCTATTTCCTATTTCGATTATTAGCTCCATGCCGTCCTTCCTTTCTTTTGTCTTGTAATTTATAGTTTGTTCTTTGTACTTTGTTTTCTCCCTTTATAAGGCACTTTTCTCCATTTCCAATTAAATCTATTCTGCCAGCTTTTGTGAGTGCTTCATGTACCAAATTATAATTTGAGGGCCTCTTGTATTGCATGAGTGCTCGCTGCATAGCTTTTTCATGCATTGTTTTAGGAACATATATTTGCTTCATATTTTCAGGATCAATCTCCGTATAATACATACACGTAGACATTGTTCCTGGTGTTGGATAAAAATCCTGTACCTGTTCAGGCATATAGCCCATATTGTCTCTCACATATTCCGCGAGCTTTATAGCATCATTTAAAGTGCTACCTGGATGACTTGATATAAAGTATGGCACTAAGAATTGTCCCTTGCCTAATTTTTTATTTATTTCATCATATTTTTTTACAAATTTTTCGTATACTTCATTTCTTGGTTTACCCATTTTATCTAAAACATTATTAGAAACGTGCTCTGGCGCCACCTTTAATTGTCCACTTATATGATGTTCGCAAAGTTCATTAAAAAACGTTTCGTCTTTATCATTAATCAAATAATCAAAACGTATTCCTGACCTTACAAAAACCTTTTTTATTCCTTTTAACTCTCTAAGTTCTCTAAGTAGTTTAATATAATCCTCATGATCTATTTTCATATTTTTGCATGGCTCTGGAAATAAACACTGTTTATTTATGCAGACTCCAGATTTTTTTTGTTTATCACAAGCTAGGTTTCTAAAATTTGCAGTGGGACCCCCAACGTCATGAATATACCCCTTGAACTGGGGATCTTTAATTAATTCTTTAGCTTCTGTGACTATTGCATTTCTACTTCTTGATGTCACCATTCTACCTTGATGAAAATTAAGTGCGCAGAAATTGCAACCCCCAAAACATCCTCTACTACTCAGTAAACTAAACTTTACTTCTTTTATTGCTGATATTCCTCCTGCTTTTTCATATATAGGATGGTACGTTCGCATATAAGATAATGAGTAAACATCGTCTAGCTCCTTTGTGCCGAGTGGATCACTAGGTTTATTTTGAACTACAAAAAAATCTTGATACGGTTCAATTAAAACCTTGCCTGAAATAGAATCTGTATTTTTATGCTGAATATTAAAACTTTCAGCATACTTTACTTTATCTTTTAATATTTCTTTAAACTCTGGTAAAATTGTATAGTCATATAGCCCGTCCAGACTCCTTGCTTTAAAAACAGTTCCTTTAATATAATTAAGATCATGTATATCTATTCCTGCATTCAAGTTATCTGCAATCTCTACTATTTGATGTTCTCCCATGCCATATGTGAGCAAGTCAGCTTGTGAATCTATAATAATGCTCTTACGCACTTTATCATCCCAATAATCATAATGCCCAAATCTACGCAAACTTGCTTCAAGTCCACCTATAATTATAGGTACATTGCCGTATGCTTCTCTGACTTTATTACAATAAACTATTACCGCTCTATCCGGTCTATACCCTGCCTTGTCACCTGGTGAGTATACATCAATTTTTCTCTTCTTTTTTGCCGCAGTATAATTATTTACCATAGAATCAATATTTCCACTATTTATAAGGAATGCCAGTCTAGGTCTGCCTAGCTTTTTAAAATCTTCAATATTTTTCGGGTCAGGTTGTGGAATAATACCAACTTTATATCCATGTACTTCTAACACCCTAGATATTATAGCGGTACCAAAAGAAGGGTGATCTATATACGCATCACCTGTAACAAAAATAAAATCACATTCGTCCCAACCTCTATTATCCATGTCATACTTTGATATAGGCAAAAAATCATTGTTCATTATAAATTCCTCCGTCTATCATACTCACCCCTATCCCTCTCTACCAGAGAGGGGATACAAATTTATAGTAAGTGAGTTATCTTACATTTTTTCTAATTTTAAGCAAATCAATCGACAACTTTTCTATCTTATCTTTTAAAATCCTATTTTCTTGCATCAATTGACTTGTTTTTGATTCATATTCCCTGTTTTTTAGTATAGCCTTAAAATAATCATCCGTAACATTTACACTTGCAATTATAGATATATTTTGAGTACTCATTCCTTTTGCAAAATCCATTTTACGAATATCACTATATTTTTTATCTATATAGCTCGCAACTCTCTGCATATACTCCACACTTTCTACGCCCACTAGAGTATTTGATTTTCCATCTATTGTAACATCAATTTTGTTTTTCTCACCCATATTCATACCTCCGGGATGGTAGATTTTGAAATCTAATATATTTTATACTATTCTACTACACTTTTCCTTTTTTTTCAATAACTTTTATTTAATAACTCAACCTTTTAAACTATAAAGAACCATTAAACAAAAAAAGATATGTAACTATGCTACATATCTTGATTTTAATCCATTAAGCAATGCACTTACTGATTGTATGTATACTTCTACGTCTTCTTCCTTATTATTTGCAAAATAAGTAAGCAAACCCTCTATCATAGAATACAGTATAACTGACATTATTTTTTCTGAAACTTCTTCAATTTCTTGGTTTTTCTTTGCTTCTTCGAACAAGCTTTCAAATATTTCTTTTATTTTAATAGAATACATATCTAAAACCTTATATTGTTCTTTAGTATTATCATTATCTTGCATCCATTTTTCAACTAAAGTTAGTAGTATACTAGTATATTTATGTCTTTTTAGGAGTTCAGTAACAATCGCTGTTACCTTATCATAAAATGAAACGCTCTTGTCATTAACAATATCTTTTATTCTACCGTGCACCCTATTTATAACAAAATCTACTGCTGATTCAAAAAGATGCTCCTTATCTTTAAAATATTGATAGACTGTAGTTCTAGAAACATTTGCCTCATCAGATATATCAGATATCCTTGTTTTTTCGTAACCCTTTACATTAAATATTTTAATCGCTGCTTGCATTATTTCCTTACGCTTTTGTTCGTGATCAACTATTTTTGGCATGCCACTTCCTCCTATTATATTTATCTTCATTACATATTTTTAATATATTTTTTTACATTATATTACATTTTGCAAAAATTCTGTTTTTCATAGTACCATTTTTGTCTAATTTTGTCAACCCGTTTTTGTGAAATATTTTTTAAGCAAAGATTGCAAGTTTAATTTCCGGATATTATTAGGATTAAGGTTAATGTCATTCTGGTTGTACTTCTTGATATATATAAACGTCATCCTCCAGCATCTCTATTCTTTTTTTACCTAACACATCTGCTTTTACATCTGAACTGTTTACTCCTATATATGTAGTTTCTCCTCCAAATCTTGAGATTGTTATTTGATCATCCAATATTGCACCATTTGAAGGAATAATATCTTCATCTATTTTTAGATTGTAAACTACTTTTTTACCATCCCGATTAATCATCACAGCCAAAGAATTATTTTGACCTAACATGTCTGGAGTATTATCAATTTTATCTATTTCAGCATTTACTTTATGTCCTCTTATGTCTCTTCCCTTTTCTGTTCCAAAACGAACACCATTAAGGCTTTCATTTATCATTCCTGGAATACCCGATGCCCATAATGCCATTCCCAATACTGTAGATACACAAATTTTCCCTAATGTACCTAATTTCTTTTTATTCATACCATTTATCTCCCCCTTTATCTTTTTCGATTTTCTAATATTTTTTATTATACAGTATTTCCCAGTTTTTGTCAACCATATTTTGTAATTTTTTAGTATGTTGTGTATATTTATTAGTTATTGGGTAAAATAAAAGCGAGGTGATTACTGTGGATAATGATTTGTTTCCAATTAATATACGACTCAAATATGAAATTGCGAGTGAGCTCGGTCTTTCTGACAAACTCAAACAATATGGGTTTAAAGGATTATCAGCTAGTGAGACTGGTAAAATCGGAGCTATAATGAAGAAGAGGCTTAATGAATATAAAAAAGATAATCTAGGGGATTGAAAATATTTGAAATTTACTGTATAATCATTAAAAAACTAAGGAGTTGTTTTAATGAACGATTATATATTGCGTGCAGCAACAAAAGGCGAACAAGTTCGTGCTTTTATTTCATATAACAAAGATACTGTACAAAAAGCAAGGGAAATACATGATACTTCTCCAGTTGCATCAGCTGCACTTGGCAGAACTCTTATTGTTGCTTCACTCATGGGTGCTATGCTCAAGAATGATTCCGATTTGATAACTATACAAATAAAAGGAGATGGACCTATACGTGGGATCGTTGTTGTTGCTGATAATAAAAGCAACGTAAAAGGTTATATATACAATCCGAATGTCTCTCTTCCATTAAATAAACTCGGAAAACTTGATGTAGGAGGTGCTATTGGTACTGGCTCTCTCATAGTTATTAAAGACTTAGGACTCAAAAATCCATATATAGGTCAGACCGAGCTTGTTACTGGTGAAATAGCCGAGGATTTTACATATTATTTCACTGTTTCTGAGCAACTGCCTTCTGCTGTGGCCTTGGGTGTTCTTGTAGATAAAGACACTAGTATCAAACACGCTGGCGGGTTTATTATTCAGGTTATGCCGGAATGTGAAGAAATCACTTTATCTACACTTGAGCAAAATATTTCGAAAATTAACTCTATTACAAATCTTTTTGAACAAGGCAATCTTCCTGAGGATATTTTAAAAATTATATTTGAAGGCATTCCGTATACTATATATGAAACACAAAAAACAGATTTTAAATGCAATTGTTCCAAAGAACGTGTAGAAAAAGCTTTGATAAGTATAGGTATGAAAGATTTACAAGATATTTTAGGAAAAGATAAAAAAGCTGAATTAAACTGTCATTTTTGTAATAAAAATTATGTGTTTGATGAAGAACATATAAGGAGATTAATAGATAGTGTTGGTTGTGAATTGAAGTAGTGAATACTGTACTGTCATTGCGAGAAACGTTTTTTGTGACGAAGCAATCTCATCTTTTAAGTATTAGAGAGATTAATAAAATAGGAAAAGATGAGATTGCTTCGTCATTCCTCCTCGCAATGACAGTTCAAAAGAATGTGAATAAAAGGAGGTGTAAATATGATTACTCGAAATTTTTCTTTAGCTATAAAAGCTGTTGTTGTTAAAGACAATAAATACTTGCTTCTACATAAATCAGTTAGTGAAATGGAGAAGACAAAAATAAATAGTCATAACCCATGGGATTTACCTGGAGGTTCTATCCAGTTTTTTGAAAAAAATGCTGATGGATTGCTACGAGAAGTAAAGGAAGAAACAGGGCTCAATGTAAAAATCATCAAACCCTTATACGTGTATGATGCAATCCGTCCTCATTTACATATGACTATAATTACATACCTTTGTAAATATACCTCAGGTATACTTAGCTTAAGCAATGAACATGATTCTTATAAATGGATTTCCCACGATGAGTTGGAAGGTCTAGAAATGCCTGAATGGTTGAAAAACTATTTTTATATGGCAATAGATGAATATGAAAATTTATAAAATTTTACAATTTTCTATTGACAATTAATATAAATTAAGCATATAATATATAAAAATTGTAAAAGGTAATGATGAGACGAGTAAGTTAAACCCATTTTCTAAGAGAGAGAATATCGTGGCTGTAAGTATTCTCAAATATGGTTAACCCAAAACTACCTCTAAACCGCAATCGAAAGACTAGTCGCTCTCCAGCGTTATGGAATAAAGAAAATTGAAAATTGAAAATTGAAAATTGAAAGTTAAATACTATATCTTATAACTTTCAACTCTCAACTTTCAACTTTCAACTAAAATAAGGGTGGAACCACGAAAATCTCGTCCCATATAATACTTATGTGTTATATGAGATGAGATTTTTTTGTTGTTTCAATAAAAATACAAGGAGGAATTATTATGATTAAAATTACTTTTAAAGACGGCTCCGTACGTGAGTTTGAAAGTGGTATATCTGTTTTAGACGTTGCTACTAATATATCTGAGGGGTTAGCAAGAAATTCTTTAGGTGCTTTAATTGACGGTGAGCTTTCTGATCTCCGTAAACAACTTACAAAAGACTGCAAACTTACAATCTTAACTTTTGATGATGATGAAGGCAAGGATATTTTTTGGCATACATCAAGTCACATATTAGCACAAGCCCTAAAAAGACTTTACCCAAGTGTAAAGCTTGCCATAGGTCCTGCCATAGCAAATGGATTCTACTATGATGTTGATGTAGAAGGTTCTTTTACTGAAACCGACATAGTAAAACTGGAAGCTGAAATGCAAAAAATAGTCAAAGAAGAACTAAATTTGGAGTACTTTGAACTTTCGCGTGATGACGCAATAAAACTTATGCAAGAAAAAGATGAACCATACAAGGTTGAGTTAATACAGGATTTACCTATAGACGCTACTATTTCTTTCTACAGACAAGGTGAGTTTGTAGACTTATGTGCTGGCCCTCATGTGATGAATACAAAAATTGTTAAAGCTATCAAAATACTTAACGTTGCGGGTGCATACTGGCGAGGTAGTGAGAAAAACAAAATGCTAACAAGAATATACGCTACTTCTTTCACAAAAAAATCACTTCTTGACGAATACCTTACTATGCTTGAAGAAGCTAAGAGACGCGATCATAAAAAAATAGGTAAGGAACTTGATTTATTTACTTTCCACCCTGAAGCTCCCGGCGCTTGTTTTTGGCATCCAAAAGGACTTATAATGTGGCAACAACTTGAAAACTACTGGAGAGAAATGCATAAAAATTATGGATATACAGAAGTACAAACTCCTGGACTAGCTAAAAAAATTCTTTGGGAAACATCAGGACACTGGGATCATTATCAAGATGATATGTATCACTTCGATGCCGATGAAAATGAAACTTTATGCTTAAAACCAATGGATTGTCCTTTTGACATCCTTATATATAATACTAAACAGCACTCTTATAAAGATTTACCTGTACGTTTCAACGAGCTTGGTAGAATATTTAGAAATGAAAAATCTGGTCAGTTAAATGGTTTATTTAGAGTAAGACAAATTACTCAAGATGATGCTCACATAATGTGTACTGAGGAGCAGGTTTTACAAGAAATCTCTTCAATTATAAAAATGCAACAGGAATTTTATAAAACTTTCGACTTAAAAATTAATTACTTCTTATCTACTCGTCCAGATGATTATCTTGGAGAAATAGAAACTTGGGATAAAGCCGAAGATGATTTAAAAAATGCACTTATATCAAATGGCATAAATAGCTATGGAATAAAAGACAAAGATGGTGCTTTCTATGGTCCTAAGATTGATGTGCAGGCTAAAGACGCCCTAGGTAGGACTTGGCAGCTTGCTACTATCCAACTAGACTTCCAGCTTCCGAGTAGATTTGATATGATATATATTGACAAAAATGGTGAAAAGAGAACTCCTGTTATGATACACAGAGCTGTCTTTGGTTCTTTTGAAAGGTTTATAGGTATAATAACAGAACAATTCGAAGGAGCATTCCCAACTTGGCTTTCACCTGTTCAAGTTAAAGTTTTACCTATATCTGATAAATTTAACGAATATGCTAAATCTGTTGCCGATAAATTATTAGACAAAAACGTAAGGGCTGAAATCGATGTTCGTGCAGAAAAAATAGGCTTCAAAATACGTGAATCTCAACTTTCAAAGACACCTTATATGCTTGTAGTAGGTGAGGAAGAACAAACTAACAACACTGTTTCTGTTAGAAAACGTGGCGAGGGTGATGTGGGAGTTTTACCAATTGATGAATTCGTAGGCAATATCTTGAGTGAAATAAAAGATAAGAAATGAGAGTATTAGAGGACGGTTCCTTCTTTCTAGGAACTGCCCCACAAAAAAAACAAATGTAGAATGAAATATAAAAATATCCAAGAAATAAAAAATATATTACAAAACTTCCTTATTCATAGGTTAATATATTGACAAATTTAAAACTATATGGTAATATTATGTAAATAAGCTAAAATTAAACTCAGGAGGTTTTAAAATATGGCTACTGATATAGAACAAAATGTAATCGAAATGAAAGAAATATTTGGTGAACCAAAAGACTCATGTGATATGGCTGAAATGAAAAAAGCTAGAAATTTTTTTATTGGATTACTCATAAAAGATGGAAATTTAACTAACCAACAATTAGTTGAATCAGTTGCTTCTTATGCAAGACTGTTAGCGAAATCAGAAGATGAAAAAACACCAGAAGAAACTATAGATGAAACTATTATATGTGCAAGTGGTCTTGCATATTTAACAGGCACCTGCGTATTTTTAGGAGCAGAAAAAATAGAAATACGTCATAAAGATGCAGTTGCTGATCTTTTTCCTGTTATAGTTAAAGAAGTAACTGATCCGGTACAGACATCATCACAAGCAGACACATTAGATTCAGTTGTTCCTGTTTTCGAATTATTCGAATAATTCGAATAATTTTTACATAATTTTGCCATCAGCTATTGACACTTTAAGGTAATTATGGTAATATATAAAAGCAATTTAATATTGACGAGTGCTATGCACTTATAAGTAGAAGTCCTTTTCTCACCTTAAAACCTTTACTGTGTTAATAAGGTTATATATTTAAAACATTATTTCTATAAGAATTATTTTAATGTTTATATATAGAGTGGACTATGCTTGTCCGCTTTTTTGTTGCATATTCATAAATTGTTCAATGTGAACTGTATTTTTAAAAGGGGGTAATTTTATAAAAGAATTACTAATAAACGAGCAAATAAAAGCCAAAGAAGTTAGACTTTTTGATCAAAATGGAGAATCAGTTGGGGTCATTCCTATAAAAGATGCTTTACAAAAAGCTGAGGAAGTTCAACTTGATTTAATAGCTATTTCTCCTACTGCTCAACCTATAGTTTGCAAGATTATGGACTATGGCAAATATCGTTTCGAGTTAATTAAAAAAGAAAAAGAAGCTAAGAAGAAACAAAAATTAATTGTTATTAAAGAAATTAAAATGTCACCTAGCATTGAGAAACATGATATTGATATCAAAATCAATAGAGCTATTAAATTTTTACAGGATGATTGCAAACTAAGAATATGTGTTCAATTCAAAGGTCGTGAAATGGCTCATAGAGACATCGGATACAAAATTCTTAAAGCTTTCATGGAAAGTATCTCTGAGTATGGAGTTAACGACAAAGCTCCTATGAATGAAGGAAATAGTTTAGTAATAAATGTAGAACCTAAAAAGTAATTTATTTGATAAGTTCAGAATTATTCTGTTTTTATATATAACACAATAAAGGAGGAGTATTTATGCCGAAATTAAAAACTTCTAGAAGTGCAGCAAAGAGATTTACAAAGACTGGTACTGGCGCTTTTAAAAGAAATAAAGCTAATAAAAATCATATTTTGACAAAAAAGAGTTCAAAAAGAAAAAGAGGATTAAGACAATCTGGTCTTGTAGATGCAACTCAACAACACACAGTTAAGAAAATGTTACCATACGCTTAGTAAGCTGAAATTTGAAAGTGGAGAGTTGAAAATTAAAAACAATTAAAATAAAAAGGAGTGAATATAAATGCCAAGAATAAAAGCGGCAGTTAATGCTAAAAAAAGACATAAAAAGATATTAAAACAAGCAAAAGGTTATTGGGGAGCTAGATCTAAACAAGTAAGAGTTGCTAAAGAAGCAGTTATGAAGGCTCTAGATACAGCTTTTTCTGGAAGAAAACAAAAGAAACGTGAATACAGAGCTTTATGGATAGTAAGAATAAACGCAGCTACTAGAGAAGCTGGTATGTCTTATAGCAAATTTATGAACGGTTTAAAATTAGCAGGCATCGAGATAAATAGAAAAGTTTTAGCAGATATGGCAGTAAGAGATGAAGATGGTTTAAAACAATTAATAGAAACAGTGAAAAAACAACTTACTAAGTAAGCTGTTTTTTTATTTATGTATGTTAGAAAATTCTATATTTATATTTTTCATATTTGTTTCTAGTTCACTTTCTTTTATGCCTACTAATTCTTTATTTTCCAGTCGTACAAATAATGTTGTTCCTATACCAACTTCACTTTCAGCCCATATTTTACCATTATGAAGTTCTACTAATGATTTTGATAGTGCAAGTCCTATACCACTGCCTTCTTTTTGTTTGACTAATGAGCTATTTACTTGCACAAACCTTTGAAATATAGTTGTTATTTTTTGTTTTTCTATCCCGGCTCCTGTGTCTTTTACAGAAATTAAAATATGTGTTCCTTCGTCTTTTATAACAACTTCTATTTTTCCACCATTAGGAGTAAATTTTATTGCATTAGATAATAAATTCAGCATTATTCTTTCTATTTTTTCTGGATCACATGCAATTATTTTTTCTTCAACATCTGTATCAAATAAAAGAGCTATTCCATTTGCTTTTGCATATTCAACAACAGAGATTGATATTTCTTCTATAACATTAACTATATTATAATTTCCTAAATTTAGATTGTAATACCCTGCTTCTATTTTTGTCATATCTATTAAGTTGTTTACAAGTCTTAATAATCTATATCCATTTTCTTTTAGCATTTTCAAGTACTTTTCTTCAAATTCGCCACTTTGTTCAATTACTTGTAAGGTTGTTAATATTACATTAATAGGTGTTCTTATTTCATGTGATATATTTGAGAAAAAATCGTTTTTCTTTTTTTCCTGTTTTACTACTTCCACTAACTCAGATGATATTTTTTTCATTTCTGTTATATCAAAAACAACTCCAATTACTCCAGAAATCTTATTTTTTCCTGTATATACAATATCTTTCTTTATTATATAATCTCGTGTGTCTTCTGTAAAAAGATCCGTGCTTAACTCATAAACTTGCATACCCGGGTTATTGGTTAAATCCGTGCCTAATCGTTGCCACTCACTTAAAACTTCACTTTCAACAATTTGTTCTATCTTCTTTTTTATTATATCTTTTCGGCTTTTTTTTACTAAGCTCTCAAATGCTTTGTTACACTCAATATATTCACCTGAGTATTTTTTATAGTAAATAGGATATGGTATATTATTTATTATTGTACTAACTAATCTTTCAAAATTTGCTGATTTTCTACCGTATAAAGTGTAAGATAAAATTAATAATGAAACTAAAATAATATCAAAAATTAAATTTTCCAAGATATTATTTTCTAAATTCAGATTAACATAACCTATATATTTAATTATAAAAACTATAGTTGCCACTAACCATAAAAGCATTATGCCTTTATTTTTTGTAAAATAATCGCCACACATAGTAAGCCTTTGCCCCCTATTACTTTGAAACGTTATTATCAAATTTTTTAAGCTTTTCTACAACTTTTCCATAAATCGAATCCTTTTGATACCTTCCTTTTTCATTTTTCTTGCCTGCCGATAGTCCTGTAAGTATTTCTATGCCTTCATCAACATTTTTTACAGGATATATATGAAATTTTTTTTCTTTTATCGCCTGTATAACTTCTTCCTTTAACACAAGATCTTTTATATTTTGGTTAGGTATTATAACTCCTTGATCCCCTGTTAGCCCCCTCTGTTTACAAAGCTTATAGAATCCTTCCACTTTATGAGTGACTCCTCCTATTGGTTGTATCTCTCCCCATTGGTTTATAGACCCTGTCACTGCAATATTTTGCTTTATTGGTGTTTCTGAAAGGCTTGAAAATATCGCATATAATTCAGTACTCGAAGCACTGTCTCCATCTATTCCTGAATAATTTTGCTCAAAAGATATTCGACAAGAAAGGGCTAATGGTATATCTTGAGCAAACTTTTGCCCTAAATACCCAATAAGAACCTGTACTCCTTTATTGTGTATCTTACCGCTCATATCGGCTTCCTTTTCTATATTTATAACTCCCGCCTTACCCATATATGTTGTAACAGTTATTCTAGTTGGCTTGCCGAACGTATAATCACCCGTATCAAGAACTGCAAGTCCGTTAATTTGTCCTACTTTTTTGCCTTTTGTATCAATCATTAGCATCTCTTCTTCTATCATTCTATCAAGTTTTTCTTCATATAAATTCGATCTTTGTTCTTTTTCAAAAATTGCTTTCTTTACATGTTCGTCTTTTATTAAGTTACTCTCATCAAACCCGGCCCAAACACTAGCCTCCGAAAGTATTTGCGCAATCTCATCAAATCTAGTAGACATTTTATTTTGATGTTCAATTAATCTAGACGAATACTCAATAACCCTTGCAACTGCATATTTATCAAATGAAACAATCTTTTCTCTCTCACAAAAACCTTTTATAAATCTAGCCATTTCCATTATATTTTTATGTGATTTTTCTATTTCTGTGTCAAAATCTACTTTAATTTTGAATAACTTACTAAAATCATCATCATTATCAAAAAGCATATGATACAGATAATTATCTCCAATTAATATAACTTTTAAGTCTACTGGTATTGCCTCTGGTTTTATAGTAGATACCGCAACTGTTGCAAACTGGTCTCTAAGACTTTCTATCGTAATTTCTTTTGTCTTTAGAACACGTTTTAATGCTTCCCATGAATAAGAGTTTTTCAAAATATCACTTGCTTGCAATATAAGATATCCTCCATTTGCTTGCTGTAGTAATCCTGACTTTATTTTAGTAAAATCAGTTGTTAGATTACCAAATTCATTATTATACTCCACTTGTCCTATAAGTTTATTATACGTAGGATTAAAATCAAGTATAACAGGAGCACCCTTTGTCTTAGTATTATCGATAAACAAGTTGACTTTATATTTTGCAAGTATTGCTTCTCTTTTTTTAGGTTGCCATGGCACTTGCTGAACATTACCATCTTGCACTTCATCTTCCTCATCAACTAATTCTTGAATATTTTCCAATATATCTTCTTTTAAGTTTTCCAAAAATTTGATAACTTTATCATGTTCTTTATATTTTTCTTTCATATCAATTATATGATGCCCTACAGCAAATAGACCTATCTCATAATCCAATTTTTCTAGATTAGACCTTGATTCTTTATCTAATGCCTTTATCTTTCTAGTAAGTTCTACTGCTTCTTTTTGTATTATTTGAGAATTTCCTGTTATTTCATCCTTTTTTTCTTGTGTCAACTCTTCGTACTGTTCTTCATTTATAACTTGTCCTTCAAGTAACGGCATAAAGTATATACCTGAATTACTTGTTTTAACAGCAAACCCCATTTCTTTAGCCCGCCTTGTTATTTCTTCCATTAATTTGTCTTTTTTTCCGTCATGTTTGCATAAAACTCTATTCTTTTGATTTTGATACTCTTCTTCACCAAAAGCTTTTTTTATCTCTGACATAAGATCTTCTATAAACTCTTCTATATCTTTTTTAAATATCCTGCCCTCACCCGTTTTAAAACTTATTGCCTGGGGACATTCTTTGTTTTCGAAATTATATACGTAACACCAATCACATGGAGCATCCTTTTTCGAGGCTATCTGACTTATATATGTTTTAGCATATGTGGTTTTACCTGTTCCACTAGGTCCTGCTATGTACAAGTTGTAACCTTTCATATTTATTTTCATACCAAATTCTAAAGCCTTTTTAGCTCTTTCCTCACCGATAACTCCAATATAAGGCTTTAACTCATCTGTAGTTTCAAACTTTAATTCTCCTGGATTACAAATGTTTTTAATTAAATCTTCATAAACTAGTTCTCTGAATTCTTTCAAGCATTCCACCCCTTTTAAAAATTTATCCACATAATTATTGCATCTTCTGTCGGTCTAGTATAGTAGTTTTTCCTTATTCCCTCATTTTTAAACCCCAACTTTAAATAAAAATTAATTGCTACTGTATTTGACCTTCTAACTTCAAGCGTTGCTGTATTTATACTCTTATTTCTGCAGAATTTAACAAGATACTTCATCAAAAAAGTTCCCGCTCCATTATTTTGCATACTAGGAGCAATACACATATTTGTTATATGGCATTCGCTAGTTATATCCCAAAAGCCCACATACCCAATTAAACAATCGTTATACTTTGCAAGAAAATAATATACATTTTCGTGCTCCATCTCACCCTCAAACATTTTTTTTGTCCATGGATCAGTAAAACATTCCTCTTCAAGTAATAATATATCATTTATATCATTATTTGTCATCTTTTTTATTAAAATTTCTGAAAGTTTCATATAAATGCTCCTTAAATCCATTATAACATCTCACCATACCTGTCATTGCGAGGAGGTTCTTTCGACGTGGCAATCTCATCTTTTAAATTATTCTATTGTGTAAGTATTTCCCTTTAAAGATGAGATTGCTTCGTCGTTCCTCCTCGCAATGACAGGTGAACACTACATCCCTCACTATTATTTTTCTGCTTGTGATTTTTTTATATAAAAGGGATTTACAAAGATATCTTTTGTTTCTAATAATTCTTTATTCTCTAAAACATATTTTATTAAATTACCTGCTTTTTGAAAGTTATTATTATTATCTGCAAATTCATATTCTATATCATGAAATCTTTCATTGATATACTCCCTATAGCTCGTAATTCCATCCCCTATAAATATTATCTTTTCATTCATACTATTTCTAATAAATATCTCAAAATCATCTATATCCATCAACTCATAATCTGAAATTCTATTTAACTTATTAGTATTTTTGTACAGAGCGGTATATATTTTCCTACCCTTTGCATCAATTATAGGACAAATCGCTCCTTGATAGCTACCAATTTCTATGGCTAGTCCATCTAATGTAGTAATACCTATAACAGGCACATTAAGTAGCTCACCAAAAGTATTTGCAACTGTAACACCTATTCTTAACCCCGTAAAAGAGCCAGGACCTTTTGCTACTATAATTAGGTTAATATCTTTTTTATTTATATTAGAACTTGAAATTACCTCATCAATAATAGGTATAAGAAGCTCCGAATGTGTCAGTCCTTTGTCAATATTTTTCTCTACCGTCACACCATCCTCTGTACCTATCGCCACAGAACAAATACTTGATGCCGTATCAATCGCAAGTATATACATTATATTCTCCCTTCGTTTACCTTCTAACTTTTAATTATATTTATTCATAGCTTTAGCATTTCCTTCTTTTATAATCAATTCAATTGCATCACATGCATTTGTAGTTGCTATATTTATCAAATCTTGTTCTTCTTTTCTAAAAGGGCTAAGTACGTAGTCCGCTAAATCCCAGTTTTGAGGTCTTTCCCCGATTCCTACCCTTATTCGTGAAAAGGTATCTGAACCAATTTTATTTATTATATCCTTCATTCCATTATGTCCACCTGAGCTTCCTTTTTCTCTAATTCTTATTTTTCCGACTTCTAGACTAATATCATCATATATAACAATGATATCCTCTGTTGTTAATTTATAAAAACCAAGTATTCCTTGTACACTATCTCCGCTCAAGTTCATAAATGTAAGTGGCATAACTAAAATGACTTTTTCGTTTCCTATCTTTCCTTCTCCTATTATAGCCCTAAACTTCTCTTTATCTAATTTTATTTTATTAATACTAGCCAACTTGTCTATAACTTCAAACCCTATATTATGCCTTGTTCTATCATACTTGAGACCCGGATTACCTAATCCAACTATAATGTACACTACCCTCACCTCACTTGCTATTTAAGTCTCACTCTCGCTTTATCATATACCACCATTTCCCTATCTTTCATTTCTAGCATTTTTTCTTTTGCAATAAAGCCTTTTACTTTAGTCATCGGACCTATCCATGTATATTTTCCTATAAATGTCCCTGGTAAGGTAGTGCAGTTTGCGCCTATTCTAGAATGATCCCCCAAAACACATCCAAAAAAATCCAGTCCTAAATCGAAAAGTTCATCAGCATTTTTTACTGTAATATTTCTTTGATCAAATCTTCTATTAGCAAGTATCGAGCCCGAACCCACCCTGGCACTATCACCTATTATTGAGTCTCCTACAAAGGTAAAACTCTGCACTTTAGCATTATCCATTATTATACTATGTTTCACTTGTGCACAATGTCCTATTGTACAATTATCTCCTATTATTGTGTATGGTCTTATAAAGGCACCCGGCATTATTGTGCAATTTTCTCCAATTATTGAAGGTCCCTCAATTACTACATTTGGATATATTACTGTACTTTCTTCTATCATACATTTTCCAGTAATCACAACATTTTGTCTGTTTTTCATTTCTTTAAAGTCTTCGCTAAAAAAATTTATATTAATAGTATCTTCAACATACTCTTGTAATTTTTTCATTACCTCCCATACATGGGTCATATCATTAAATAAGCATCCATGTTTATAATCTTCTAGACTTTCAAAATAATAGTTAAAATTAGAACCTTCATTTTTCATGTTTCTTCTCCCTTGTTAATATCTATTTATTAATGGTATATGGATTATCTATTGTACCTTCTCCCCCAGTTATATATACAGACTCATCAATATTTATAGCTGGTCTTGCGGGAAAGTTAGTAAATGCATCTGCTTGACTTATTATTCCACTTAAATAATAAACATAGTAAATTTTTGTAGTAGAATCATTTGGTTGTGTAATTAACCACCAGTCTGCATTTATATCAGTAGTGGTAATTAGTTCACCCAATCTAAGTAATCCAACATTTGCCGAGATAGATTCAACCTTATTTTGCTCATATTTAACTTGCTCTATCGACTTTTCTACTTTTTTATCGGGATTATTACCGACTTTGTCATATTGTGATGATTTTTTTGGATCTTTTGCAGGAGCCATATATCCAATATCTCTTATATACCAATCTGATAATACAATCCAGTGTTTATTTTCTAGATTTTCATAAAATACTGTATTTAGAAAATTAGCTATATTATATTTATCTTTCGGATTATACGAAGGTATATTTCTTGTATCAAATCCTTGAAACCAGATAGCACTATTGCATACAATTTTTGTAGTAAGATTAGTATTTACATCAACAATTCTCCACGAAAACCCTGAATATGTAATGTACTCCCCTGAGTGTCTCGTATTGAGTTTTTCCCCAGTTTTTGCAATAGACTCTTGTTTTAACTTATAAGGCGAAGCTTTAGTTCCTTCTCCCGATTTTAAAGAAATAGTATTAGAAATTTTTATTACAGGAGTTACCCCATATTTACTATCAATTGGTGCTACATTAAGTTTCCCATCGTTTGATATACAATATGCTTGATTAAGAGCATACGAAGGAGCAGACATTGTCCAATTGTATTTCGATATATTTAATATGCCTTTATACTTTATATACTCATCTTTAGTAAGCATTCCTATGTTATCCGTCACCGAATTATTTGTACCGTCCTCATTTTCCCTCCAAATAAATGTTTGGGGAATCAAAAGTGCTTTATTGTTTAATGTTTTATAGTAGGTTTGGTTTAACCAAACTCTTAAATAACTCAGATCATACTCATTATTATCTTCATAGTTATAATTTAGTATGGCAATAGGGTCTGCTGAAATAAGTACAATACCATCATCTGCTTTATTTAAAATTATCCAATTATTTCCACTAAACCAGATGTAAGAACCCACTTCTTTGTCTTTTATATATATACTATTTTTATTTTCAACTTCAACTTGGTTTTGCGTTGTTCCTGTTTGATTTGTCTTATTTCCTTCAATTTCATCTACATTTTCAATATTTGTTGCAGGATTTTTCATAAAATTTAGAACTAGATAACTTATTGCAATTAATACAATAACTAAAATACAACCCAAAACAATCAATTTTTTAGATTTATCACTTGTCTTCATTATCTCATCACCTTTCTTGTAATAAATATACTATTTAGTCTATTCTATCATTTTGAAAATGATTTGACAATATAAATTTACAAAAAAAAAGAAGGCGTCCTGAAAGGTTTACACTTCAAAGACCCAACCTTCTGTTTTTTTACTAACAAGCTCTTGATAAAATACCTGTGTCATCTACATCTTCTGTTACATCATCAAGAATATTTACCATTGATACCGGCGTTACAGCATGTTCTATCAGCATATTTATAATCTCACGTACCGTATTGTATCTATCCGATATATTTGTCACAGCCTCCTTTTCAAGTATTCGTTCATTATGTAATTTTTTTATTGATATTCCGTAAATTATCTTGTTGTCCCTTTGAGCTTTTGTTATATAATAGTTCAAAGTAAATTTCTGTTTCTCTGTCAAAATCTCTTTAGTTCCGTACAAAACATCTTCATTAACCATAAATTAAAAATCCCCCTTTAAATAGTATAATTTGTATAGAAGTCAATTTGAATTATACTCTTTTTAAAAGATTTGTAAAGAAATAAAAAACGCAATTATCCCTTATATATTATGTAAAATGACAAACAAATTGTATAAATTCCCTTTTACTCACTAATACTCCATCAAATTATGTAGTTTTATTATTTTTCTTGTAATAAAGTTTTTTAATTATTAGTGTTTATTTTGTGTTATTATTATTTACCTCTAACAACTTAAATTTCTTCTTATTAATCATTATATCATTTTGCTTACAATAAGCAATACCTTTATTTTCAAGTACTGCAACGCTTGTTCCAAAAGCTATCTTAGACATTTTTTCTTGTTCGTATTTCCTTTCAATACCCACAGCAATAGCACCTAAAAAAGCATCTACTGCCTCTGAAATCTTTTCACAAGGCAAACCATAATCAGCCTCAATATAACAAGTTTTATTTTTAGATATAAAAAGAGCCCCCTCGCCTACAATATCTATAATAACATAATGAATACCTTTTTTTATAAAATCCGAGTAGTTTTTTGCAATTTCTTCCTTTGATTTTTGAAGTATCTTATCATCCTTTGATATAGTAATTTTTATTGCATATGGGACAATAAAATCTAAAAAATCAAGTACATTACTATATTTGTTAATATTTAGTATTATTTTATAATGATCATTCTTATAAAATTTCAATATATCTTTGTAAAACTCTTTTTCATTACTTTTGAAGAAATTTTCGTTTATTATAACTACATGTGCCAGATTTCTTGTATCATTCAGAACACTCCTATAGATAGCATATTCTTTATCAATTATATTTTTTGTATCTTCCCCTATAACAGCATATGATTTGTTATTCTTATCCAAAATATTTACCTTTAATTCTGTATCACATCTAGTATATATAAGCTCTGACTTAATATTATCTTTTGTAAAAATCTTTCTTATATGTTTACCTGTAGTACCACCTAAAAAAGAAACCACAAAAGGCTCACTTTGCAAAAGCTTAATGGTCTTTATTATGGTCATTCCGCTAATCTCAAGTCTTTCCATATTATCTTCTTCTGTCATGTAACCTACATTCAAATCATCCTCATTATAAGTCTTACTTAAATATAAATGAGGTAAAACTAAAATAATCAAAATTAAACACCCCTTTAGAACAAATAACAAAGTACAAATAAAAATAACTAATAGATTATATCTATCAGTTATTTATTATAACGTGTTTTTCTGTGAATTGCAAGGTGTATGTATTTATATTTTAATTATTTTTTGTGTTAACTCCTATTATTCCACCTAAAACTCCACCTATCAACGCTGTGGAAAGTAGCTTAAAAGAATTAGGAGAAAATCCATACTCATTAGTAATAGCAAACGTTATTATAGCTAAAAAAACAAAATATATCCCCCCTACAAGAAGCCCAGAAAGCCATCCATTCATACTCAGATTTCTTGCAGCATAAAATCCCCCTATAAACAATGCTACAATAGTTATAGCTGCAATACCAATACCTATACTATTATCGTCAATAGAAGCGTAGGTTAGTAAAAATGAAAAAAATAACAATAATATAAGCGTTACAATATAAGATAGTAAAACTCCTTTAAATAACTGCATAATAAAATTTTTCATAACTCACCTCTTAATTTGTTTAGTTATTAAAATTATATTACACATTATTAAAAATATGAAAAAATATTTAGATTACTTATTTCTTTTGTCCAATATTTCTCTAGCTATAACTAAATCTTCTTGTGTATTAACACCTAGTATCTCAGTATAATCATTAACAATATAACTCCCTACCCTATATCCTTCGTTTATGATAATTCTTATAGTATCAGGCAGATAGTACTCATTACTCTTATTATTGTTTTGTATTTTCTTTAACGCTTCTTTTAAATATTTTCCTTTAAAGCAATATATGCCGGAATTTATTTCCTTTATATTTATTTGATCATTATTTGCATCTTTTTTTTCTACTATACTTATAATATTTTTTTCATTATCTCTAATTATCCTACCATAAGCCATTGGATTATCAAGTATAGTAGTAATAATTGTGGCAGCGTCATTACTTTTAATATGCATATCCATAATATTATTTAGAGTTTTTGATGTTATAAGTGGAGAGTCTCCACACAGTACTATAATGTCGTCTATATCATCTATGTATTCTTCCACTTGCATAACTGCATGTCCAGTTCCTAACTGATCTTTTTGTTCTACAAAAATCACATCATTCTTAACTGCTTCTATTACATTATTTGCGTTACTAGAGATAACTACAAATACTCTATCAAAATTGCACATTTTAACAACATCTAACACGTGCTGAATTAACGTTTTATTATTTATCTCATGTAAGACCTTCGGTATCATAGAATTCATCCTACTACCTTTCCCCGCTGCAAGTACTATAGCTTTCAACATGAAATTTCCCCCATTTTATTAATTATTATATTATATGTTTCCTATCTCGACGAGTCTTCTTGAGAATCTATTTTGTTTTTTGCTACTTCCTTGTGCACCTCCATCGTCCCTTATATTTGGTGCGCCGCTTATGCTATTGCCCTTCCCAAATCTATACGTCGCAAGTTAGCAGTTGCTCGCAAGGAGAAAGTTCAATCTACAACTTTGAAACTACCAAAGCTTAGACTCACTTTTAGTCAAGCCCACACAGAACGGGACGGAAAGAAACATTACTATCAGCAGTGCCATTGATGTAGTGACCCGCGAACGCCCCCGCACTAGTACCATTAGAGTAGTTACCACCGCGAAGGAAAAACGGATTCGCGCTATATGGAAAATATTGGTAATCTCCGTATCCTTTAAAGGTATTTGTGTTTGTGCTATTATCGCCACATTTCATTATTTCATGTAATGCTAGTCCTGTCGTATTTCCTTCTGTTTGAGTATAGTTTTCTTGATATGTTGGTGTTCCATCTTCTGTTACTGCTAATACATCTGCTACACCGCTATTACTTCCATAGGCTGTTACTAGGCTTCCACCATTTGTAGTTAGGATTCCATTTCCGTTTGCCACGTAGCTTGCTATGTACTCCCAAGCACCACCACTCATGTCATAGATTCCGTACACGTTTCCGGTTGTGCTTGCTTTTTGGCATTGTGCATTTTTATAGTCACTGATTGTTCCTACATCTGTTCCTGCACTTGCAGAGCTTCCTGCGCTTCCTGTGACGTATCCACTGTCATTGTTTATCCATATCTCTACGCCATCTCTTACTGCTTCTGAAAGATATGTTACCGCTCCCCAGTCTCTATTTCTCATCATCAGGGTGTCTACTTCACTGCTGTTAAGTCCATAGCTGCCTGTTTTCATTGCAATACATTTGTTATATATATTATTTACTGTTATACTTCTCCAGCTTGCTACGCTTGGTACTACTTTTATGTTTGTACTTGCATTTTGACTTGCTTCAAATTTGGCTACCCAGATGCCCGTGAGCTGTGTTGCTCCATATGTAAAGGCTGGGTGCACAGTAAATCCTGCTGTTGATGTGGTACTCGTTCCTTCTAGATATTCTATTTCTATTTTATCGTCTGCTGCTGAATCTGTATTGTCTCCTGTTATCTTGTATGCATATCGTGGTATCCATACAAACATACTATTATCTACATCTCCTAGTTGTACATTTGCCCATTTTTCACTTGTCGCATAACTTCCATTTTCTACGTCTCCTGCGTAGTTATACCATGCTACATCATCTGCTGTTGTTGTGACTACATTGTTGCTTCCATCCCATTTGATTGGTGTCATTCCTGTTAGTAGCTTCGGCTTGTTTACTCCCATCGCTACATTATATTCTGGGTCTGATGCTGGTGGCGTACCACCGCCTTGAGCGGTGTTGGTTACCTCTACTAGCCCTGGGCTTACTGTTACCTTACCGTCTGCTGCTACTGCTACGGTAAATGCTCCCGAACCATCCCCGCTTGCTATCGGATTTGTTGGTCTTTCCCTTAGATACCCTGTTGTTACCATAGTGTCTATGATATCTGCCTGTACTCCTGTATCTCCCTGCTCCCACAGGTATGCCTGTGCTTGCTTTTGCAAGAGTGCTACTGTTTCGTTATGGGCTATTTCTCTTGCTCTACCCCCGTTATTCGTAAATATAGGTATCGCAATCGTCGCTAGTGCTGCAAGTATTACAAGCACTGCTAAAAGTTCAAGTAATGTAAACCCTTTTTTTGTATTTCTTTTCGTATCGTGCATGTCTTTCATAACTAACCTCCATTATATACATCATTTGTATTGGTTATTTAGTGCTAGGATATTTTTTGGTGTTGTATATGTATGAGAGTGCTTTAAGAAAATTGCCACAAATATGCGGTTTTACGCCTATACCTATACCTATACCTATACCTATACCTATACCTATACCTATTTTAACAATTTTCTTTCTTTTTTGCAATAGATTTCGAAAAGAAAATTTTCGCAACAAGAAAAGCGCTCCGCGCGTGTGTCATTGCGACATCCTAATACTTAGTTTGTGTATTTTGCAAACTTAGTTATAGGGGTACTAGTATAGTGAGAGGTTCTTTCGACGAAGCAATCCCTTGCTCCTTACGAAATACTAAAGTGAACTATTAATTTGTTCCATAAAACACGGGATTGCTTCGTTCCTCGCAATGACAAAATCGGAGGAGTTTCCTAGTAAACAAAAAAACTCTCTAGCAAATATAGAGAGTTTTTAGTGATATCTGACACGCCGATATCTATGTTAAAAGTTTGTTGTTGCAGTATCCGACATTTGAACTGCTGCTTTTTGATATTCTGAAATTATTGCTTCTTGCATTTTATCTCTTGCATCAGAGTTTATTGGATGTGCAATGTCTTTAAACTCTTCGTTAACTGTTTTTCTGCTAGGCATAGCTATAAACATGCCCTTTTCCCCTTCTATAACTTTGATATCGTGAACTACAAATTCATTATCAAAAGTCACTGATACAACCGCTTTCATTTTTGATTCGTTAGTAATTTTTCTAATTCTTACATCTGTAATTTTCATACTTTTAGTCATCTCCTTTTGAATAAGTTATCTGTCGTGTGTGACATATTTTTATATAAGTTCATATTAACATATTTGTTTTAAAAAATCAATATATTTTTAACATTTTTTTATTATTATGTAAATAATGTGATTTTTTGTCAAATACTGTCTATACTACAGCTCCCTTTTTCAATATGATTGGGTTTTCCTTCGTACCTATTATCTTTTGATTATCTGATATTATTACTTGCTTATCTAAGATAGCATTCTCTATAAGACAATTCTTACCTATATATGAATCATTCATTATTATAGAGTCACTAACAATAGCTCCAGCTCCTACGCAAACTCTACTAAATAGTACTGAATTCTTAACCTCTCCTTCTATTATAGAACCACCACTTATAAGACAGTTTTTAACCTTAGCTCCATGGTTATATTTTGCTGGGGGGTCATCTTTTATTCTTGTAGCCACAGACGGATAGTCAAGTAACATCTGCTTTCTAATATTAAACTTCAAAAAATCCATATTAGTATCATAATATTTTTTTACTGTACGTATATTCGACCAATATCCATCAAATAAATATGCATATATCTTCAGTTTCTTTCTATACTTAGCAATTACATCCGTCACAAAATCATATCGTCCTTCACTTATAACTTGTTCAAGTATCTCTATTAATAATGTTCTTTTTACAATATATATTCCTAGTGATGCTATATTAGTCTCTGGATCAAGTGGTTTTTCTTCAAACTCTATAACTCTATTATCTGAATCCAATTTCATTATTCCATAACTACTAAGTTCATCGTTTTTAACCATTTCTTTACTGATTATGGTCATATCTGCATTATTATTTATATGATATTTAAGTACTTCTCTATAATCCATCTTATATATATGATGCCCTGCTCCAATTAAGACATAAGGCTCTTGACTTCTTTTTAAAAATATAATATTCTGATATAGTGCATCCGCTGTTCCTTTATATTCAAAGGCATTATCCTTAGTAACAGACGGTGTAAACACAAATAACCCACCTTGTTTAGTACCAAGTTCCCATATTTTGGCAGATGATAGATGATTTAATAATGAACGAGAATTATACTGAGTTATGACTGCTACTTTCTTTATTCCGGAATTTGCCATATTGCTTAAAGTAAAATCTATCGCCTTATAACAACTAGCAATTGGCAAAGAAGCCATAGCTCTTTCTGATGCTAGATCTTCTAATTTTTCATTTTTACTGCTTGCAAGTATTATCCCTACAAATTTCATTGTTTCACCTCTTTCGCTAAAAGGGTTTCTCCACTTGGTAATTCTGAGTCTTTATAATCCCCTTTTTTTGTTTCACCATGAACTACACAATTTTTACCAACAACTATCATATCAGGTATTACAGATTTTTCACCAATCACTGTTATACCTGTGTTATATATTTTAGGTTGCTTTTTATTTGCAATATTCTCACCAAAACCTATTTTAGACTTTTCTCCTATAATACAGTCCTCACAAACTATACATCTATCTATCACAGCATTTTCTTTGATTATACAATTACTCATTATTATAGAGTCAGTAACCTTTGCACCTTTTCCTACTATTACATTCGGAGATAATATAGAATTTTTTATAACTCCATCAACCTCACAGCCCTCCGAAATTATACACGTATCCGTATGAGCATCCTCACCTAAATACTGTGGTAGTTGTCTATCAAAATTAGTGTATATCTTCCAAAACTCTTCATATAAGTTGAATTCCGGTATTATGCTTATCATTTCCATATTCGTCTTCCAATACGAATCCACAGTACCTACATCTTGCCAATAGCCTTTAAATTTGTATGCATATAGGTTCTTCTCTTCTTCTAAAAGCATAGGTATGATATGTTTACCAAAGTCACTATCTTCATGTAGCTCATGTCCTTTTTCTAAGTATTTTTTTAATAATTTAAAATTAAAAATATATACACCCATAGACACAAGATTACTTTTAGGTTCTGGTGGCTTTTCTTCAAATTCTACTATTTTATCATTATCATCTATATTCATTATACCGAATCTTGACGCCTCTTTTATCGGCACCTCGAGAACGGCAATGGTAACATCCGCATTCTTCTCTTTATGAAAATCCAACATTTTCGAATAATCCATTTTATATATATGATCCCCTGAAAGTATAAGGACAAATTCTGGGTCACATTCTTCTAAATAATGCATATTTTGATACACAGCATCAGCAGTACCCGAATACCATGATCCTTCTTTTGTTTTTATATGTGGAGGCAATAACATTACTCCACCATTTTTCCTGTCTAATTCCCAAGGTATTCCTATACCTATATGTTGATTAAGTTTAAGTGGTTGATATTGAGTCAAAACTCCAACCGTATCTATACCGGAATTAATACAATTACTTAAAGTAAAATCAATAATACGGTACTTTCCTGCAAATAAAACTGCTGGCTTTGCAGTTTTATCTGTAAGTATACCAAGCCTACTACCTTGTCCACCTGCAAGCAACATTCCAATCATTTCTTTCATATACAATTTACACCCCCTATATAAGTTGAAAGTTGAGAGTTGAGAGTTGAAAGTTAGAAGTTGAAAAACTGTTTTATTTTTCACTTTCAACTTTCAATTTTCAATTTTCAACTTATCATGTCATTCTCTTAGTTTACCATATTTTAAAATAAATACAATACCTTTTGGAATTTTTTTCACAAAAAAATCACAAATTGTTTATCATGTGATTTTTTATTCTTTCCTTCACTTTCAACTTTCCACTTACTAAGCTCTACTCATATACTCACCCGTACGAGTATCTATTTTTATTTTATCACCTTGATTTACAAATAGAGGCACTAACACTTTTGCTCCTGTCTCAACAATTGCCGGTTTATTGGCTCCTGTTGCTGTATCACCTTTAACCCCTGGCTCTGTATCCGTAATAATGAGTTCTACAAACATAGGTGGTTCAACACCAAATATGTCACCTTGATGTTCTAACATTTTAACTAAATCATTTTCTTTAACGAATTTCATAGCATCACCTAGTTTTTCTTCAGTAATTGTTGTTTGATCGTAAGATGTAGTATCCATGAAGTGGCATAAGTCACCATCTTTATACAGATATTGCATTTCTTTCCTTTCTATAAGTGCATTTTCAAATTTTTCAGATGGCCTAAAAGATTGCTCTGTTACCGCACCTGTTCTCAAATTTCTAAGCTTTGTTCTAACGAACGGTGAGCCTTTACCTGGTTTTACGTGTTGAAACTCTATTATCACATAAACCCCATTTTCATATTGAACTGTTACTCCATTTCTAAAATCTCCTGCTAATATCATAAGAAACCTCCATTTTTTTTGCTTTAAGCGTCTTTATATTATATCTTAAAACTAATATTTTTTCAAGTTTTTTTGTTAAATTTTTGCAATAATTTCTTTTCCATGTTTCTTTTTACTCTTTCTACTATACTATCCTTTGGTCTAATAGGATTTACCAAAATAGTCTTTATTCCTATTCTATTTCCCGCAAGAACATCCGTAAATATCTGGTCACCTATTATTACAACCTCACTTTTAGTTAGCTTCATTTCATCTACTACTTTATTTAGGTTTAGAGTAAGTGGCTTCATCGCTCTATGACAAGTATTGAAATTTAGTCTTATATTAAACTTGTCCACCCTTTTTTTAGGACCATTTGAAACAAATGAAATTATAAATCCCATCTGTCTAAGTCTTTCAAAAAGCTGATTTATTTTATCATTTGGCATATCTTCTTCATACGGTATCAAAGTATTATCAATATCAAATATTAGTCCTCTTATACCTTCTTCTTTTAACTCATCATAATTAACAGTGTATACGTTATCCACATAACTATCAGGCTTTAATTTTCTTAGCATATGTATTCTCTCCTTGTTTGTCTATTTCTCACTATTTAAAATCATATCTCCCACTTCATCTATATTCCCTGCTCCCATTGTAAGTATTACGTCTCCTGCTCTTGCTCTAGACAAAACATAATCTTTTATATCATCAAAATCCGATATATGAATTGCATTTTCATTATATTTGTGTATCCTTGATACTATATCATCTGGATATACTCCTACAGTATTTTGCTCTCTCGCTGCATATATATCAGCTATAACTACATTGTCCGCCCTTGAAAGTGAAAGAGCAAATTCATCCAAAAACTCTTTAGTTCTTGTGTAAGTATGTGATTGAAAAATACACCAAAGCTTATTATGTGGAAACTTCTTTATCGCTTCGAGAGTTGCAGTTATTTCTGTAGGATGATGAGCATAATCATCTATTATAGTTATCCCGTCCACTTTCCCTTTTAATTCAAATCTTCTATCTGTACCTATAAAGCTTTGTAGACCTGTTTTTATATATTTAAACTCAATATCTAAAAATCTTGCAGTAGCTATTGCAGCTAACGCATTAGATACATTATGATCGCCCCTTACACTAAGATTTATATTTCCTACCAATTCATTTTTATATATTACATCAAAGTTAGGTAATCCTATCTCATCATATGTGATTCCTACAGCAGTATAATCAGCTGTAATTTTGTCGCCATATGTTATTATGTTAGTATTTAACCCCGATAAAAGTTTATCAATGCTTGGTATGTCTTTATTTATAACAAGTGCTCCTTCTTTAGGAACCAAATTTGCAAACTTTCTAAACGACTCATATATACTATCCATATTTTTGAAATAATCTACATGGTCCTTCTCTACATTAAGTATAACTGCTATATACGGAAAAAATTTTAAAAAACTATCACAGTACTCACAAGCTTCTGTCACAAAATAATCTGAGTTTCCTACTCGTATATTTCCATTTATGGATTTTAATATGCCCCCAACTGATATAGTAGGGTCGCATTGTGCTTCTAATAATATATGCGAAATCATAGATGTCGTCGTTGTTTTACCATGGGTACCTGATATCGCTAGACTGTACTTATACTCCTTCATTAAATACCCTAGTAATTCCGCCCTATCTATAACATTGATATTTCTAGCTCTAGCATTAATCATCTCTGGGTTAGTTTCTTTTACGGCTGCAGTAAAGACCACAAGGTCCACATCACTATCAACATTTCCCTCCATATGATCTATATATACCTTAACCCCAGCCTTAACAAGTTCATCTATTATATGACTTCCCTTCATATCCGAACCAGTTACAGCATATCCTTGGTTTAGCAGTACATGAGCGAGTCCACTCATGCTAATCCCACCAATACCTATAAAATGAACCTTCTTAATATCTTTCAAACTCCTTATTTGCATGTAAAATCCTCCTGTTTAATTGTTTTCGACCTATACCATATATATTAACACTTTGTAAAAGATATTTCAAGTAACTAAATCAAATTTATACCTTTTTTTGACTTTAAAGTCAACTCAGAAAAAAATATTAATAAAAGTAAAAAAATAGGTTCTCATGTGTGAGGTTACACAAACAAGGACCTATTATAATTATTGTTCTATCATAAAATATATTAAACCATCTATTTCAGTATATATCAGCCACCTATTTGTAATGGATCATACGCTTCATCTATAAGTTCTCTTTCTATACCTATTATCTCTACTTCTTTAAATTCTTCTGGTACCGATATTTCTTGTTGATCTAGTATACTCTTTGCATCGTCTGTAGATGCTATATCTATATAATCTTGACTTTGAGTCACCTGATTTGTTACATTTGGCTCCGTAAGTTGTTCTGCTATTCTTTCAACTGATTTCATCTCAAAAATATTAAGTCCTAGTTTTCTAATACCTTCTATCCCTTCTTCAATATAAGTAACTGCTGCTGCATTAATTTTTTCATTAAATTCATCTAATCCACTTTTCGGCATGCAATATCCTCTCCTTTGTATTTTATAATGTTTTATGATATTTGAATTATATCCTATTTTTTTACATTTGTCAATGGATTATTTGTTTTTTTTACATTTTTTACTATATTACTATATTACCTTCTTTATCCTATCCGTCAATTCCTTAAGTTGTACCTCAGTTGGTACAAAGTTTATCTTCTCACTCGCTACTACATCCATGCCCGCTTTAGTAAGAGTTTCCTCTATTTCCTTTATACTAAGTGGTGCCCAACCGTAGGAACCGAAAGCTATAGCTTTTCTATTTTTTGGGGCTAGTCCCTTCATATATGCTAAAAATGCGGCTACTGTAGGTAATATGCTGCTATTTAGTGTAGGTGAGCCTATACATATATACTCTGCAGTTATTAGTTCTGTCATTACATCCGATATGTGGGTACCTTGAAGGTTATACATGTGTATATTATAGTCTTTATCCTCGAATGCATCTTTGATAGCGTTCGCCATTTTTTTAGTAGATTCCCACATAGTATCATAAACTATTACTGCTTTCTTTTCTGTTTCATTTCTTGACCATTTATCATAAAGTCTAACAATATCAGCTATATAGTTTCTCCATATAATACCATGACTTGTTGCAATGATTTCTATATCTAGTTTTTTAACTTCTTCCATAACCTTTTGTACCTGTGACCCATAAGGTAATACTATGTTTGCATAATACTTTCTAGCTTCTTCCACTAACATACTATAGGGAACTTCATCGTCAAATCTACCAGTTGATGCTATATGCTGCCCAAATGCATCATTTGAAAATATTATTTTTTCCTCTGATATATATGATACCATATTATCTGGCCAGTGTACCATTGGTGTTTGGAGGAATGCAATATTTCTAGTACCTATATTTATGGTATCGCCCGATTTCACAATATGAAAATTCCAATTAGTTGTGTCATAATGCATTTTTAGTCCCTTTTCCCCTTGTGGAGAAGTAACAATGATAACGTTTGGGCAAAGTTTGATTATCTTAGGAATACTTCCTGAATGATCCATTTCCACATGATTGCAAATTATATAATCTATCTTTGATGGATCAACTATTTGTTTTATTCTCTCTAACATTTCTTCATATAAATAATGCTTTACAGAATCGACAAGCACTATTTTCTCATCCATTATAAGATAAGAATTATAGCTTGACCCTCTTTGTGTCAAATATCCATGAAAATTTCTAATATCCCAATCAACTGCACCTACCCAGTATATATCCTTTTTAAGTTCAACAGATTTCATAATACACTTCCTTCTTTTTAAATACTTGTAAAAAATGGGTTCTGAAACACAAAGTTTCAAAACCCACACAAGCCACGCAAGATTTCTCCTTGCTTATTCTTCGTCGTCATCTTCTTCTTCATCAAAATCTTTTTCAAAATCTTCTTTACCTACTCCACACATAGGACAAGTCCACTCTGCCGGTAGATCTTCAAACAACGTACCTTCTAGTATATCATTATCTGCATCCCCATCTTCTTCATTATATTCATATCCGCATACTGTACAAATGTATCTTGCCATAAAAATTCCTCCTTTTAATTTTGTTGATAGTTGATAGATATTTAGTTAACAGATAAAACTTTCTTCACTATTGACCAACCACTATCCACTAACCACTTTTTTTCTTTATGATGTACATTATATCAAAAAAATTTATTATTGCTAGTATTATTTTAAAAATTAAAAAATTATTTTTCATAATCCCTCTGCTATTTCAGATAACCTTCTTAATCTATGGTTTATACAAGATTTTGATACCTGTAACGTTTCTGCAAGTTCTTGCAAACTCGCCTCGAGATTATTTAATCTTGCACTTGCTACTTCCCTCAGTCCATCGTTTAAATTTAAAAACTGATTTGCTTTCATAATTTTTTTTATATCATTTGCCTGCTTTATAGAAGCTGATACTGTTTTCATTAGATTTGCGGTTTCACAGTTTACAGCTCTATTTACGTTATTTATTACACCTTTCTTTATTCTTATATCTTCCATTTTCAAAAGAGAATTGTGTGCATGTATAACATTAAGTAAAAGCGCTATTTGTTCAGATTCTTTTATGTAAACTATGTAATCTTTTTTTCTATTTATAATCTTGGCTAATATGCCATACTCTTTTAAGATTGTCTGTATTATTTCAGCATTTTTCATATGGGCATTAACAAACTCTAAATGATATTCTTTTTCTGGGTCGGTTATAGAACCCACGGATAAAAAGCTTCCACGAATATATGCTCTGTTGTCAATTATATTTTCTTTAATATCTGCAATTTTACTAACTAAATCATATACTATTTTTTCATCACTTAGAACTACTGTATACAAATTCCTTTTACTATTTTTTTTTTGTTTTTCGATATTAATTTTTAAAGACTCATTATATATACTTTTTATTAGTCCATAGAATCTTTTACAAATAAGTACATTTTCTGTAACTATACTTATTTGTGTGCAGTTATCACTTGTAATTACCTTTCCTACATTATTTAATATAGATAGCACCTCAGACATATAGCTCTTTTTATTTTGCGGAATATATCTTTCTAACTCTTCTTTAACTATTTGGGAAAATGACAACTATTCTTCGCCTCCTACCTTTTCATGTAACTCGATATTGCCATTTATATTTTCTATTTCAAATACTGCGTTTTTGCTTGAATAAATATCTGCATTAAGTTTACTAAAATCTCCATAGTTAATGGGATACTCTATATATTTCACAACTTTATTGTCAGCTATAAAAAGTAATAAATTTATATTATCAGTATGATTCACATTCGTCTTGTATACTTCTTCCCAATTAAATCCTATAACCTCAAATATCTCACTGTAGCTTGTATACGAACTAAATATATACATATTGTCCCACGCTTCTGGTATAAGTTTATTAAAATCGAGTGTAACTCTGTTATCTTTTTGCATCATTTCAACTATACTTTTAACCTTTATTATTATACCTTCTTCATTTAACCTTTTCTTTACGAGTTTAGTAGCACTATATCCTGCAAATATGATTCCTCCAATACTTGCTACAACACCGAGTCCCTTAAGTAAACCAAAACCTTTTTTATTATCTGACATAACATTTACCACCCTTTCTATTAAGCTTTGGACAGGATATGTTCCTGTCATATATATTACTTACTATTTTAATATCTTCTTCAAAAACTCCCCAGTGTATGAACCCTTCACTTTCGCTACTTTCTCCGGAGTTCCGCATGCAACAACCAAGCCACCTTTGTCTCCGCCTTCTGGTCCCAGGTCTATTATATAGTCTGCTGTTTTTATTACATCTAAGTTGTGTTCTATTACTAATACCGTATTGCCCGCTTCAACAAGTCTTTGCAGTATTGCTATGAGCTTATTTATATCTTCAAAATGAAGTCCAGTAGTTGGTTCATCTAGTATATACATCGTTTTTCCTGTGCTTTTTTTGCTGAGTTCTGTCGCAAGCTTGATACGTTGTGCCTCTCCACCTGATAGTGTTGTTGATGGCTGCCCTATTTTTATATATGAAAGTCCCACATCGAAAAGTGTTCTCATTTTTCTCTCTACTTGAGGCACATTTTCAAAAAACTTGAGTGCATCCTCTACAGTCATATCTAAAACTTCTGCTATTGATTTACCTTTATATTTTACCTCAAGAGTTTCCCTATTATACCGTTTTCCGTGACATACTTCACAAGGGACATATACATCTGGCAAAAAATGCATTTCTATTTTTACTATCCCATCCCCATGGCAGGCTTCACACCTACCACCATTTACATTAAAACTAAATCTTCCCTTTTGATACCCTCTCATTTTAGACTCTACCGTATTTGTAAATAAATCACGTATAAAATCAAATACCCCTGTATATGTAGCTGGATTCGATCTTGGTGTTCTACCTATAGGTGACTGGTCTATATCAATTACTTTGTCTAAATATTCTATACCTTTTATTTCTTTGTGTTTCCCTGCTTTTGCTTTTGCACCATTTAGTTCTTTAGATAAATGTTTAAAAAGTATCTCATTTATCAGCGAGCTTTTTCCTGAACCTGATAATCCTGTAACACATGTAAATATGCCTAAGGGAATATCAACATCTATGTCTTTTAAGTTATTTTCCTTTGCTCCAACTATAGTTAAAAATCTACCATCTGGTTTCCTTCTCGTTTTAGGTACTTCTATTTTCTTCTTTCCACTTAGGTACATACCCGTCATAGAGTGTTCACATTTTTTTATTACATCTGCATTTCCTTCACATATAATTTCGCCTCCATGCGCGCCTGCACCTGGACCTATATCTATTATATGATCTGCCTCAAGCATTGTATCTTCATCATGCTCAACGATTATCAATGTGTTACCCATATCTCTAAGGTTTATAAGAGTTTTTATCAGCTTTTCATTATCTCTTTGATGTAGTCCTATACTAGGCTCATCAAGTATATATATTACACCCATTAGTCCCGAACCTATCTGGGTTGCTAGCCTTATTCTTTGTGCTTCCCCACCTGAAAGAGTCCCTGCAGCACGTGACAGGGTAAGATAGTCAAGCCCAACACCTATCAAAAATCCAAGCCTTGCTTTTATTTCTTTGAGTATCATATCAGCTATTATTGTATTTCTATCTGTCATTTTTAGACCTTCAAAAAAAATTCCTAACTCCCTTATAGACATACTTGTAATCTCTGATATGTTTTTATCACTTACCTTTACTGCTAATGCCTCTCTTTTAAGCCTTGCACCATTACATGTTTCACAAACTCTGTTACTCATATATTTTTCATATTCTTCCTTCATAAAATCGGAGGTGGTTTCCTTATATCTTCTATAAACAGTTGGTATTATCCCTGGAAAATCACCTGTGTAACCGTATCCAAATTTTATTCGCTCACCTTTAGTTCCATACAAGATTTTATCCTTTATATCCTGTGATAAGTCATTAAATGGCTTACTTAAATCTACATTCAAATGTTTTGCTACACGTTCTATCATATCCCTATTATAACTTTTTTCTGTCGGTATATTATTAAATCCTGGAGCACGTATCGCTCCTTCAAGCAAACTTAGATTAGGATTAACTATTATAAGCTCAGGATCTATCTCTATTCTAAAACCTAGTCCTGAACAATCTGGGCAAGCACCAAAAGGACTGTTAAATGAAAATAACCTCGGTTCTATTTCAACTATACTTATATTGCAGTCCGGACATGCAAAGTTTTTGCTAAATAGCATCTCTTCACCGTCTATAACATCAATCAGTACAAGCCCACCTGATAGCTTCATAGATGCTTCTATTGACTCGGCAAGTCTCTTTTGTATGTCACTTTTAATTACCAACCTATCAATAACTATTTCTATATTATGCTTTTTCTTTTTATCTAATGTAATTTCTTCTGATAAATCTATTACTTCCCCGTTTATTCTCACTCTTACATATCCATCACGTTTCGCACTTTCGAGTAATTTCTGGTGTTCACCTTTTTTGCCTCTTATAATAGGTGCGAGCACTTGTATTTTAGTCCCTTCTTTAAGTAAAAGTATAGCATCTACCATCTGGTCAACAGTTTGACTTTGTATCTCTTGGCCACACTCTGGACAATGTGGAATACCAACTCTAGCAAAAAGCAGTCTAAAATAATCGTATATTTCAGTTACCGTCCCCACTGTAGACCGGGGATTTTTACTCGTCGTTTTCTGCTCAATAGAAATGGCAGGCGATAAACCCTCTATATAATCTACATCGGGCTTGTCCATCAATCCCAAAAACTGTCTAGCATATGCAGATAGCGACTCAACATATCGTCTCTGCCCTTCTGCATATATAGTATCAAACGCAAGCGTAGATTTACCCGAACCACTAAGCCCAGTGATTACAGTTATCTTATCTCTAGGTATTTCCACATTTATATTTTTCAAATTATGTTCTCTTGCACCTTTTATAATAATTTTATCATGATTCATGGTAACACCTCCAATGTCTAGTTTAGTATTTGACTTTTAATAATTATTAACTCTTATTCTATCATTTTTTTCTTTTTTCCGCAATAAAAAATCATTCGTACCTCGCGAAGCTTTATTTTTTTCATATCGTACACCACCCTCGTATTTATCTATATAGTATTAGTATATAATATTATATAGGTAATTTCAATACTTTTTCGATAAATTTGAGGATAAACCCACAATTCATTACCTGTTTTGTTTTTTATAAACGAACCCAAAAGAATAAAGTCAAGCAATTTTCACCTGACTTTATTCTTTTGGGTTAACTATTCGTTACCACCCTGCTCTAGTACTCTTGTATCTTACCTTACCTATCTACATAGTAAACTTGACCCGCTCTATATCTATGTGTCGTTGGTAATGTATTGTAGTATGTATTATTTAGGTAATACCCTATGTTATTACTATCACTAGGGTCATATATTTGAGTACCATCTGGTATCGAATTCTTTGTTCTTTTATTTATTCAAGGCTTTACTTATTCTGGTTGATTTATTTTGGTTTTTCGCATTATTTATTTTATCGGATGTTTTAGTAGTCACAGTCAATCAAGTGCACTACAAATACTTTTTCCGCTTTTTGCTTAATATATCTCCTCATACTCCACATACTTCTTGCCGAGTATTATCACTATATATTTCTTAAGCTCCTTCTCACTATCCTCTTGTACGTTATGCTCTTCCATATATCTATAAAGCTGAGCCCTAGCCTCTTCCTTCTTTTTATTTATTAGCTCATTATTACTTTCTAATACTCTCCGTTTTTCACTTTCACCTTTCAACTCTCCACTTTCAACTTCTTTAAGTTCTTTCTCTTTTATATGCTTGAACTCTATCATGTATCTATATCTCACAGCTTCTTTATATAGCACGCCTTCTTTTATGTATAGGTCGGTGTAGCCTCCGTTTGTTTCCTTTTCGCTTTCTATTAGGTATATTCCATCTGTGTACACTAGTGTTATAAATATGCTTTTGCAGCTTGTTTCATTGAAGTGTCTCAGGTCTCTGTTTGATAGTCTTTTGATTACTCTCTCATATATTTCCATTATATGCTCTACTGTTCCAGTTTTTCTCATGTCCTCCATCGCTGCTGCTAGTTCGTCATATCTTGCACTTGCCTCGACCTCGTATACTTTCTCCATGTACTCCCAGTATAGTGATTTTACCGCGTAGTTTGGTATCCCTAGCATTACCTTGTTACTCTCTTTTCTTTTTATTGTTAACATTCCTAGATAGTATAGTAGTGATCTTATATTTGTGTACTTTTCATCTTTTTTATATAGACTCTCTAGGTTAAATCTTTCTTTTATTTCTATCGGTCCTACTTCCCCGCCCTCTATTAGCTGTAGCATTTCTTCCTTTGTTATAAAGTTTTCTGCTATGTTTCTTAGCCTTGTGTAGTCTGTTTTTACATTTTCGTCTATTAGCTTGTCGGGGTATGCTTTTTTCTGTATTATATTGTTTAGTATATATAGCACCATATCTGTGTTATATACTGTATCTTCTACATTTTTATTGAATTTATAGCCGTTGCAGTAGGTTTTTAGTATTTTTAGTAACTCTTCTTTTTCTACTATTTCTCCTATCTTGTAGTAGTCTACTATTTCTTTTATTTCATCGTCATTAAACCCAAGTATTCCGTTTAGGTCTTCGTCGTTTGCTATTACGCTAAATATGTTTGCTCCGCTTGTTACATCATCTAGCATCACTGGGCTTACACCTGTTATAAAGGTTCTTGTTATTGCCCCGTCGCTTGTTCCTTCTTTTATTTCCTTGTAAAATGTTCTTACATATCCTCCTTCGTGCACTAGCTCGTCGTAAATATCTTTTTTCCCTCTCATTATGTTGTTTGCAAAGTTATCATATTCGTCTATTAGTAATATTATTTTTTTGTTTTTAAATCCCACTATTTTCGATAAATAGCTGAGTGCATATGTCGCCCTTTTTTCATTTTCTGGCAACGATTGTTCCTCTAATATGTGCTTGTATCTTATTATACATTTATCCACTGCACTTGATACTATTTTATCAAAGCTCTCAATAAGCTCATCTTTGCCCAAGTCTGTTATTACACTTGCGAAGCTTATCTTCAGCACTATATATTTATTGGCCTGTTCTGTTCTATTTTTCCCTACATACAAATCTCCAAAGTATTTTTCATAGTTTTCTTGCTCGTTTATATCATAATAAGTTTCTAGCATATTTAAAAACAGACTTTTCCCAAATCTTCTAGGTCGTATAAAAAATACATAATCCTGCTTATTCTCTAGCTTTTCTATATACATCGTTTTATCTATATAATACATGTTTTTATCCCTTAGTTCTTTATAGTTGCTTATTCCATAAGGTATCTTTTTCATATCAACACCACCCTCGTAAATTATCTATATAATACTAGTATATATTATTATTTTAATATTTTCAATACCTTTATGTAGATTTACAAATTATATTA
>DMOI01000024.1 GCA_003452395.1 Clostridiales bacterium
AGCTTTAATCCAGAGGAGATAGCAACAATGCTAGTGGAATACGAGAAAGACTACAACACAGGGATGAATATAGGTGAGATGAGCGAGGAGATATACTCATACACAAGCGGGTATCCATTTTTGGTGAGTAAGCTATGCAAGACGATAGATGAAAGGTTGGAAAAAAATTGGAGTTTAGATGGGATACAAGAGGCTATAAAAATAATGTTAGATGAAAAGAACACTCTATTTGATGATTTGATAAAAAATCTAGAGAATAATGGAGAATTGTATAAAATAATATATTCGGTACTAGTAGAGAGTAAAGAGTTGGACTATAATAGAGCCAATCCAACGATTGATAAAGCTGTAATGTATGGGATTATAAATGATAAAAATAAAAAAATCAAAATACATAATAAAATATTTGAAATATACATATACAACTACATGGTTTCAAAAATAGAAACAAGTAGAATAAATATTTCTGACTATAACTTTAGATATAACTATATAAATGAAAAAACGGGAGACTTAGAAATAGAAGAAATACTACAGGGTTTTCAAAAATTTATAAAAGAAAATTATAGTAACAAGGATGAAAGGTTTTATGAGAGCCAAGGTAGGCTACTACTAATAGCATTTGTAAAACCAATAATAAATGGAACAGGATTTTATTTTATAGAACCTCAAATAAGCTATGAAAAAAGAATGGATATGGTAATAACATATAATAAAAAGAAGTACATACTAGAATTTAAAAGGTGGCGAGGAGAAAAATACCATGAAGCAGGACTTGAGCAACTAAAAGACTATCTAGAAAGCCAAAGCTTAAGAGAAGGGTATTTAGTGGTATTTAACTTTAATAAAGGCAAGGAATATACGAAGGAATGGGTTGATGTAGGCGGGAAGAAGATATACGAGGTGATAGTATAACCGTATGGGCTTGATTTATCATACCCAAATAACCTAAAACACCCAATAACACCCAATAACACAAATAATGATTGAACTTCAAATATAACAACAAAAACGAACAAAAAGATTTATATTCCACTTGACAATATAGGTTTAAGTGTATAAAATTATTTTATTAAAGATAAAAAGAAAGGACTGNNAGGAAGCAGGAAGCAGGAAGCAGGAAGCAGGAAGCAGGAAGCAGGAAGCAGGAAGCAGGAAGCAGGAAGCAGGAGTTAAGGGTAGGTCAACGCTATATCGTATAATTTCAAGTATTCTAATAGTATCAATACTTATAACTCTAGTAACACCAATGCCAACAACCCATGCTGCTATGCCGCTATGGGGCTTACCAGTAGGTACAAAAATAATGTTTGGAGGCAGACAATTTGCTGTGTTAAAACCTGCAGAGGGGCTAGTAGTGAGTCAAAAAAGTACGACAAGTATGGGATTTGATGCAAATAATACGAATACCTACGACCCTAGTGATTCTAATAATATAGGGTATTATCTAAATAACACATACTATAATTCATTTCCTGCAACAGAAAAAGCACTAATAAAAAATAGTACATGGTATACAGGGAATGAGACGAATGAAACGGCAAGTAGCGTAAACACATACATAGGATTGTTAAGAGAAAGTGAATATAATACAGCACAAGCAGCAGGCATATTTCCAAGTTCAGGGGAATATGCATTGTGGTGGCTAATTACACGAAAAAGTCTTAGTACGACGAATGTACGATACGTAACCGATGCTGGCAATGTTAGTCAGACTAGCGCCGGTGGTACGTCTTGTGGTGTTCGTCCGGCTTTTCGAATCTTAGAGTCTACAATCTTTGAATATGATACTAAGTCTGGTATGTATTATTATCCAAGTACAGCAGGGATAGATAAGACAATAGGAGAACTAAATATAGGGAATACGATAATGTTTCATGGCGAGGCATGGCGAGTAGTAAACCCATCGGAAGGATTATTAGTAATGGATAGAATAAAGGAAAAACGGGCATTTGACCCAGATGGAACTCAAACTTACAATCCTAGTGATAGTAATAATATAGCATGGTACTTAAATAATACATACTTCAATAATTTTACGGCAGCAGAAAAATTACTAATAAAAAATAGTACATGGTATATAGGAAATGAGACAAATGAAATGGCAAGTAGCGTAGACAGGTACATAGGTTTGTTAAGGCAAAGTGAATATAATACAGCACGTGATTCAGGAATTTTTCCAAGTGCAGGAGAAAATTTGTTTATGTGGTTAATTACACCATATTCGGGTGATACGGCTAAAGTTTGGTATGGTAATGGCAACACCTCTCCCCAAGGAAGTAATTATGCTTATGGTATACGTCCAGCTTTCCGAATGTTAGAAACAGAAGTACTAGAATCCATTGGAAATGGAGTATATAAAATATATCAAGATACCACCTCACCAACAGTAGATATAACCTACAGCCTACCCAGCCCTTACAAAACTGGCACAGCTGTAATTATCACATCAACATTCGACGAACCAATCGCCGATAGCCCAATTCCGCAAATCAGCATAAGCGGGGCAAACACGCTCGCCAACACAAACATGACAAAAACAAGCGCCACAGTATACACCTACACCCACACAGTAGGAGCAGGCGACGGTACTGCCACAGTAGCCCTTGCCACTGCCCAAGACCTAGCGGGCAACACCGTCACCTCCGCCCCAACAAGCGGAGCAACATTTACAGTAGACAACACACCACCTGCCGTTCCAACATTTACACCAAGTACAACAGACTGGACAAATCAAGATATAACAGTAGTAATCAACTACCCAGCAGGTTCGCTCGAACCTGAGTATCAAATAGATTTAACAGGTTTTCAAGCATATACTGGAGTACTAACGATACCAGCAAACTGTTCGATACACGCAAAATGCAAAGACGAAGCAAATAACGTAAGCACAACAGCAACATTAAGTGTTATAAACATAGACAAAACACCACCAAATGCACCAACAGTATCCCCAGGAACAGGAACATATAATGCAGCACAAGAAGTAACAGTATCAAACACATCAGGAGACGTAGCACATACATACTACACCACAGACGGAACAAATCCAGACAACACAGACACAGAAGCAATAGGTGGAACGCTAAACATAGACGGACTCGACGGACAAACCAAAACTCTAAAGCTAGTAAGCTATGACGGAATAAACAAAGGAGCAATATCAATACCATATCTATACACCTTCAACAAAACAGGCCCAATAATAACTGCTAATCCGACAGGCAGGACAAAATCACCAGACAATATAAATGTAAATATAACAATAACATCAGACAATCTAAACAATTGGCAATACCAGTGGGATACAGATTCAACCCTAGACGAGGGCAACTGGACTACAGGAGATACAAACCCACAAGCCTTAGACCCAAAAACAGAAGACGGAACATGGTATCTACACGTAAGAGCTGAAGACGATGATGAAAACATAATAACACAAACCTACGGAACCTACAAAAAAGGAACAGTATCACCGATTGAAGGCTACGCAGCAGATTCATACCCAGATGAGAGAAAATACTTCAAATACTACGTTGGTCTTGATGCAAACAACATAGGAAGAGTAATGCTGGTAGCACCAAAAGATGCAGGAGGAGTAAAACCTATATTCACAAGAGACGATATACTAGACCAAGCGACACATAGGTTTAAAGTTAATGGAGTTTACTATATAGATAGAGAAGGTAAGATACAGGAGTACGATTAAAGAAATCAACTCCATACCAAAGTTTTTTTGGTATGGAGTTGATTTTAAATTATTAATAATGTATAATATAATTAATAGAAAATCGGAAATGGAGCGTGAAAAAATGAAAAAGTTTAATATAACAACAACATGTATACCAGAAAAGCACTACATGGTGGATACAAGCACTAAGATAGATAAGATAATAGAAATGCTAATAGAAGAAAGATTATATTTTACAATAAACAGAGCAAGACAATTCGGGAAAACAACAACGATAGCTAAGCTCGAAAAAAAGCTATCAGATAAATATATGGTAATAAGTATAAGCTTTGAAGGGAAAAGCTATCTGTTCAAAGACGAAGAAAGCTTTGCAAGTGGAATATTCGGACTATTTTCTGAAAGCTTTAGGTTTACAGACAAAGAAACATATGCAAAGTTATTAAAATATGGTGCAACAGACATGAAAAGCATGAAGGATGTATCAAGTGAAATAACTAGATTGTGTGATGAAAATGAGAAAGAAATAATACTCATGATAGATGAGGTAGATAAAGCAAGTAACTTTGTAGTATTTATGGACTTTATAGGGGAACTCAGGGCAAAATATATAGCAGCGAGCAGCAACAAAGATAAAACCTTCAAATCAGTAATCCTCGCAGGAGTAAGCGATATAAAAAATCTAAAGGTGCACATATCAGATAGAAGAATACTTACAGAAAACGAAGCCGAGAAACTACAAAAAGGCGAATACAACAGCCCATGGAACGTAGCTGCTGATTTTGATATAGACATGAGCTTTAACCCTGAGGAGATAGCCACAATGCTAGTAGAATACGAGGCAGACCACAAAACAGGGATGAATATAGGTGAGATGAGCGAGGAGATATACTCATACACAAGCGGGTATCCATTTTTGGTAAGCAAGCTATGTAAGGTAATAGATGAAAAGATAGATAAGAGATTCACAAAGGAAGGCTTGCAGGAAGCAGTGAAGGAGATATTATATGAGCAAAACACACTATTTACTGACCTAATAAAGAACCTAGAAAATAATGAAGAGCTATATAAACTAGTAGAAAAAATAATACTAGAGGGTGAAACTGTAGATTTCAATATAGATGAGCCGACCATAAATAGAGCGGTAATGTATTCAATACTAAAAAAAGACGAAAGTAGAAAGTTGAGTGTTCATAATAGGATATTTGAAACAAGAATATATAACTATATGATAAGCAAGAAAGAAGTAGCAGAAACAATAAGAGTAAACTATGAAAGCAGAAATCAATTTATAAAAAAAGATGGAGATTTGGATATATTAAAACTATTAGAAAAATTTCAAGAGTTAATGAAAGAAGAATACCGTGAAGAAACAGAAGAATTCGTAGAAAAGAAAGGGAGGCTGATATTCCTAGCATTTATGAAACCAATAATAAATGGCACAGGCTTCTATGATGTGGAAGTGGAAACAAGGACAAATAAAAGAATGGACATAATGGTAACCTACAATAGAAAAAGATACATAATAGAACTAAAAATATGGCATGGAAAAGCATACGAAGAAAGAGGATATAACCAGCTAGCCGAGTATATGGAAATAAAAAATGAGAAGGAAGGATATATGGTAGTATTTAGCTTCAACAAAAGCAAGAAATACACGAGAGAATGGGTTGAAGTGAAAGGAAAGAGAATATATGAGGTAATAGTGTGAGTGTAGAAAACCAGTAGACTCAGGCATGCCTGAGTCCAACGAAAAAAAGGTACTTGTAGGGCATCGGGACGCCTATGATCGCTTGAACTACCGATTACATGAGAAATAAGAAAAACTAAAACATACCAACAAAAAAGAAGAAAAAGTTCTAAAACCACTTGACAATATAGGTAGAAGGTATACAATTATTTTACTAAAGATTAAAAGAAAGGGCGGGTAAATATGACAGGAAGACAGGAAGACAGGAAGACAGGAAGACTTAAGGAAAAGTCAAGGCTATATCGTATAGTATCGTACATTTTAATAATGTCAATACTTATAACTTTAGTAACACCAATGCCAAAAACACATGCGGAGGCGACACCCTTGTCGAGCCTACCAGTAGGGGCGAGGATAATGTTTGGAGGTAGGCAGTTTGCAGTGGTGAACCCAAGTGATGGGTTAGTTGTAAGTCTAAGAAACGTGAGTGGTGAGCAATTTGACAGCGATGGTACACAAATATATAACCCTTGGGATACTAATAACATAGGGTATTATCTAAATAATACATACTATTACCAATTTCCAGTGACAGAAGAAGGACTAATAAAAAATAGTACATGGTACATAGGAAATCAATTAAATGAAACATCAAGTAGTGTAATAACACGTATAGGGCTACTTAGAGAAAGTGAGTACAATGCAGCCAAAGCAGCAGGTATATTTCCTGGAAATGGAGAAGGTACTGGAACTGATTGGTGGTTAATAACTCAGTATTCTTTTGAAAGTAATAAGGTAAGGGCAGTGGATGCGGCCGGCAACCCAAATGGAACTGGTGTTAGTGGTACGTATGGTGTGCGTCCCGCTTTTAGAATCTTGGAATCTACAATTTTTGAATATGATGCCTATTCCGGAATGTATTATTATCCAGGAACATTAGGATCTGATAAAACATTAAATACTTTAAATGTAGGGGACACACTGATGTTTCACCGTGAAGCTTGGAAGGTGGTGAATCCATCTACAGGATTAGTAGTGGCAGATAAGATAGATGGCAGACGAGCATTTGATCAAGATAATACACAAACATATAATCCAAGTGATGGTAGTAACATAGGGTATTATCTAAATAATACATACTATAATGTACTTGCATCGAAAGAAAAGGGAATCATAAAAAATGGCATATGGTACATCGGAAATGAAACAAATGAAACCGCTAGTAGCGTAACTGCCAAAGTAGGACTACTTAGAGAAAGCGAATGTAATTCAGCAAGAACAGCAGGCATAATTACTGGTAGTACATATGATAGAATTTGGTCAATAACACCGTATTCTGGTAATTCTACATATGTCCGTTATTGCTATGGGTATTGGGGAGAGAGTGCCACTGCTAGCAACTTGTATGGTGTACGTCCTGCCTTGCAAATGTTAGAAACTACAGTTTTGATTTCTGTAGGTAATGGAGTATACAGAATTTTTGCTGATACAGTACCACCAACATCAGCAATAACCTACACCCCATCATCCCCACACAAATTCGGCACAGCAGTAACCATCACCGCCACATTCGACGAACCAGTAGCTGACACCCCAGTACCACAAATCAGCATAAGTGGAGCTAACACGCTCGCCAACACAAACATGACCAAAACAAGCGCCACAGTATACACATACACCCATACAATAGGAGCAGGCGACGGCACCGCCACAGTAGCCCTTGCCACAGCCCAAGACCTAGCCGGCAATACCGTCACATCCGCCCCGACAAGCGGAGCTACATTCACGGTAGACAATACACCACCAGCAGCACCAACATTCGAAGTAAATCCATCAACAAAAACAACTGGCAACGTAACAGTAACCATAAACTACCCGGGAGATGTAGCTACGAAAGAATATAAAATAACAGACACAGGGATATGGACAGACTACTCAGTACCATTCACAATAACAGAAAACTATACAATATTTACAAAGTGTGCGGATGCATCAGGCAACCAAAATACATCAGCAAGCCTAAGCGTGACAAATATAGACAGAACACCACCAAGCGCACCAACAGTAAGCCCAGCAACAGGAACATATAACACAGCACAGATGATAGAAGTATCAAATACGTCAACAGATGTAACATATACATACTACACAACAGACGGATCAGACCCCAATATTACAACACCTACAAAAGTAACAGGTGCACAGACGATAACAATAGACGGAGATGATGGGGACGTAGTAATACTAAAACTAGTAAGCTATGACGGAATAAATCTAGGAACAGAAATAACAACAGCAACATACACATTCGCAAAAAATGGACCGGGGATAACAGCAAACCCAGCGGCCAGAGCAAAAGCCCCAGATGACATAAGCGTAGCACTAACAATAACACCAGGAGGAGCAGAGGTAACTAACTGGAAATATCAATGGGACACAGATCAAACACTAGACGATACAAAATGGACAGATGGAGAAATGCCAATCACAACGCCGGAAACTATAACCCAAAACACAAACGGAACATGGTACCTACACGTAAGAGCAACAGATAATAACACAAACATAACCACGCAAACCTACGGAGCATACAAAAAAGGAACAGCAACAATAGATGCTGAATATGCAGATGACACATACGCAGACGAAAGAAGATACTTCAAATACTATATAGGACTTGATGCAAACGACATAGGAAGAGTAATGCTAGTAGCACCAAAAGATGCAGGAGGAGTAAAACCAATATTCACAAGAGACGATATACTAGACCAAGCGACACATAGATTTAAAGTTAGTGGAGTTTATTATATAGATAGAGAAGGGAAGATACAGGAGTACGATTAAGGAAATCAACTCCATACCAAAGTTTTTTTGGGTATGGAGTTGATTTTAAATTATTAATAATGTATAATATAATTATTAATAATTGGAAACGGAGAGTGAAATGGATGAAAGAATTTAATATAACAACAACTTGTATACCAGAAAAACACTATATGGTAGACACAAGCGGGAAGGTAGATAAGATAATAAAAATACTAGTAGATAAGGGGAAATACTTCACAATAAACAGAGCAAGACAATTCGGGAAAACAACGACTATGTTCAGGCTTATGAATAAACTAGAAAACAAATACATAGTAATTAAAACAAGCTTTGAAGGAAAAAGCTACCTGTTCAAAGACGAAGAAAGCTTTGCAAATGGCATATTTGAATTATTTTCTGAAAGCTTTAGGTTTACAGATAAAGAAACATATGCCAAATTATTAAAGTATGGCGTAACAGATATGAAAAGCATGAAGGACGTATCAAGGGAAATAACGAGATTGTGTGACGAAAGTGAAAAAGAAATAATACTTATGATAGATGAGGTAGATAAAGCAAGTAACTTTGTAGTATTTATGGACTTTATTGGGGAACTCAGGGATAAATATATAAACGCACAAAATAAAATGGACAAAACCTTCATATCAGTAATCCTAGCAGGAGTAAGTGATATAAAAAACCTAAAGGTGCACATATCAGATAGAAGAATACTAACAGGGAACGAGGCAGAAAAGTTACAAAAAGGGGAATACAACAGTCCATGGAACGTAGCAGCAGATTTTGATATAGACATGAGCTTTAATCCAGAGGAGATAGC
>DMOI01000032.1 GCA_003452395.1 Clostridiales bacterium
TATATGGTAGACACAAGTGGGAAGATAGATAAGATAATAAAAAATTTAGTAGATAAAGGGAAATACTTCACAATAAACAGAGCAAGACAATTCGGGAAAACAACGACTATGTTCAGGCTTATGAATAAACTAGAAAACAAATATATAGTAATTAAAACAAGCTTTGAAGGAAAAAGCTACCTATTCAAAGACGAAGAAAGCTTTGCAAGTGGTATATTTGACTTATTTTCTGAAAGCTTTAGGTTTACAGATAAAGAAACATATGCCAAATTATTAAAGTATGGCGTAACAGATATGAAAAGCATGAAGGACGTATCAAGGGAAATAACGAGATTGTGTGACGAAAGTGAAAAAGAAATAATACTTATGATAGATGAGGTAGATAAAGCAAGTAACTTTGTAGTATTTATGGACTTTATTGGGGAACTCAGGGATAAATATATAAACGCACAAAATAAAATGGACAAAACCTTCAAATCGGTAATCCTAGCAGGAGTAAGCGATATAAAAAACCTAAAGGTGCACATATCAGATAGAAGGATACTAACAGGGAACGAGGCAGAAAAGTTACAAAAAGGGGAATACAACAGTCCATGGAACGTAGCAGCAGATTTTGATATAGATATGAGCTTTAATCCAGAGGAGATAGCAACAATGCTAGTGGAATACGAGAAAGACTACAAAACAGGGATGAATATAGGTGAGATGAGCGAGGAGATATACTCATACACAAGCGGGTATCCATTTTTGGTGAGCAAGCTATGCAAGACAATAGATGAAAAACTAGATAAAAACTTCACAAGCGAAGGCCTGCAGGAGGCCATTAAGCTTATAATAAAAGAAAAAAACACACTATTTGATGACTTGATAAAAAACATAGAAAACAATAAAGACTTGTATGATACAGTATGTGATATAGTAATAGAAGGAAAAGAAAAGATATATAACGTAGATGCACACGAGAAAGGTATCATGTACGGAATATTCAAGGAAAATGAGAGAGGAAAACTCGCAATACACAATAAAATATTTGAAATTAGGATATATAATTATATGATAGCCAAGGAAGAAGAAAAAACGGGAGAACTACTAAGCTACGACTATAGAACCAACTTCATAGATGATAATGGAGACCTAAAGCTAGAAATAGTACTCGAAAAATTCCAGCTACTAATGAAGCAAGAATACAGAGAAGCCGACAAAAAATTCATAGAAAAACAGGGCAGGCTGTTATTTCTGTGTTTTATAAGACCGATAATAAACGGAACAGGCTTCTACTACGTAGAGCCACAAACAAGACAGGATAACAGAATGGATGTCGTTATAACCTATAATAGGAAACAATACATAATAGAGCTAAAAATATGGCATGGAGATAAATATGAGGACAAAGGAATAGACCAGCTGGTGAGGTATTTGGATATTCAAAATGAAGCGAAAGGATATATTGTGGTATTTAGCTTTAACAAAAATAAGGAATATACGAGAGAATGGGTAGAAGTGGAAGGAAAGAGAATATATGAGGTGATAGTGTGAGTGTAGAAAACCGATAGCCGCAGGCATGCCTATGACCGCTTGAACTACCGATTACACAAGCAATAAGAAAGACTAAAACATACCTACAAAAAGAACGAAACATTCTAAAAACACTTGACAATAAATGCAGAAAAGTCTAAAATTATTTATTACAAATGAAAAGAAAGGACTGGTAAATATGATAGGAAGCAGGAGGCAGGAAGAAATAAGGAGTATTGGGATAAATGTTGCTCGTACAATACTTGCCATAATAGTCATGTTCACATTCATTACCACATCTTATGCACAATCAGTATACTACATAGTATCAGGTAATTCTATGTCCCCTACATATAAAGATGGAGATATAGTAAAAGTGGAAAAACAGGATAGCTACAAAGATGGAGATGTAGTAGTAGCTGATGTGGGTGGGGAGAAGGTAATAAAGAGAATAAATGGAGATGTGCTAGAAGGGGATAATAAGGGTAATACTGCGAGATATAATTTGAATACGGCAGATATACTTGGGAGGGCGGAGTATATACGGATGACTTGACGAATGGACAGAAGGCTGAGTTTGAGAGGGTATTTGCTAGCGGAGTGGAGATGATAAGTGTAGGAGCATCACATACGTTGGCATTAAAGAGTGATGGAACAGTGTGGGCGTGGGGAGCAAATGATTCTGGACAACTAGGAGTAGCAACTAATAGTGGGACGTCAAATCCAAATCCAACACCAGCTCAAGCAGCAGTTCTAACAGGAATAAGCCATATTTCAGCAGGTGGATCGCATACAGTAGCGTTAAAGAGTGATGGAACAGTTTGGACATGTGGATGGAATAGTTGTGGGCAGTTAGGAAAAGCAACCAATAGTGGAACAAATAATCCAAACCCAACGCCAACTCAAGTAACAGGATTAACTGGAGTGAGTCAGGTATCAGCAGGGCAGCAACATACAGTAATACAAAAAAACGATAAAACAGTGTATGGATGGGGACGCAATTATTTTGGAGAGATAGGAACTACAACAAACAATGGAACTAATAATCCAAATATAACTCCAGCATCTGTTTTAGATAATATAGGACAGCCATTCACACTTATTGATACCACCTCACCAACAGCAGCAATAACCTACACCCCATCAGCCACATATAAATCCGGCACAGCAGTAACTATCACCGCCACATTCGACGAACCGGTAGCCAACACCCCAATCCCACAAATAAGCATAAGCGGTGCAAACACACTAGCAACTACAAACATGACAAAAACAAGCTCCACAGTATACACCTACACCTATACAGTAGGAGCAGGCGATGGCATCGCCACAGTAGCTATGGCCACAGCCCAAGACATGGCAGGCAATATAGTCACAGTAGCTCCAACAAGTGGAGCAACATTCACGGTAGACAACACACCACCTGCCGTCCCAACATTCACACCAAGCACAGCAGACTGGACAAATCAAGATATAACGGTAGTAATCAACTACCCAGCAGGTTCGCTTGCACCTGAGTATCAAATAGATTTAACAGGTTTTCAAGCATATACTGGAGTACTAACGATACCAGCAAACTGTTCTATACACGCAAAATGCAAAGACGAAGCAAATAATGTAAGCACAACAGCAACATTAAGTGTTATAAACATAGACAAAATACCACCAAATGCACCAACAGTATCCCCAGGAACAGGAACATATAATGCAGAACAAGAAGTAACAGTATCAAACACATCAGGAGACGTAGCACATACGTACTACACCATAGACGGAACAGACCCAGATAACACAGACACAGAAGCAATAGATGGAACGCTAAACATAGATGGATTCGATGGAGACACGGTAACACTAAAGCTAGTAAGCTATGACGGAATAAATAAAGGGGCAATATCAATACCATATCTGTACACCTTCAACAAAACAGGACTAATAATAACTGCTGATCCAACAGGCAGGATAAAATCACCAGACAATATAAATGTAAACATAACAATAACATCAGACAATCTAAACAACTGGCAATATCAGGGGGATGCAGATACAACCCTAGATGAAAACAACTGGGAAGAAGGAGATACAAACCCAAAAACAGTAGAACAAAATACAGATGGGACATGGTATCTACACGTAAGAGCCGAAGATGATGATGAAAATATAATAACACAAACCTATGGAACTTACAAAAAAGGAACAGTATCACCGATTGATGGATATGCAGGAGATACATATGCAGATGAGAGAAAATACTTTAAATACTACGTTGGTCTTGATGCAAACAACATAGGACGGGTAATGTTGGCAGCACCAAAAGATGTAGGAGGAGTAAAACAGATATTCACAAGAAATGATATACTAGACCCAGTGACAAATAGATTCAAAGTGGGTGGAGTTTATTTTATAGATAGAGAAGGGAAAATACAGGAGTATGATTAACCAAATCAACTCCATACCAAAGTTTTTTTGGTATGGAGTTGATTTTAAATTAGTAATAATGTATAATATAAATAATAAAAATTGGAAACGGAGAGTGAAGCGGATGAAAGAATTTAATATAACAACAACTTGTATACCAGAAAAACACTATATGGTAGACACAAGTGGGAA
>DMOI01000066.1 GCA_003452395.1 Clostridiales bacterium
TAATATAATTTGTAAATCTACACGGTGTTTGAGTGACCTCTTTAGTGCTTTAAGATAGCATTTTTCATATACGGGAAACCACGTCATCATAGCCTTTACTGTCCATCTGCCCCTCTCTTATGACACCGTATTATTCATACTTGCATCCATCCACTTATAGATAAGTAAACCCCACTTTTGAGTTTCTCACATAGCTTCATGCATTCTCAGATTTCACAAGTTATTGAAAGTATTTTCTAGTCAATATATTATTGTTGTTAACTCGTATCCTATATTGTCTTACAGCCCTAGTATTTTCCACACACTGCATTCGATTTTTCTATCTCTTACATCTACAAAATTTCAACTAGTCAGCATGCCACATTCACTGTACAAAATTCTTACAACTAGTCAATCATTACCAACTGCTTTTCCCCCAATATTATAGTTTATAACCGCTACCCAACGACCTTTGATTTTCATACTGTCGTTAGATCAATGTATCACTTATAAACAACAAAAAATCGTACCCCACTCGGAATACGATTTTGCTCTCTTTTATATGTACCATTATTGTGCAAATAAGTAACCTTCTTCATCTTTTATTATCATCACTTTACCAAAGTGATTCAGTGCTTTGTTTTCCTTGTAGTAAAAATATGCCTCATGCTTTCCAACATCCAGTTCTACTGCTTCTCTATTAATCTTACTTAGTATCATTGCTACTGTTTCACAGTCAGTCTCGCCATATACGTTGACTCCAACATACATCAAATTGTTTTCAGTCATATGACACACTGTTTCTACTAAAATCTCTTCTAACTCAATGCCAGAAACATAATCAAGTATGATTCTCTCGACACGCCCCATTGTTTGAAATACCATAAACCCATCTCCTCTCAATATAAACCCATTGTTTTATTTGATTCCTGTATTGTTTTTGCTATATCTTTATTGCTGTATTGCAGATATATCAAAGTATTTCGAATATGAGAATGCCCAAGCACTCTCATTAACTGAATGACGTTCATTCCACTATTAAGTAATTGAATTGCCCTACTGTGCCTGAATGTATGTGGGTGTGCCCTATCTGCATATTCACTGCCCAGTATTTCTTTGAAATAACGAGTCATTTGCTGATTCACTGCTTGCATCGATATATGCCGTGTCTCTGTTTTTCTTGTAAACAGGTAATCTTCATTTGTCAAGTTTAATTCTTTCATATAAAGCAATATCTCACTTTTCAGCTTGTCCGATATCTTCAGCACACGATACGCCTTTTTTCTTTGCTTGAGCGTTATTAACTTTACACTGCCTTGGTAGAAGTCAATGTCCTTTATCTTCACGACCAATGCTTCTGAAATTCTAGAGGCACTCTCGAACAAGAACAATGACAACATACGATGTAACTCACTCTTTATGCCTGTTATTAGACGAATGACCTCATTTTCTTTAAGGTATTTAATTTCCTGTTCCTCGTTATCTCTTTTATTATCACTGTTTACTATCGCTTGACCACTGTCATACACGATTACATCCATAATTACACCCCTTTCAACTCTACTTTCGAGTTCGGCATATCCTCAACATTTATACAATTTTAGACAGTCATCTTCACTAATTTCACACCACTTTACCTACCATTTTCAACAGCCTACTTTCGAAAATAGACCATATTCTAAACTAAACAAACTTCTATATTCACTGTTACTTTCTCATAAGTCTGTTGTTTATAATAATCATCAACCGCATCATCATCATTTCGTCCTTGTTCCACGGATTAAGGGTGGAGAAGTTATCTTCAACAAAAGTAACATCCATTCCCTTCTTATAGTTGATATATTCCACAAGCTCAACCAACTGTTTTATGCCTCGAATCACTTTGTTCATGTTGCTGAACACAATCTCTGTTCCCTGTGGAAATTTATTGATGATTTCATACAGAGTCTGTACTCCAGCCTCTGTTCGATAATGATAAAACTCGTCTATCGCCCTATCCCTACCCAGTATATTCATTTCTGTTTCACCGCCATTTCCAATAATATCAGTGAATATGCCTATGCGTAGTGACTCTTCCTTTTCTTCCATTGTGAATCCCTCCTCGTCTTTATATGTGATTTACTACTTTATACTTCATCATCAAGTATCAAGTAAGGTCGTGATAGCGAGTTACTAAGCTATATTCAATTGTAATATTGCATCAAAAAAGCACAGACATTTTAGCTCATGCCTGCGCTTTATTTCTACTATCATAATTTTATACACCCTATGTATTTTAAAATTTTCAAGAGTAGTAATCCAGTAATTTTGTAATTTTTACATATTATTTAACTTCAAAGTTTGTCCAGATAATTTCATCAACGTAGTCCTTTGTTTCCCCAAGAATAGAAACTTTTGAGGATTTAGGTACAGTTTTTAATATATACTTATTCCATCCTTTGTCCCCACAGAGTATTTCATTGTAAAGAGCATTGTCATACCCACAAACCACCACTTTTGCCTTTGAATCTACCAGTATTTCTAGCATTTTTCTATGTTCTGACTCCGTCATCATATCATTTGCATAAAGCTTTCCACCTGTTCTCAATTCTCCAAAGTACGGGGAGTCATTGAGAATGAAGCAGTTCTCCATGTCTTTGTACTCTTTCAAAATATCAAGTGCTGATTTATTATATACTTCAATGCCTTCAAGGTTTTCAGCAATTTCTACCTTTTTAATTAGACTGTTTTCAAATATTACATCTTCATTCCCTTTACGTATCCCTGCAAACTCTTTCATCATCCCATTGTATGAACAGAGCGCCAAATACCAGACAAATGCGGCTTTATCAGTTACACTTAATGTATCGAATTCCTTTTTCACTCTTTCTTTTATTTTCTTAAAGCACTCTTCACTATATTCTAGCTCAAACATCTTTCTTATTACGGGTTCGCGTGTTTCATTATTGCTTAATGCAGTCATAAGTGCTACCAATTTTGGATTCAAATCGTTGTATATCCTTCTTTCAGCTGTTGAATGAGTTCCAACCGAGAACATTCCACCAAAGCTTTCCAAATGTATATTACATGTCTCTGGTCGAAGACTGTTTATGTCTTCGACCACCCTTGCTTTTGCACCTACCCACTTGCTTATTGTCATTGTTTTCATGCTACTCCACCTCCACTAAGGTATTTTTTATACAGATTACTTTTAGTGCTTTTCCTTGATGGCTAATTGTATATGTGTATCCTTCTTGTTGAATCAACATTCCGTCTTCTGAAAGCACCTCTTTTACCTCTGATGGCTTATAACCTTTACTCTCTACAAATGAATTAAACTCATTTACAGGGATGTTTATGTTGTTTTTTCTTATGTATTCCTTATATTCATCGTTCCCTAATTGTATTAGCTCGGGGTATATTTTATTTACAATACTGTTTGAATTACTATATTCTTTAAATTCATTGAGGTTGCTTTGATATATCGACATCATAAACTCCTTTATTTCCTTTATGTCAAATATTAATCCTAATGCCTGCTCTGTTAGTTTTGCTGTTACTGCAATGATCGCTATATTTTCAGCCGTTGCTTGTAATATCGGCTCATTTGGGATATGTTTTCTAATTTCTGTCAGTTCTTCTTCATACTTTTTCTGCACTGTTGCTACTGTTTCATTTTTAAGTATGAACTTTGCTAGACCAAGACCTGCCGTGCCATACTGTTCTTTACACATTTGCTGAACTTCATTTGCTTGACTTGCATCACTGAATATACTTGTTTGGCACAACCTTATTTCGAGAAGTCTTGGAACTATCCCCATAAGCTTTGCATCAAACTTCTTATTCTTACTACCATTTAGTAGTATGCTCTTCTCTGCTGTTATCACAATATTTAGATACCAGTGTTTTACTACATTTGCAAACCCCTTTATTATTCGCCCTATGGATGTACCGCTGAAAAGCAAGTAGATTGTATCCATAAAGTTTCTATCCCTAGCATTAAGACTTGCATCGTCCACAGCAATCAAAGCATTGCCTGCATCTGCAATCTTTTCTACCATATAATTATCCGTTGAACTAAATGTAAGATTGATATTTGCATCAGTAGTGCTACTGTATACACTTGTACATAAAGAAGTAAGAGTTGTTTTCCCTGTCCTACTTTTTCCAATCAACCCCATTATGATTGGTGTTTTTTTTAACAGCCCTACCACAATAGAAGCAAGACTTACAAGTACCGCCAACTGGATTATTTTGTTGTTTGCCATAATTTTTTTTACTCTGTTAACCCACTCAACTAATGTTCCTCTCTTCTGCGATGTATCCTTCACATCTGCTATGATTTCTTCTCCTTCAGTATCAATTACAGAAGACCCTACATATGCTGTTGCATTACCATCCTCATCAAATATAAATCCTTTCATATTTTCATACGATGGTATGACTGGTAAAGTGTCATGCTTCGTTTGTATATCTTTTATAATATCCCTTATTACCAGTGGGTTGTATACTTTTCCAAAACGTTGAATCTCAAATATCTTTGTTTGTATTTCATCAATAAAGAATTCAGTTACAGTAATGTGCTTGCCTTCTTTCTTCATGTAGAGTCTTACCTTTCTTTCTCCATTTGCCTTTTCAACTACCCCTGCATAGAGATTCTCCCTGATTTTGTATAGTTCTTCTAATGTTGTCATACAAATCGCCTCCATGAGATATAAATTTAAAATATTGATTCTAAATACATTATATCTCATGCATAATATCAATTAAACAAACAATAATATGCTGTTTTGATAGCAAATTTTCGTTCTTCATGTCTATTTTTAATGTTGCATGCACTTTTTTTATACATCATGCAGATTCATCCAGTGAGTTGTCCGTTATACATTATCTTCCCTCTTCATTTCATGTTAAACTATTTAAAATTTATTTTTCAGTCTTCAATACCATCGTTGCTTCAGCCAACTTTAACTGTCTTGAAAGTATTTCTATGTATTGTTTCAGTTTAATTTCATCCATTTTTGCCAAGTCTGATAACTTAAGAGCATTAAGTTTATTTATTGCCTCTTTAGCACTCATCAGCTCTGAAAAGTCATTCATTTTACTTCCTGACTGCATATAATATGATAACTTGTACAATTCTTCTCTTTCCTTGCTATCTACCTCTAGCACTTCAGATATCGCTTTATCAATTTTCTCTTCGAAGTTTATCATTGTTTTTCCAGATTCCACATCATCAACTGTTACATCGATTTTCTTTGTATATATCAATTTTCCGTCCTTGTCTACATATTCTCCTTTCAGTATCCTCTCAAGAGCTTCTCCCTTTTTTATTCTGTTTGCCACCATTCTTAGAGTTCTTTGCTTTATTTCAGGAATTGCGGCTATAGTATCTAGGTATTTAGTCCATTCCTCTATACTTATATCATCTATTTCTAGTGCCATTTCTCCCTTAAATACACGTTCATCAACCAAAGTCATATCATTTAATTCCTTTGCTAACTTCTTTAACTTTATAGTATAACCATCTCCTAATATTTTTCCATTATATACGTTTCTATCAATATCAATCAAATGATAGAATTTATCCATGTTGCCATTCTTTTTCTTTTTTCTGAATATATACCAGGCTCTTTTCAAAACAAAGTAGTTGATTCTTATTTTCAATTTTCTATCTGCTTTATCTAATTCCGACACAGTGACTCCCCCTTCCAATATTCTCATACCATTATACTACATGTTACATATTTCGTCACTATATATCCTTAAAGATTATTTTATGCATCTGGTAATTTAGTAATGTAGTAACCCATCTCATAGCGTGTATATACACTCACCCAATTCCTGCCCAAAGCAAAAGGAACATATAAGCCATTTAGCCCATATGTCCCTTTTCATCGTTATATTGTGCCCGGCGGGATTCGAACCCACGACCCCTTGGTTCGTAGCCAAGTACTCTATCCAGCTGAGCTACGGGCACTTATTCAATAAATGTAGCCACAAAATGCATCTTATTTCTGCATTTCCCTTGTGGCAAGGGTTTGCAGTTGCTTCGTAGCCAAACACTCTATCCAGCTGAGCTACGCGCACATGTTTTGTTTTATAATTATAGTATAAAACAACTACCCTCTCCCTACAACAAAGGTAGAGAAGACACAAAACTACAAAAGTCAGGTATCAATAGTCATTTCATCTGACTGCTGATATCTGACTTTTGATATCTTATTGCCGGAGACCGGAATCGAACCGGTACGGGAGGTAAGTCCCGCAGGATTTTAAGTCCTAGCTAGTCGGATATATCGCATCGCTAGCCTTCAGCCCTTATATATCAAGTCTTTCAGTAAGTCACACACAGGATTATTTGATACTTCACACACAGGACTATGCCTATGTCATGTACTGGATTATAACACAGAAACGGATTAAATGCAAGCCAATATTGGTAAACTTTATATTTTTATCATTTTACACTTAATAAAAAACATTAAATTATATTTGTCCATTTGCTTCTTCTAGAAATTCATCTCTCAATTTTTGCCTTTGCAAAACCTCTGTGAGTGTGCTGCCATTTCTAAAATCAGCAACGCAACGAAAATCAACTATTCCATCTGAGTTTAGTGTTTCATAGATTTTGTCATTGAATGATATAAGTCGTCATCTTGGTTTGATTGATAAACAAAAATGGACTTCCCACCATTATTGTGTACAAATCTCATTGCCGATGCATCACTATAGCCATCACCGATAAAATATACATTGCGGCAATCATTTTCCTTTCTGCCATTCTTTTTTAATATATCACAAATTGCAAAGATTTTTTTATCGTCTGTCATCACTTCGCCTATTCCAACAATTAACCCATTTTTGTCATGCTGTACAGGTGTGCCATAAATATCGTCAAAATATTTTGCTATGTTAAGATTTTGCAGAAATTCTTTTAATCCACCAGAAACTATATAATTTCTTATAGAAGATTTCGCAATAAAATCAATTACACCAAGATTATACTTAATAAGTTTCTCTCCTTCTAAAAGTTCTTCGTATGTAATAGTTGAATTATTGTCAACAAGTAAATCGTTGAAAAAAGCAAAAAATATTTCAAGCGCATTTCCGACATTCATATTCCTATATTCAGCAAGTGCTTTTTCTAAACACTCATTCCTTTCATCTCCATTATATCCAAATTTTTTAACCCATACCCAAAACTTGGGCCATGTTTCTGTAGTCAATGTTCCATCAAAGTCAAAAATATTTATTGGTTCAACATTAAAGATATTTTCTTCATTTAATAGTACATTTACTTTGATTTCTGCCCTTAATTCAATCATAACTGTCCTCCAATCTAACCAAAATTATCATACCACATCTTAAATGTAATATTTATTTAAAATTTTCAAAAAGACAACTTCACCATTTTCAATATATTTAGAAGCTAACTTTTATTATCAAATCCATTATACGTTTACTAAAATATAATGTCAATACAAAAAAATTAAATCCTGTGAAACAAAAAAGTCAGGTGCTCGAAGTATTGTTACTTCTTTCATCTGACTTCTAATAAAATATTGCCGGAGACCGGAATCGAACCGGTACGGGAGGTAAGTCCCGCAGGATTTTAAGTCCTGTGCGTCTGCCAGTTCCGCCACTTCGGCAAGTGTATTTATAATTTTTATATGGGCCTTCAGGGACTCGAACCCCGGACCATCCGGTTATGAGCCGGACGCTCTAACCAACTGAGCTAAAGGCCCCAATAAGCCGACGATCGGAGTTGAACCGATAACCTGCTGATTACAAGTCAGCTGCTCTGCCAATTGAGCCACGTCGGCGAATTTTTCATTAAGCTTTGTTTAGTCATATTATAACCTTATTTAGATTTATGTATTACTATTATAAAGATTTATATTTGTAAATCTTTATGGGCACAACAGGGATCGAACCTGTGACCCCCTGCTTGTAAGGCAGGTGCTCTCCCAGCTGAGCTATGCGCCCGGGATTTTTTTAAGTTGAGAGTTGAGAGTTGAGAGTTGAGAGTTTAAAGTTCTAAAAAAAATTTGTTTTTGTTCTTCACTTTCAATTTTCAATTGTCTTAATAAACGACCCTGAGGGGACTCGAACCCACGACCTCTGCCGTGACAGGGCAGCGCTCTAACCAACTGAGCTACAGGGCCAAAATTATTAAAACCAATCATAAAACTAAATAGTGTAAGAGAGAAG
>DMOI01000061.1 GCA_003452395.1 Clostridiales bacterium
TTACTCGCAATCGTGCGTGTGACAGCGATAGCTGGAATAGCTAAGTTTGCGAGATTCCCTCTCAAGGCTGAGAGGGTTAGGGAGAGTTGTGTTCTTTTGTAACTTTTCTTTGAAGAAAAGTTAGTAATATTATTTATTGTTTTATTCAGGCTTCGTGAGACGGGCGGACATACGCTTGCGCTAGTACCGCACCCTACGTTTTATGCCTTCGGCTGCCCGAAAAAAATATCGTACACCATACTCTAATTATACCATAATCAGTGTATTTACACGATATTTTAACGATATTTTATCTCGAAAAATTTTTATTCCTTAAAGCTGATAAAGATGTAACTTTCTTATTACTTCCCTTACATTCTTGTAAATGTTAGGATATGCTAACTTTTTTTATTTAATGAAGAAAGTGAAAAAAGCCTGACCCCATTCCTCCCAAAAAAGTGAATAAGTCAAGACCTGACCCCATTCCTCCTACATTTATTTATTCTTTATAAATATTTTTCTAGGTTCCACAAAATATATAACGGAATATTTAAAGTTAATCCGTTTGTATCCAAGTTTAGCAATGATGTTTTAATACAAAACTTTGGATTATATTTATCTCTATATACTTCTAGACTTCTTGCTCTTGTATTTTTACCAGACTTTACCTCTATAGGTATTATATCGGAACCAAATTGCTTCACAAAATCCACCTCTGCACTGTTTCCAGATGACCAGTAGTGTGGTAGCTCTCCTGATGTAGCCATCATTTCGCTTAAAACATAGTTTTCAGCCATTGCTCCTTTAAATTCCTTATATATCTCACTTGAATCATTATATATAATCTCTGGACTGACATTTGCTTTTCGCCTTAGTATTCCTACATCATGCATATAAAGCTTAAAGCTCGAAAGCTTTTCGTATGCAGAGAGTGGCATATAAGGTTTCTCTATTTTTGTTACTTTATAAACCATGCCTGCTGATATCAGCCATTCTAATGCATCTTCCAGATCTTTTGCACGCGCACCTGGCTTTACATGCCCAAAAATAAACTTTGAGTTTTCTTTAGCGAGCTGATTCGGTATTGCATTCCATATTAGCGATAGCTTTGGTATATCCGATGTCGGTGCGTGTTTCGCAAAATCAAGCTCATACGCCATTAGTATTTTACTTTGGACTTCCTCCACTTTAATTATATCTTTTTCTCTAATCCAAGTATCTACAACCTCAGGCATTCCACCAACTATAAAATAATTCTTTAAGTATGCAACTAACTTTGATTCATAAAGTGAGGATATTTTTTCAGTTTTATCTGCTTTTTTTATAGCCTCTATCAACATATCTTCATTGTTTGCACGCAAAAACTCGTAAAAGTTCATCGGGTAAAGTGTTAAAAAATCAACCTTTCCTACAGGAAAAGATAACGGCTTAGAAAGGGTTATTCCAAGCAGTGAGCCTGCGCATGCTATGTGGTATTCTGGCGTACTCTCGTAAAAATATTTTAATGAAGTTAGAGCTTTGTTACAAAATTGTACCTCGTCAAATATTATTAGAGTATCTTCGGGCGTAATCAGTTGTTTTGTTATAACTCCTAGCTCTTCAATTATTCTTTTTGGATCTAGGTCTTGATCAAACCTACGCATCAAACCTTCATTTCCTTCAAAATTAAAATATGCTACATTTTTATAGTACCTTTTTCCAAATTCTTTTAATAAATATGTCTTACCTACTTGTCTCACACCTTTTAGTATGAGAGGCTTTCTGTTTTTCGATTCCTTCCATTTAATTAAGCTATCCATTATAATTCTATTCATAATCAACCCTTCTTTACATTAAGTATTTATTTTGCAGATAATATCACATTTTTATATACTGTTTTTGCAATATATTTTGCATTTATTATACTTAATAATATACCATTGTGCATCTATTGTCAAGTATCAAGATAAAATTTTTTAAAATATTAATAGTTTGTTATCTATTTAAAGTAATATCTGTTCAACCATCACTTTACTATTTCCAATAGGTGCAATACCCTCACCATTGTCATTGCGAGAAAGGTGTTCTTCCTGACGAAGCAATCTCATTTTTTAATTTCTAGTACTTATTATAAGCAAAAAGCGTATAAAACTTTTTCAAGTTTTATACGCTCCTGTTACTCTCTAAACAACTTTTTCTTTTGGTTATTTTTTTATCTTATTCTTGTACCATGTTCATATATTCATATAGTCCATCTCCATTAATATCTGATAAATCAGTCATTTCTGTACCTAGACCTTCACCTGTAACTACATCATACCATGTTCCACCAAAACTAAAATATACTTCATATCTTAGAGTGTCACCATTTACATATGCTGTTTGTGCTGCAACTAAGAAATTATTTAGATCATAATTTGAAACATCTAAATCTGCATCTAACTCAAATGCATAATCTCCTACTAATAAAATGTTATTACCTACTATAGTTGAAACATATCTCTTTCCACTATTAATTGTTGTTACAATCGCTTGAACTTCAACTAATGTAAGACTTGAACCTTTTGTTACTTTTTCTGCTAAGATAGTTTCATCATAGATATCTTTATTTGCTACATCAGCACCTACTACTCCTGCTGTTGCAAAATCTGCAAATATTTCTGTTCCTGCATTGATTGCAGCTAATGCTGCTACTGCTGGGTTTGTTGTGAATGTTAATGTCGTATCTGGTCCAAATGGATTAATTCCTTCTGCGGCTACTCTTACTAATAATGTATGATCTCCACTGAAGTCTAATAAACCAAATGCTACTGCCTCATATACTACATATCCGGCTGCATCTAACTTGTATTCCATTGCTGTTGTCATTCCTGTTACTGTGTTTGCAGTGTCATCATTTGTTACTGCTGGTGCTGCTGGTGTTACTGGTTCTACAACTGCTGTTATTGTCATATTTCCAGTTACTAGTGGGTTACCACCTGCTAATTCTCCTGCTGCTACTGTGATTGTAAATGTTGTTACATCTGCATCAAAGTCTATTCCACTAAATGCTAATGCTACGTTTGCATGTGTTGTATCTGTGTATGTTACACTTTCTATTGTTGTTCCTGCTGGTGCATTGTTTAGTGTGAAGTTTGCTGCTGACAATGTTGCATCTGCAAATGTTTCCTCCGTTAATGTTAGTGTTACTACTGCCGCATCTAAGTTTGTTTCTGTCATTGCTACTCCTGGTGCTCCTGCTATTCCTGCTGCCGCCAGTACAACCCCTGCATTAAAGCTCATATTCACTACCATCATACATACCACAAGTACGTACGATATTACTCTTTTTAATTTATCCATCCTTAATATTTCCTCCCTTTTTTCAGTTTAATTACCATGCTCCCATGGTATTATCTGTATCTGTCTTTTCTGCACTGTTATGTATGATTTTTATCTTGCTCATATCAGTAAATACGTTATTTACTGTTCTTACTACTCCGTTTGTGTCTTCTGCTACAAGTTGGTTGTCGTAGTATAGTTCATAATCTGTTATCTCTACATTATTTATCTCAACTTTCATGTCTGAGGTAAATGCTCCTGCAAAGGTAGATTTTATTAGAAATTCTACTACTTGTGCGCCTGCTGCTGCTACTGTTACTGTTACTGCATTACCTGCTACTCCACTCGTAAGTGCTGTTGCTTTAGGTTGAATGCTTAGTGTCCCTTCTGCTGCTGTTCCTGTAAGGTCGAATATAGCTCCTGTAGCTGTTCCTGCTGCACCTTGTAGTGTGATAGTACCTACTGTAAGTCCAGTTGTACCTGCACTAATTGTCCAATTACTAACATCTGTTGCGCCTGCTGCAAATGTATCTCCAGTTACGCTAACCACTGTGCTTGGATTTGGTGCTCCATTTTCTATTGGTGTTGCTTGGGTTGCTGCTTTTACTGTTACTACTGTTGTTGCTGTTTTTGTTCCATCTGCAGCAGATGTTGCTGTGATGGTTGTTGTTCCTGCTGCTACTGGTGTTACTACACCATTTACAACAGTTGCTACATTTGTTGCACTTGATAACCATGTTACATTTGAATTTGATGCATTTGCTGGGGTAACAGTTTTTGTTATCGTTCCTGTTGCTCCACCTACTGTTAAATTCATTGTAGTTGGTGTAACAGTAATAGAACTTACTGCTACTGTTGAGCTGCCACTACTGCTACTAGTTGTTGTTGTTGTCGCTGTTGTTGTAGTATTTGTAGATGTAACATTATTTACTTGTGTTGTTACACCTGCACCTACTGTTGTTGTTGTAGGTTTTTGTTGTATTGTTGTTCCTGATGCGTTTACTGTCGCATTAGTTATTGATCCTTCACCTTTTATATCTGATTTTGCATCAATACTTAATTTAGTTACTGTTGATTCTTTAGTCAGATTTACTGTTGAGCCTTCTGCTGTTTTTGCTACGTTAAATGTTTTAACAGTTGAAGTTCCTGTTACTTGTACATCTGATTTACTTTGTATATTTACTCCTTCAAATTTACCTGTTAACTCTATTTTTTTATCTTGTGCTGTTACTGTTGTTGTTGATATTGTTCCTTTTGATTCTATTTTTGCTTCGCTACCTAGTGTCAAGCTTGTTACTTTAGCATCTTTTTCTACTACTATATCTGCTTTTTGTGCTTGCTCTGTTACTTGTAGCTTTTGTATTTGTGTATCTCCATTTACTTCTACCTTTACATCTGTCTCTATGTCTACGCTTTCAAAGTCCCCATCAAATTTTATGGTTTCTCCTGGTTTTGCTATCATAATTTCTACTTGCCCGAATCCAGTACCTTGATTGCCATTTTCTTCCAAGTTAGCTCCAGAATTCAGTGTTGTTGTACCTACAGTAGTTGTTCCTTTTGATACTACCCTGATTTTCCCGTTTTGTTTGTATATTACTACTTCTCCAAGTGTTGTGTTATTAAATGTAATACTGTGTTCTCCACCACCATTTATAAATGTTTTACCCTCTACTTTTACATTATCAAGATCCACATTTCCTTCACCTATACCTTCTGCTAAGTATAAGTTTCCTTTTATAGTGATGTTCTTTAATATTACATTTTCTTTGTTTACAATTAAATTACCTTCGATTGTTTTTGCTTCGTATGTACCACTTTTATTATATAACTGTGTTATTATTTGTGATACTATCTTGCTAGTTTCTGCTCTTGTTATGTTCTTTAGTGGTCTTATTGTACCATCTTCATAGCCTGACAATATCTTTTGTCTTACGAGTTCTGATATCGCATCTTTTGCAAACGCACTTATCTCTAGATTGTCACTTATTTTTGATGTCTCATCCCCTATAGCTTGAAGCTTAAATGCTCTAGCTATTATTGTTGCCGCTTGTTCTCTCGTTATAAGGTTGTTTGGTTTAACTGTGTTATCATCGTATCCTTTGAGATAACCTGCTTGTTTTGCTTTTAATATATCTGTATAATACCAGTCTTTCTCTGATATATCTGCAAAACCTTGTTCTGATAGTTCAATATAACCAAATATTTTGTTCATTACTTTAGTAAATTCTGCTCTAGTAATAAACTTGTCTGGTCTTACTGTCCCATCTTCATAGCCACCTAATAACTCATAATCACTTAGCCTAGTTATATACTCTTTTGCCCAATGATTTGAGAGGTCACTATAACTTTTTTGATTTTCTTGATTATTAGCAGTAATTTGATTTGTTGTTTCTTCTGCATTAACAAAGGTTATGTTTGAAAACAACATACAAAATACCATAATAATAGCAATACTTTTTCTCATTCAATGTTACCTCCTATTTTAGTATACTAAACGCCAAAACCGTTTAGCTGCAAGCTATCTTACTTTATTAAGTCTAACTATAACTAATAAGATAACTAATTTTTGTTTAGAATTCTGATTGATCACATCTCTCCATTATGTTTTCAATTTTTATGAATTCCGTACTATATCATTTTAGCAAATTGTAATCAGTTTGTAAACACATTTTACTTATTTACATTATTTATTTATTGCGAAATTTTCTTTGAATATGGTTAATATAACTCGAATACTATATATTACAAATCTTTTACATGATAGGCTTCCATTATTGGATAAGACTCCTAATAAAAAAAACACAACCACCACCTACTAAAGTAGGTAGTGGTTGTGTTTATAATAATCACCTTAAATTGTCTCTTATACTATCCGCCCTGTTATACTGATGAGCGTCATTTCTTTATCTATCTGTGTATTTTTATTATTTCAACTTCTAAACTTCCTACTGGCGTAGTTATTTTTACTATTTCACCTTTTTTATGTCCTATAAGTGCTGAACCTATAGGTGATTCATTTGATACTTTATTTTCTAAAACATCTGACTCCATAGAACCAACTATTAAGTAATCTTCTAGCTCACCTGAATCAGTATATTTTATTTTAACTCTGCATCCTATACTTATTTTATTTATATCTACTTTTGACTCATCTATTACTTTAGCATGTTTTAGTATATTTTCTATTTGAACTATTCTAGACTCTATTTGAGCTTGTTCATCTTTAGCTGAATCGTATTCTGCATTTTCTGATATATCTCCTTGCATTCTTGCCTCTTTTATTTTTTCTGCTATTTCATGCCTTTTTACTGTTTTTGACTCTTCTAATTCATTTTCTAATTTTTTCATACCCTCAACTGTTAGTATAATTTCTTCCTTTTCCATATTTATTTCTCCTTTACACTGTGGTTAGCGTATAGCTGTATATATATCCTATAGCTGTTTATGCCTACTTTATCCATAATATTATACATGTAATATTTGAAATTGTCAAATTATTTTTCCGACTCATCCTAAGTGACCCCCTCTTGCTCCCCCTTCGCAGGGGGAGGATTCTTAACTATTTGCTACTAGTTCATTTAATATTTTTTCTAAATCACTATAACTCTCTACCCTAGATATATCATTTCTTATTTTGGCTGCGTTTTTTATACCTTTTGTATACCATATAATATGCTTTCTCATTTCTCTTATACCTATATATTCACCTTTTTTATCTATCTGTCCTTTTGCATGTAAAAGTGCAAGATTTATTTTTTCCTTTGGTGTTACATCTGATATAATATCCCCATTTTTTAGATATGCATTTATTTTTTGAAAAATCCATGGATTTCCCTCTGCTCCTCTACCTATCATTATCGCATCGCATCCAGTGTACTCAAACATTCTTTTTGCATCTTGGGGGGTAAATATATCTCCATTTCCTATTACAGGTATGCTCACACTCTGCTTTACTTTCTTTATTATATCTAAGTCGGCTTTTCCACTGTAAAATTGATCCCTAGTTCTACCATGTACTGTGATTGCCTGCGCTCCACTTTCCTCTGCAATTTTGGCTATAACTACGGCGTTTGGGGTGTCTGCTGTAAAACCTTTTCTTATTTTCACTGTCACTGGTTTATTCACTGCGCGTGATACTTCGCGTACAATCTCTGCAACTAATTCAGGTTTTTGCATTAATGCAGAGCCTTCAAAATTCTTAGTTATCTTAGGTGCTGGACACCCCATATTAATATCTATAATATCAAATTTATTCTGTAGCTTTTCCGCCTCACCTGCAAGTATTTTAGGATCAGCTCCAAAAATCTGAACTGCTGATGGTTTTTCAGACTCATTAATATCTAGTAAATCTATCGTTCTATCATTTTCATACATCAAGGCTTTCGCACTAACCATTTCGGTATATGTGAGTCCTGCTCCCATTTGCCTACATATAGCCCTAAAGCTTACATCAGTCACACCTGCCATAGGAGCGAGAAAGACATTATTTTTTATTTCTATATTTCCTATGTACATTTTTTAGTCCCCTCTCCTACCTTTGATGACCCTCAATCCTGTCATTGCGAAGAGGTTCTTTCGACGAAGCAATCTTATCTTTTAAGTTATCTTGTTATATTATCAAAAAGATGAGATTGCCCCGTCGTTCCTCCTCGCAATGACAATCTGTGTATATAGTTCCTTTTTTATTCTTCTATATTTATCATTCTTTTATATTTTGCATTACCCACCACTTTTGTAACCCTTCTAACAGCTCACTATGTTCTTTTATACTGTTAACTATTTTTTATAACTCTTTCAAAAAACTTCAGACTAATAACTGAAGTTTTTTACTTAGTCTTCTTCTCTTACACGATTTACAGCTTCGTCTATTTCCTCTTTACTAAGTCCCGTATAGTCAGCTATCTGATCCTTTGTCAAATTATTATTCAACATATTTATTACTATCATCCTATCCCTTTTTCGTTTTCCTTCTTCTCTACCTTCTTCTCTACCTTCTTCTCTACCTTTTTCTTTTCCTTCTGCCAGCCCTTTTCTTCTAGCTTCATTTCTCATTGATGTCATATCTGACAAAAATATCGCTCTTCTTAACGCCCTGTCTCTTTCTATATCATCTTGGCTAACTTGTTCTAATGTTTCATGTGCCATTTTTATTTCCTCCTCCCGCTCTATTATTTTCTCTATTACCTTTCTCTTGCTTTCATCATCTGCATCCTTTAGGAATGTTAACCATCTTTCTAGTCTATCCATTTTTTCTACATTTTTTTCGTTTTCAAAAAACTTTCCTAATTCTATTATATGTAACTCCATGTCATTTATATATTCAAAATTTTCTTCTACTTCTTTTATTTTATATTTTGTATGATATTTTTTTGTTTCTTTTATTAAATCGTCTTTTACTATTATTATCTGTATAACTTTGTTTAATTTTTCGTAATCTTCACCACTTTTAAAATCGTCTATATATAGTTTCGACCAATAATATAAAAATCGTTTTTTAAGATTTTCATAACTTACTAGTTGCATCTCTATATCAATTTTTTCTCCCTTATTTGTTTTTACTTTTATATCTAGTATAGACTGTTTATCTTCTTCATATTGCTTGTCTAGATATGGATTCAAATATACTATTTCTTTTATTTTATCTTCTAAGTTCAGTATGCTATTTAATAATCCTCTAAGTGCTATCTTGCACTCATCTTTGTCAAGACCAAATATTAATTTGAACACGTAATCCACTTTAGGATCCATTAATGTATTTTTCCCTACCGCCACACAAATCTCCCCTTCATCATTAGTTATATATATTATAATATATTTCCATTTTTTTTGCAAGTACCTTTTTTTACTATTATAGTTAAATGAATTCTCCCCGCAGCAAGCCAACGGGGTATTATATTGTCATTGCGAGTATATTTCCTTTCTTATTCTCCTATGTTTTTTATTTTGTATATTTACTTACCACATACCACTTCTGCAACCCTTCCAACAGTTCACTATGCTCTTTCTCTATCCTTTTAATCTCTAGTTT
>DMOI01000048.1 GCA_003452395.1 Clostridiales bacterium
TTATCCATTTTGCCTAAACCCTGTAACCTTACTCTCACAACACTTTCATTTTCTCAATAATCCAATAAAACTGGAATTTTAAGGGAATTAAATAGATATTATTTTAATATTCTTTATAAAATTAGAAAGAGAGTAAAATTAATTGCTCTCTTTCTTTTGTCTATTTACTGTGCTTTGTGAATTAAAAATCTAATGAACATAATGCATCAATGCATCAAATGCTACTATAATAAAATCTACTAATTAATTGCTAATGTAGTATTTACTACTAAAAATATAGTCATCTTTGGTAAAAATGTTTACATACGGAGTTATTTTAGTGTTAACGTAATTTATTCTCTCAAAATTCTTCTCCATAGATATAGCGTTTTTGAATAAAAACAAAAAACAAAAAATAAATAAACAGTATAGGTATAGCGTTTTTGTTATCGTCGTTTTATAAAAGTATAAAATATTTGCCAAAATTATAATGTTTAGATATTGTGCATAAATGGATAATCTGGCTGCTGTCAATTCTGAAAACTGGAAGATAAAGTACATTGATAATCCGACGATATAGACATTTGTAACCTTCATCATAAACTCGCCTTCTCTGGCGCATAAGTTATAAAAATAGAAGGCAATTGTAAGAAACCCGATTCTTCCAAGGCTCTGAAAGTCGAACAAGTTAATACTTAACTCTGCATTAGTATACCAATTTATTTTTTGATAAAAAGGAATCCAAGTCATTTTACTAATCATAACTCCGATTGGTAGTATTGATACTATTAAGCAAAAAATAGTAAAGATAAGTAGTTGATTTTTGCTAATTTTCAACTTTGATACGCAATATAAAATTAGTAAAAACAAGGCAGACGCATGAATTAACGACAGTAATAAAACTACAATGATAAACTTTAAGGGTTTGTTCTTTTTAATTACTTCTAGTAAATAATAAACACCTATAGCAATAGTAACTCCTTGCCTAATACCGCTGAATGTCCATATTAGGTAGTAAAGGCAAAAATAGAGAAACATTGATAAAGCAGGGTTCTTACTATACTCCTTACACGTTTTATAGACAAAGAACATATTAGCCGTTGCAAAGAAAATCAAATATTGTTGATAGATTAGGCCGATTGACTTCAAAAGTGAACCTATACCTCTGAATCCTATTTCGTTTAAATCAATGCCATATCTCATCTCATTAAATACTGAATCTTGCAACCTATTGTACAAAAATTCATAGGAAAAATAATCTGTTCCTACCCCATACCTAAGGAATGCTAGGGCGGTTAGCAATAAGGTAAAGACCACAGCCAACTTTCTTTTGTTTAAAATAGAAAATATCGCACCTGTTACCAATACCGCATAGTACATAAATTACTCCTCAATAGTATAATTTTGGTTCATTATACCACGATGGTAAGATTTATAAAATACTACATCTTTGAATAAGCCGATCCGTCATAAAAATACAAACCTTTACCAGTTCCGCCGGGATTCCACGATGTTCCGTCTGCAAAATAAACCATACCCTCTAGTGGTGTAACGGGGGCGTATGTTTGTTTCCTTAATCGTATTCCAGCATCGAAATATGGGACAAATGGCACAACCGCTTTGGTGTCCGCTAAGATTTCGGTTCCGTGTGTATGGAGATACCTAAAATTGTCAACGTACTTGCAAGATTCTTTATAACTGTTAATTGGTATAACCATCACATCGTCAATCCAAATTGTATTCGTATTACTGAATGTTATCCATAGTTTAACCGTAGCAAAGGCTGTCTGTGTACCCTGGATTAGAGAATGAACGAAATACCTACGCCAACCTGTCGTAACCTTAGCCTTATTGCTCCCTGATGCTACAGCTATAGATGGACTAAAAGTAAAATCCGCTTCGTTGTCTGATTTCGCCATAAAACTAATAATGGCTCCCTGACCTAATAGTTCAATTCTTCCTAGAGCGTCAATTAATGCCTTATCATTAGCGACTCCAACTATTTTCAAACTATTAAGATCATAATATCCAACTGTTGTATCATGTGTAGTTACAGGCAACCCTACGCTTTGTGTCACAACTGGGATACCAGATCGGAAAGACGAATCAACCATTCTGTTCGAGAAGGGAATCCCATACCCATTGAAGTTTTCAGGTTGGAATTGAGGATTCTTAACCATCACTGTTGCGGATGCTGGCTCACAATTTTCAAGGGTAAAATACACACCTTCTGCAATATCCAATTTACCATAAAGCAAAGTGTCTCTAATTTTAATGCCCTGACAATTTGCATCAGCTTTAATTGGATCGACAGATAAACTACATTTTTCGATTTCCGTAATGCTCGTATTAATTAAATTGAGAGCTGGCACACCCTCTAAGTTACTACTTATCAAGGCTGACTTAACAGATAATGCACGACAATTTTCGAGTGTGACACAAGCCTGTGCACCTTCTAAATGTTCGATGTATAATTCCTCAAGTATGGTCGTGGTCGCATTTTTAACCATAACACCTACCGTTGGTGTTCCGCTATAACCTTCAACCGTTAAATCTCTAGCACCCACTGTATCAGCGTTTTCTATATATATTGCATGAGTTGTTGGATTTCGATATTCCCCACCATTAAAAAATATCTGATTATTAGAATGGGGTACTAATGTGTCTACACATCTAATTTCTGATTTATCCGTTGACACATTGTTAAGATATGACCATAAAACAGCGTCTAAATGTATACCATATCCAGATGTAAATCCAGTGAAAAAACAGCGATTAAACTCTATAAAATACGCTTTAAAAACATAAATACCTGTTCCTGTCCCGACAATGCTATCTATAATAGTAACATCTGAAACTTGAATTGGCCTACGTTTGCCTACATCGCTTAGTCCTCCAACGCTATAGTCATAAGTGATCATACGCCCTGTGCCAGTATTTGTGAATGTGGTTAAGGAAGTCCCTGCTCCTTTTAAATTTACTGGTTTATTAATTATTATCCCAGTAAAGGCATACGCCTTTCCCGAAAAATACAATGTACCACCATTAACAAGATCAATTAACGCTGAAGTAATCTTTTCCGTATCTGTTCCTACGTAGTCTTCAACGTAGACTTCTCCCTTTTTTAAAATAACTAATTCTGTCGCTGTTTCAACTTTATAAGCATCAAACTCACTCTTATTTGTCTTCTCAACTGCTCCTCCAACCCCACTTAAAACCGCAATCTTATCCTTAATACTCCCTGCCTCATCAGACAACATAAAGTCTGGAATTTGGTTTAAACTCATATGTATCATTCCTTTCTTATTATAAAATTTTATTATTTATTTTTATACTTACAGTTATAATTTATTTGGTTTTTGTAATGATAAAATAAAAGTGCGATTTTAATTGATAATGTTTACTTTTACTATCTGATTAGTGTAGAAAAATAGCAAATTCTTAACCTTTAAAACCTTGCTGTAGCAACACTTTCAGGCCCACAATATTATGGTTATTACAGAAAACACTCTCTAAGCTGTCTGAATTGATTTTATGTAAGTTTGTATTGTGGAGACTTTTCTAAACGCTTANNAGTGTTTATATTTGTGATATTATGGGTTTGTTTTTTCTTTTGTTTCATTGTTTGCATCAATTTTAAATTTACCACTTACAAAACTAGATAATTTTATTAAAACTTCCTTCCCATAATAAAGGTAGCCAGACATCATAAGTAGATAAGTTGCATTTGATAAATTTATTTCCTTTCCATCTACACTCACAAGAAGTATATTTGGATTTAACTGTCCTATAAAGCAAACACAAATAAAAGAAAAACTAACAATAAAACCCTTAAATACTCCTTGCCATAATTTTGTTTTATCAAATTGTTTTATAAAAAATGAATTTACAGAACCCAAGACGATGTTTAAGATTATTAAACCTAAAAGACTACCACCGAGTAACAATGTATTTTGATCTATCATATTTATTATCATCCTTTCAATTATTTTTTGCAGATAATCATTCAAAACACTTACTTAATATTTCTTCAATCTTGTCAAATTCCCAGTACCAAATCTCTAGAAAATTATATCCGTTTGATAACGCATAATCTTTTTTACGTCTGTCATGTTCGACTTGTTTTAAAAATGCTTTTTGAGTTTGATTACTCACTGTTCCGTCATGGTACTGTCCTTGATATTCAATTAAAAGATTATATTTTGGAATATAAAAATCATATGATAGCATTCTGTTCCCCAATCCAACTAACCCTTTAAATTTTTGCTGAGGAATATAGAATATATCAATATCTCCTATGGACTTTAAACTATAATCCTTTTGCGAAATTTTAATCCAATTATATTTCTTTGTGAATATATCATTAATAGTAGTCTCTCCTTGAGAATATTGACAATCAGGACAACGGAAATTAAAACTGCTGGATTTACTAATTTTTCTTTTATAATCCTTATGTTTACCATCAGGACATTTCCACCAAACAGACTGATTACTTTTTGGAGCATATTCATATGGACTTTTATTATTTTTATTAGACCATATGATAAATACTTTTGGATGTAAATATCCTAACGAATCATATTTATGTACTTTTCCACTGTTTTTATTACACAAAGGGCATCTACATTGGATTATAAAATTACAACATGCAATCGGATAACTTCCATGATAATCTTTTTCTTGACATATAATAAAAACAATTTTATTATATTGAAAAGGGATTTCCCAAGGATTAACTATATTTATATTATAATCCCAATATTTTTGTAAAAAATCTGCACTTACGTTGTCGATACCCCACTGAGCGAAAGAATTGCATTGTTTACAAAGTATACTTCCTTTCTGACCACTTGTGAAATTACCAATATTTTTAAGTTCACTCTTATGTAGTCCTCTAGGGCATTTAAAATAATAATCTTTACCAGAACCAAAACTTGCTTCACTTGGTAAACAATTATTTAATTCATAATCCCATCTAAACAAAATTTCATTAACCTCTTCTACTGATAAGTTATTGTAACACCATTCTTCAAAGCTAATAAATTTTTCATATCCATTTATAGAACATCTATGACAATAATATTTACCATCTATTTTTACTGATCTTTTATAACCTAACCATGACGCACCTACTAATTCTTTTTCACATCCATCACATTTAATATCAACTGATATATTAGAACTATCGGCTAAATCTTCAACTCTAACATTAAATTTATCTTTATATTTTGTAAATATATAACCTTTTTTCTCATACCAATCTCTATTTTTGTAATGCCACTTGACCTCAACTTCTTTTGTAATTAACATTAAAACATTCCTCCCAATTATTTGTTTTTGAAACGTAAATACTCCTGAATCGCACTTTGCAAATCAGGAGTATTATTAAATATAAATATTTTTCTATTTGATTTCTGATCATCTCTCATTAATTTAAGTACAAAACCTTGTAACATTAAATAACCTGCAAGGCGTAGAGAAAATGAACTAAATTCTGGTTTCATTTAATCAATCCTTATTTACATTATTTTATTTTAACTATTTTAATTAAACCCTTTCCCTCTCAAAGTCCTCCCAAGTACATCTAATTGTTTTGATATCTCTGCTATTTGTTTTTTGTTTGACATGTTTTGTTCTTTAATAATTGCTAATTCTTCTTTGAGTAATATGCAAATATCTTCATTTTGTTTTGAAAGTTCTTTGTTTAATTGAATTATGATTTTTGATGCTATTTTTGATGCAATCCAATCTAGAAACTTATTTAATCTACTCACATGCAATCATCCCTTATTTTTTATTTTTACCTCCAAATAATTCTTTTTGTTTGTTTTTTATAAAGTCTAACATTGGAGTTAAATTAGAGTTACCCATTGCTATCCCATTCTCTAAAACGCTTGAAATTTCTACTAATGCAATTGCACTATAAAGAATGCCTGAAATTTCTTTGCCAAATATAATTCCATCAATAATACATAATTGATTAGAAATATACAGCAAACAGGAATACATAATGGTTTTTACGCATATCCCATTTTTAAGTTGTCTAGATGTTAAAACTTTTTCTTTCCATGCCTTTGTATAATTAGAAAAACTTAAACAACCATAATTAACTATCACAAGACTTAAATGCTTTGTTAAGACATCAATTAATGTCAAAACGGCTATAAAAATAATAATTTGTTTTGGATAACCGATTGCTCCTAGAAATATTCCAAAAATAAAACTCAAAAGAAGTATTCCTTTGTCAAGAAAGCGAATAGTTGTGTCCGTACTTTGTCTCCAAATTTCATTCCACATGTTTTCTTCCACCTCTTCCATGGTTGAAATATTATTTCTCATAATTAATGCTTGCCCTCCTTTATTTTATNNATATCTACAACTGTCATACATACTACAACTGAATAAATAATATATTGAAGTTATTAATATATACTAAATAAACATTATTTATGCAAGTTCTAATCTTTTGGTTGCATAACCCAATTTGATAATCTGTTTAATTACCTCATCTGCTTTACTCTCCAATACCCTCACTGATAAATATACATCTTTATCTACTTTTGTTGCTACATCTGCCACTTTATTTACAACTCCTTCTTTATAAGTTACACCAAAATAAACACAAACAGACTTTGCAATATTTACAGCAATTTGTTGTCTTATATTAGAATCTGCCAATTTAGCATTATCATCTTTGTTATCTAAAAATGCTGTCTCTAATAATATTGCTGGCATATTTGTGTCCCTAATAACTGCAAAATTTGACACTTTTATTCCACGATTGTAGAACAATTTTCCCATCATAGGATTTAAAATTTTGGCAAACTTTTCAGCATTTCCATTTAATCCAAATATATGACAAGTTGTTCCAAAAGCCTGAGAATTAAAAGCATCACAATGAACAGAAAAAAATAAGTCTGTTTTATTTGAATTAGCAATTTTGCATCTTGTATTTAATGAGGCATTAAGTGAAGATCCATCACCATTTACTTTTGCTCCTTCTCTTGTCATAATAACTTTTATTCCATTTAATTCAATTAATGTTTTTGCCATTTTGCAAATATCTAATGCTATATCTTCTTCTCTTAAACCA
>DMOI01000058.1 GCA_003452395.1 Clostridiales bacterium
ACAACTTATCAGTACGCACGTTCTAGTAATGTAAATCCCTTTTTGTTATTTTCTTGAGTTTTTTGTGCTCTTTTCATATTTATTCCTCCTCTTTTAAGGACTTATTTATCTTCTCATACAAAAGTAGTATTTTATACTTTATATTGGTTGTTTTTTATTTTTTATACATATTAGACAAATTTATCCTAATGTAATATTAACAAATTTCTATATTTTTTACAACATATATTTAAAAATTCTTGTTTTTTGTATTTTTATTGTAATTAAGTTAGTATTTTCTTTTATGTTTATATTGCAATAACACCCTTGTATGGCATGTATTGCCCTCATCCTATTATATTAAAATCCAAACAACAAAAATAGAAGTCGTACGACTTCTATTTTGTTCCTATACATTTGCCAGTTTTCTATTTATTTCTTCTACCTCTTCATTTATTTTATCCCATTTTTCATCTATAAGTTTTATGAATACTTCCACTATTTCGGGATCAAATTGAGTTCCTGAGCATCTTTTTAATTCTGATACTGATTTTTCTATTCCTAATTTATCTCTATATGTTCTTTTTGACATCATAGCATCAAATGAGTCTGCTATAGATATTATTCTCACAAGAATCGGTATTTGGTTACCCTTCAAGCCCTCTGGATATCCTGTCCCATCAAGTTTTTCATGGTGGTATTTAATAAGTGGTAGTATTTTCTTGAACATATTGTTTGACTTTAGTATTCCAAAACCTTTTTCAGGATGCCTCTTTATCTCTGCAAACTCCTCATCTGTGAGTCTTGTTTCTTTTGTAATTATATGGTCTTTTATTCCTATCTTACCTATATCATGAAAATATCCGCCTACTATTAGTATTTCTAATTCTTCACTCATTAAATTCATCGCTTGTCCAATCTTTAATGCATAGTAAGAAACCCTATCTGAATGACCTTTTGTGTACTCATCTTTAGCATCAACGGTAAGTCGTAGCGACTCGATTATACTTGAGTAACTATTTTCAAGACTCTTATTTAACTCACTTATTACTTCATTTTGGGTTGTTGCTTTTTCCATGAGGGTATATATATCCTTATTTTGTTCAAGCACTTTAACTGCCGAGTAAAGCCATAAAAGCAGTTGGTCAAAATTATTGCTTTTCTCACAATAACCTTGAATATTTAATCGCTTAAGTGTTTCTATAGCTGGTGCTTGATCCTTGTACCCAGTTAGAAGCAAGATATGTATTTTTATATTAAATGTTCTTATCTTCTCTATAAGTTCATCTCCATGCATAGGCTCCATAAAATAGTCCGTCACTAGAATATTATAAGAAGCATCATTCTCAAGTTCTTCTAATGCATTGCTGGGGTCATTAAATCCTTTATATTTAAATCCGCTTCTCTCAAGCATTACTTTGAGCGAGTCTAGTACTCCCTGCTCATCATCAACCACTAAGACCTTATATCTAGAGTTGGCCTTGTATTGTGCGATATCATAATTTTCTTCTCCTACAGCTCTTTCCATTACTTGATCATTCTGGATTTTTTCTAACTTTTGCTCCTTCAATCTCATAATTATCACCCACATATTTAAGATTTTTGTTTATCTTATAACATCTTCATCTTTGGCATAATAAATGATTCTTTAGTGCGTTTGTTTATATTCGTAATTTATATATTCTTTTGTCAAAATAAAAAACAGCATCTGCAAGCAAATTAAACATATGCCTGAATATGCTATCTATCTCTTCCGAGTTAAACAACTTTTTCAAATTATCTATTTTTACATTTTCTCTTTCGTATTTAACTATACCCTCTATATTATTTCTAGGGGTATCTTGGTCAAATAACTCTATATTCCACATCCTTATCCTGCGATGTGGTAGTTCAAATAAATTTACTGTCATATATCTCCCCCCAATAAAACAATTGAGAACCACGGCTCAAGAATTTGCAATTCTCTATATTATATTATATTACATTTTTTTCCGTATTTCAATACTATTTTATATTTGTAACATAAATGAAAAATATACGTATTATTATTCTTGTCTTGATGCATATAATAACGAGAATTTGTTTTTAAATTTGTGTAATATTTATTTATATTGATTAATATAGATGTAATAACCTAGCTATCAGATATCTGTTAAAGCACCAACTAAAGGCAGTACTATATTTACCATTTTTTCCTATTAAACTGGCAAACAGATTTATAATCTGTCCCTACATTGATATTTCACTGGAGGTTTACTATGAACAAAAAATTTTTTATCTCGTCCATCTTTATTTTTTTTATTTTGATTGTCCCTGTGTGTGCAGAGGCTCTTACATATATCGTGCAAAGTGGCGATAGTTTATGGAGAATTGCTGTAAAATACCAAGTTGGAGTCAGTGAAATAATCGCTGCAAATCCTCAGATTCCAAACCCTGCTCTCATATACCCAGGACAAAAAGTCAATATACCTAATATCACTGATATAAAAGCGTTAGAAACCGAGGTTGTTCGCCTTGTCAATGTAGAACGTTCTAAACGCGGTCTTATGCTACTCACAGAAAACTGGCAACTGTCTAGAATCGCACGCTATAAGTCTCAGGATATGATCAATAAAAATTATTTTTCTCACACATCTCCTACATATGGCTCACCATTTCAAATGATTGAATCTTTTGGAATAAAGTTCTCTGCCGCGGGTGAAAATATTGCATATGGTCAAAACTCTCCCCAAGCTGTAATGACAGCTTGGATGAATTCCCCTGGACATAAGGCTAATATACTAAGTCCTTCGTACACACAAATAGGTGTAGGTCTTGCTAAAAAAAGCAACGGAACATGTTATTGGACGCAACATTTTATAAAACCATACTAAGTTAAGTTGAAAGTTGAAAGTTATAAAAGAATTCTTATCGATAGCGATAGGAATTTTTTGTTTGTGTTTTGGAAAAAATTGTGTTATAATGACTCCATCAAGCTAGCATAGGGGGCGGTTCCTTCTTTTTAGGAACTGTCCCCATAAAGAACCCTTGAACAAACACAAAAGAAAGGAATGATATTTTATGAAATTAGCAGATGAATGGACAGACTACGAACTTATAGATTTGGCCGATGGGGAAAAACTCGAAAGATGGGGAGATATTACTGTTGCCCGCCCAGACCCTCAGGTAATATGGAAGAAAAAATCAAAACCTAAATCATGGAATAATATTGATGCACACTATCTTAGAAGTAGTACAGGTGGTGGACAATGGGATTATAAGAGCAAATTGCCTGATAAATGGGTCATATCTTATAAAAATTTAAAATTCTACGTAAAAACTATGGGTTTTAAGCATATGGGACTTTTCCCAGAACAGGCTGTAAATTGGGACTGGATGATAGAAAAAATCCAAAATGCAGGCAGACCAATACGAGTTCTCAATCTCTTTGCATACACTGGCGGTGCAACTGTTGCATGTGCTTATGCAGGAGCCGAAGTATGCCATGTAGATGCAGCAAAAGGAATGGTGTCCTGGGCAAAGGATAATATAACATTATCAAATTTATCCGATAAGAAAGTCCGTTTTATAGTTGATGATGTTAAAAAATTCATAGAACGCGAAATTAGAAGGGATAACAAATACGATGCTATAATCATGGACCCCCCTTCATATGGACGAGGACCTAGTGGTGAGCTTTGGAAAATTGAGGACGAGCTATATGACCTTATCGAACTATGCAGACAGGTCCTAACGGAAAAGCCCCTATTCTTACTCATCAACTCATACACAACTGGCTTCTCGGCTACAGTCCTTGGTAATATGCTAAACATGACCATAACGGAAAGACATAAAGGAAGCGTAGATGTCGGCGAAATAGGTATACCAGTATCAAACTCAAACCAAATACTCCCTTGTGGAATCTATGGTAGATGGGAAAGTAAATAATACATCGGGTATTGATCCCGATGTATTATTTTTACAGTTCCACACCTTCATCAAGTCCCGAATCATCTGTCCACAAATCAAACTGTTCAAAATCTCTATACAATCCTTGCGCAAAGTCTACCATCTGCACTGCGTTATCCGTCTGTAGGCAATTAGGATCAAGTCTATTTATCCTGACCCTATCTAAGGCATCTGCATCCATTAATACTGCTAATATTGGGTTTGCCGTATCTATATCCCAAATATCATATCTTACAATCAGTTCGTTTAGCCTATCAGGTCCTACAGCGTGTCCATCCATTACCATATGTAATATCCTTTTATCTTCGTCACCATATTTACAATCCAATTTATTTTTTATCATCTTCTCTACAGATTTTCGTCCATGATAATCATTGTTTGTCTCATCTTCTCTACCTATATCATGATGAATAGCCGCATCCGCAAGTAATTCAATGCTTCTTTCATCCAATCCTTCTCTAGTTCCTATTATTAATGAAAGCAATAATACTCTTTTAGCATGTGCAGGTCCATGTTTTGAATTTAATATTTTGATGTCATAATTTTCCGACTTAACATTAGCAGCATACCTTGCATATGTTAAATCCATACCTTTCCTTTCCATATAGTCAAGTATATCATACTCATTCCATTGCGGGTGGGTTATCTTAAAATTATTTATAACCTGTCTATATTCTTTGTAACTCATAAGTCCTCCTCTAAATGTATATTCAAATTTTTCATCAAGTTTACATATTTCGTTACATTGTATACCATTTTTTTACATTTGTCAATTGCTTTTATGGTTTAGCATTTTTAAATGAATTTTAAGTATATACAAGTTGACATATGTAAAAAAATGGTATATAATGTAATAGCTTACTTTTAAATTATATCTACATAAATATATGAGGTGATTTTATGACATTAAACTGGCAGGAAAGACTAAAACAATTAAAAACTTTTTATAGAAAAATGTCTACATATGAAGCTTCTAAAATACTCGCTGATGGGCATATAGATGCTCAACCAAAAGAAAATGCAGAAAAATTTAAGTATTTTTCAAATTCATTAATTAAAGCAATTAGATTTAATAATAGATATATAAATATTGATCCAAATAAAGAATCAATAATAAAATTTATTATAAATGAAACATATATAGATAAGTTATTAAGAACTTTAGTATTCAATGCAAATGATCCTTATGGAAAAAGCACCCATTTAGCAGATGATGTTGCGAAATATAATTTCCCAGCAGTATACAATTATGCACATAAAGATATTTGGGACTTAATAGATATTGGATTATCGAATGCTGAAATATTACGATTTAACAAAAATATTAAATCAATTCAAATACTCGAGGATCATGACTTTAATAGTGAATTAGAAAATAACATATGTGTAAATAGACAACTCATTGAGTTAAAAAAAGAATCACTCGAAAAAAATCAATTTTTTGTTGCATATCCTTTTGATCTCGCATTATTATCTCATGAGACACAGTTTTTATCTACAGAAGGATTATCACAAAAAATGGTTAGATACATATCAAAAAATCCTGACTTATTAAAAGATATATCTTCGTATGAATCAATTTTAATTGCAACCCTTTGTGATAATTCTACCTTTCAAATACCTGAAAATAATCAAATCTTTGAACTCAATAGAAATATGATTTTAAAACTGAATAAACATCTCGCAGGAATAGCAATTAATACTTGTAGCTGTACTGATAAATTAAAAGATACTATAAAATCAAAAAAATATTATAAAGATATTATGCATACAAACGAACAGAAGAATCTTGATTTATCGGCGATAAAACCCTTATCAAAAGAAACTATTAAAATAATAGAAAAGCTTTTATCTTCAGGTGAAAATGTAGATATTAATGATTTTTTGGGATATATTCCTTTGCTTGTAAACGCACAAAATTTTATACAACTATCTCCTATTCATAGGTTTGATGTTGCTGACCATATTATAGCCACAGTTAACAGTTTAGATACTGCAATCGAATTTATGAAAACTCATGGTATCGAAATTGAATTCACACCTAATGAACTAATGGAGTTACGCTGGACTTTGCTTTTACACGACATTGCAAAACCATACTGTGAGTCAAAAGATAATATATATCTACAATTTCCCATGCATGAAGAAAAAAGTGCTATTATTGCTCAAGAAATTCTTCAAAACCTAGATTACCTTAATACTGAAAGAATATTACTCCTGATACGAAATCATGGCAACCTTTATAATACCCTAAATGAAAAAAGATTCATAAACAAGCTAAATAAACTTATAAAAAGCAACGCAGAAAGTTGTAATGAATATGTTGAATGTGATGGTATAAAATCAAAAAAGAAGTTATTTACCAATGTTTCAGACAATTTTATAAAAATGTTTATGAGTGTCAAAATATCAGATATAATAGGACAGGACTTAATTTTAGACGAAAAAAAATTAGAGCCAGTTCTTAATATATATGAATTCTGGAATAGTATAAAAATTAACCACGAACAAGTCTCTTATAGAGACTTGTCCATATCTGTAGGAGAAATAATAGGTATGATTACTGAAAGCAGTACTGAAAACTTGCCAGAATATAAAGTAGGTAAACAAGGAAAACAAGTAGCAGAAATTATGGCTGACCATTTCAACTGTCAACCTGAAGTAGTTGAAGATCCCGAATTATTAAAAATGATAGCTCAAGAAATAATAACTAACGATTATATTCTATAACGCATTATGATACTAAAAAAGTACTCTTCTCGTACTTTTTTAGTTTTTTAGCCACTTTGTTAAAATTTCAAGCCATTCACATCATCATCTAGTCTTCCTAGCTATTACTAATATTTCAAGTATATTTGCCACTAACATTACTACATTCCTGCATTATTTATATGTAAGAACTTTCTCAGAGTACAGATTAATTCCTACACTTGCATTTGGATGAATATGATCAATGAGGTATTTTGATGGAGAACATCTTAGAAACATTTCATCAATGGCAGGATTAGGATCAATAAAACAGTAGTCTTTTTTCTCACAATATAGTCTAAGAGCTTCTCCGAATTGACTTAACATTAAATCGCGTTTTTCCACCGATATTTGCGTATACGGATCATTATCTAATGCAAGCCAAGGACTGATCAAAACAAAATGTGCGTTGGGTTTTTTACTTAATATTTTTACTATAAGAGAATTTATATTCTCTATATAACTACTCGCATCCATAGCACATGTTTTCTTATTTCTATATCGTACATCATTTGTTCCAATAGCGATAACATATAAATCAGCGCTATGTCTAGCTATTGTTTCAATTTTTTCAAGTAATGTCAGTGTGGTTGCTGCTCCCCAAGCTTCCTTATATACGATACTATCAGGAAATGAAGCCATTAATGGTTCATACCAACTATAACCACCATTTTCTGACCCTGCTGTTATACTATCACCCACAAAACAAACTGTTTTTGATTTGCAAAATAGCTTGTATAAATCTGTTTTTGTCATTTCGTCAGTGATTTTCATTGCTTTTACAGGTTGTCTAACATATCCTTCAGGAAATATATAATATCTTTCTTGCACTTGGTCTAATGTTAGTTTAACTCCGAGCATAACAGATGAAACAATAGACTGCACTTCATCAACTCGTATCATTTCATACCTACTAATTTCATTTTGTAAAACTGTATCATTCAAAATATTATATATTGGTAATGCTCTATAAGTTCCATTTGATGGTGATTGGGTATACATAGGTATAACCCCAGCACTAATAACTTGTTTAGTTTGAGGGTCTATGTAAACCTCAACAATTGAAGTTGCATCCCCATCATTTTCTACATAAGAATTAGCAAAGTTTCCTGGACAATTTACTATAACAGCCTGCTTTTCTTCCCCCTTATCATTAACTGTTGTACTAAACTCAATAGGCTGAACCGCATGAGAGTGATCACCTAAAATAATGTCTGCACCTGCCTTAACAAAAATATCATTCCATGTATCTTGATAAGTATCGGTGTTATGTGTAAACTGAGATCCCATATGAGGTATAACTGCTATTAAATCTGGAGGATTTTTCATATTTCTTATTTTTTCAAAATCCAATAACACTTTAGCTTTAATCTCCTCAAAATATTTACTGGTAGGTTCTACAATGATTGACGTTAGCGAAGTATTATCTTGTAAAAAATATTTTTCTGTAAATCCATTACTCCCATATGTATATGCCAAAACAGCAATTCGGACTCCCTTTTCCTTTATTATTAGGACTGAATCCTTTTCCTCCACATTTCTGTATGAACCAACATGTAATAATCCCTCTTGATCAAGAATATCCAGTGTCCTTATAGTTCCTTCTTCTCCTTTATCTAAGAGATGGTTATTTGCAGTCGATACTAAATCAATCCCTGAATCCTTCACAGCCCTTACAAAGGTATCAGGATAATTTAAATAAAGGGGTAACCCATCGTTATAGTTACTCGTAGAGTAACCTGCGTCTTCTCCCGCTGTAGGACCTTCAAAAACACCAATTGCAATGTCTGCTTCTGTTAGATATTTTTTTGCATATTTAAACATAGAATCAAATTCATATTCACCAGAGGAATCAGAATAAGCTCCCTTAACTTGGTCCTGCAGCAAAATCAAGTCCCCTACGAAAGCTATTGTCACTGCATCCTTTAAAACTGCTTCTTGATCACTTGTAATAACTTTATGGATATCACCTGCAGAATCATTTTTGTCTACTGTTACCGAATTGTTTTGAGTTGCAGCTATCGTTTTTATTGATAATATAAGTGTTTTATATGTTGGAATTAATAAACATGTAATTAATAATACTACTGATATTTTGATAAATATATTTCTTATATATTTATTCTGATCACTATCCTGAAACAAAAAAACATCAATTATTTTATTAATCATCCAATTAAATTTATGTAGAATAATATCTGAGCCCAAAATAAGAAGCGTTACAGCACTCGCACAAAAAGCAAAGATAATATAATACTCGTTATAATTACTTGCAGGAAATACTTTCATAAAAACAAGTGTAATAAAGCGATGAAGAACATAAATGACTAATGAGCTTCTACCCCACTTACAAAAGAACGGCAATGGTTTTTTTGGTGTCAGAATAAAAATACTGGTAATCATCAATCCAGCTATCCCAATTATGACAATTCTAAAAGTCAGGTCGAGCATCGAATCATAGCTTTCCATCAACAAATTTGATTCACTTAACTTTGCATATTTGTATATAAATGAGCATGATATGAAGATTGTAGATAACAGCAAACAAATACCCTTAAAATAATCTAACGGTTTTCGGCTATCTATAAAATCATTGATTTTATCAAGAGATAACTTGTATCCAATAATAAAAAAAGGAAAGAGTACAATTGTCCTTGAAATAGCAAAAACATTTGTTACATCACTCCAAAACCCGATAAAAATTGCAACAATTATACTGATTATAAAAATGTGATTTGTTATTTTAACGTATTTTATTACTAAACGCCATATTATTAATGAAATTAAGAACCAGAATGAATAATATGGTGTAATAAACTGAAATGATGTATTAAATAAAAAAAAGCTATAAATCATCATAATGGTGTTAAATATAATGTAGATAACAATTAATTTAAACACAGATATCATAGATTTTGAATTGTCACTTTTACTAAAAAATCCTGAAACGAAAGCAAATGCAGGCATATGAAAAAAATATACAAAACTAATAATATAACCTGCGAAGCCCAAGCCATAATAAGCCCATAAGAAGTGTCCCAAAACCACGAGAGAAATTAGTATTCCTTTTATATTATCCCAATACGAGTTTCGTTTATTTATAGCATTTTCTTGTAATTCGGTCATTTTGGTCATACCTCCTTAAAGCAATGTAAATCTTATATATAGTAGTAAAAGTCACCAATATGACAAAATAGAACCTTCCTATAAAACCAACATATCTTCTTCTACCTGATATTCTGGTAAACTAATCCCATTCCCTTCTGCTATATTTTGAATCTCATCCTGTACCTTTACTGCAACATCTGCCGAAATTCCTTTTGCAGCATTTGTTGAGTCTTGTATACTATTAAACACAAGGTTAATTGAATCATTATTTTCTTTATTTCTATTCATCGCTTTTTTAATCTCCTAGTTGTCCTTCTTTTTGTCTATCAATTTCTTCATTTCTGATTAGTATTTCATTTTGAAGTTTTAACATATCTAATTCTACCTTCTGTATTAATGGTACAAATTCAGTTTTCCCTTTATCTAAACCTTTCTCTTCTTCCTCTAGTAACGTTTTCATTACTCCAGTAAACGCTCCATTTTCATCCAGAACATTACCTTTTAAACTTAAATCACATAATTTGTAATCAGAAGTAAACACCGCCTGTGCTGTGGAGGTTTTCACAGACCATCCTTTCTCAACACATTTCTTATCTTTTCCAATATTAAAATCACTCATCGTAACATTTACTCCATTCATAGGTACACCAAAAAATTTATAAAACTGTCCATCACTAAAGGCTATATTATCAGGAATAGAAAACTCAATTAATTTATTTTCACCAAAAGCTTCTAATAATTTCTTAACAAGACCTATTTTGTTTGTTTCATCAATTTCACTAATTTCATCTATTATGCTTACCAACTTTTGCATATTCCAATGCTTCATTGAAACAAATTTCTTCATAATTAGTGAATTATTCAAACCTGACCCTATCCACTTTTTTCATCCCTTTTGCATTAAACTTTACTTCACAGCTTTTGCTCCAATACCGAAAAGTATTATACCTGCAGTAAAGAAGATTGCACAAAATCCATATTCTACTATTGGAATCTTATTCACCATCTCTGCTTGATATGGGTATTTTTTATTATATACTACTTCTACTTCTTCGTTTATCTTTCTTTGTCTAAAGGCATTTCTATTTATAATGATATATTCTTTACCCTCTATATAAAATCTTATAATGGGGCGATATTGATAATATCCAGCTGTATCACTTGTTCCTTCTTGATATTCTTCTTTATTATTTATAATTATTCCAGTTGTCACTTTTTGATTTTTAATACTTGTTTTGTTATCTTCATATACTGCATAAGTCATAAGTAAAGAAAACATAATAAAAATCATACTCATTAATATTGGAAATGATGCTCTCGGATTATCAAATGATATGATTTTACTTATAAAACCTCTTTTAGATTTCACGTTTAGATCATCTTTCTTAGTATTTACATTTACCATTTCAAAGGAATTACCGCTAATGCTTTTCCACTTAATTTTGCCTGTGAATGTCTTGATGGGTATTAATACGAAAAACACCCCAGCATAAAAAAATATAAACATTGCTGCATATCCTGCTATGGGTGAATCATATTTATCAATGTGAGCTTCTGCATAATTTTCTTTATTATACACTAAGTCTATCATACGGTTCTTATACAAATTCCTAAAATTAGTTCTTTCACTTATTATATATTTTTTATTATCTATCTCATATTCTATAATAACCATGTATTTAATATTTTGTCTATCCTTTTCTTCATTAACATCTTTAACTACTCCTTTTATGGTTTGAAAATTTTTAAAAGGTACTTGAGTATCCTTCCAAATTGTGTATGATGTAAATATGGACATAGCTATAAAAGATGCTCCAATCATAGTGGAGAATACCATTAGCATATTTATCGATGACAATATTTTGTTAAAGAAAGTATTTTTGATAGTCTTTATCTTTATTAACCTTTTTGTTATCTTAATTAATTTACTCATCAAAACTGATATTATTATTATAACCATAATTAAAAAAATAGTTTTAACACCTATATCTGTATTCGCATTTAATAAAACTGCCATTGTTATTATTGTAAGTATTGGAATATAACACATTAGCATTATTGCTATTTTCAAATATGACCTAAATGCCTTTATCATTAACTTCAATATTTTTACTTTCGGTTTTTGTTTTCTCATTTCTCTTATTAAAATGATATATCCCACTATACATATCGCTATTGCAATAATTAATCCTTTAACAGCCATATCTTGAATCGTATTAATACTTATTGTCATCGTTACTTCACTCCCTTATCTTTTTTGTTCAATTCCATGGTTACTTTTGTCACCCATCGTACGAATCAGTGTCAGATGGGGTCAGGTCTGAATTATTCACTTACTCCATCTTTTTATTATCTCTTCCATGTATTTTGTCTTCATTGTTTCTCCTGCTTTTATTTTTGATACCATCGATACTTGTAGATTAAGCTTCTTCGCTAATTCTGTGCTTGTTGTTTTACAGTGTTTTATTGCTAATAGTATTATTATTTTTCTTATATCTGATATTCTTTGTTGCCTCGTTCTTGCTTTTATTTCTTCTAAACTAATTTTTTCTTGCTCTAATATTTCAGTAATTAAGGCATCTAGTTCTATCTTTTCCTCTCTATCTATATTACCTGTTTGCGCTTCTTTTACCTCGTATTCGCATTGTTCTATGTCATCCATTTCATCATTTACATATTTCTTATATTCTTCTATCGCTTTTGTTTTATTGTTTGATAATATTTTAAGTACAAAATTGACATCTATTAAATCATTTTTACCTCTCATATATTCTCTATAGCTACTCCATTCATAGTTAACGTCTTTCGTTTTATTTGCTTCTACAGGATTTTTGTGTATGTATTTTGTTAGGTGTAGTAAATATCCATCTTTATTACATACTATTGCTTTATATCTCTGCTGAAAAACATGTCCTGTTCGCTTGTTTTTTCTATTATAGTCTTGCGTATAAACTTGCTGTATTCCCTGCATTATTTTAGATAGTGGAGTGTCACTTACTTCTATAAGTAGGTGTATATGATTATCCATTATACAGTATGCATAAATTGAAAATTTGAATCTTTCTTTATATTTTTTTATTGTTTCTATGTATTTCTTTTTATCTTCATCTTCTTTTAAAACATATTCCCCATTATTTCCTCTAGCTATCACATGATATAACGCTCCACTATAATGTATTCTTTGTTTTCTTGCCACTTGTTATCACCACCTTATAGTATTCTAGCATCGTTTTTGCCAGCAAGTAGTCTCTTTTAATATTAGACTCAAGTCACTCTAGATTTGTAGTTTATGTAATATTCACTGACTAGCTTTAAATTGCAGTATTTAATTAATAACGCAACATCCTTTGAATCAAATGCTGTAACATTATAAATAATAGGTTTACATTGCTTAGATGAATAAAAGAGTAAGTCTGCTGAACAACGTACTCCTAACTCAAAAGTAATTGGCTTAGTTAAATCACAAAACTTTATTTCTAAAAAATCTTTTTTCGGCCCTATTAAAATTAATTTATCGTGATAAATAGTAATTTTATAATTATTTGATAAAAATATTACTACTGCAAAAATACTAGTAAAAATTGAAGAAATGAATAGTATCAATTTGTATTCATTAATAATTTTATTACCAGAAAAGTACATAGTTATAATCAATGTTGCTGATATTATTATAAAAATTATACAAATTAAACTCAATTTTAACTTTGTAGCATAAATTATATGTGGCAACTTTATATTCTTAACATCTGCATCATTTAAAATATTTATATATTTACCATTCATATATGTATTAAATTTACTTTTAGCAGTCTCCATAATAACACCAAATATAATAAGACATAATAATGCTATAACATAATTCATAACTATTGACTCCTTTCATTTAAATGCAGATGGAATCAGGTCTAAGTTATTCACTTACTCCATCTTTTTATTATCTCTTCCATGTAGTTTATCTTCATTGCTTCTCCTACTTTTAAAAATCTTACTATATATCTTAGAAAGTTCTAAATGTTTTATATTTATTTATTGCTTTTAAATCAATTACACACTGATATTCATCCATATATACACATTCATCTGCTTTACAATCATCAAAATTTAATATCACAATTCTATCTTTATTTAAATATTTTTCTATTATGGGTAGACTTTTCTCTCTAAACAAATTATAACCTTTTTCAGTAAAAAAACTTTTATATGTTCCTTTATACATAAGAGGCTTTGGCAACCAATTTATGTTTTCATTATTTAAAAGTTCTTTCCACTTATCGGTAGAAAGCATCCCTTTTAATAACTCATATATTCCATGTCCATTATCTAGGTACTCCGCTCTATAAAGCACATTAAAGCACTCCTTCAATTGTATAATTTTCATTTATATAATTTCATATTATTCCAACACTTACAACATAAAGAAACAAAAAGCACCTCAAATTTGTCGATTTAGTTTTACAAAACTTAATCCAGGTTGTAACAATAAATGCAGCAACTATAATCTACCTTCTATGCATCTTCTTATGCGTCCTGCTAGCTTGTAGCAAAAACGCCTCTAATCTCGCCTCAAGCAGCTGCGGATACGGATTTCCATCCGACTCTATAGTCAAAAACGGAATTTTATCATTTTTATCAAAGTTAACGAATTCCACATCGGTATTCGCTTTTTTGTCCACCCTCTTCACCGCACCAATCTTACATTCTACATTATTCTCAGGAACTAAAAGTGCTTCTGTATACCTGAGTGGCATACATCCAAACGGTCCTATATTTATAATTCCTGCATACTCGCTCAATGCATCTTTCAGCACAGATCCTATTATAAGTCCTGGTTCACCTTTAAGTTCCGTAGGTATTATGTGTGTTGAATGTTCTATAATATCAGCAATATCAACCATCTCCGGTTTATACAATCCTGACTTTGCTAATGTGTTTTTTATTCTCTTTTCTATCATCTTCTGGCTCATATCAGATACTGCAAATTCTAATTTCCCTAGCATTGTGTGACTTGGCGCTTGTAGCTTTGTTTTTATCATATAATTTACATAATACAACCACTCAGCAACTGGAGAAATCTTAACAGCAAAGCCCTTATCTGTAAGCTTTTCTATAATATTCAAATTCGATCCACTATCCCATCTTACGAAGAACTCACCCGTCATATTTATCTTTGGTATATCTTCATATGGCTTAGATAATTTTATAGTAGCTAATCTTTTTGCAGTTTCTTTAAGCACGATATTTACACTTTTTCCACCTAGTCCCTGCATTGCGTTTTCTATGTTTTTTAATTCTTCTTCAAATGTTTGCTTTGCCTGTTCTTTATTTTCTGCAGCTGCACATAACAGATTGTAAATCTCATCAAGCGCATCGCTCATTATAACTGACTCCCATGCCTTAAGTGCAAATGCTGGCCCTAGTCCTGCATATCCATCTTCACTTGCAAGAGAGATTAATGCTACATTCTTTAGTTTTTTATCTTTTATTAGCTTATTTGTAAATACATGATATTGTCCTAGTCTACAATACCCGTTAGCCTTCGGCAAGAACATAACCAGTTTCTCATCTGTTTCCCCTCTAGTTTTTAAATATTTTAGAAGTGAACCGATACATACTAGCATAGGCAGGCATTCTTTACATGTTGACACGCTTCGACCTAACTGGAATACTTCCTTATCTGCAGTCGGCAACTCTTCTGCATTTATGCCCAGCTTTTTAAATACCGCACCTAATATTCTTGACTGTATCTTACCCATTCCCGGGAATATGAGCTTAACTTTTTTATCTTTTAAGCTAAACTTTTTACCATCTGAATCTATGTATATAGCGCCCTTGCCAGTCAAATCTATCATTGCCTGTCTAAAATCCGTAGTTTCTACCTCGACTATATTTTTTTGTGTTTCCATGTAGTTTTTAATTACGTCCACAAATGCTTCTATCCTCGTGTCTATCCCAGCATCTGCTGTATGAGTATCAAACTCAAGTGTAAGTGATGGCTTTGTACCCATTATACTTCTAAAGTACGTCACCAAGAACGAATCTATCGCACATAAAAAATTTGTTACATACAAACCATAAAGTTGCGGATTTTTCTTAATATATTTAGCACCTCTGAGTATTTTATGTCCTGATTCCCAGTGCATATAATCCTTGTAGTCATCGTCGAGTTCCTCATCTTGATATGGCAACATGTCATAAGGTATCGTCAAGTATCCACGTGATGTTAATTTTTTTTCTATTCCCTTATTTGCCTCAAAAGCAAATGCATTATACGGTCTACCTACTATAACTATAGCTATCTTACTTGGGTTTTGTTCTAAATATTTGAGTGCTGCTTTACCCAAAGATTTATATTCCTTCTCATATTGTTTAAAGATTTCTAATGCTTCTTTATATGTAGTCTTTGCCTTAGTCTTATCAAATCCAAGCTTTACCGCAGCTTCTACAAATCCATCTTCACCCTCGTGCCAACCGTTAATAAAGTTTATGCTGGGCGCAAGTATTTTATCTTTTACTTCCTTAAACGCTTGTTTTATTAAGAACGCTTCTCCCTGCTCAAATAAACATACAGACGAAAACTCTTTCCTCTTATTTCCCCCTTGTACATACATTTCTGTTATGTGAGGCATGAAATAATAATCTGGCTTTTTACTAATCAAATTTGCAAAATACCCCAGTGACAGTCTAGCTGGAAAACAGATTGCTGTGTTGATCTTTTTTGTCCCTTTATCATCTATATCATCTGGTAATACAACATTACACCCTAGTCTCGTAAAGAAGTTATAATACAATGGAAACAAGCTATACGTCAAGAAAGATTTATTTATCCCTATCGTCAACTTATTTTCATCTTGAGTAACTGCAGGAGCATATTTTTCGAACATCAAGTCCTCTCTTACCTTTAAAAGACTAAGCGCCTCAATATCATGTTCTACTTCATATTTTGTGTTATAATATTTGTTGCATGCCCCTCCAAAAGGATAGGTTTTATCTTCTATTTGTATTCTATTTACTTTACACTTTCTATCACATTTTTCCTTTCCACCTGGACATATAAATGGATCTTTATACTCTATTTGTCTTTCAATAATTTTATCTAAAATATACTCTGCCTCATACATTAACCCTAAATGTAAGCGTTTTTTCACCTCGAGTGCAACTCCAAAAGCCCCCATAAGTCCTGGCTCAGGTGGTACGATTATAGGTTTTTTCATGATAGCAGCCATCGCAAGAGGTATCGCTTTATTGTAGCAAACTCCACCCTGCATAAATATTTTCTTTCCAACTGGTCTGTTACCTTTTACACGATTAACGTAATTTAAGCATATAGAATAAACTAGCCCCGCTAATATATTTTCCTGTGAAATCTTTTCGTGAGCAGCATTTTTTATATCAGAAGAAATGAACGCTGCACATTGATCACTAAAATTAGCAGGTTTGTCCGCTTTAAGTGCCATATCCGCTATACTATAAACATCCACTCCCAAAGATTCAAGTGCTGCTTCTTCTATAAAAGAACCCGTCCCTGCAGAACAAGCCTCATTCATTGCATAGTCTGACGCAACCGAGTTTGTCAAATATGTATACTTTGCATCTTGTCCTCCTATTTCAAAGATTGTGTCAACATCCTTGTCAAAATGCACAGCTCCAGCTGCATGGGCTATTATCTCATTTATAACCCCTTCTGTCCCCGTATAAAGTCCAGCTATTTGTCTACCTGAACCCGTAACCCCAACAGCTACAATATTTACATTTACTCCATTTAATTTATCTCTTATGCTTTTATAGCAATTTCTAGATGCTTCTATCGGGTTACCGTTAGTCCTCAAATACTCAGAGCAAATCATTTTATCATCGCTTTTTCTGATGAGTACTGCCTTTGTAGTAGTGGAACCAACATCCAGTCCTAATATACATTTGTCTCCTTCGTTCGGAGCAACAAAATCCATGTTATTAAATGTAACAAAATTCTTATAATCACTAATAGGTTCTAAGAAAGTAAAGCTTCCTTCCTCTTCTTTAAATAACTTCTTTGATAGTTTTCCCCCTCTATTTTCTGCAAGCAAAGCTGCACCAAGTGCTTCAAAATAACTTGATTCTTCCTTCACCTCTATATTAGAACTAAGTTTATCCCTCAGTTTACTTATAATTGCATTATTTAAAGTTACTCCACCTACTGCCAAAATGTTTTCGTGTGGCACATTTGAAATAAGCTCAACTATTTTTTCCGACATCATTTCACACAAGCCAGCAGTTACATTCTCAGTTGGTATGCCTTTATTTAAAGCATGTGTACAATCCGACTTGCAGAAAACCGAACATCTCCCACTCACAGCATATGCTGTCCCTTTTTCTCCTAGCTCTATAGCTTCTTCCAAATTTAGATTCATTCTTCGTATTTGTTGCATGAAAAATTCACCAGTTCCTGAAGCACACTTATTACCCGTAAGAACATCAGATATTTTATTATTATTGTCCAATATATATACTATAAATGTTTCTCCACCCATGGATATTAATATATCGTATTTCTTATTTTCACTATTCACATAATCGAGAGCAACCTCAATAGCCTCTGGCTCTGTTACACTAGGCAACGTCACGAAATTTCTAAATTTCCTACCAGTTACTAATATTTTTGCATCCTTCGGATTAAAATCTTTGATCAGCTCCGTCAAAGTCCCTTTAGGGTTACCTTCATGAGCTTTTTTTATACTTTTTTTAACACTAAATTTACCGTCTTTTCCCTTTTCAAGTCCTACAAGTGTTATCGTAGAAGCTCCCAGACATATTCCTACTAATTTCATAATATCCCCCATCATCTTTTATTTAACGTAATATACAGCTTACTTCTCATGAATAATTAACTGTACTTGATATACAGCTCCAAATTTATTTGTTTAATAACTTTGAAATAAAAAACGAAACACTACTAAAACAAATTCTAGATACAAATCTTTATACTAAAGAGTCTTAAGTTATTATATCAAATAAAATTAATATTTTCAATTATTTAGCAAAAAAAGCCTCATATTTAATAGAGGCCTCAAAAATAGTTCTTACTGTATTATAGTCCTAAATAACTTTTTAGTCCTTCTTGCAATATCTGTGAAAAATTTACTTTAGATTCTTCTGCTTTTTTATTAAGCCAGTATGGTAAAGTCAAAGTTTTTTTTACTGAATGATATTTTATTTTACTCCTAAAACCAATCATATAGACTTCTATAAGTGTTACTACCTGTTCCTTATTAACTGTCACATCTTTTGTTTTACTCGGATTAGGTAATACCTTGTTTTGATCTTCTAGTACAGATAAATAACCACCCATTGCATCCTTTGCCATATGAAGTGCCTCTTCTTCATTACCTCCGCAAGTTATACAACCTGGCAGATCTGGAAACTCGACGGTTATTCCATCATCACCATATGTAAACACGGCCGGATATATATAATTATCTTTCATAAAATCACTCTCCCTTAAGTAGTTTAATACCTGATTGTTTTTCTATACTTTTTATTGTTCCTATAGGAATATCTTTCTTAGGATGTGGAACTGTAACTATCGTTCCTTTACCTTCTTGTATAAATATATGATGACTTCCTGTTACTCTATCCAATTTCCACCCATTTTTATGTATTTTTTTTATAACTTCTCTTGAATTCATTTTCCCACCTCTAATTATACTACGTGTTAAAACACGTGTCAAGTTTTTCTTTTTACCAATATCTTATATATTAATAGCCATCTACACATCTATCTTAAAATTTGTTATTATCTCTGTAAGCCCGTACATTACATAATCAAAGCATAACATGAGTATCAAAAGCAAGAGCGGAATAAGTATAAGGTATTTCTTATTCCTTTTATTTGCTTGTTTTATTTTTTGCCATTCTATTGCATTTTCTGCGAGTGACTCCATGTTTTGTACAGTTGCCTCCACGCCTGTGGTTATCGTTAGCTTTATAGTCTCGAGTAACTCTAGCATTTCATCATCTAGTTTGTTATCACGTATCATTTCATCTATGGTTTCTTCGCCTTTTCCGTTTTTTATACTATAACTTATCTTTTGGAATGTTTTTTTATACACATCAGATACTTCTATTATATTATCTACTATTATGCTCGTTCTGTATGGTGGTATTTTCGCAAATATGCAGTATGTAAATATGCTTATTATTATTTCCCAATGTTTTTTATCTTCTATTAAATACTGTCTTAAAAAGCAAAGAACATCTGGTATAAAATATATTAGAATGGCTATAAATATACTTAACATATATTCATCTATACTACTCTCTATGTTTTTGATATCTATGAGCTTTTGTAGCATCCTTCTGGCTACAATCTCACTCCCTTCACTTCCTGTGTAACCGCTTTCTTCTATGTAGTTCCTACTCTCTGCAATGTATGTATTCATATTTTTTTCATTTAGTTTATTTACATCTATCGTTGCATTTAGTTCCTTATATACTTCTTTCTCTTTTGCATTTTCTTCTTCGGTTGGTTTTAATCTCATATCGGTAGATAATTTGCCATAATTTATATCACATATTACTTCACTTATTTTACTTGTTTTATCTGTTAATGCCACATTTATAAAAAATAATAATCCTAGTATTAGCAATGTATATTTAATAAATATATATTTATAAACTGAAATATCCCAACCTGCTTCAAACAGTTTCTTTTTTATTTTCTTATACTGTTTACCTTTTTCTGCAGGCAAAATAAAAGCAAATCTCCTTTGATTTTTTTTTGTAAATAAGTTTTTATGGTGTTTACCATAAAGTATTTTATAATTTCGATATTTCAGATATATTATAATTATATTTATAGTGATTACAGTAATAATGATTATGTTTAAGCTGTTTACTATCGTTAGCATACGAACCTCCTTATCATTTCACCTTTCTAATCCAGTTTACTACCATAGCGGATAGTATTGATGTTAAAAGTATTAAAGAGGCTTTTGTTTGGGCTTCTAGTCCTAGATATATATTCTCGTACTCCATTGCTTCTAATATTATTCCGTTGTACATTTGGGTAAATGGTATAACTATTAGTGGTAAAACGAGTAGCCCTACTTCTATCCATAAAAATTCAACGTTATTTTGCCCTTGTGACAGGTTTACAAAGTTTATTATGTATGTGAGCTTATTTAAGTTAGGGGCTATCGCATCTTTATCCCCATCTCTTTTTGCAAATATGACTAGATTACATAATAATTTGAGCCATACTGATGGCATATTTTTCTTTAAGTATTCCATCTCTTGAATATAATCTTCTTTGTTTATTGCTATCTTTATTTTTTGTAAATATATCTTGTTTTCATCTCTTGTCCTATCTATAGAAGCATCCATTGCCTTATTTATATTTCCATTATAGTGCCGATAATAGTATCCAAATATCCTTATCATTTGAGGCAACTTCTTTTTGAATCTATTTTCTATTACCTCAAGTATAAGTTCTAGTGTGGTCTTTATTATTATTAATGTCGCAGCTAATGCAATTAATTTGTGGTACCATAGCTCATGAAATATTGATATACAAAAAGCAAAATAAACAAGCCCTACACTGAGTGCAACTGCTGCAATTTTTAACGATAGTGGCACGTTTTCACTTTCTGTTCTCTGATTTATCCTTGATAGCCTTTTCGCTATTGTATTTATTAGTTTGTAGTTTTTTGTTTTTCTATAGCTTAGGTTTCCTATCATTCTATCACCTGCTTTTTTAAATGAATCTTCCCGTGGCAAACCAACGGGGTATCATGTTGTCATTGCGAGCGTCTTTTGCGAAGCAATCTCATCTTTCAAAAACGAGATTGCTTCGTCGAAAGAACCTCCTCGCAATGACAAGAACGCGGCAAGCCGACGGGGAATTAAACCCAAAGAGATTAATACAATGCATATCCTTATCCAATCTCTTTTTGCATCATATCTATAAGTTTTTTCATATACTCCTGTCCGTCCCTCGTCTTATTCGCTTTCTCTATCATTTTTTGTGATGGATAGTTTACAAACTTCAGTTTTCCATCTATGTCTGCTTCCATTATATAATTTAGCTTGTACATATTATTTAGGTTAGATCTTATTTGCTCTATTAGTACCATTTTTTCAAGTTTTTCTTTATCCATGTTCATATCAAAATCTATATCATTTGTAGCACTCACCAGAGGGATTATTTCTACTATTTTTGTTATCATTCTCTTCCCGTTTATTATTTCATGCTGAAATATGCAGTTTATGTAGCTAATAATATCCATTACCGCGCTCTGCTCTGTCGAGTATTTTCCTGTCCCCATTAGCATGTTTTTCAGCCTTGGCACTGTCGTTTCCGGATTGACTACATGGGTTGTACACCATGCACCAACGCTTACAGATTGCAATAATTGTATAAATGCAAATAGAGCCTCTCCATCCCTTATTTCACCTACATCTGCGACATCTATCGACATTCTAAGTAATGTTTTCACCCCATCAAGTAATGTCTTATCTTCAGTTTTTTGGAGCTCCACTATTCTTTTGCCTTCATATTTTTTTCTGTTATGCTGTTCAAAGTAATCTTCTATCGTTCCTATATGCAAAATATCATCTAATCCACCTATTAGAGTAGACATCGTAGTAGTTTTTCCTGTACCCAGACCCCCTTGAAAAACTATACTCTGGCCGGTTTTTACGAGTGTCATCATCAATGTCTTTTGTCTTTCATCATCATATAAATCATCTAGTCCGGCCTGCTTTTGATTGAATATTCTTATCGCTATATGTCTTTCAGTAGAGTAAGGTTTTTGCACTACCGTCACTCTCGAATCATCAATCCTATGTGTTAGCACCTCAGGATTGCTATAATCAAGTTGCTTGGCACTTTTATCAAATAAAATTGCTTTATTTTGTATAAGCTCTAATTTATTCTCAGATATGTCAAAAAAGTTGAGCCTTATTTTATCTGTATCCCAACAGTAAACATAGTTATCTGATATGCCTACTTCGTTTATGTTTTGATATGTAAGTGAATCTATTTCTGACAATCCATAGATTTCTGCATATATCCTTGTACCTATTATGTCTAGTTTATCCTCATAAGTCATATTTGTTTTTTCTAAAGTATATATTTCATTTATATCATCACATGTATATTCGTAACATAGGTTTACATGTGCACTTTCCTTCCGTTTCTTTGTATAATTATACTTTTCTCTTATCTTGGAAAATGCATTTTTCCCATACTTTTTATCAAATTGGTGTAAAATTATTTCAAACTTATCTCTATCCGTTAATTCATTTTTTTCAAAATTTATAACATCTTCAATATTATTTTTGTCTACCTTACATTCAGAAAGGACTACATCCGTCGCCTTCAAATCCTCATCTAATTTATAGATGTCAAAAGTATTTGATATCATATTTTTTATGTATTCTATCACTGTTTTTCTGTATTTTGCGTCGCCACTAAGAGCAGCGTTTATAGTATTAAGAAGCCCTCTTATTTTATTTCGCTCTTGTTTACTTTCAGGTATTTTATGGAGATATTCCTGTATATTTTTCTCTACTTGTCTTATAAGATTATCTATATTTAAAATATCTTTAAATTCCATCCGTCAACCAATCCTCTTTTTTCATATTTTTTTTGTACCTTTACTTTAGAATACTCAGCCACGTATAATGCTATATTTAAAACATTATTTATACAAGTGTTTTTACTGTTTAGTTTTTTTATCAAAAAAGAATATAACTTCCTTTTTTCACATGCCTCTGTAAAGATATCTTGGTCATAATTTACAGTAAAAATTTCATTTGTTATAGAGTACTTCTTCTTAAAACTAGTTATAGTTAGATTTGAGCTATACTCAATAGAAAACTTATTAAATATAATCAATGTATCATCATTCTTTATATTTTTTACTGTATTTTCTAAAATCAATTCATTATACTCCGAAATATGTATGCTTATATCTCCGTTTTCTAACAGTTTCTCACTCGGGTTATTTCCTGCATCTATGATTATAAAGTTAAACTTTTTCTTGGCTATTTCTATCAGTTTATCCACAAACTCGGGAGATGTTTTGCCAGTTTTACTTTTTGAAATTAATGACAAATTATCGTTTATTATATCTAGATGATTTTCTATTACCTCTAGCTTGAGACTTTCTTCGTAGACTTTTATATCATCTATAGAATGCTTTATATCTACATCTCTTTCAATAAATTTCTCTAAAAGACTTCTCTCATTATCTAGATTAATAAGCAACACTTTTTTATCCGTAATTTGCTGTATAAATATCGAGAGTGACAGAGCCATTGTACTTACCCCTGTTCCATGCAGGTAACCTCCGTATACAGATATAACCTTTGCGTGTTTGTTCATGTGTGTGAGCCTCCTGTTTGTTTGGGTTTCCTCCCCTACGAAGGTGAGGTTAGGTGGAGTCGACTTTTACATATTCCTATCCTGACCCCCTCTAACTCCCCCTTCGCAGGGGGAGGACTTGTTTGTTTTCTCATCTACCTCAGGTACCCCACTTCTGCCTGTTTTTGTTTCTCTGGGTTTATGTATATTGTTGTATATAGAATACTCCTTTCAGTATTCATTTCAGCAATTGCCTTATTCATGAGGTTACGTTCTTCTTCATTTATTTTAAACCATACCGACCCGGAATTTAATTCTAATACTTCTTTTTTCGTCAAAACTATAGTGTCTATACTCGTTATATTTTTTATTCTCACATCTACATAATCACCTATTTTTAGATTGGATGGTAATTTTATTATATCGTAGTCTTGTATTCTCTCATCATCTGTAATCGTCTTGTTTACTGGCTCTATTGGTTCATCTTTAGGTATCTCTTCATTAATTTTCATTTGTTTGGTTACTTGTGTTTGAGGGCTTACTATTTTCTTATCTTCTAATTTATTTGAGTATACAAAAAACACAATAATCCCTGCTGTGATTATTGTACCTATTAATATTCCCAATACCATATTCATTATTTTTTCATTTTTTCTCGTGTAAGCCATTTTGCTATTCCCTCCTTTAGGTTATCAAATACATTAGTCTTTTTATGTGTTTGATATAAGGTCTCTGCCAGCCTCAAAAAACCATTATACAGAACATCATCGTTTGTATATATCGGTTGACCTTTTTGCAATGCATCTATAAAATTTTTTCGTTTTATATTATGTATCTTATCTATATTTTTGTATGTCTTTTTTCTTAATGTTTTGAGCTTAATATTTATATGCTTTATCAGGTGTTCCTCTTCACCTGCTATATCAATATAATCATTTATTATGATTTTAATATTTTCTATATACGTTTTACATTTTATATATTTGTTTAATATTTGCATAGTTCCAAACATATATTTTTCTTCTTGTTTAGACACTAATAATATTTGATGAGCATAATCATAAAGCCTTTTAGTACATTTTCTGCCACACTCTATAAACACTATATCTGAAAACTTTAAAACCTTATTTATAAACATTATTATATTTTCTTCTGATATACTTCTCATTTTATAGACGAATAAGTATCTATTTGGTTTTATTGCTACCTTTTTTATTGCATCATAATCGTCAGAATCTATAACATATTCCATCATTTGTGTTTTTACCGCATCCCAAAAAAGCGTTATTCCAAACTTGTCTGACATATCTAGTATTGTTGTATTTATCTTGTTCTTACTATATATATTGGCTAGTCCGCTTAGAATTGTCGACTTTCCTGCTCCTGTTACCCCATCTACCAAAAATATCTTTTTGCCTGATGGCATTCTTGCCTTCTTATTTTTTATTTCTTCAAGTTCTATAATTATCTCTTCAACTGATTGATAACGTTTTTCTGCGTCTTCGATTAAACATTTCTTTATTATACACTTGAGCTCATCTGAAATGTTTATATTCGTTTCCATATTCTCAAAGCTTTTCTTGTAGACCTTACTTTCCACAATCCTATATATTAGAGCTCCTAAGCTATATATATCGGTTCTCTCATCTGTGTTTTTATTTACATTCCACTGTTCTGGTGCCGCATAATTTTTTGTGCCTGCTAAATTCCTATCACTACCTTCTAGTGCATTATATATTTTTGATATGCCAAAATCTATCAAATACAACTTATCATTCTTATTTACAATAATGTTTGAAGGCTTTATATCTTTATATATTATAGGATTAGGCAATAGGCTATGAAGGTACTTTATTATATCTAGTAACTGTTCAAAATACCCTATTATAGTAGCTTCGCTAAATATCATATCCATTTTCAGTTTCTCTTCTAAAGTAATTCCATCTATGTAAGTTTCAAATATATATACATGCTTTTTATCTTTGAAAAAATCTATTATATATGGCATGTTTGGGTGATGTATTTTTGCTAAAACATCTATTTCCTGAGAAAAATCAAATTGTTTATTGCTCTCCATTGCTAGTATCTTTACTACAGCCTTATTCCCTATTTTCAAATTTTCGCACAAGTAAACATCACTACTAGCTCCTGTGTTAATTAGACTCATTATTTTATACTTATCATTTATTACTTTCCCTACCCATATATTTGCGGGATTATTTATAAGTATTGTTTTCTCCAACTTATTCCTCCTTGCACACAAATTTAAAACTTTGGTTTGACAAAGTTATTGTGTCTCCGTTTACAAGCTTTCTTGTTTGCCCACTTGTAATCTCTTCATCATTTACATATGTACCATTACTTGATTTTAGATCTCTGATTCCGTAAACGCCATTTGTTTCTACAATTTCTGCATGTTCTCTACTTATTGTTGCATTATCTATATAATAATCCACTTGCTCTTTGTTTTTACCTATGATAATTTTAGGTTTATTTATGATTACATCTTCGTTCGCACCATCAATACTCTTTAAACATGCGAAACTTTCGAGTACTACTGTTTTATCTTCTTCACATATGTTAGTTGCGTTTGACATACATTCTACATCTTCATTTGTGTTGATCATCTTTTTTTCCTTGTTTATATCTATTTTATCTACTAATAAATAATTTACGACTAATCCTATTACTATTCCACCTATGAATTTATCTATATTCTCGAGTAGTATTCCTGTTTGCATTAACCAAATTCCTACAACACCAATTACTAACATAAAAATTATTTGAACCGTGACTCCTTGTGCAGTTTTTAGTTTTTCCATAAAACTAGTATTTGTTGACATTCTGAATGTGTCTGCTTCTTCATCCACTGCCTTTTCATAATATTCTTCGCCCCCAGATTTTTCTGTCTTATTTTCAAACTCATTTAACATCTTTTCAAATTCAAATATATTAAAACTATCGTTATTGACGTACATCACTACCTTTGAAACCATTTCACTTACATTGCTTTCAGATTTATTTATATTACTAACCAGCTTGTTTATTACGTTCACAAGTATTTCTTTATTATTTTTAAAGATGTTCTTTAGTGGTAAATAAATCATACACAACTCTTTTCCATCATGGCTTATATATATCTTATCCATGTCTAGTAGTAAATTGTGATAATCTAAAAGCAATTCTTTACACTCTTTAAAGCACTTTATAATTTGACTAATTATGTTCAAAAACTCTTGTTTACTTAGAAGGTTTTTTGATAGATACTTCTTTATACTCATCTTGTTTGTAATCTCATATTGTAAGGTCTTTACAATATCTTCTTCTTTTATAATTATTGGTGTTAGATATTTACTTTTATTATTTAGCAACATCTTGAGTTGATACTCTACTATTTCGTAAATACTTTCAACTTTTAGAACCAACTGCCCCCTTGTCATGTCCCTTTTATACTCAAAATTAAACTCATTCATGTATTTTCATTCCTTTCATTGTGTTTTTGTTTTACACTTATTAATTCCCCTTTTCAACAATCGTTATTTTAAATATTATATTTTTATTCTTTGCGTACCTTCTAACTTTTTCTAACTGGGACTGCTGAGACTGAGTCATGTTTTCTGATGGCAATACTAGATTCATAACCTTTTTATTATAATCTGATTTCTTCACAACAATGCCGTTCTTGCTGCCTTCTTCAAATATATATATTTCATCTATCTTTTCTTTTACCCTATCATATAGATTTTCTTCATTTAAATAAGTTTTTTTTCTCGTATCAACACTAACTATGCTCTCAAGTGTTTTATTTTCTAACCTGTCTATTCCATAATACATATTACCTAAATTATTGCCTAGTATTTCAGCAATTTTTTTCCCTCTTTGGAAGTTACTTAACTCCCAAACATCAAAATCTATTTGAACTCTCTCAATATTATTTGAGAGTGCATAGAGACTTTGCCCATCTGCAAATGTTTTCACACATAATCCTTCTGATACTTTTATACTCCCTATAAAATCAATTGGAATCACATTTTTTATTTCATAAGTTATGTTTATATATAGTTCATCTTTCGAAAGTATTGAGTTAGAAAAATCTAGATTCTCTATCCCTTTGCCTTTTAAATACTCATATTTGTTTTCTTGTGTATTTATGTAATCTATAAAATAATTTTTATAAACCTCTATTCCAAAATTATTATAAGATTCATCTACCCCATCTTTTATTAGATCTTTTGCTACTTGACCCATGTCCTCACTGAATTTATCGATAAACCCTACCATGCCTTGTAACTTATCAGAAAATCTATCTCCCGTCTCAAATACCTCTACTTTATTATAAAAATATATATCCCGAGAAAACTGAATTCCACTCTCATACATTGCATTCTTTACAATCTGCTCTATATACAGTATCTTTATAAAGTATGCAAAACTTAAAATTATACAAATCACAAAAGGCATTATTATACTGGCTTCCACTGTTATATATCCACTTTTCTTCATATTAATGCCCATCTACTCACACCCTTACCAAACAAGGTTTTTCACTTTTCTTTTCACTTTCAACTTTCCACTTTCACCTTTCAACTTTATTAATATCCCAAATATGTCTCAACTGTGCAAAGATGCCTTCCCTCTTTCTTATACTCTGATGGCATAAAGCTTTCGGTCATAAACATGTAGTTCATTGAAAATTCTACCCTTACCTTGTATATCACATTGCAGTTTTCTAATTTAAAATCCTTCTTTATAGTCTGTAGATTAAGCTGTAACAGATTTTTTATTCTATCCACCTTCGTTGTACTATCACTTGCGAGTAACAGCAACCTCATATAATCATCGTACGACGTATATATATTGGTTTCCTTCTCCTCAGCAACTTTGCTTTTAGGCAGTCCTGCAATATTGGTTGTCCAGCTTTTCTCTGTCTTAAATAATGGTATTGATTTCCCCTCAAGCAAAACTTCGAGATCATTTACGCTTTCAGTTGCTGCCCAACTACATAATATCATATTCTGAATGATAGGTATGCTAAGTCCTCCTGTTGCACTACCTACCGCTGTAGCAATTCCTACTGCGAGCTTTTGTTTTGCTTCGCTAGTGTAAACATGCATTGCATTTACCGCAAATCTCATCATAAATATTTTAATATTTGTATATTTAACATTATCGCTTTGCTTTTTACAACCATTTAATACATACTCTACCTCATAATCAAAAAACTGTTCTTTCTTACCTATTCTTTCTTTGTGGTTTATTTGATTATCAAAAATACTTATGATGTACTCATTTATATATATTTCATTTACCAGATCATTTGTAATATCAAATACTATATTAGATACAAAGTCTAAAGCACTATCACTTATATTTTCCCCTGCATCCTCATCAAAGTCTACCTTACTTGATACTTCATATGGTCTACTGTTTGACGGCAGCTTTCTATATAAATCCTCTGTAATTTCTTTTTCGTTTGTCCTTGATTTATTTAGTATTTCCTCTGCGTCCTTAGCACGTGAGTTTCTATCATCAAGGTTTTTAAATGATATATCCGTTGCTTTTGTGTCACTAAAATCAATCTGACTAAAATCGCATTTTTTCAAATTTTTAGCTATATTTTTCAATTCAGATTCTGCTTTACCCACACTAATATTTTTAAACTTTGTTTTTTCACATTTTATTATGTCTAAATTATTCTTAAACCTACTTTCTGATTCTGTTTTAACGTTTTTATTAATAGCTTTTTCTATACCCTTTATTTCGTTCTCTGCTTTTTCTACATAACTTTCTAACATTTTTTCTTTAGATTTTTTCATTACATCATTTATCTCAACAATATTATCCTTAATACCTATTGTCATCTTATCTGCTTCATAAATCTCTGTTATTATTTTTTGAGATAAATCAGCCTTATCTTCAAAATTATCTATTATCTTTTTGTATATTTTTTCTTTTTTATCTAAAACACTTGCTCTTTCTTCACCACTTGATACGTATCTTCCTTCTTCCAAATATCCTAAATATTTATCAAAGCTTTCAATAATATCCTCTCTAAGCGTATCTAGTGCTTTTAATTTTATGTTTATATCTGCATACTTTTTAGATATGTTTCCAATCTTTCTGTCCAAATCAAGTTTTGATTTAGAGAGTTTGGCAGTATTTCCATATTTATTTATCTCTGTTAACTTTGATAAAAATTCAGCAATATTTGCAGGTCCACGATATTTCATATATTTATAAATTTGTTGTCTTTGTACCTCATTGTTATTTAGTGTATAAACTTTTGTTACTTCTATATTTTCAATTTTTGTATTATACAGATTTATAAATCCTTCCTTGTGATTCTCTGCTATGTTTTTCTCTAAATACTCCCCAAACAACTCTCCCGTATATTCATCATCATAGTTTGCCAAGAGACCATATTGCTCCATAATTTCTTTTGTATAATTTGCAAGAACACTTGTAAATGACGCCTCCACTACTTTATTTACACTCGTCTCAAACACCTTTATTCTTGTCAAATCTACTAAAATACAAGCAAAAGTTATAAATACAATAAGAACAATCAATATGAAAATCGTTACTATACCCTGCTCTTCCCTCAATAAAACACCTTCTTTTTTATAGAATCTAGTGCTTCATGTATTTTTCTAACCCAATCAACCTTATCTTTTGCCTCGTCATAAGCATAAAACATAAAGTTTATATCGTTTATATATCCTGCGTAATCTTTTATTAATACGCTGCTTTCTAATTCAAATGTATAGTCACTTCTTATATTAAAAATTTTAATAAGCTTTGGAACTGGTAGCTCGTATGTTACGTTCGTATTCAAATACAATTTCTTATAAATTATAAAATTTGCCACTTTTATATTTATATCCTTACCCATATCAAACTTACTAGGTTTCAATATTGTGTTACTGTTTAGCCTGTTGTATATGTATTCTTTAACTAATTGTATTTTAGAATTTTCGTTCATATCATACAGATTTGCATACACATTTTCATGAGAAATGTTATCAATTGATACTTTTCCCGTTTCATAATCTTTGTATGTATTTGTCCACCAGTTCCCAGCCTTATTAATTGCATCATCGCATACATTCTTTGCATATGCCTCTTGATACATTAGAATTATAATATATATTAATAAAAATAATATATATATCATTATTGGGAAAATAATTGCTAACTCAACTGTAACGGAACCTTTATCACTATCCATCAGTCTATCTTCTGGTTGCCTGTATTTCTTATATTATTTGATGATAAATCAGCCTCTCCACCCGTCACACTACCAATCAAATTGGTAACAAAATCAAACATTTGATCCCTAAATATTAATGCCAATCCCACAACAATTGCGAGTATTACCACTATTTCTACAGTGTTTATACCTCTTTCGTCTTTGTAAAACTTCTTTAATGTTTGCATATTTACTCCTCCTCGTCTTATTTTTGTTAGTTCCTATATCTTTATACTCACTACTGCTGGATATATAATGAGTAAAATTATTGCCATAAATACCATCACAAGTGGTAGTATAAGTTTTGTTGAGGCTTCTTCGCCCTTCTTCTTTGCCATGTTCTTTCGATTTTCGAAGCTCTCTTTGAGGATATCCTTTAGCGAGTCTTTTAGACCGTCATTTCCCTTTTTTATGTTTTGAGTCAGATTAGAAACAAATTTATTTATATATATACTGTTACATCTTCTAGCAAATCCATTATACGCGTCTACTTCATATATTCCTATATTTATATCATTATTAAGCCTTCGTAGTTCTATATACAAATAACCATCATTTGTGTTTTGCTCAATTATTTTATTCATTGCTCTTCTTACATTTAGTCCTGCTTCTATAAGAAGTGTAAATTTATTTAAAAACTCACAAAATTCAATTTCAATTTCTTGTTTTCGTTTTGCAATTTTTTCATTTAACCGTGTGTAATTACGGTAACCTAGATAGAATATCCCTAAAATCCCGACAACAAATATGCTCGGTCTATCGTCCTTTGATTTCTCTTCTGGAATATAGGGCTTCCAATCTATACTTAGTCCATTTACTGTATTTGGCAACTCTACATATTTTTGCTCTTTGTTTTTACTAATATCTTTCATGTTTTTGTCTAAATTTATATATGCGTTATTTACATCTATTTGCTCCTTGGTCTTTGTATCTTCTAATACACATATATCAAAGTCTTTTTTCATTGTAACATCACCTTTGTTTACCTTTAGTGCTACCTTTACATTTATATTCCCTTCACCTTTAGGCTTACGCTTGACCTCTCCAGTCATAAGGTTTATCCGGTCTGAGTCCTCATCCCATGTTACACTTGCCCCATAATCATTTTCTGTTAACAAATTTAGTTTGCTACTCACCTTGCTCAAAGACTTGTTATTACCTTTTATGAAATCCTCATCTAATATACTTATAATTCGGCTTACAACTTGCTCGTCTGTTGGCGTCTTCTCTCCTATATTTATTTTGTATATCCCTTTCTCCTCATAATTTTCACTTTTTATTGTTGCTTCTAGAAAACTTGATGCAATGCCTTGTTTAAATTCTTGTTTCTCTATTTTATTATCTTTTATTTTTAAATTTGTTTCTTTCAGCTTAGTGGTCGGTGTAGCAATTAATAATATAACTGTTAAACACAAACATCCAATATATGCATTTGCAACAGCCTTTTCTACAAATTTTTCTGTATAATCTTGTGCCTCTTTTATAGGATATAATTTATTATACTTTAGGCTTATTTTTTTATATATAATACTCTTATAATTATTATCAATCTTATTTAATGTCTTTTGGGCTAGTTTTATAAATATTTGATACATAATGCACCCCCTTGGTAAGTTGAGAGTTGAAAGTTGATACAAACTTTTCAGTTATAAGGATTTACATTATTCTTTTCAGACTTTTATATCCATAATCTTTTTTGCAACTATACTTGCTGTAAAAATCGTGGTTAGTGCAACTGTTACAACAACATACCCTGCAAAACTATTGTGTAACGGTGTCAAGTAATCACTTGCTGTTAGAGATAAAATCAGCATAATGCAAATAGGTATTATGCTTATAACCTTTTGCTCCATCTTTTTCTGGGTCACTAATATCCCAATTTCTTCTTCAACCTCAATCTTTTCACTTATTATATTACTTGTGGTTTTTATAACTTCATTTAGGTTTCCACCTATGTTCTCACACGTTATAAAAACATCTACAAAATTTGTTATATCCTCTATCTCTGCCCTTTTAGAGAAGCTTAGTAAAAGGGTACTAATACTTTTGTTTAAACCTGTTTGCTGTACAATCGTTTCTAACTCTTTTATTATTAATGTTTCCTGTCCTTGATATAAATCTCTGAGTGCCTCTAAAGTTTTCTTAAATGCATTCTCTACAGAATACCCCGCCGAAAGCGAAGTTGAAAGCAAGTATATTGCATCTTTAAACTCTAACAATAACTGCCTTTTTCTTTTCATAATCATTTGCTTGGTCTTAATCTTTAAGTACATATATGCAGAACAAGAAAACAATAAAGATATAACTATATTTGCATAAAATAAATACGAGACAGCGAAAATAAAAATATACGCAAGAACTAAACATCTTACTTTCTCTACCTTGGTCATAATGTATGTATTATAGTTAGTCATAATCTCATTCCCCATTCATCCTCATCTTAAAGTCATCTATAAGCTCACCTTGTTTTAATAATTTACCCATTCCATTTTCATCAAAATTATATGCGTATAACTTATTTATAGCTATTTCTCCATTTTCAAATCCCTTTACTTCCGATATTTCTAGAACTCTCCTTGATTTATCTTTTAGCTTCGCAATATGAATTATTATATCAATAGCGGAGGATATTTGCTGTTTTATCGCTACAATTGGCATCTCTACACCCATAAGAACCATAGTTTCTAGCCTTGTTAATGCATCCCTTGTAGAATTTGCGTGTCCTGTTGAAAGTGAGCCATCATGCCCTGTATTCATCGCTTGCAGCATGTCTAGTGTTTCTGCTCCTCTTACTTCGCCTACAATTACCCTATCTGGTCTCATTCTGAGACTTGTCCTTATCAAATCTTTTATTGTTATTTCCCCTTTTCCTTCTACGTTTTTATTTCTTGTTTCTAACTTTACAATATTATCTATACCATTTATTCTAAGCTCTGCTGAATCTTCTATAGTTATTATCCTCTCGTCCTTAGGTATAAAATCAGATAGTGCGTTTAAAAATGTGGTTTTACCACTGCTTGTACCACCTGAAATAAATATATTGTATCTTGCTTTTACTAGCTTTTCTAAAAATCTTGCAGCCTCCTCAGTTATTGTATCCATTTTGATAAGCTGTTCAATATTCATCCCTTTCGCTGCAAATTTCCTTATTGTTAGTATTGGACCATTTAAAGCTATGGGCGGCATTACTACACTCACTCTCGAGCCATCTTCAAGTCTAGCATCCACTATAGGGTTCGCTTCGTTCACCACCCTGTTTACCTTTGACACTATTTTTTGGATTATGTATTCTAGTTTGCCATTATCTTCAAAATTAATATTAACTTTCGTAATACCCCTGTTCTTTTCTATAAAACAGCTTTCTGGCCCATTTATCATTATCTCCGATATTTCTGGATCTTCTATATACGGTTGTAAAACATCGAGCTTTTTTAAAGAATTATATATTTGCTCTACAATATGCGACTTTTCTTCAGCTTTTATGTAAACCTCTTTGCTTTTTTCAAAAACCCTGTTTTTTATTATTTCAAGTATTTCGAGTTCATTTAGGTCTATGTTGCTATCAAGTATTTGGGATACTTCATGTTTTATAATACTTACGATTTCTGTCATACCCTCTCTACCCTTTCTATTATATTCGCAAGCTGTGCTTTTTCAGAAATAAACTCCATACTTTTTAGCAACTCTCTACTTTTATTATCCTGTTTCAAATCATTCTTAAACTTATTCATTTTCTCTTGATTGGTTGCATTATATATCATAAACTTTTCATCTGCTCTTTCGAGCACTGTACGAGTCACCTCTCCAAAATCTAGTGCTAGTTCAATTACAATACAATCGTATTCTGTAAGCTCGTATAAAATGTTTATAATTTTATTTACATCCTTAGAAGTTAACTCATAGTATTCTAGAAAATTTTGAAATGGTGCTAAAAAATCTATATCCTTTTCCCTATCTTTAGTTATATATTCTCTAATTTTTTCAATATTCTCTTTGTCTTTTAATTCGAATAAAATATTTGATAATCCTTTTTCACTATTTTTATTATATATATCAACCAATGCAAAAGAATCAAATGATACATAAAGCACCTTTTTGCCCTTTTCTAAATAGCTCATACATGTATTCATGGCCCCTTCTGTCTTTAATTTACTATCACATATCGAGTAAACTGCGTATATATTACTTTTTTTACTATCACTTTGCTTGCTATTATCAGTACTTGCATAATAATAATCAAATATCATATTTACAATTGTTTTTCCTGATTGGTACTTGAAGATACAATCATAATTTATCAGTTCATCTTTAATATTCTTTTCGGTTAATATTACGTAATTTTTTATTCCCATCAAGACTCTTTCATTCATAAAGCTTACATCTGCGACAAGCATATCTATTTTACTACCTTTACTTAGTACGTAGTTCTCTAGTAGTTCTTTATTACTAAATGATACTACTTGAATTCTTTCATTTTCATTTTCCATCATATATTCTACTAATGATTCTCTATATTCTTTATCTATATCTGCAACAACTATGTTTAGTATATTCACATTACACGCCTCCTTATTTTTTAGCCCACTATCTGTGAATCAGTATATTTTTAGATTTTTCCGTTCTTTATATTAGATTTCTCCATAAACCAATTTCTTTCTCAGTCCTCACAACTATACATTTACATTATCATAAAATGTTACACTATTCTACAAAGTTTAAATTAAGTGTATGTTTTTGTAATCAAACAGTGTGTAGCTTTAAACATATTACAGTTTATTATGAACATTACGCATTTAATTCAATCTTATACTTTTTTCTTATATCAAAGCTCTCTTCAACATATAATAATATTTTTCTAAACATTATTCCTTTTTTTTGTTTGTTTTGTGCTACATTAGGGACACTTTAACATTTAAAAATGTAATTTTATTTTTTTACTAAAATATGCTTTATTTTGAGAAGAATATTTGATATAATATATATCAACCGTTATAAAATAGGAGGATGTAAATATGCTTAATAATAATTATTCTAATAGAAAAGTCAAACGAGTAAAAAAAGGAAAACTATTCTTTTCTATCTCTGTTATTTTTTTATTTCTTGTTTTTTTTGCTATCGCTGGAGGAGTTGGAGGTTATATAGTCTACGTTATAAATACTTCGCCTAACATAGATTCTATTATGGTTACTCCAAAAGGTTACACTACGATCTTATATGATAATACTAAAGGAAATGAAGTATATCGCCTTCATGGTGATCAAAATAGAATCTATGTTAAATTAGATGAAATACCCTTGTATGTACAAAAAGCTTTTATTTCTATAGAAGATGAGCGGTTCTACGATCATCATGGTATAGATTATAAAGGTATACTACGAGCGGTTTGGACAAATATAACTAAACTATCTTTATCCGAAGGTGCAAGTACTATTACCCAACAGTTAATTCGTAACAACATGCTTACTTTAGATAAGAAATTCGATCGTAAGATTAGGGAACAATATTTAGCTCTTGAGTTAGAAAAAGAATCGGAAAAAAATGAAATTTTAGAATTATACCTAAATACCATAAATCTTGGTAGCAGTAATTGTTATGGTGTTCAGGCTGCCGCTAATAGATATTTTAATAAAGATGTATCCGACCTTTCTCTATCAGAGGCTACGATTATAGCAGGCATAACTAAGAATCCTACTTACTATGATCCTACTCGTAATCCTGAAAATGCCAAAAAGAGGCAACATATCATACTTAAAAAAATGCTTGACTTAAAGGCAATCTCAAAAGAAGAATATGACAAAGCATTAGCAGATGATGTATTTTTACGAATTGCCAACTATGCTCAAGTTACTAAGCAAAAAAACAGCTATACCAGTTACTTTGTTGATGAAGTTATTCGTGAAGTAAAGAAGGACTTAGTTACTGAAAAAGGCTTAAATGAGAATCAAGCGATTAATCTTATTTATGGTGGGGGACTTCGTATATACACAACCGTAGACCAAAAGATGCAATCAATTCTTGAGGAAGAATACATAAATGAAAAGAACTTTCCAAAAGCAGGAGCAAAATATGAATTAGTTTACGCTCTTTCTGTTAAAAATAAATCAACTAAAAAAGTGAGTCATTACGAAAAACGTATTATTATAAAAAATACTAGTGCCGTAGAAAAAACTATCGAAAACTTTAAATCAGAATTAATTAAAGATGATGATGAACTGGTTAAAGATAGCCACTATCTTATACCTCAGCCTCAATCGGCTATGGTTATAACTGAACAAAGTACTGGTCAGGTAAAAGCCATCGTTGGTGGTAGAGGTGAGAAAAATATGAGTAGAGACCTAGACAGAGCTACTCAAAGTCTACGTCAGCCTGGTTCTACCTTTAAAGTTGTAGCTTCTTTTGCACCTGCTCTCGACTCTGGCAAATATACTCTAGCTTCTGTAGTAGATGATATTCCATACCACCTTGGAAAGGCTTATCAATATAAGGAATATAAAAATTGGTATAGTAATCAGGATTACGCATATAGAGGATTATCAACTATTCGCGAAGGCATAAGAGATTCTATGAATATAGTTGCCGTAAAAACCTTGATGGATATAAGTATAACAAAATCGTTTAACTATCTTAAAGCATTTGGTTTTACAACTATAATAGATAAGGAAATAATAAACAAAAAAACATACACAGATAAGTCTCCAGGTATTGCATTAGGAGGACTCACAAAAGGTGTCTCACTTCTCGAATTAACAACTGGATACGCTACCATAGCAAACGGTGGTACTTACATCGAACCTATCTTTTATACCAAGGTTCTAGACCATGACGGTAACATACTACTCGAAGAACACCAAGTAAAAAGAAAGGTCTTAAAACCGTCAACTTGTTACCTACTAACTAGTGCAATGAAAGATGTTATGACTTCAGGTACAGGAACTCCTGCAAATTTTAAAAGTATTAGTATGCCTCTTGCAGGTAAAACAGGTACTACATCTGACAATAAAGATATATTATTTGTAGGATACACTCCTTACTACACAGCAGGTATATGGGCTGGGTACGATAAACCCGAAACATTACCTAGCGGTACTACTAGTTTCCATAAAACACTCTGGTCTAAAGTAATGGAACGTATACATACCAAACGGACTAATAAAGATTTTAAAAAGCCTTCAAATATAGTGACAGAAAACATATGTACAGAGTCTGGAAAATTAGCTGTTTCAGGCCTTTGCGATAATGATCCTCGTGGATCTACCGCAAGAAATGAATACTTTATTCAAGGAACAGAACCTAAGACCACATGCGATGTTCATAAAAAAGTTACTATAAATTCTTCAAATGGAAAACTTGCAACTGCCGAAACACCAGCAGACCTAAAAGTAGAGAAAATATATATAAAGAGGCCTCCTACATCTATTTATTCTGCCAGTGCTAGGGGCAAAATCAAGGATGCAAAATATGAAATTCCAAAACTGACGTCTGACATGCCTATTATACCAGATACAGTGGAACAACCCGAATCTCAAATACCACCTGTATCTACGGCCCCTGAGGACACATCAGATACTGATATAGATAATATACCTCATGAGACTGAGACTACTGCAGTTGAGGAATAAACCTATAAAAACAGATACTTCACTTTGCGAGTATCTGTTTTTATGTTCTATCTTATAATCTTTTGTCTTTTAATTAGTTAAAGTATCTTTACTTTTTTTCAAAAAAAAGTAACAAAAAAACTCAACCCCTAACCCCATCCTTTGGGGAATAGGCCGCAAGAACTCGCTCGTTCCGCATTCGCTGCACTCTACTCAAACAGTTTGCGGACTAGGAAAAAAGATTAATTTATTTTTGGTTAGTAGCTCTTAACGGTCTGCCCTTTCCGCTCAAAATTACTGAGCGCCGGGACATACCTGTTAGTGGATATAACAGATACAATCTTGTATTATTTTATCTTTTATTCTTTTATTCTTTTATTCTTTTATTTTTTTATTTTTTTATTTTTTTATTTTTTTATTTTTTTATTTTTTTATTTTTTTATTTTTTTATTTTTTTATTTTTTTATTTTTTATCTTGTAAATAAATTTGCGAAGCTCCTTGCTCGCAATCGTGCGCGTGAGAGCGTTCTTTACTCGAATAGCTAAGTCTGCGAGTAAAGTCCCCAGCGGGGATTTAGGGGAGAAAAGACTTTTTGTTTCTTTTTGGTCTTTCAAAAAGAAAAGAAATAATATCTTTTGAAAAACATATATGTCTCAGTAAAGAACATGAGATTGCTTCGTTACTCGCAATGACAATCTAGAAACATGCATAAGAATAAAAAGCTTCGCAACCGAAGCTTTTTATTCTCTTACAAAGACCACTACACCCTTTACAAATCCCTCATTATCTTTCACTGTTTCTGCTTCTATACTAACATATCTAGTGCCATAATCTTTTATAATTATATTTGTATTCCAATTTATTCTTATATCTTCTTTCATAATCATCTTTAACTTTTCTTCTATCTCGTATTCATTTTCAAACAATTTTGCTACATACTTTCCTAAATAATCAAATCTTTGATAATTTGTAATTTGTAGTAGCTTATCATTCATATCCTGTATTATCCCTGCTGTATCTATAAGTATTACAGCTCTTTCGAATGATTCCATTATCTTATTTTTAAATAATTTTTCGTTCATTAACGCTTGTTCCATTGACTTTATTGATGTTATATCTTTTATTATATTTGTAAACCCGATTACTTGTTTATTATTATCATATATTGGTGTTATTATTGTATCAGCAAAATATCTTTCTCCACTTTTTTTGTTTCTCCATCCGTACTCTAGATATTCTCCATTTTTTTCTGCTATTTTGAAATCCTTTACTGCTTTTCCATTCTCTCTATCTCTTTCTGAATAATTCATAGAAATGTTTTTTCCTATCATCTCATCCGATGAGTAGCCGTTTATTATCTCTGCTCCTCTATTCCATGTGGTTATTATGCCGTTTTTACTAGTAGATATTATAGAATAGTCTTTTATACTGTTTATTACATTGTTTAAAAACTCTGTTCTCTCTATTACCTTATTTTCTAGGTCATTATTCATGTTTTGAATTATATCATTTTGAAATTTAAGTTCCTTTGACAACATCTGAGTCCGTTCGTATGCCATCGCGTTAGTTATTCCTATACCAAGATAGCTTCTTATTCCTTTTAGTATAATTACGTGATCATCGCTGTATCCATAGATGCTTCCAAGAACTAATATTCCGTCTAGTTTTTCTCCTGTTATTATAGGAACTAAAATCAGATCTTTGGGTTTGATTTTACCTATAAATGTTCTTGACAAATAAATTGAATCATCAGGTATATCAGAAATTATCTTTATCTTTTTTGTTTGTGCAACTTGCCCTACTAATCCTTCACCAATATCTATATCGAACTCATTATATAAGTTTTTTGAGAATCCAATTGACGATTTGATCTCCAGCTTATTGGTAACGTCATTGTGTATATAAAATGCTCCCCATTGACTTAACGACGCTTCCATTACTTTATTTATAAATTCATTTAGAAGATTTTTAAGTTCTATATTTACCGCAAGGGTTTGAGCCATTTCAAATATCATTTCTTTTGTTTTATTTTTTTTATTTATAGCTACCTCGAGCTTTTTGAGTGCATTATATACAGGATTCAAGTTCTTATTTGCATCGTTTGAGCGTACTTGTTTATCATCAGCTATCTTATCTATTTCCTTAGAAATTCTAATTATTCCTTTTTTGATTTCTTTTTTGAATCTATATGCAACATATAAATAAACCATCGCTGCTACAAGCAAGCACAGTGCAATTATATCTAACATATTTACATTTATCGCTATAGATCCCATAAAATTTCACCCCTGTTATTAACCCACAATTCATGATTATGTGATACATTACAAATTACTAAGTCCTTTTCCATCTATCGGTTCAATGTATATCATATTATCGTCTATATATGCAAGTTCTGCAATTGCCTCAGTTTTTTTATCTTTTTTGTCTGCAGCCCTGCCTATTATATCACCTATTCTAAGTTGTACTGGATTCATTTTTAATGCCGTTACAAAAGCTTTGCCACCTTGACAACCTGCATGCACTATACCTTTAAGTGCTCCTAGTACTATTATATTCCCTGTCGCAGTTATTTCAGAACCTGGATTTACATCTCCAAGTATTACTACACTACCATCATATATTACTTTTTGCCCTGAACGCAGGGTTCCCTTATGAAATTTTGTATTAATTTCTCCAAATCCATTCTCGAAGATTAATGAATCTTTATCTTTTAGTCTTTTTTCTTTATTTAATTTCTTTATACATTCAACATTCACATTCATTTTATTTGATATTATAGAAACTAACTCCTTTTCCTCACCATCATTTAATTCTCTTCCATCTAAAAATATGTTGCTTTTTATCCCTCCAAAAAAATCCTTTGCATCGGAAATTTTTTGTTCTAACTGTTCCTTTATTATATCAAAACTTACTGTATTGTCAAGTAAAACAATTATACCATCCTTCGTTCCTTTAAATAACACGATATTCTCTTTTTTCATGATTTATTTCCTTTCGTTTTGAATATATTTATCTATTCAACTAAAATATTTTCCATTTCCACGTAACCAATTTCTTCTTTATATAAGTTAAAGTATTCAGCTATTACATCTCTGCCAACTGAAACTGAATTACTTGATGCATATCCATATGGTATCATAACTACTACCGCAATTTGTGGTTTTTCATATGGTGCAAATGCAACTAACCATGCATGGGCAGGTTTTGTGCCTTCTTGAGCTGTACCGGTTTTTGCTGCAACTTTCATAGGGAAATCAGCAAAAAACTTTCTTGTTGTTCCCTGTACACCAGTTGTAACCTCTAACATGCCTTCATGTACAATTTTTATGTTTTTAGGATCAATATTTAGTTTTTCTTCTATTACTGGCGATTTTCTCATAATTTCTTCGCCTTTTCTGGTTTGTGCACTTTTTACTATATATGTTTTATATTTATATCCTCCATTTGCGAGTGTAGACATATATTTTGCTATATGTATAGGTGCAAAATTGCTCCATCCTTGTCCTATAGCACTTCTTATTGTATCTCCATCATACCAATTTGTCTGGTATACTGTTGCTTTTTTATTGTATCTTAAAATAGATTTCTCTTTATTTTCAGGACTTGATAATTGTGGTAGTGATTCAAGTTCCCCAAGTTCTATTCCTGTTTTCTCATTTAACCCAAACATTGCTGCATATTTATTAAGTGTATTTATCCCTTTTGTCGCTATTCTTGAAACTCCATTATCTGTAAACCCTAATCTATACGATAATTCATAATAAAAATAGTTACATGACACTTCTAGTGATTTTCTTATATCAACCTTTGCATGGGTACTTGATCCCTCTGATTCTCTAAATGACCAACACTTTGCATATGGTTTTCCTGCTTCTGTAAACTCACCTTCATCAAAAATATAATCATTGGGTCCTATCACTTTTTCCTCGAGTCCAGCAATTGCAGTTATCATTTTAAAAATAGATCCTGGTGCTTTTCTTTGAGAAAGAGCCCTGTTTATAAGTGGTGTGGTCGTATCGCTTAAAAGTTTTTTATAATATTCATAGTCGAAATTGTTTGCTAATTTATTATTATCATAACTTGGGTAGTTTACAAGTGATAATATTTCACCCGTACTTACATCTTCAACTATTACAGCCCCTGTAGCTGGGTTAAAAGCTAAATCCTGTGGGGTTATTTCGCCTTTTCTCATTCTATCTACTATAAATCCTAGATATGAAACATTTCCTGCTTTTATATTGTTCGTTTCGGCGTCAGTAGTATTTATCTTGCCTTGTTCTATAAGTAACATTATTATATCTAAATAGTATAGTTTTTTTTCATTATATAATTCATATAAAACTTCTGAGTTGTCAAGCCCCTTAGTATTCTTATATTCTTTTACCCTACTTGCTATTTTCTTTTGGTACTCTTTTTTCTCACTTAATATCTTATTTACATCTATTACATTATTTTTTACTAAAGCTGTAAATATCTGTTCAACCGAAATTTGTTCGTCAGGCTTATTACTAAAAATCCTTGATATAATTATATCTGTTAGTTTCTTTTTTAGTATTTCTTCAGCTTTTTTTTGAAGTCTAGCGTCTATAGTCAAAAACACATCATTTCCAGCTTTTGATTCAGTCATATTTGTCGTTTCAAGGACCCTACCAAAATTGTCTACCTCAACATATTTCTCACCATCTATGCCCCTTAGCTCTGATTCCATTTCTTTTTCTATACCCAGTTTCCCTAATATGTTGGACTCTGTATAACCCTTATCCTTTAACGCTGTTAGTTCTTCATTATTTATATTTCCCACATATCCGACAATATGTGCAAATGTTTCTCCATCTGGATAATATCTAATTGGTTCTGCTTCTACATATACTCCTGGATACTTTACACTATTCTCCTCTATTATTGTAATTATTTTTTTAGATACATCTGTCGCTATATCTATTGGGTTATATTTCCTATATCTCATTTTATTTATTTCGGTTCTAAGACCCACTAAAAGTCTAATATCCCTATCCGTAAATCCTTCTGTATCTATATCGAATTTTTTTATATATTCTGTAATTACATCATCTGGAGAGAGATTCTCATTTAGTCCATTGTCTTTTTTCCACCTTTTTTCTTTATCCACTGACGTATACAAAAATTTATATGGCTTTTCTATTGTAATAGGCATAGTATCATTTATACTATGTTCATTTTCTTCTAATATCTTTGTAAGACTTAGAAGTTCTTCGTTAATATTATCTGGGATATTACTACTATCAAACTTAACGTTATAAACTATTTTATTATCCGCTATGGGCACGCCATTTCTATCATACACCGAGCCTCTAGTGGATTTTATTGGTATCTCTCTTGTAATACTAATTTCAAATTTTCTTGCATTTTCTTCACCTTTTACAATCTGTAGTGTAAATAACCTTGCTGTAATTATTAAAAAACCAAAAAGAACTACAAGCAAAAAAACATATATTCTATTAGATAGTAATTTTTTTATATTAGGGTCCATATTTTTCCACTCCATTCGCCACATACAAGATGTGCTTTCTCTGTTATCTGCTCTTTCATAATCCTTGATTTATTTGTTTTCTAATTAAAACCATCAAATAATATATACATAAAAATAATCCTAAAGTATATATTGCTTCAGGTAATAGCACTCTTATACAATATTTTATAAATTCATAATCTTTAGGTAAATAGTGTGTACAGTATATCACTAGATTATAAAAAATATCTGCTATGATTATCGCAATTGTAGATATAAGTATGCTTTCATTATACATTCTTTTTGCAAGTGCTCCTGAAACATAACCAATATACATATAAATAAGTGCATTTAGTCCTAAACTCGATCCTACAATCATATCAATCAAAAGCCCTAAATATAAGCCATAATACGCACCTTTTGCCATACCCATATTAAGTCCGATAAGTACAACAACTATAGCATTTATATTTGGTGTAATGCCCATTATATTAAAATATCTTATGTAAATTGTATTAATTATAGCAAATATGAATAACCCTAATACTGTTTTTACTGTATTATTCAAAAAACCAACTCCAGACTACAGTTTATACAATTCTTTCATTATCCCTACTTTTTATCTATTTATTCTTTATTAGTAATACATTATTTATCCTTCTATAATTAACATTTGGTTTAACATATACTTGTCTTACTAGAGTAGATGAGTCCGTTTGTATTTTTATTACTTTTCCCACAGGTATTCCCTCTGGATAAATATCGCTAATATTTGAGGTAATTATATCTTCTCCTTCAATAATATCTGTATCAGTTGTTATGTAATCAAGCTTACATACATCGCCATTATCTTGCAAATTGGCACCTTTAAGAATTACCGGTTCTTTACTTCTTTGTAACATACAGCTAACCGCACTTTCCTCATCAGTAATTGCCATCACTTTTGAAGAAATGTCATTTACTTGTATTACCTTACCTACAAGTCCTTGATAATTTATTACTACCATATTTTCAGTTACCCCATTGTTTTTACCTTTATCTATTATAAAGATTTTACTATAACTACTTGGATCAACACCTATAACTCCTGCGCCAGTTACAACGGGATACGTATCTTTTTCTGACATCTCTAAAAGATTCCTAAGTTCTTTGTTTTCTTCTTTAAATTCATTTAGTATAAAATTATCATATTTTAACTTTTCATTCTCTTTTAGCAATTTTTCATTATCTGTTTCGAGTGTTCCTATTCTTGCTATATAGTTAAATGAACCACCAATAAGACTATTTATACCATTAAATAATCTATACACTGGCGTTGTTATATAACTAGTAATATTAGTTGCAAAATTTGCTTTTTCACTTGTTATAGCTATCGTTATTATTAGTATTATTGTTCCCACAACTATATATTTGCCTTTATGACTCTTTTTATTTGTATACACCTGCATCATCCTTTGCGTTATATAGTGATATGTGCATAGCACTGGCACATTTCACTATCTCCTAGGTGAAATAAGTACCGTTCTTAAACTATCAATATGTTCGAGCGTTAGACCTGTACCTCTAGCAACACATGTCAATGGATCCTTAGCAACATATACTGGCATGTCAGTTTCCTTACTTATAAGTCCATCTAGATTCCTAAGCAAAGCACCTCCACCTGCGAGTGTAATACCATTTACCATTACATCAGCTGATAGTTCTGGAGGAGTCTTTTCTAAGGTCGCTTTTATACAATCCACAATTGCGTTTACAGAATCTTTTATAGCTCTACTTACTTCTGAAGACGATATAGTAATTGTCTTAGGAAGTCCTGTTATAAGATCTCTGCCCTTAATAGATTTAGCATAGTCTTCCTCATCAGATTCAATATATGCTGCTCCTATTTCTATCTTTATTTCCTCTGCTGTTCTGTAACCTATCATTAAGTTATACTCTTTTTTAATATGATTTATTATGTTTTCGTCAAGTGCATCTCCAGCTATTCTAAGAGATTTACTTGTTACTATACCACCTAGCGATATAACAGCTACTTCACAAGTTCCCCCACCTATATCAACAATCATACTTCCTATTGGAAGTGCTACAGGGAGTCCTGCACCTATTGCTGCCGCCATCGGTTCTTCAATAAGATACGTAGATCTTTCATTTCCACCTGCCTGTATAGTTGCTTCTATAACTGCTCTTTTTTCTACTTCTGTTACACCATACGGTATACATACTATTACCCTTGGCTTTGCCGTAAAAATGCTCCTCTTATATGCCTTGTTTATAAAATATTGTAACATTGCTTGTGTTGTGTCAAAGTCAGCAATAACCCCATCTTTCATTGGTCTTATTGCAACTATGTTTCCCGGTGTTCTACCTATCATGTTTTTTGCCTCAAGCCCTACCGCTTTTACTTCCTTAGTGTTTATGTCCATTGCCACAACTGACGGTTCATTTATAACAATTCCCTTGCCATCTAAATATACAAGTGTATTAGCTGTACCTAAATCTATCCCAACATTTTTAGTGAAAAACATACTTTTATCCATCCTTTCTCTGTGCTAGTAGCACCGAATCCAATTCCTACATTTATTATAAACCAACATCTTGTTTTTATCAATATAAAAGTTAAAAATAATAATAAATTTAAAGGAATCAAGCAAATGCTTAATTCCTTTAAATTTATTATCCCCTATAATTATTATTCAGTTTTAGTTTCCTCAGTATCTTTTTTATCTTCAGTATCCTCAGTTTTTTCAGTTGTATCTTCAATTACATCTGTAAACTTTTCACCCTTTGTATCTATTACTTCAAAAGTTTCCATGGTTGTGTTTACTTTTAATATAATATACGGATATGTCTTGCCTGTAGTAACTTTTGCATCTGCAGCAGGTTTTATTTCATCTATTTCTATGACAACTTTATCACCTGACTCCAGCACAGATTTCACGTCTACGTTATATCCATCTGTAGGCTTTTCTCCAAGGCCTATGAAAATATTTTTTTCATCACCATCGGATTTTATTACTCCATAGCCTTTCATCTTTTGTACATCAGTAATTGATGATTTTAACTCCGATGGAACTGTTTCAAGCTTTTCAAATATAACCTGAGTTGTCTCCCCATCAGTCTGCCCTGTTTGATCCTCGGTAGCCTTTGTACAAGCTACCACCATTACAACTAAACCTGCTAAAATTCCTAAAATTAATATTTTTTTATTCATATGACCCTCCTAAAAATATGATATCTATGTATATAATTATCCCTCATATCTTTAGAATTATACGTTAACTTGCAATATTCTTATTTTTTATTTGTCCATCTTCTATCGTCTCTTCTTGGTCCTCTACTTTCACTACCACTTTTACTTCTGCTATCATAAGTGCGGCTACCTCTTTTCTTACTTTGCCCTTTTCCACTTGATTTCTCAATGCTTATTGTTGCGCCTTTAATAGTATTTCCTTGCATTACCGCAATTACTTGCTCCGCATATTTTCCAGGTATCTCAATAAACGTATAATTTTCATGAATATCAATATCTCCGATAAATTTTCCTTGTATTCTCGCTTTATCAGCTATCGCACCTACAACATCTTTTGGAGTAATACCTTTGTTTCTTCCTATATTTATGAACAATCTATCCATATCTCTTGAATCCCTAGAATCTCTTGCTCCTGCCATTTCATTAAAGGTCGATAATGTTTCGATATCTTTATTAGTTATTGGAAGCTCTAGCTTCATAGATAATAATGCAGCAGCTATCTCAGCAGCAGCGTAATTATCTTCTATAAGACCTTCGACAATTTTAATATATTTTTCTAAATTTTCATTATCTATTTTTTCTTTTAATTCAATTAAAAATGCTTCTGTTTTCAGGTTTTCTACATCGCCCGCAGTAGGAATTTTGTGGCTTTCCATTTTCTTATTTGTATATTTCATAATACTTCTGAGTGAATTAAATTCGCTAGAAGTTACTAAAGAAAATGATTTACCTTCTCTTCCTGCACGACCTGTTCTACCTATTCTATGAACATAAAATTCTTCATGCGTAGGCATATCAAAATTGAAAACTGCCTCAACTTCGTCTATATCAAGTCCACGTGCTGCAACATCGGTAGCAACTAATATTTCTATAGTACCTCTTTTAAACTTCTTTAATATATTACTTCTCAATTCTTGTTTCATGTCTCCATGAATTTTATCAGCCATATATCCTCTTGATTGAATTTGTTCTGTAACATCGTCAACTTTTCTTTTTGTATTACAAAACACCATAGAAAGCTTTGGGTTATACATATCAATAAGTCTAGTAAGTACTTCAACTTTATCTCTTTCCTTTACTTCTACATATCTTTGTTCTGTATTTGGTGCTGTAAGTTCTTTATGCTCTATTCTAACTATTTGTGGATTTTTCTGATATTTGTGTATAATATCCATTATTTGTCTCGGCATAGTTGCTGAAAAAAGCATAGTTTGTCTTTCTGGTTTTGCACCTTTTAATATCTCTTCTATATCTTCTCTAAATCCCATTTTTAACATTTCATCTGCTTCATCAAGTACAAACATAGAAAGGTTGTCAAACTTAAGTGTTTTCCTTCTTAAGTGGTCCATTATTCTACCAGGAGTACCTATAACTATTTGTACACCTTTTTTCAATCCTTTAATTTGTCTATCTATTGGTTGTCCACCAAATATAGGTAGAACATTAATGCCCACTTTATACTTAGCGATTTTAATTATTTCTTCTGCAACTTGTACTGCAAGTTCTCTCGTAGGACATAATACTAGGGCTTGTGTCTTTTCCAATTTCACATCTATTTTTTCTATAATAGGTATCCCAAATGCTGCCGTCTTCCCTGTTCCTGTTTGTGCTTGTCCTACAACATCTCTTCCTTCTAATCCTAAAGGTATTGAAAGCGATTGTATGGGAGTCATTGCTTCAAACCCCATCTCCTTTATTGCCTTCATTATTTCTTGTGAACATCCTAATTCTTCAATTCTTTTTTCTTCCATTTTCTATCTCCTTAGATTCATTAAGTTTGATAATGAGTATATATCTCACATCGTTTTATTTTTCGCCACGATCAGAATATGAGCTAGTTTATTATCTTAATAAACTTTATTAAGATTACTAGCGTTGTTCACAGCATTATACCATAATACTATGAACCTACCTTAAGCGGTATCATCCTCGGGGCTTCTAAATAAAACCCCTAACTCCTCCAAAATCACATTAGACATGTGATAACTTTCTATCCGATTCACGCACGATTTTTTTATTATAACATATTTTTACAATTTTTGCAAGCAAAAACAGAAAAATAAATTTATATGAATTTATACTTATTTTTAATAGTTTAACCATTCCTGTATCAAATCATCTAACTGAACTTGTATTTTTTCTTTCAAGTCATATAATTCCTTCACTTTCTCATATTCATTTCCATTTTTATGAGCTTCGTGATCAATCTCTGCTATTTGTTTCTCAAGTCCATATATTTTTACTTCTAGGGTCTGCTTTTTTGTCGCTTTTGTTCTTTCTTCTACTCCTGAATCATATGCCTTTTTATCTTTCTGCTCTTTCTGTTTTTTTAATATTTGAGATGTTTCTGTTTTATTAAGTTTTATCTTTTCCCCTCTATAATAATCATAATTCCCATTGTAACAAATTATCTTTTTATCCTTTACCTCAAATATCTTGTTTGCTATTCTATTGATAAAATACCTGTCATGGGATATGAAAAATATAGTCCCGTCAAACTCAATAAGTGTTTGCTCTAAAACTTCTTTTGAATCAATATCTAGGTGATTTGTAGGCTCATCAAGTACTAAAAAATTTATGTCTTGTTGCATTAGTTGTCCAAGTCTTAACCGAGTTTTTTCTCCACCAGAAAGACTCTTGACCTTTTTAAACACGTCATCCCCACAAAACAGAAATTTAGCCAATGTGTTTCTAGCTTCTTTTTCATCAATATATATATTTTCCCTAAACTCTTCGAGTACAGTATGTTCTTCACAGGTAAAGGTTATGTTTTGATCCAAATATGCAAGCTTTATATTGGTCCCTAATTTTATTGTTCCAAAATCTTTTTTATATAATTCTAAATCCTGTATGTATGGAAAATCTCTTCTTTTTTTATCATCCAATTTCTCTATATACTCATATAACATGCTTTTCACAATAGTCGATTTTCCACAACCATTTCCACCCAGTAGCACAGCACTATCTAAATGCATTAGTTTCAAATTTGCGTTTTCAAACAACTGTTTATCGTAAAAACTCTTACCATAATCTTTTACCTCTAATACTTCATTACCAGTTCTTGCAGCTTCGTTAAGTACTAGTTTCATCTTTTTCTGCTTTAGTATGGGCTTTTCTATTTTATCCATTCTTTCGATTCGTTTTTCCATATTACGCATTTTCTTAAACATTGCATCTCCGCCTGTTCTCGCGCCCCAATCTTTAAACCTATGTACCGCCTTTTCCATTTGACCAATTTCTTTTTGTTGATTATTATACACCATACTCTGTTCAAGTAGTCTTCTTTCCTTCTCTTCTATATAATAAGTATAGTTTCCTTGATATGTATCCGCTTCCCCTCGCTCTATCTCTATAACTTTTTCTATTACCCTATCTAAAAAATATCTGTCATGCGAAATGATTAAAACAGTTCCCCTATACTCTTTTATAAAATCTTCCAGCCATTCAACCGCATCTATATCAAGATGATTTGTTGGCTCATCGAGTAAAAGGATATCTGGAGACTCAAGCAATATCTTCGCCAAAATTACTTTCGTCTTTTCCCCACCACTCAAACTATTAAAATGCTTATTTATAAATTTCTCATCAAAACCTAAACCATTACACACCCGCGCTATATTTTCTTCCGTTTTATACCCATCCCTAGCCTCATACATATTCTGAATATCCGCATATTTTTTAACCACTAATTCTAAATCTTTATCCTTCAAAACAGACATCTCACACTCAATTTCCTTCATCTGTTTACTTAGTTTATGTACATATTCAAAAGCCATATTCAAAACATCCACCACTCTGCATCCATCATCATAATTTGGAATCTGATCTAAATACCCAACTGTAAGCCCCTTCTTTATAGTCAAATTCCCTTCCTTATAATCTTCGTTCCCTGTTATTATCTTAAACAAAGTTGTCTTTCCACAACCATTTTGCCCAACAAAACCTACTTTTTCTTTCTCATTTATTTGAAATGACACATCTCTTAAAATCTGATTTACACCATAATATTTTTGTATATTTTTAGTTTCTATTGCTAACATATCGGTTTCTCCTATAAAAGCACAAGCCCTCAGTTTTTTTTATTCATTATGTTTCTCCTCGTTCTATTATTATTTTTGCATTATTTTTCGTCCACATTTAATACAAAAATAATGCTTTTTATTCTTGATGTAATAATATATGCCGAAGATTATTATGGCAACTACGAAATTATTAATTTCCTCTATCTTTTGTGTAGCAATAGCAAATACAATAAGTATAACGAAAAGTACATTGTTTTCACCCTTAGAGAGCATTGGTTCTGCTCCCATAATTCCATTATACCCACAGGTATTACATACCATTTTATCATTAGACATAGTAGTATATTTAGCTAACTCTCTATCAATTTTTATCTTTTCTTCAAATTTATCTACTTTTTTTCATCCATATAGCATCACCTCAAACTCTACTATATTTTTGTTGCTTTGATGAAGTTTTGTCGAGTATTTGAATTTCAGTTACATGCTCTTTCTCCATTTCATTTAAAAATAATCTTCCTAGAAGCAATCTGTCTTCTTTAGGAATTCTGTTCCATTCATATCCTTTAAATAAATCTTTTACTAAAAACACCTCTCCCTTATTTAATTTTTCAACTTCTTTTAAAGCTTGATTCAATAATATATTCACCATAATAACCACTCCTCGTTTAATATTGTTGTTATCAATAATATATACCTTGTTGTTAATTTTGTCAATATAAATTTAAAAAATTATTAATATTTTATACATTTATGTTTCCCGCAGGATCAGTCCTTGCTACTGGGCAAAAGTATTACTTTTTTCATCTCCCCAATCTCTCACATAACCCAGAGTACCTACTCTCTATTCTATTATTATCTATCATCCTGTTCATCGCTTCAACACTACCAACAATAACAAGCATTCTTTTCGCTCTTGTAATAGCCGTATACAACAAATTCCTAGTAAACAGCACATCTGGCCCTGATAATAGTGGTATTATGACAACAGGATATTCGCTTCCTTGTGATTTGTGTATCGTCATGGCATATGATAGTTCTATCTCATCCATGCTCATTCCTGAATAATCTGCTATTTTGTTATCATCAAATATTATCTTCACACTTCCATCGTCATTTATATCCAGTATCTCTCCTTGTTCTCCATTAAATACGCCTTGTCCCTCTATGACCTTACCCTCACACCCAAATTTCTCCCATTCAAGCTTATAATTATTCTTTATCTGCATTACCTTGTCATTAGCTCTGAATTTCTTCTTTGAAAATTCTTTTTCTTTTTTATTTTTATCCTTTGGATTAACTACATCCTGAAATACTGTGTTTAAATTTTCTGTGCCTAATAATCCCTTTTTCATTGGAGTGAGTATTTGTATATCTTTCGTCTCACAACCTAGATGCGATGGTAGCCTCTTTTCTATGAGTTCCTTCATCATCTGGATAACTCCATCACTCGTATTTCTTTTTATAAAGAAAAAATCCGTAGATTTTTCCGTAATACAGAGGTGATTTCCTTCGTTCACATCACGCGCATATATGGCAATATGGCTATCTTTTGATTGTCTAAATATTTCTTTAAGTTCTACTACAGGTACCGTTCCACTATTTATTAGATCTTTTAGAAAATTGCCCGGCCCTACTGGTGGAAGTTGATTATGGTCACCGACAAATATTACTTTGCTCCCACCCATAATCGCGCGAAGCAAACTGCTGGCTATGTATATATCAAGCATGGACACCTCATCAACTATAACTACATCGGCTTCAATCGGATTTGACTCGCATTTTTGAAATCTTTGATATTCCCTATCTTCGTCTATTACTTTAACTTCAAGCAATCTATGTATTGTTTGGGAATCTATACCCGTAGCTTCTGTCATCCTTTTGGCTGCTCTTCCAGTAGGTGCAGCGAGAACTACTACTTTCTTTTCTTCCTGTAGTATATCAAGTACAAAGTTTATAAGTGTAGTTTTCCCGGTCCCTGGTCCACCTGTTATTACAGTTAATCTATTTTTCACAACCTCATGTATAGCTTGCTTTTGCTTTTGTGCTAATTTTATATTCTTATTTTTTTCAAGTCCTTCTATCTTTTTGTTTAGTACATTTTTCTCTATACCTTTTTCTTCACCTGATAGTTCCTTTATTTTACTCGCCACTACACATTCAGCCATATAAAGCCATTCAAGATATACTACTTTTTCGCCATTTATCGTATCTGTATATATTTCTCTTTTTATATGTAAATTCATCAATGCATTATCAATCAAATTACTATCTACCATCAACGTGTTGGTTATTATATCAACTAGAGTAGTTCTTGGTAAATACGTGTGCCCACTCATTATGACATCTGACAATGTATATACAATGCACGCTGCTACCCTATTTACGTCATTACTTACTATACCCATTCTTTGTGCAATTGCATCTGCTTGTATAAAACCTATACCACGTATATCTTTTATAAGAGAATATGGATTTTTCTCTATAACTTTTATTGTGTTTTCTTTATAAATTTCATGTATTTTTATAGCCAAGTTAGTGCTAATGTCGTACTTTGAAAGGTACATAATTACTTGTCTTATCTCTGCCTGCTTAGCAAAAGTTATACTTATTTCTTTAGCTTTTACAAGACTAATACCTTTCACAGTTGATAATTTTAAATAATCAGACTCTATTACGCGAAATGTGTCATCTCCAAATTTGTCAACTATCCTCTCAGCCAGCCTTTCACCTATTCCCGTTATAACACCTGATCCTAGATATTTAACCATTCCTTCCCTTGAACTTGGGATGGTTTTTTGATAATTTACTACCTTAAACTGACTTCCATATTTCCCGTGTTCATCATAACATCCCTCAACTTCTACTGTCTCTCCAACCGTCACATCCGCAATGTTTCCAACACAAATAATGCCATCCTTTGCCCCGTCACATAAAAGTCTACATACAGCATATCCATTATCATTATTTTTAAATATTATACTTTCAATTGTTCCCTGTATTTTTTCTATGTTTTTCATATTTTATCCTTATCTCAATTGCTTATAGACAGATACATTGGCATCTACCCTGCAAAAGATCTTTATTTGCACTTATAAATTATGTAAAATAATTATATCACTTTACTAATGTAGTTGTAAACATTTTTTGCAAAAACAAATAAAGGATGTGTATTAACATCCTTTATTACTGAAATAATTGGTATATATCTATTTATGATAAGGTTCACCTTTTATAATCCTAAAGCTTCTATAAACCTGTTCAAGCAATACAACCTTCATCAATTGATGTGGAAACGTCATCTTCGAAAAACTCAACCTATAGTCAGCCCTATCCAACACTTCTTTTGATATACCTAGCGACCCACCTATTACAAATGTCAAATCACTTTTACCCTGCACAGCTAAACCTTCTATAAATTCTGCTAGTTCTTCTGATGTTTTCTGTTCACCCTTTATATCAAGTGCTATAACATAGTCCTTTTCCTTTATGCCTTTAAGTATTCTCTTACCTTCTTTTTCCTTTACATTTTCTTCTTCTTTTCGACTCATACTCTCGGGTGCTTTCTCATCCTGCACCTCTATAAAATCCAAGCTGCAGTATTTACTTAATCTTTTCCTATATTCACTTATTGCATCCTCAAAATATTTCTCTTTTATCTTGCCTACTGTTATTATTGTTATTTTCATTCTTCAATCCTTTTTATACTTGCCCCAAGACTATTTAGCTTTTCCTCTATTTCTTCGTATCCTCTATCTATATGTTCAATATTAGATATCTCCGTTACTCCTTCTGCTACAAGTCCAGCAAGTACAAGGGCTACTCCTCCACGAAGATCAGGAGCAGTTACTTTAGCACCTGTCAGTTTATCGACCCCTTTTATCACTGCTACGCTTCCTTCTGATTTTATTTTTGCTCCCATTCTATTTAATCCATCAGTGTATCTAAATCGGTTTGCCCATATTGTTTCAGTTATCATGCTCGTACCTTTTGCTATAGATAAGAGTGCTCCCATTTGAGATTGCATATCTGTTGGAAAACCCGGATATGGTAAGGTTTTTACGTTCATGCTTACCAAATCATCTTTTCCCACTATTCTTATAGTATTCCCTATTTCTATTACTTCAACATTTGCCTCTTTTAGTTTTGCAGTTATTGACTCCATATGCTTTGGGTCTACATTTTTTATAGTTACATCTCCACCAGTTATAGCCGCTGCAACCATATATGTGCCTGCCTCAATCTGATCTGGTATCACTACATGTGTGCAACCATCTAGTTTTTTTACTCCTTCAACTACTATTACATCTGTTCCTGCTCCTTGTACTTTCGCACCCATTTTATTTAGAAAGTCAGCTAAATCAACTACATGTGGTTCTTTAGCTGCATTCTCTATTATTGTTTCACCTTCCGCCAAAACAGCTGCAAGCATCGTATTGATAGTCGCACCAACACTAATAACATCCAAATATATCTTAGTACCTACTAACTTCTCTGCCTCAACTTTTATTATACCATGCTCTATCTTTACCGTTGCTCCCAATAATTCAAAAGCTTTTATGTGTTGATCTATTGGTCTACTCCCAAGATTACATCCACCAGGAAGTGGCAACTCTGCTTTTTTATATTTTCCAAGCAAAGCTCCAATAAAATAATATGAAGCTCTCATCTTACTTACTTCATCAAAATCAAATTTATAATCATTTACCTGTGTATTTGTTACTCTTAGTACATCTCCTATAAATTCACACTTAACACCCATTTTCTTTAATATGTCTACAAGTAATTTGGTGTCACTTATATGAGGCAAATTTTTTATTTCAGTTTCCTCACTCGCTAGAAGTACTGCAGGTATTATAGCGACAGCTGCATTCTTACCACCATTTACATTTATTTCTCCAACAAGTTTTCTTCCACCATTAATAATTAGCTTTTCCAAATTTCACTCATTCCTTTCTTTTTCGGTATCTTATGCCCTAATATTAATTTTATTTTAATACAGAATACATTATACATATTTTATGTTGATTAGTAAAGTAAAAATGCAATAAAAAACACAACCTTTTAATATTATCAAAAAGGTTGTGTTATAAAAATTGTTTTTTACATTTTTCCTAATGTCTTTATTTCCACTCCTAATTTCATTCCATATCCTTTTTCTAGTTCGCTATTCACGTATTCTATTAGTTCGAGTACATCGGTTGCCTTTGCATTACCAATATTCACTATAAAGTTAGCATGTTTTTCAGATACTTGTGCGCCTCCTATAGTATATCCCTTAAGACCTAAGTCCTCTATCATCTTCCCTGGAAAGTTACCATCTGGTCTTATAAACACACTCCCGGCACTTGGCATATCAAGTGGTTGACCTTTAATCCTGTGGACCTTTAGCCTTTCTCTTATCACTTTTATCTCTTCTTTGTTTCCTTTAATAAGTTTCATTTTAACCGACAATACAATATACCCTTTTTCTTGCACTATGCTATGCCTATATGCAAATTGCATCTGGTCATTATTTATTATGCTAATTTCATTTTTCTCATCTATTACCTCTACTTCTGTAACTATTTGCTTCATATCTCCACCATATGCCCCTGCATTCATGCATACAGCCCCACCAATAGTCCCGGGTATACCACACGCAAATTCGAGCCCGACGAGCGAGCTATCATAGGCTTTATATGACACATTTATGAGTCCTGCACCTGCTTCGGCATATATTTCATCATCAGTTATTTCTATTTTTGAATAATTATCTCCCGTATTTATGACTACTCCCCTAAAACCATTGTCTGATACAAGAATATTACTTCCTCTACCCAATATCACGTATTCTGCATTATTTTCCCTACACACCTTCACACTATGAATTAACTCCTCCTTATTTTGAGGTACTACAAATATATCTGCAGGTCCACCTATTTTGTATGTGGTATGATCTGCTAATATCTCATCTTTTAATATATTTCTCTCCTCAACTTTTTCTTTTAATTTTTCTATAATATTTTTTATATTCATGGTCTCTTCCTTTCTGCTATTCTTATAATTTTCTATATTAATTATATTAGCGTATGCTTTTAAATATGAACAGTTGCGCATTAGATATTTATTTAAATCTATATAGCTCTGCCGCTCCTATTATTCCCGCATCATTTCCAAGCTCTGCTAGCTTTATTTTGGTACCATCCAAACCAAAGATACATTTTTTCATCTGCTTATCAATCTCATCTAAAAGCGGATTTAAAAATTTTTCTTTTGCACCCGATATTCCCCCACCTATTGCTATTACCTCTGGCTCAAAAATTTGAAATAAATTTATTATGCCTATTGCCACATACCTTAGATGCTCCTTCAAAGATCCAATAGCAAATTCATCACCCGCATCTATTGCTTTAAATATTGTCTTTGCATTAACTTTATCAATATCACCTTTTATTAACTCATATATCTTTGAACTTTTATTTTCTTCTAACTGTTCTTTTATTCTATTCACCCATGCCCCTGTTGGTGCATATGCTTCAAGGCAGCCATGCCTTCCACATCCACATTCTCGCCCATCCATTATTATCACTTGGTGACCAAACTCCGCTGCACCGCCGTTTGCACCTGTATATAATTTCCCATCTATTATTATACCACCACCAAAGCCTGTACCTAGTGTTACACATATGGAATCCTTGGTTCCTTGTAAACACCCATGAACGTACTCTGCAACTGCTGCACAGTTACCATCATTTTCTACATAAATAGGTATCTGTATGTATCTTGAAAGTCTTTTAGCTAAATTTATATTTGTCATAGATATATTAGGTGCAATTTCAATTCCTTCTTTACTTACCTTACCTGGAAAACTTACACCTATAGAGTTTATATCTGAATAATCTAAATTATAACTTAATATAACGTTTTTAATCTCTTTAAGAATATTTTTTATTTCTCTTTCACTAGATATCTTACTGTCATTATGTATCTGATCTTTATATACAATATTGCCACTTTCATCAACAATACCTACAGCAATCTTGCTTCCCCCAATGTCAATACCTATATTGTACATGAATTCACATCCCTTAAATTAATTTACATGTTCATTTTACACTTATTTACCAAGAAAATCAAGGATTAATTTTTCAGCCTTGATTTTTTGGAATATTTTTGATATACTGTTATAAAATAAATTTAATTTTTGGAGGTAACTTATGAAACAATACTATACTATTATAGAAGATATTATTAAAAATTATATTAATGTTGAAAGTGTGATAATAGAAATTCCACCCGAAGAAACTATGGGAGATATTGCAATTCCTTGCTTTCAGTTTTCAAAAGCTTTAAAAAAGAACCCTAACGATATTGCAATTGAATTGAAAGAACTTTTCATTTCAAACGAATATATTGATAAAATCGAAATCGCAGGCTCGTATTTAAATTTTTTTCTCAAAAAAATGCCTATAATATCTAGTGCTATTAGTGATGTTAGAAAATGTGGCTCTAAATACGGATCTTCTCTGGTTGGAATTGGAAAAAATGCATTAATAGAACACACTAGTCTAAATCCAAACTCGCCTGCACATATAGGTCGAGCTAGGAATGCACTAATCGGTGATATGATTGTTAGACTTTTTAGATTCGAAGGCTATAATGTCAATGTTCATTACTTTGTCAATGATATCGGCAAACAAATTGCTATGTTAGTCTTAGCAATGGATGAACTAAATAATCCCGATGTTTCCTTCAAAGAGATTCTAAAAATTTACATTGATATTAATGAAAAAGTAAAAGAAGACCCATCTCTAGAAGAAAGAGTTTTCAATTATTTAAATTTACTTGAGAATAATGATATCGAAGTGAAAAACAAATTTAAAAAAGTTGTAGACATATGCGTTACAGGTCAGGTATCAGCATTTAATGAATTAGGCATTTATTATGATAAGTTTCAATATGAATCTGAATATATTTGGAATAATACAACAAATGATATTCTACAGAAGTTTGAAAAGACTGGAAAGATGTTTATAGATGCAGATAATAGATGCGTCTTAAATTTAGAAGGCTTTGACATTCCTTTAGAATCTCCTGTTATTGTTCTTACAAGAGGTGACAAGACTTCCTTGTATTCATTAAGAGATATTGCATACTCTATAGATAAAATTAATGAATCCTCTGAAAACAATGTAATTTTGCTTGGTGAAGATCAGAAGGTCTATTTTATGCAAATAAGGGCAGCCCTAGACATATTAGGTTACAAAGCTCCTCAGATTGTTCATTATGCTTATGTTTTGTTAAATAGTGAAAAGATGTCTACTCGTCAAGGCAAAGTTGTTTTACTAGAAGATTTCATGAGGGAATCGATAGATATGGCAATCAAAAACAGTAAAGAAAACAATCAAGATATATCACTTGAAACTGCCAAAAAAATTGGATATGGTTCAATGAAGTATACAATACTAAAAACATCTCGAGAAAGAACCGTAAATTTTGATTGGGATTCAGCTTTAAGGTTCGAGGGTGATTCTGCTGTTTATATTATGTATAATTATGCTAGAATTTGTTCTCTAATACGAAAATCTGAATTTAAATTTGCAGATGCACAGATAAATTTTTCAAAATTAACACTTACTTCTGAGTATTCTCTTGCAAAAGATATTCTGTTATTTAAAAAAGTAATTGAAAAAACTTCCGAAGATTTCGAGGCTAAGTATATAACGAACCATATTTACAAAATTATGAAAAAGTTCTCAACGTATTACCACGAATATCAAATCATAAATATAGATGATTTGGAGATAAGAACAGCACGATTAGCCTTAGTTTCTGCTATTAAACAAGTGGTTGAAAATGGTATGAGTATTTTAGGAATAGATATGATTGAACAGTTTTAACCATACAAAAAAAGAAGAAGTCCTTTCGGACTTCTTCTTTTTTGTGGTGATTGTTTCCATTCACACACAATACTAAAGATAATAAGTTTGGCTTTTAAGTGGCAAGATTATAATACAACAATTTTCGACAGTTGTCAATATGATTTTTAAAAATATTTGTTTTTTTTATTGTATCACCGTAAATTCAGAGGTGGGTAAGTAAAATTGTATATATTAAACATTTAAATGAACTCGTTCATTCCTGCTAACCAATTCTAGTTACCTTACTTTCAAGCCGTACATAGCCGGCGCCTTACGGCGCAAATATCAAAAAAGCATCTCCCCTCACACTTTCCACTCCCTAAAAATAAAACTTATACCAAATATAAAAGCCCATCTAGGGCTTTTATATTTGAAGCTCGTTATCGTGTACGCCGTTAATTACACGGCTTGTGCTTATCTACATTATTACCACGCCTTTAGTTCCACGTTATCGTCATTGCGTTCTCCGCACTGAGCCCGCTCGCTCCATCTAACGTCATACTCGACTCGCTTAAGTACAAAGCTGGGCGCACCCCGCTGCTCCCGTACCAAGCGCTGCCGTAGACGACCGTGCCACCCGTGCTCACGTAACGGACGCTGTACGAGTTGGCTGTATATGCGTCCCTCGTCCAGTAGTACCATGCTGTTGTATCATTTGCTGGGTCACTTGCATAGTTACTTTGGTCTCTCGCTTGCTGTGTTGTATATGCTATTTGGTAATCTGTTCCTAGACTTGTCTCTCCATCTACATATGTTGCTAGTTCTCCTAGACTTGGTAGGAATACTTTGTCTGTTGTGTTTTTATAGTATGCTGTGCTGTAGTTTGTTCCTGCTGCTACCGATTCATCTACTCCTGTAGTTACATATCCATGCTCTACACTTCCTCCATCTGCTGGTGCATCTGTATTAAAATCTATTATGCTTTTGTTTGGTACTGATAGTATTTTTCCTGTCTCTGTTGCTGTAAAGTTATTTGTGTTTAGGAACCCTGCTTCTGTGTCATACGGGTTTACTGCTGTTCCATCTACCCATACATGTGCTGCGTCTGGTTTTTGTGTGCTATATGCTACACTATTTGCTCCCGCTGTGCTGTTTAGCCATTCTCTTATGTTACTTTTGAGCCAGCTATTACTTCCGTATATTTTCCTGTTTGCATCCGCTTCTGCTGCATCAACGGCATCGTATGGTTTTATTGTTATTATCCTATCGCTCAG